>CAKTUU010000004.1 GCA_934621505.1 uncultured Clostridia bacterium
ACCAGATCGTAATCCGGTACCAGGCTGGCATCCGGGTAGACCATCTGGTCGCCGGGGGCCAGTTCAACGGTGGTGCTATAGATAGCGCCGCCATTCAGCAGGTATTCTACCGTGACCCAGGCGTTCTGCATTTCCGGCTGCTTCTCCGCTACCGTAAAGCTGACGTAGCTGGGAGTAGCGGTGCCGTCGTTTTCCACATGCACAGGCACGCCATCAGTGCTGACCAGATCGTAATCCGGTACCAGGCTGGCGTCCGGGTAGATCGTCTGGTCGCCGGGGGCCAGTTCAACGGTGGTGCTATAGATAGCGCCGCCATTCAGCAGGTATTCCACCGTCACCCAGGCGTTCTGGGCAGGGGCCTGTTTCTCCGCTACCGTAAAGCTGACATAGCTGGGGGTGGCAGTGCCGTCGTTTTCCACATGCACGGGCACGCCATCAGTGCTGACCAGTTCATAATCCGGCACCAGGCTGGCATCCGGGTAGACCATCTGGTCGCCGGGGGCCAGTTCAACGGTGGTGCTGTACACTGCGCCGCCGTTCAGCAGGTATTCCACCGTCACCCAGGCGTTCTGGGCGGGAGCCTGCTTTTCCGCTACCGTAAAGCTGACGTAGCTGGGAGTAGCGGTGCCGTCGTTTTCCACATGCACAGGCACGCCATCAGTGCTGACCAGATCGTAATCCGGTACCAGGCTGGCATCCGGGTAGACCATCTGGTCGCCGGGGGCCAGTTCAACGGTGGTGCTATAGATAGCGCCGCCATTCAGCAGGTATTCTACCGTGACCCAGGCGTTCTGCATTTCCGGCTGCTTCTCCGCTACCGTAAAGCTGACGTAGCTGGGAGTAGCGGTGCCGTCGTTTTCCACATGCACAGGCACGCCATCAGTGCTGACCAGATCGTAATCCGGTACCAGGCTGGCATCCGGGTAGACCATCTGGTCGCCGGGGGCCAGTTCAACGGTGGTGCTGTATACAGCGCCGCCGTTCAGCAGGTATTCTACCGTGACCCAGGCATTCTGGGGCTGCTCCGGCTGTTCGCTGGGCATGGGCTGGGTGGAAATATACAGCGGATAGCTGCTCACCAGCTGACCGTCCTGATACGCTTCAATATTGGCGGCCATGGAAACGCCGTCCACCTGAGAAGCGTCGGCGGGATACAGCATCGTACCCGCCTCCGGGGCATAGGTCAGATTTGGGTCCACCCCATTGACCTGCACCTGCACGCCATTGTACAAGGCTTCCTGTGGCAGGGTAGCCCAATAAACCGCCGTATCGCCATACAGGCTGGCGGCAGCCAGATAGCTTTGGGGCTGGCCCTGCGCGTCGGTATAAACCAGACTGACCGTAGGCAGGCTGGTTACATCCTGAGCCAGCGCCGCCACCGGCGCGGCCAGCTGGGCGGCCATCAGCAGCAGGCTGACAGCCAGCGCGGTAAACCGTTTCAAAATGTTCATTTCCTGTATTCCTCCTGTCTGCTTGCCCGGCGGCCGGGCATTAGGGGACGCCTATATTGTACGGAGTTTGCATGGGAGTGTCAAGAAAAGGGCGCTGGAACTTCCTGTCGATCCCGGATGCAAAATCCGCGTTTTTTACATTCGTCACAAGGGGTCGGCCATACGGGCATCGAATAGGTTAAGGAATCTACTTTGGAGGCGACCACTCATGTACGAAGATTTGCGGGAAATTCCCGTTCCCGGCAGCCAGCAGACCCTGTTTCACGGCGCGCTGATTGACGTAAGCCATATGCAGGTAACCCTGCCCAACGGCGAAACCGCCCTGCGGGAGATTGTGCATCACAAGGGGGCCGCCGCCGTAGTGCCTGTGGACAGCCAGGAAAACGTATACCTGGTGCGGCAGCACCGGGTGGCCGTGGACCTGATGACGCTGGAAATTCCCGCCGGTAAGCTGGACTATGCGGGCGAGGATCCCCTGTGCTGCGCCAAGCGGGAGCTGGAGGAGGAAACCGGCCTGCATGCCGAGCATTGGGAAAAGCTGTCCCATGTGGTTACCACCCCCGGCTTCTGCACCGAGATGATTGGGCTGTACCTGGCCACCGGCCTGTCCCAGCATCAGGATCATCCCGACCCGGACGAATTCCTGCATGTGGAGAAGATGCCCCTGCGGCAGGCTGTGGACCGGGTCATGAGCGGCGAATTTCGGGACGCCAAAACAGCTCTGGGCCTGCTGATGGCCTGGCAGAAGCTGCACGGCCAATGACCGTACACCCAAAGTAACGACTGAATTTGTCCATTTGTTCCCTGTTTTGCGCATCTTTTTACGATTTTGGAGGAAAAAATGGTTATGGCGCGTTCCAAACGTTCCTTCGGCTTTTTCTGTTTGATGTTACTGCTTGCGCTGGTGCTGGCGGCGGGCGTTTATTTGCTGCTTCTGGGCCTGCGTGAGCCGCTGCCCCACCTGCCCGGCGGCAGATTTCTGTAATAACCGCGATCAGTTAAGGGAGGCGCCCCAGTCTTGCAGACCTTTTTGGAAATTTTCAGCCATCTGCCCACGCTGATGACCCGGCGGTTGATTTTGCGCCCCGCCCGCATGAGCGACGCGGAGGACATGTACGAATATTCCCGCGATCCTCTGGTGGCCCGTCATGTGCTGTGGGACGCGCATACCTCCATCCACCAGACCCGGGGCTATCTTCGTTTTCTCATTCGCCAGTACCGCACCGGCGCGCCCAGCACCTTTGTGATTGTTTTAAAGGAAACAGGCAAGGTAATCGGCACCATCGGCTTTATGTGGATTCAGCAGGAAAACCGCTCCGCCGAGGTGGGCTACAGCCTGAGCCGCCGCTATTGGAATCAGGGCTACATGTCCGAGGCCCTGCGGGCTATTGTGGACTTTGGCTTTACCAAACTGAGCCTGAACCGTATCGAGGCCCAGCACGAATGCGACAACCCCGCCAGCGGGCATGTAATGCGCAACGCGGGCATGCTGCATGAGGGCGCCCTGCGTCAGCGCCTGTATAACAAGGGCCGTTATGTGGATGTGGAACTGTACGCCATTGTGCGCAGCGATTTTGAGGGAGGTCCAAAATGATTCACAAAGGACGGCGCGTTCTGCTGGCGCTGCTGCTGCTTTCCGCCGTATTTGGGCTGAGCGCATGCAGCCAGAACCATTCTGCCGATTATGAAAAGGCGATTGATCTGTTTTCCAAGGGCGACTACGCCGAAGCGGCCCAGACCTTTGAAAAACTGGGCGACTATGCCCAGGCCCAAACCTACGCCGCATATTCCCAGGGCCTTGTGTTTTACGACCAGGGCCAGTATTCCGCCGCGGAGCCCTATTTTGCCAAAGCTCGCGACTTTATGTACGGCGAGCAGCGCTACCAGTTCTGCCATGCCGTGGCCCTGGAGGAAAACGGCAGCTATGCCGAAGCCGCCAAGGCTTTTGAGGCGTTGGGGGATTTTGAAAACGCGTCACTGCACTACCAGTACTGCCGTGCCTGCGCCGCGGAGATTAACAAGGACTATTCCACCGCCCTGTTTGCCTTTGAGGCCGCCATTCCCCTCAACGACGCGGAGGACCGCCTTTACGGGCTGCGGGGGCAGATTTACAACCGGGCCATTGCCTGCCGGGAAAGCGGCGATTATGAATCCGCCATTGTGCTGTTTACCATGCTGGGTGATTATTTAAGCAGCGCGGACCAGGCGGTGGAATGCAAGGACCTGTACCGGGAAGCCCAATATACCCAGGCGGACGCGCTGGAAACCCAGGGCGGCTTGCAGTCCGCCTACGACCTGTTCAACTCCCTGACCGGCTACCGGGACGCGGCGCAGCGGGCGGAAGACCTGGCCCAGCGCCTGGGCATTGATACCAGTACAAACAACTAACACAAAGTAAGGATGGATTTGGTCATGGCAAAGCTGTATTTTCGTTATGGGGCCATGGGTTCCAGCAAAACCGCCAACGCCCTGATGGTGCGCTATAATTATCTGGAGCGCGGGCAGCAGGTGCTGATGCTGAAGCCCCGTCTGGATAACCGGGATGGGGAACGCATCATCGCCAGCCGCTGCGGCCTTAGCTGCGAGGGAGCGTATGTGGAGGATATCGATACCCTGAACGTGCGAAACTACAGCTGCGTTATTGTGGATGAAGCCCAGTTTTTGACCAAAGCCCAGGTGGAACGGCTGGTGCGTGTGGTGGATGAGGACAACGTGCCCGTAATCGCCTACGGCCTGCGGGCGGATTTTCAGGGCAACCTGTTTGAGGGCAGCCAATGGCTGCTGGCCTGGGCCGACACCATTGAGGAGGTCAAAACCATTTGCTGGTGCGGCAAAAAGGCCATTTGCAACGCCCGGGTCATTGACGGGCATGTGGTCAAGGAGGGCGAGCAGATCGTTCTGGGCGGCAATGAAAGCTACGTCAGTCTGTGCCGCAAGCACTGGACCACAGGCATGCTCAAGCCCTGATTTTTGTTTGTATACTGCTTTTACAGCAAGCGTTTTGAGCGGCTGATTCGGCCGCTCTTTTCTTTTTTTCAAATTTTCTGTTGACAAATACCCTATGGGGGTATATGATATCAGCCGAAAGGAGGCGCATTCCGATGGAAAAGGTTTGCCCCTGCCACAAAACCAAGCAGCGCACATCTCAGGAGATGAAGGCGCTGATGAACCGGCTCAGCCGCATTGAGGGCCAAATTCGCGGGATTCGCGGAATGGTTGAAAAAAACGCCTACTGCACAGACATACTAACCCAGTCCGCCGCTGTGTCCGCCGCCCTGAACGCCTTTAACCGCGAGCTGCTCAGCAACCACATTCACACCTGCGTGGCGACGGATATCCGCAATGGTCATGACGAGGTCATTGACGAATTGATGGTCACCCTGCAAAAGCTGATGAAATAAGGAGGCTTTTATGAAGCAATTTAACGTTACCGGCATGAGCTGCGCCGCGTGCAGCTCCCGTGTGGAAAAGGCCGTATCCGCCGTACAAGGCGTTACGTCCTGCTCGGTCAGCCTGCTGACCAATTCCATGGGGGTTGAGGGTACCGCCAGCGACAGCGCCATTATTCAGGCTGTGCAAAACGCGGGCTACGGGGCCAGCGTCAAGGGGGCAGCCGCCCCGGCCCGGCAGGCGGACGATGCCTTGGCGGACCATGAAACCCCGGCGCTAAGGCGCAGACTGCTGGCCTCGCTGATTTTTCTGATTTTGCTGATGTACATTTCCATGGGCCACATGATGTGGGGCTGGCCCCTGCCCTTCTTTGGCGATAACCATGTGGCCATGGGTCTGGTGCAGCTGCTTTTGACCACCATTGTAATGGTCATCAATCAAAAATTCTTTATCAGCGGCTTCAAAAGCCTGTGGCACCGCGCTCCCAACATGGACACGCTGGTCGCGCTGGGCTCCAGCGCGTCCTATCTGTACAGCGTCTACGCCCTGTTCG
The DNA here is from genome assembly GCA_934621505.1 of uncultured Clostridia bacterium. Classification (GTDB taxonomy): domain Bacteria; phylum Bacillota; class Clostridia; order Christensenellales; family Aristaeellaceae; genus Limiplasma. The sequence continues at coordinate 5,395 of CAKTUU010000004.1, forward strand.
CCATGACCTTTGCCCAGCAGGCCGGGGACAGCGCGGCGGTTATGCATTACATGCACGAATTTTACTTTGAGTCCGCCGCCATGATTTTAACCCTGATTACCGTGGGCAAAATGCTGGAAGCCCGCTCCAAGGGCAAAACCACCGACGCCCTGAAGGGCCTGATGAAGCTGGCTCCCCAAACCGCGGTTCTGCTGGTGGACGGTAAGGAAACCACTGTGCCCATCGCGCAGGTAAAGCCCGGCGACGTCTTTGTGGTGCGCCCCGGCGAAAGCATTCCCGTAGACGGGGTGGTAGAGGACGGAACCAGCGCCGTTAACGAATCCGCCCTGACCGGCGAGAGCGTTCCCGTAGACAAACAGCCCGGGGACAGCGTATCCGCCGCCACGGTCAACCAGTCCGGCTTCCTTACCTGCCGGGCCACCCGGGTAGGCGAGGATACCACCCTGTCCCAGATCATCCGCATGGTCAGCGACGCAGCCGCCACCAAAGCTCCCATCGCCAAGGTGGCGGATAAGGTCAGCGGCGTGTTTGTGCCCATTGTCATCAGCATTGCCGCCGTTACCATCGCCGTATGGCTGCTGGCAGGCAAGCCCTTCGGGTACGCTCTGGCCCGCGGCATCTCCGTGCTGGTCATCAGCTGCCCCTGCGCTCTGGGGCTGGCAACGCCTGTGGCCATTATGGTAGGCAACGGCATGGGCGCTAAAAACGGCATTCTGTTTAAAACCGCCGCTTCTTTGGAGGAGACGGGCAAGGTATCCGTCATTGCGCTGGACAAAACCGGCACCATCACCAGCGGCGAGCCGGTGGTAACCGACGTGCTGCCCGCCGACGGCGTATCCGAGGATTTGCTGTGGCAGAGCGCATACGCCCTGGAGCAAAAGAGCGAGCATCCGCTGGCCCGGGCCATTGTAAAAGCCGCTGAGGAACAGCAGCTGTCCTGCCAGACTGTGGACCATTTCGAGGCGCTGCCCGGCAACGGGCTGACCGCCGCTCTGGAAGGCGGCGAAGCCCTTACAGGCGGCAACCTGCGCTTCATTCGTGAGCATGCCGCCGTGCCTGATACTATGGAGGAAAAGGCCGCCCAGCTATCCGCCACGGGCAAAACGCCGCTGTTTTTCAGCCGAGGCGGCAAGCTGCTGGGCGTCATCGCCGTGGCCGACGCCATCAAGCCGGACAGCGCCGAAGCCATCCGCCAGCTGCACGGCATGGGCCTGCATGTGGTAATGCTGACCGGCGACAATGAAAAAACCGCCCAGGCCATTGGCGCGCAGGCGGGCGTGGACGAGGTGATCGCCGGCGTACTGCCGGACGGCAAGGAGGCCGTTGTGCGCAAGCTGGCCGCCAAGGGCAAGGTTGCCATGGTAGGCGACGGCATCAACGACGCTCCCGCCCTGATCCGGGCGGATGTGGGAATCGCCATTGGCGCTGGTACGGACGTGGCCATTGACGCGGCCGATGTGGTACTGATGAACAGCCGCCTGAGCGATGTGCCCGCCGCCATTCGCCTGAGCCGGGCCACCCTGCGCAACATTCACGAAAACCTGTTCTGGGCCTTTATTTACAACGTCATCGGCATTCCACTGGCCGCCGGTGTGTGGATTCCCCTCTTTGGCTGGCAGCTGAACCCCATGTTTGGGGCGGCGGCCATGAGCCTGTCCAGCTTTTGTGTTGTCTCCAACGCGCTGCGGCTGAATCTGTTTGATTTGCACAGCGCGAAGCGGGATCATCAAATCAAACAACATCGAAAGGAGAACCAAACCATGGAAAAGACGCTGAAGGTAGAAGGCATGATGTGCGGGCACTGCGAGGCCCATGTGAAGCAGGCTCTGGAAGCGCTGCCCCAGGTAACCGAGGCCACTGCCGACCATGTGTCCGGCACAGTCGTCGTCAAGCTGAACGCGGACGTCAGCGACGCCGAGCTGGCCAAGGCTGTGGAGACCGCCGGTTATCATGTAAAGTAAAAGGCCATTTGCCCGACCGCCTCACGGCGGCTGGCGGAAGGCCCGCCGCATACGCAAGGAGCCTGATTTGCCCGGCTTGAGCAAATCAGGCTCCTTTGGTTTATTCATTCATTGGAAACGCGAATAGGCAATCCCTTATTCGTAGTTTTCAAAACGGCGGCACCACACATATTTGGAGATGGCGCTGTTTTGGGCGCTATGCACATGGGTGCACAGCAAGTCCCGGATATAGGGCGGCAGCACCCGGTTGAACTTTACCTCCAAAATCATTTCGTCATGATCAAAGGGCGAAATGGTGGGCACATAGGGATTGAAAATGTCAATGGAGTTCAAGCCCGTATGCAGCTGCTTATCAAAGGTAATGCGCACTTCCTCCGCCGGGTGGATATAGGCCTCCCGCACATAGTCCACAATCACAACGGGATGCAGCCCATTCATCGTCATTTCCCGAAAAACGTCCCGCAAAAGGCCGCTGCGCGTCCGCTCCAGCCCCGTGGGATCTCCCGCGATCAGCTGGTCCGCCAGCAGCCGGGGAATGGCGATGGAACGTTTGGAAATCAGCGAACCCACCTTGGTTTTGCACTCCATGCGAATCATTTTATCGGAAAAATTGTAGGTGCGCATGCGGTACTTGTCACGGTTTTTAACGCCGTCCAGCTTATCGATCAGGGCGTCGTTAAACCAGGTGTCAAAATATAGCGACCGGATAAAGTACTCGTTGTTTTCATCCCCGTTGGGGTCCCGCCACAAGACCCGGTCCAGCGCCCGGCGCAGCACCTCGTACTCCACCGGGTTGATAAAAAACTTCAGTTCATGCCGCAGGGGCACAGAAATTGCCATGCAACGGCCTCCTTGCTCTTACGCGCCAACCTCGCTCTGGCAGGCCACCAGGGTCGCGTCGTGTACGCCCTCGATATCCAGCATACGGGTCACCACTTCGGTATGCTCGTTCAGGCGCACTTCATAGGTCATTTCCGCGCCCGCCCGGGTCAGCGTCTTGGAGCGCAGCTTGCTGGACTTGACGCTGCGGCGCAGCTCGCTTTGAATGGCGCCTTCGCAGTATTCGTCATAATGCACCACCAGCAGGTAGGCGTTGGGGTTGGTAAACTTGACGAAGGTCAGCACAAACATCAAAACGGAAATGCACAGCACCACAATGATGGCGATCAGGTACAGGCCTGCGCCCAGCAGAATGCCCATGGTCAGCGCCCAGAACATATAGGCGGTGTCCAGCGGGTCCTTTACAGCGGTACGGAAACGCACAATGGACAGCGCGCCCACCATGCCCATGGACAGTGCGATGTCGCTTTTGATACACATAACCACAGGGGTGGTGATCAGCGTCAGCATAATCAGGGTCAGGGTAAAGGAGGGGCTGTACAGCACGCCCCGGTAGGTTTTGCGGTATACCAGAGCGATGATTATGCCCACCAGAAAGCCGATGCCCAGGGCGATGAACAGGTCGCTGGGAACAATGGATTTGAACTGGGCGGCCAGGCCGGTGGCCTGAACAATGGAAGAAGCGCTAGCGGTAATGGGCGTCATGGGGGTTCCTCCTTTGCATGATTGGGGATAGGGTATCGCTACTCCGCGTCGGCGGGCATGGGCGGTTTTTCACCAAAATAGGTGACCATTTGCGCGTCAGACAGGTTAAACTGCTCCTGCACCATTTCGTAGAACAGGGTCGGGCGCTTTTTCAGCACGTTGCGCAGACGGTTCAGGCGGGTGTTCCAATACCGCAGCGCTCCCTCCGGCGTGGTGGGATTATCAAAGGTGATGGCCTTGTCCGTTTCCTCCGCCCAGCGGGCAAAGTGCAGGCTCATTTCCGGCTCAATCATGGCCACCATCTTGTCCAGCTCCTGGGTCATAAAGTCGGTGGTAAACACCTGGAAGATTTCGCCCAGACGGGTCAGGAACTTGTCCTTCATTTCATCGCTTTCCAGCAGCTTGCGAATCAGGGTATTATTGATCTTTTGCTGGCCGGCGCCCTCCGCTTTCAGGTAGCTCTTGGGGCTGTTGTAGCTGCTGTTAAACAGGCCGTAGTCGGCGTCGTAGAAAATCCAGCGCCACTTGGAGCCTTCCGTGCCCAGCTTATAAAAACGAATGTTGCCGGGGTCGGAATTGCCAAAGAACATTTCAAAGGCCATGTAGTCAAAGTAGTTGTCCACATCGATACGGTCCAGCAGGTATTGCAGATCCTCCTCGCTGGTGCCGGGGGACAGGGTCTTGGCCGTTTTGATCAGATCAGAGTATTCCTTCTTGCTGCCATACTTGGAGGTGCCGCTGGCCTCCAGAATGGTCATGTTGTCCGCTTCCTCCATGGAAATACCCTCGTGCTGCGCCACAAAGAAGCGGTCCACACGCTCACGCATGTTGTAGTGGCCCCAGTACACGCCGTTCAGGTAAACCACCACCGGGTTCCACGCCTGATGGATGACGGTGCTGGGGGTATCGGTGTTTTCGTTAAAGCGGTCGATCAGGCGGCTTTGCAGGCCGTCCACCAGGCGGGTCCAGGCGTTGTCGTTGCCGCCCATGCGCAATACAAAGCTCTTGTACTGGGTAAAGGGAAGCTGGTCAAACAGCTTGGCGTCAAAGTACTTGCTTCCATACTTGGCCTTGGCCCGGAACTTGAAGCTCTTTTGCGGCATGTCCAGGCTGTATTGGCCCTGCAGGCTGAACTCGCAATCCTGGCTCAGGATGGTGGATCCATCCAGGCCAAAGTACTCCACATGCACCTCGTGAGGCTCCTTGCCAATGGTGCGGTACTGGGGCTTGCTGCCGTCCAGCAGCTTAAAGGGAATCTTTTCCTTGTTCATTTCACCGCCGGCAATCAGCATGCCGTTGGTTTCGCCCCACAGGTTGTCCGGGTCGGTAACCAGGCTGACCACCGGCAGGGTGTGATACAGGTTCATCATGTAGGATTCGGTTACCGTATCGCTGGGCTGCAATTTGCCGCCGGGGTCAAAGGCCCGTGCCCGCAGCACCGTTACCCGCTGTACCGTAATCACATCCCCCGCCTGGTAGCGTATGCCGCTTTCCTGGGTGGGGATGGAGCCGTCGGTGGTATAGTACACGTCGCAGTCTTCAGGAATCTGAATGGTCAGTTCCAGCGTTTCTTTATATTCGCCGCCGGGCTGGGAGAAGGCGGGCGTTTTGGCATAGCCATAATAGCCGGTTCCGTTGGCCTCGCCAGGCGTGGGAGTGTCGTAGTAATAGTATCCGCTAAGGCCCAGCGTGCGGCCATAGCTGTGGTCGGTGGGAATCAGGCTGAGGGGAACGCGGTCCAGAACGCGGCCCGTAGGGTCGCAAAAGGTAATGGTTTCGCCGCCTGCGCGGCGCAGCTTAAAGTTGGTATGGTATTCGCTGGTGGTGGATAATTCGGGATGCCCGTCCAGATACACAATCATATATTGCCCCGGCTGAATGGTTGCTCCTTCGGGAAACTGCCAGCGGCGGGGGCGCTTGATATGGTCGCTGAGGCCATAGCCGGATAAATTCACAACGGAACTGGAGCTGTTGTATAATTCCACATAATCGGTGGTAACGCCGGTGGAGCCAAGGGCAACGCTGGAATTGCTGGCCATGATCTCGCTGATGATAACGCCGGTGGGGTTATAGGCGCGGAAGATTTCATCCGTCCGCGCCTGACCGGCGGCATTGTTGGGCTGACCGGGCGTGGTCAGTTCAAACAGACGCCAATCCCCCACATCGCTGCGCCCGTAGGAATAGTCCTCCGGCACGTTTTCAATGCTGACCCGGTCCACCAGGCGGCCGTACTCATCGCTGAGCACGATGGTTTCCCGCTCGGCGGAGATGCCAAAGTTGGTGTGAGGAATGCCGTTGGCCTGCAATTTATCCTTTTTGGAGCAATACACCAGATAGTAGCCATTGGCCGGAATGACAGCACCCTCCGGAAAACGCCACTTCATGGGCTTGTTTTCCTTATCGCTCAGGTAATAATGGCTCAGGTCAATATCCCGGTCCGTATTGTTCTTCAATTCCACCCAGTCCACAATGTCGCCATCCTCGTCCGGGATGCCGATTTTGGGGTCCGGGCATACCTCGTTAATGACCAGGTCGCCGCTTTCAATCTGGTTGGCGCTGCGATAGGCCACAAAGCCCTCCTCGGTATTTTCATAGCCGGGGCTGTAATAATCCGTGGTTTCATAATGGCGGAAGCCGTCCTCGTCAACGCTCGTCAGCGCATAGCAGCTATCCGGCGTCAGGGTGGGGGTCACCAGTTCGTCGATCAGGTACATGTCCGGATCGTACAAATAGATATGGCAGCCCGCCGATGAAATTTTGAATTTGCCATGGAAGGGCTTGGAAGGATCCAGCTGGTAGCTGTCAGACGCAAACACCACCACCCGCTCCCCCGCCTTCAGGGTATATTCGGGGAACGCGAACTGAATGCGGTCGGTGCGCACAGTCAGCATAACGCCTTCCATATCCAGGTCGTGACCGGTGCCGTTATACAGCTCCAGCCAGTCGCTGAACTTGCCGTCCTCATCCGGCACGGCGGAACTATTGGCGGCCATTACCTCGCTGATGACCAGCCCGGTATAGTGGCTGCTGCCCACATGACGGCCCGCCTGTTTGGGAAAGACCGCGTACATAACGGCCAGCAGCGCCACAAACAGCAGCAGCAGCGGCAGCACGGTACGCGCCTGGCTTTTGCGCCTGCGGGGCGCGTAATCCTTTTGCGGACGCCGGGCAGGCCGCTGCACCGGTCGTTCCGGCTGCTGTTGCGGGGTCTGATACTGCATAAGAAAGCTAGCCTCCTTTCGGCATTCTGCCTGATGAAGGGCAGACGTATGCGTTTATTATATCACAGGTGTCAAAACTTTGAAACTTCCAATATGTATCAAATTGCGGCAAAACCGCCCTTAGACCACGCTTTTTTGCAGCCACTTGTCGCCCCGGTACCGCCACAGGAAGCACCCGCTGCGCAGCACCCAGTCCGCAAACATGGCCGCCCACACCCCCAGCAGCCCCATGTTCAACCCTCTTACCAGCACATAGCTCAGGCCAATTCGCAGCGACCACATGCTGATAACCGATACGGTCATGGTAAACCGGGCGTCCCCGGCGGCGCGCAGCGCGTTGGGCAGGGTAAAGCTGGCCGGCCAGAAAATGGCCGCCGCCACGCAATACCACTTCAGCACCTGACAGGCCGCGTCCAGTCCCTCCCGGCTCAGGTTAAATAATCCTGCAATCTGGGGCGCAAGCAGGAACAGGACCAGATACATCACCACCGCGCACAGATAGACAGCCCCCATCAGCTTGCGGGTATAATACCGCGCCTGCCGCCGGTCGCCCGCTCCCACGCACTGCCCCACCACCGTTACCAGAGCCAGGCCCATGGCGCTGCCGGGCAGGTTCCACAGGCTGGCAATGCTGTTGCTTACGGCGTTGGCGGCAATCTGCGCCTCGCCCAGGGTGCTGAGAACGCCCGCTACCAGCAGCTTGCCAATTTGGAAGATGCTGTTTTCAATGCCGCTGGGAATGCCCAGACGGAAAATGCGGCCAATCATCTGGCGGTCCATCTGAGGCCGCAAGGGCTGGTCCAGGTAAATGGGCAGTTCCTGATTGAGCAAAAGACGCATCACAATGATTGCACCCACGCAGCGGGATACCAGCGACGCGATGGCCGCCCCCGCCACCTCCATCTTCAGCCCGTAAATCAGCAGGGCGTTGCCCGCTACGTTTATCAAATTCATCATCAGGGCGGTAAACATGCTGGCCCGGCTGTTGCTCATGGCCCGCAGCAGCGCCGCGCCGCCGTTATACAGCGCCAGCGCGGGATAGCTGACGGCCGATATGCGCAGATAGGCGCGGGCATAGGCCATGGTGGCGGGCTGAAGCTGTCCAAAGCACAGGGTAATTATGGGCTGGGCAAAAAACAGCGATACAGCCCCCAGCGCCATGGCAATGGCCAGCGCCACATACAGCAGCTGTTTGGCCGCGCCACAGGCCTCGCGGCGGCTTTGCTTGCCCAGATACTGAGCGGCCACAATGGCTCCGCCGGTGGCCATAGCTGAAAAAAGCTGGATAAACAGCACGTTAATGCTATCCACCAGCGATACGGCGCTGACCGCGCCTTCCGATATGCCGCTGACCATAACCGTATCCGCCATGCCGATGAACACAGCCAAAAACTGCTCGATCACCAGCGGCACAATCAGCCGCACCAAATCCCGATTGGAAAAAAGCAAGCGATTACTGTTCGTTGGTAACACCTTCCCGCTTTGCGTGTCCCTTGCGCAGACTGACGATATTTTCCACCACCGTCATCACCGCGCCCGCCAGAATGGTCAAATAGTAGGTAGAAAAGCGCCACAGCAGCAGCGCCACAAACAGCTGCGCGTCAGGAAAAACGCCCTTAAACAGCACGGCGAAGCCGCCTTCCTGCGCGCCGCTGGCGCCGGGCAGGGGCGTATAGCTGGCGCCAATATACAGCAGCACGCCCATGGTGATGATCTGGCCGGAGGTAACGCCGCTAAGCCCCAAAGCGTGATAGATGGCGATAATGACCAGCATCAGGGACATCAGCTGCGCCAGGGCGATCAGGCACTGAATCAGCACGTCCTTTGGGTGACGAATGACCAATTGAATGCTGCTGAGAAAATTCTCGCAGTGGTTTTCCCACTTTTCACGGGCAGCCTCCGGGTTTTTGCACAGGCGCAGCTTGGTGCCAATGCTGATGCATTTATCAATGACCCAGCGCACCGCCCGCCGGCTGATGGCCATCAGCACCAGCAGGCCGATGCTGAAAAAATTGACCAGATAGCCCAGCAGCACAAACCACCTCAATCCCTCGGTATGGGCTGCCACAAAGGAAGCGTGGCTGATCCACAGCACCGCGCCGCTGACCAGCAGCACCGCCTGAAAAATAATAAACTTGACCGCCATGCCGGAACCGCTGATGCCAATGGACACGCCGTATTTGCTGAGCCGGTACATCTCCATGGGCTGACCGCCGGTGGCGCCGGGGGTAATGTTGCTGTAATACACGCCGGTCATGGCCGCGTGCAGGCTTTGCCACAGCTTGATTTTCTTGCCCTGCATGCGCAAAAAGTGGTGAATGGCCAGTGCGTCCATTAAAATATACAACAGCCAGCACCCAAGGCAGGCCAGCAGGTATACGGGGCTCAAATTTCGCAGCGCCTGCCCCAGCGATTCCATATCATTGCCGCTGAAACCGATATAAAGAACCACTCCAAAAGTGAGCAGCAGAAAAAGAAAGTTAAAAATCTTCTGGTAATTGCCATTGGTCTTTTTCTTGCTCATGTCACCGCTCCCGCCTTGCAGATTAGGCCGCCAAGGGCGTACCAAAGTTAGTATACCACACTCCCGGCGCAATAGCAACGTCCCGTTTGCCCATACGGCCATGCTTTGCGGAGCCTTTACGCCCTTCGCCCCTTTTTGGGGAAAATCCGCCAATATTGGTTCAAAAGTGAAATAATTTTGAACTTTGCCAAAACGGCATTGACAATCTTCAAACAACTGGATATGATGAAGATGCTATCATGCGGTTAGTTTGCGGAAACATTCGCACCGTTGACTGGCACGCCGCAGTAGCTTGCAACATTAATGAAAGAGGAGTTAACGAAGATGGCACAGATTGATCTGAGCAAGTATGGCATCACCGGCACTACGGAAATCGTTCACAACCCTTCTTATGAAATGCTTTTCGAAGAAGAAACCAAGCCCGGTCTGGAAGGCTTTGAAAAAGGCCAGGTCAGCGAGCTGGGCGCTGTGAACGTGATGACCGGTATCTACACCGGCCGCTCCCCCAAGGACAAGTATATCGTCATGGACGACACCTCCAGGAACACCGTGTGGTGGACCAGCGACGAATACAAGAACGACAACCATCCCGCCAGCCTGGAAGCCTGGAAGGCCGTAAAGGAACTGGCCAAGAAGGAACTGTCCAACAAACGCCTGTTTGTGGTGGACGCTTTCTGCGGCGCCAATCACGACACCCGCATGGCCATCCGCTTTATCGTGGAAGTGGCCTGGCAGGCTCACTTCGTCAAGAACATGTTCATCCAGCCCACCGAGGAAGAACTGGCCAACTTTGAGCCGGACTTCGTGGTGTACAACGCCTCCAAGGCCAAGGTGGAAAACTACAAGGAACTGGGCCTGAATTCCGAAACCGCCGTCATGTTCAACCTGACCAGCCGTGAGCAGGTCATCATCAACACCTGGTACGGCGGCGAAATGAAGAAGGGCATGTTCTCCATGATGAACTACTTCCTGCCGCTGAAGGGCATTGCCTCCATGCACTGCTCCGCCAACACCGATATGGACGGCAAGAACACCGCCATCTTCTTCGGCCTGTCCGGCACCGGCAAGACCACCCTGTCCACCGACCCCAAGCGTCTGCTGATCGGCGACGACGAGCACGGCTGGGACGACAACGGCGTGTTCAACTTTGAGGGCGGCTGCTACGCCAAGGTCATCAACCTGGACAAGGAGTCCGAGCCCGACATCTACAACGCCATCAAGCGCAACGCTCTGCTGGAGAACGTCACTCTGGACGAGAACGGCAAGATCGATTTCGCCGACAAGAGCGTGACCGAGAACACCCGTGTGTCCTACCCCATCAACCACATCGAAAAGATCGTGCGCCCCGTATCCGCCGCGCCTGACGCCAAGAACGTCATCTTCCTGTCCGCGGACGCCTTCGGCGTGCTGCCTCCCGTGTCCGTGCTGACTCCTGAGCAGACCAAGTACTACTTCCTGTCCGGCTTCACCGCCAAGCTGGCCGGTACCGAGCGCGGCATCACCGAGCCCACCCCCACCTTCTCCGCCTGCTTCGGCCAGGCCTTCCTGGAGCTGCATCCCACCAAGTACGCCGAAGAACTGGTAAAGAAGATGGAAAAGAGCGGCGCGAAGGCCTACCTGGTCAACACCGGTTGGAACGGCACCGGCAAGCGTATCTCCATCAAGGATACCCGCGGCATCATTGACGCCATTCTGGATGGCTCCATCCTGAAGGCTCCCACCAAGAAGATCCCCTACTTCGACTTCGAGGTTCCCACCGAACTGCCCGGCGTGGACAGCCACATTCTGGATCCCCGCGACACCTACGCCGACGCTTCCCAGTGGGATGAGAAGGCCAAGGATCTGGCTGGCCGCTTCATCAAGAACTTCGCCAAGTACGAAGGCAATGAAGCCGGCAAGAAGCTGGTTGCCGCCGGTCCCAAGCTGTAATCGAAAAAACCTTTTCAGGAGCGTCTCTTCGGGGGCGCTCCTTTTCGTTTGTTAAAAAAGTTCAAAAAAATGGCTGCCTGCATAAATACAAGCAGCCTTAAAAGAATCTATGCGGTACAAGACTTAGGGCCAGTGCCCTGCGGCTGCCCGTGGGAAAGGCGGCAGCCGCCTGTTATTCATTTGTATCGCGCTCATAAATAACGCCCAGCACCAGTCCGTAGCTTTTTACCTTTTGCAGCTCGTGGTAGCCCTCCGGCGGGGCCACGCCGTAAATACGGGCGTAAGTGGTGTTCAAATACAGATACGGCGCGTCCCGGTTGTAGAAACAGGTCATCTGAATCTCCGGATTCAGCGCGGGACAGCTGATTACCAGCCCATGGTAGCTCATATCATCCCGCGCGCCTACCTCAAGAGGCAGGCTTTGATTCCGGTCCGGGTTGGCCGCCAAATCGCTGAGCAGGTTCAGGGTGTGAACGCCCCAGTAATCCAGCTCCATACGGTCCTCGGCCCCGGCGCGCTCAATGCGGTTATAATAGCCGTACTGATAGGGGTGATTTTGCGCAATGCCGATGGACATCCACAGAAAGAGCAAACACATGCCCGCCACAAACAGCCGGTGCATGGCAAATTCGCCGGTACGGCGGCGCAAAATGCGAATGATAAACCCCATGCCCTGCGCGCCCATCAGGGCAACGCCCGCATAAACAAAGTAAAAATGCCGCCAACCATTGTAAATCAGCGTTTTGGCAAGCATCTGATAGGCCATGGGAACCAGCCAGCCCAACGTTGCCGCCATCAGCGTCAGACTCTGGGGATTTTGAAGCGCGCCGCCCTTCTGCCTGCAAATTCGCCCCGCTGCTGCCAGCTGCCCCACCGCCGCCAGAGGCAGCACATACACCGGCAGGGTCAAAATCATCATCCAGGGCAGATAATACCAGGGCAGAGGCGCTGTAAAAATGCTTCCACGGAACAGCACAACTCCATTCCAGCGGGTAAAGCCGGAAGCGTTTTGCAGCAGATACGTCAAAAATTCCCACGGATTCGTCCACAGGGCAGGGGTCAGCAGCGTATAAAAAACAGCAAAGGACGCAATCGTCCCGGCGGCCACTCCCACCATGGGCAGGCTCCATTTCTTCCGGCAGCTGACCAGAACCACAGCCGCCAGTCCCATCATCCCCCAAAAGAACAGCCCCACAATTTTGGTATTGGCCGCCAACGCGCCCGCCAGAGAAAACAGCAGTCCGTTCCAGACCGTGGTTTTTCGTAAAAATCGCGCGCCCAGCCACAGCGTCAGCAGCACCAGCGCCAGCAGCACCATATCCTTGTTGTTGTAATGCCCCTCGGCAAAAAAGCGGGGACACAGGTACAAAAGCAGCGTGCCCATGCAGCTGACCGGACGGGTCAGCCCGGTTTCCCGGCACAGCCCATACAGAGCGCACACTCCGGCCATAAACCACAGCCAGGTAACCACATGCCACCACAGGGTCAGCTGATCCGGCCGGTTGGTCAAAGCCGCCAGCAGGAAGGCCATGGGATAGTAAGCGCTTTGCCCGTGGTCCTTTTCAATGCTCTGGGAGATACGGCCGATTTTCTCCTCCTGATAATAACGGACGGCGGCGCTGTCCGGCCCCAGCAGGTGCCAGGCGTATTCGTGCAGGTTTTCCTTTAAAATTTCCTGCTCGCTGATTTCATCGCAGGGCACGCCGTAATCCTTGCAGGTAAACAAACCGATCAGGGTAAGCGCTAGCAGAAACAGGGCAACGGCCAGCCGCGCCAGTTTGGTTTGGGTCATGAGGCAGACGCTCCCTTCGGGTAAATAAATAGAATTGGCTGACCGTAAGAAGAAAGGGTCACAACAGGCGTATCCTCGCAGGTATAGCCGCTGAACAGGGCGTAGGTGGGATTCACGACCACATAGCCGCCCTCCGACAGGAAAAAGCGTTCCCGCAGGTCCTCCGGCAGGGTAATCAGCGCCTTACGCAGTCCGTCCTGCGCCCAAAGGTCGCAGCCGGTAACGGGAATGGACCCTTCCACCTGAGCCGCCAGCCTTTCCAGCCCCTCCCGCACGCTGATGTTCCAGTAATCCAGTTCGTTGTACTGGGTTCCCTTCAGCTGCACCAGCGGCTGATAATAAGCCTGCTGGTGGGGATGCTGGGTGACTTCGCCCACGCCGGTCAGCAGCATACAAACCGCCAGCCCGCCCAAAATCAAACGCCGCTGGATTCCTTGGGCCCGGATCGCCAGCCTTTGCAGCCCATAAACGGCCAGCAGCAGCATGGGGCCGTACACAAAGTAGAAATGCCGCCAACCGTTGTAAACGGTGGTTCGAGTAAGCACCGCGACCGCTAAAGGCAGGAACGCCGTCAGCAGGGGCAGCAGCAGGCGGCTATCCCGTTTGCCTGCCCAGGCGGCGCATACCGTGCCAACGGCAATCAGCAGCAAAGCCCACAAGGGCGTGGTAGCCAAAATCATATAAGGCAGGTAGTACCATGGCAGGGGCGTTTTCGCCAGTTGAAATACCGTGCCCCGAAACAGCACCCAGTTGCTCCACCGCTGAAACGCCAAAGCGTTGGTCAGCAGGTAGCTGAAAAAGCCGGCGGGATTGGTCCACAGAGCGGGCGTCAGCAAGGCGTACCCGGCCACGAATACCGCCAGACTACCGCCTCCCGCCACCCATGTGCGACCATTCAGCCGCCTGGTTTGGGCCAGACGGACGATGACCAGCAAGCCGCACAGGCCAAATACCGCCGCGCCAGCCACCTTGGTATTGGCGGCAAAGGCCCCTGCCAGACCAAACCACAACCCGTTGGCGGCGGACGGCCTGCGCATCAGCCGCAGGGCGGTCCACAGCAGGCACAGGGTCAGGGAAAACAGCACCATATCCTTGTTGTTGTAATGCCCCTGGGCAAAAAAGCGGGGCGAAAGCAGCAGCATGACCGGCCCCAGCAGCGCGAAGCCCCGGTTCAGGCCCAATTCCCGGCTGGCGGCGTACAGGGCCCACGCGCCCAGCGTAAACAGGGTCCAGCATCCCATATGCCACAACAGGCTGCGAGTGCTCTCCGACAGGCTATCGCTCATGACCACGCCCGCCAGCGGGTAGAAGGCGGCAATGCCATGGTCCTGCTCGATGCTTTGGGAAATAGGCGTCAGCGGGCCAATGGTCAGCGTATCATCCGCCTGGGCACGGGCCTGAAAGGCTTCCTCGTCCAGATGCAGGATACGGGCATATTCCCACAGGTTCATGCGCAGGATATCCATTTCGTCCTGCTCATCCCAGCTTGGGCCGTAATCCGCCGCCGTCAGCAGCCCCAGCAACCAGAACGCCGCAAAGAAAACCGCAACGGCAATTCGTTTCTTTTGCACTGAAAAAACACCTCAACGTTTACTTGACCAGATTGATGATACCCGCGCGGCAGGCGGCCAGCAGGTCCTTCAGGTCGTCGATTCTCTCCTGCAGGCGGTGGCCGTTGTCCGTGTCCTTTACCAGCATACGGCGGGGATAGACCGCGAAATCAAAGGACTGGGAACGAATGTCCCGGTTGGCCTCCAGCGCGTCCTCCAGCGTGGTAAAGGGATGGTGGGACATGATGCGCATGCCGTGAGAATTGGCAATCAGCGTATAACCGGCGATGCCGGTGGCCTTTTGATAAGCCTTGCAGAAGCCGCCGTCAATTACAATCAGCCGTCCGCCGGCCTTGATGGGGCTTTCGCCGTGGGTGACGCGGATGGGCGTATGCCCGTTGACGATACGGCTCTGGGGCGAATCCAGCCCGAAGGCGGCCAGCATTTTTTCGCAGACCTTTTCATCGTTGTAATAATCATAGTAAGGGTTGCGAGGCTCGTGCCAGGATTCCTCATCCGGGATAAAGAAGCGGGCGAAGGTTTTGATTTTGCGGCCGCATACGGGAGAATCATCGCCGCACCACAGATACCACATAAAATCCAGCGCGTCCTGACGGCCGGTAAAATAGGCCTTGCGGGCCATGGAATCCGCGTAATCCATCAAAGCCTTGCCGGACAGGGTCTGATTCCCCATCTGCTTTTCCAGAAACTCCCCGTTTTCATCCAGCGGAATGCAGCCGTGAAACAGCAGATTGCCGTTATAGCGCCGGTACAGGCGGCCTCGGGTGTACAAAAACTCCACGTGGGTGCGCAGGCGCAGGCTGTGCAGGAAAGCGTCCTGCAAGCCGTTCATGACCTCCTGCTCCTCCTCCGTCAGGGCATAGGGGTCCGCCCAGTCGATGGTGGGCAAGGCGATGTCCCGAATGGGCCAGACATAGTTGTCCATCTCCACCGTCTTTTGGGCGGGAGAGATACGCTCCAGCAGCAGCCGGTCCTCCATCTGGAAGGACGGGTTGCGCTTGATCAGCTGGCCCTCCAGTTTAAACATCATAATGGAAACCGCCTGCAAAGCGGCCTTTTCCGGGGTCAGGTCCGGGTACAGCTTTTCGGCGAACAGGGTAAGGGGACGCAGCGGAATGCCGTAGCCGTTTTCCAGAATCTGCATATTGTTATAGGCCA
This sequence comes from uncultured Clostridia bacterium, assembly GCA_934621505.1. Classification (GTDB taxonomy): domain Bacteria; phylum Bacillota; class Clostridia; order Christensenellales; family Aristaeellaceae; genus Limiplasma. The sequence goes on from CAKTUU010000004.1 coordinate 21,096, forward strand.
GACAGTTGCGCACCACCGCAGCGATGCAGCACAGGCTGCCAGAGGCGGCGCCCATCCACAAAATGTCGTGGTTGCCCCATTCAATGTCCACGCTGTGATGCTCCATCAGCATATCCAAAATGCTGTCCGCCCGGGGGCCGCGGTCAAAGATATCGCCCACCACATGCAGCCGGTCTACCGCAAGCCTTTTGATCAACGCAGACAGGGCGATAATAAAGGCGTTGCCGTTTTTAATATCCAGCAGGGTATCCAAAATGGTTTCGTGGTACTGGTGCTGGTTGTCGTCCTCATCGGTCTGGGCGTGCAAAAGCTCGTCCAGTATGTAGGCGAAATCCGAAGGCATGGCCTTGCGCACCTTGGACCGGGTGTACTTGGAGGACAGCTTGCGGGCCAGATACACCAGATCGGTCAGGGTTTTGCGGTACCATTCGTCTGTGGTAACGCCCGCCTCCCGCAAAAGGCGCAGCTTTTCACTGGGATAGTAAATCAGGGTGCACAGTTCGGATATGCCCTGCTGGGTCAAATGGTCGCCCAGCCACAGCTGCACCTTTTCCCGAACCACGCCGGAGCAGTTGTTTAAAATATGATAAAAGGCCTCGTATTCGCCGTGAATATCGGACATGAAATGCTCCGTGCCCTTGGGCAGGCTTAACACGCCGCTCAGGTTGATAATTTCCATGCACAGTTCGTGAAAGGTGGAAAATTGTTCCGCCAGCAGGCTTAGGTACTTAACCCGTTCCGGGCTGTAGGCGTTTTCCGTCATGGTACGTTCCTCCTTCATAGGGAAGCGGAAATCGGGGGATCGCCATCTGTCAGTATAGCGCCTTTTGCCCGGAAACGCAAACCCTGCTTTTGTGTAGACAGACAAAAGCGGCCGCCCGCGTTTTCGCGCAGGCGGCCGTTTGTCATTATTCCCGTTCCACGCCGGTGACTACATCGTCCAGCAAAGCCATGACCATGGGAATGCCCTTGTCGGTTTTGCCTTGCAGAATCACCTCATCGGCGCTGATCCAGGTGTAGGGGCTTAACTTCTGGGTTACCCGGAAGCACTGCCCATCCGCCGTTACCAGGGCCACGCCCGCCAGACAGGTTCCGTTGGAGCCGCTCTTGTTAAAGTAAAAGCTCTTTACGCCCTTGCCAGCCCGGGCCTGCGGCTCAAAATCCATGTACAGAATCCGCTTGGCAAAGCCCCGGTCGCTAAACAGCAGCAGCTGGTCGGTCGCGTCCGGCTGGCCGCACCACAGCACATCGTCCTCCGGGTCAAGGGCCATGCCCTTCACGCCGCCCGCCACACGGCCCTGCTGGGGTACGCTGTCCCCGTGGAAGCGAATGCACATGCCGCTGCGGCTGAACATCAGCACATCCTTTGCCGTGTCCAGCTGCATAACGCCAAACAGGCTGTCGTCGTCCTTCAAATTCAGGGCGGCAAACTTGCCCCGGCGCACGTCGTACTCGGTGGCGGCGCTGCGCTTCAGCTGACCCCGGCGGGTTACAAACAGCAAATCCGGCTGTGCGGGCAAATCCGCCGGTTTCAGGCAGAGAATGTTGACCGGCGTTTCATTTTCCTCCAGGCCCTGCAATACGCCGCTAAGCAGCGCGCCCCGGTCCTTGGGCTTCATCTCCGGCAGGGACGCTACGCTCAGGGCATAGCAGTTGCCCCGGTTGGTAAAGAAGTACAGCGTATGATCCGTCAGGGTATCAAAGGCATACAGAGGCGGATCGTCCGTCGGTTCGGCCTCCTGCGCCGCCTTGCGGGCCTTGGGCGGATACACCCGTTTCAGCAGGCCCGCCCGGCTGTAGGTCACCAGCGCTTCCTCGGGAATGATCTCATCCTTCTGCACGGCCTCCACCACATCCCCGGTGTCCACCAGCTGGGTGCGGCGTTCATCGCCGTACTGATCGGCCACGGCCCGCAGTTCCTTTTTAATGACGTTCATCAGCTTCTTTTCGCTGGCCAAAACAGCCTCCAGTTCGCCAATCAGCTTGCACACATCCGCGTATTCCTTGCGCAGGGTCAAAATTTCCAGGTTGGTCAGGCGCTGCAGGCGCATATCCAGAATGGCCTGAGCCTGAATATCGCTCAGGCCAAAGCGGGCCATCAGCGCGGCCTTGGCGGTCTTGGGGTTTTCGCTGCCCCGGATAATCTGAATCACCTCGTCCAGATTGTCCACGGCAATCATCAGGCCCTCCAAAATATGGGCCCGGGACTTGGCCTTGTCCAGGTCGTACCTGGTGCGGGCGGTCACCACATTTTTGCGGTGGCGGATATAGTAGCGCAGGGCCCGGCGCAGGGAAAGCAGGCGTGGCTTGCCATCGGCAATCGCCACCATGTTAACGCCGAAGGTTATCTGCATGTCGCTGTACTTAAACAGGTACGCCAGCACCTTGTCCACATCCGCGTCCTTGCGCAGCTCAATGACGGCGCGCATGCCGGTGCGGTCGCTTTCGTCCCGGATATCGTAAATGCAGCCCAAAGCGGCCTTTTTTTCCTCGCTCAGCTTCAGGATTTTTTCCAGCATGGCCGCCTTGTTGACCTGATAGGGAATTTCGGTAATCACAATCAGCTTGCGTCCAGCGGTTCCATCCTCAATATGGGTGCGGGCCCGCAGGGTCAGCTTGCCCCGGCCCGTTTCGTAGGCCGTGCGGATTTCCGAGGTGTTCAGCAGCACGCCGCCGGTGGGAAAATCCGGTGCGGGCAGAATGCTCATCAGCTCGTCCAGGGACAAGTCCGGGTTGTCAATCAGGGCGATAGCGGCGTTGATGGTTTCCGTCAAATTATGGGGCGGAATGTTGGTAGCCAGACCCACGGCAATGCCGCTGGCCCCGTTGACCAGCAGGTTGGGAAAGCTGGCGGGCAGCATGTCCGGCTCCTTCAGGCTGTCGTCAAAATTCAGCCGGAAGGGCACGGTATCCTTGTCCAGATCCTTCAGCATTTCCATGGCCAGAGGCGTCATGCGGGCCTCGGTATAACGCATGGCGGCCGCGCCGTCTCCATCCACCGAGCCAAAATTGCCGTGGCCGTCCACCAATGGCGCGCGCATGCTGAAATCCTGTGCCAGACGCACCAGCGCGTCGTACACGCTGCTGTCGCCGTGGGGATGGTATTTACCCAAACAGTCGCCTACAATACGGGCGCATTTGCGGTAGGGCGTATCGGGGGTAATGGCCAGCTCCTTCATGGTAAACAGGATGCGGCGCTGCACAGGCTTAAAGCCGTCCTCCACCCGGGGCACGGCCCGTTCCATGATGACATGCTCGGCGTAAGGAATCATGCTGTTGTGCATGACCTCCTCCATGGGGGCTTCAATGATGTTCTGGTCCACCCCAATGGGCGGCCGGTCGTCCGTCTGCTTCCGGCTCACAGGTCATTCCTCCCCTCGCTCATCTGATCGGAAAACTCGGTAAAGCTGTCCTCCCGGTTAAAGTTGGCGTTCTGGCTGATGTATTCCCTCCGTGGCTCCACCTTGTCCCCCATCAGGATGGTCACCAGCCGCTCGGCCTGGGCCGCGTCCTCAATATTCACCCGCATCAGCTTGCGCCGGCTGGGGTCCATGGTGGTTTCCCACAGCTGCTCCGGGTTCATTTCGCCAAGGCCCTTGTAGCGCTGCAGGGTGTAGCCCTTGCTGGCCCCCCTGGTCAGCCTGCGCAGCTCGTTATCGTCATAGGCATACTGCACCTTGCTGCCCCGCTGCACCTTGTACAGGGGCGGCATGCCGATGTACACATGCCCCTCGGTGATCAGCTCCTTCATATAGCGGTAGAAGAAGGTAAGCAGTATGGCCCGGATATGGGCGCCGTCCTGGTCGGCATCGGACAGGATGATGACCTTGTTGTATTTCAGCCCGCTCAGGCTGAAGCTCTCGTCAATATTGGTGCCCAAAGCGGTAATGATGGAGCGGAACTCCTCGTTATTCAGCACCTGATCCAGCCGCTTTTTCTCCGCGTTCAAGGGTTTTCCCCGCAAGGGCAGAATGGCCTGAAAGCGGCGGTCCCGGCCCTGCTTGGCGCTGCCGCCGGCGCTGTCGCCCTCCACAATGAACAGTTCGTTCTGCTCCGCCTTGCGGCCTGTGCAGCTGGACAGCTTGCCCACCAGCGGGGCGGCCTCCAGGGCGCTTTTGGTGCGGGCCACATCCCGGGCCTTGCGGGCGGCCTCGCGCACGCGGGCGGCGCGCACCGCCTTTTCAATCAGCTGCGTGGCCAGGTCCTGATGCCTCAAGTCCTCAAAATAGGCGGTCAGCTGCTGGGTCAGGATGCTTTCCACCACCGGACGCACCTCGGTATTGCCCAGCTTGCCCTTGGTTTGGCCCTCAAACTGGGGGTTTTTGACCATGGCGATCATGACGGCGGTCATGCCCTCGCGGAAGTCGTCGCCGCTCAGGTTATTATCCTTGTCCTTCAGCGCCCCAAGGCGGCGGGCAAAGTCGTTCATCACCTTGGTATAGGCGGCGCGGAAGCCGGTTTCGTGGGTGCCGCCTTCGCTGGTGGGAATGTTGTTTACATAGCTGAACACGTTTTCCGTATAGCTGTCGGTATACTGAATCGCCACCCGGAAGATGATGTCCTTTTCCGTACCTTCCAGATAAATGGGTTCGTCAAACAGGGGCGTTTTATCCGCGTTCAGGTACTTGACATAATCCACGATACCGCCCTGAAAGCAGAACACCTGACGGCCTGTGGGCTGGGAAGCGTCCTCGCCCCCGTCCTCCTCCGCCAGCGCCTCGGCCTGCTGGACCCGCTCGTCCAGAAAGGTAATGGTCAGGCCCTTGTTCAGGTAGGCCAGCTCCCGCAGGCGGCGGGATACGATGTCCGCGTTAAAGCGCACGGTTTCAAACACCGCGTCGTCCGGCATAAAGCGCACTTCGCTGCCCCGCTCCCGGGTATTGCCCAGGGTTTGCAGCGGCTGAGCCACACGGCCCGCCACCACCTTTTTCTGCTCCGGGTCGTACTTGCTTTCAAAGCGCATCTGGTAATGCTTAAAATCCCGGTACACATCCACGGCGACCCATTTGGACAGGGCGTTCACCACGCTGGCGCCCACGCCGTGCAGGCCGCCGGAGTAAGCGTAATTTTCGTTGTTAAACTTGCCGCCCGCGTGCAGCTTGGTATAAATCACCTCTACTCCGGATACGCCCATGGTAGGGTGAATATCCACCGGCATGCCGCGGCCGTTATCCCTGACCCCGGCGGACCCATCCGCGTACAGGGTCACGTCCACCTGGGACGCATAGCCCGCCATGGCCTCGTCAATGGCGTTGTCCACAATTTCCCACAGCATATGATGCAGACCCCGGGAACCGGTGGAGCCAATGTACATGCCGGGACGCATACGCACCGCATCCAGCCCTTCCAGCACCTGAATGTTCCGCGCGTCATAATGGTTTGCCAAAATCCTTCACTCCCCAAAGAAAAAAGCTGTGCGCAAGGCAACAGCTTATTATACCATAAAAATGGCAGGCAATCCAGTCCGAGGTTTTAGCAGTGCGGTTCCTCGCTGGTGATGCCGGCGCGGCGGTCCTCCAGCGGCAGCCAATCCAGCACACGCTCAATGGCGTAATCCCAGTAAGCCCAGGTGTGGTCGCCCGCGCTCTCCTCATAACGCAGGGAATAGCCCAAACCGGTCAGCAAATCCCGATAGGCCCGGTTATAGCCCAACAGGCTGTCCTCGGTGCCGCAGCAAAGGAAAATTTCCGGTTTATCCGGCCGTTTCGCCACACGGCGGGCCAAAAACTCATAGTCGCATTCCGAATTTTCAAAATCCTGAATGGAGTCCAGATCAAACATGGTTTCATAGGCCGCGCGGTTAAAGTAATCGTTGGCCGCATAGTCCTGGTCTGTCAGCGGGCCTTCCTTGGCGCGCAGAATCCGCTCCTTGATCAACGCGGAGGACAGAGCGGCGATATGGCTGTACAGCTCCGGATGGCGCAGGCCGTTGGTCAGCGCGCCAAAGCCGCCCATGGAAAGACCGGCGATAAAGCGGTCCTCCCGCCTCCGGGACAGGGGAAAGCTGTTTTCCGCAAAGGCAATCAAATCCTCGGTCAGGAATTTTCCGTAATAATCGGCGCTGCGGCTGGAATCCGCGTAAAACTTGTTGTCGCCGCTGGGCATGACCACGCACAGGTTCCGCTCGTTAGCCAAAGCCTGAATGCGGGTGCCGTTTACCCAGGCCGTGTTGTTGCCCCGCAGCCCATGCAGCAGGTACAGGGTTTTATACAGCCGGGGACTTTGATACGTCTGCTCGCCGGGCAGCACCTTGTCGGTGGGCAGCACTACGGTAACCGGTACAATGCGAAACAGCGCGTTTGAAAAGAAATTGACGTTCAAAACAGCCATGGTTCATCATCCTTTTCCAAAAAAGCAAAAGCGTTTTTTCTTATTTTGACCCCAACAAGCCGCACTTGTCAATAGCCAGCCGCGCCATTGCATTTTTTCTCATTTTCAGGCCCCTACTCCCGGCGAAAAACCGCGCCGTCGCTGACGCAGGACGGCTTCAAATCCGAGGACTGGTCCGCCGCGAACACCAGATTGTTGCCCACACGGCGGAAGGTAAAATGGTACAGCCCATCGTCCGTTGTCAAAAGCAGCAGGCCGTCCTTTTCCTCGTAGGTTCCAAAGCCCAGATAACTGCTTACCAGGGACAGTGAAAGGGAAAAGCGCTGGTTTGACGTGGTCAGGGACATTCCGGCCTGATCGCCGTCCGTGGAATAAACATAGGAGATACCGGCGGCCTCCTGCACTTCCGTACCCAAAATTCTGGCGATGGCTTCGTCGTCCACCGTATGCAGGCTGACGCCGTCCACACACAGCACATCGGTAAAAGCGTCCAGACGATAGGCTTCAATCACACGCTGCTGGCCGCCCTCGGTTTGCAGGCGGATGGTCCAGCGGGGCTTCTCCTGAGCGGTTGGCAGCCAGTTGGCGGGCGCGTCGCCGTTAACGGTCAGCTGGCTCAGATGGTCCAGCAGCTCGTCCAGCCGTTCCTGGGACGCGGTTTCGCCGTTAAACAAGATGGTGGTATCGTACAGCGCCGTGCCGTCCGTATCGGTTTCCACCTCATTATTGGGCAGCACCCGCTGGGTGCGGCTTACCTGCACCTGCAGGGTATCGCCCGCGGTTTCAATGGAAACGCCGGTGATAAACGCATCGCCCAGGTTGGCGGGGTTGCGGGTGGCCAGTCCCCCCGGGTTGGCGGTAACCAGCCCCTCTGCCAGAAAGCGGCTGATCAGGTAATACCCGCCGTTATATTCGCAGGTATAAAAATAGTCGCCCTCCTCACGGCCAATAACAAAACGCAGGCTTTGCGCCGGAACCTGATACATCGTCAGCTGGCCGTCCTCGTCCACGCTGCTGGCCGTGCCTTCCTTGGTTTGCACCTCCACAACGCACAGCGGGTCGTCAAAGCCGTAATCTCCCTTATTCTGTTCCGTGATTTTCGGTTCCTGGGTTCCCAGGCGAAAATTTTCCAGCAGCGTAACCAGGTTTTGGGTTTCGCTGGCGGAAACCGGATAGATGTATGGGTTGGTCAGGGTTCCCTGCAGCTGGCCCGTCTCGTCAGCGTCAAAGCAAATGGTCATTTCGTCCAGACTCAGCCGGGTCAGCAGGCTGCCCACGATTTCCGGCTGGGTCAGGGGCAGCAGGCGTTTATACGACCGGTTCAGCGCGTCGCGGATTCCCTCGTCGCACATATACACTCCGTCCGCCCCGGACCAGCGGTAATAGGAATAGGCTGTGCCCGGCACCTGATTGCCAATTTCAATGGTTTGCTCGCTGCCGTCCGCGTAGCGCACAACAGCCCGGCTGACCGGCGGCTCAAGCCCCATTTCCTCCAGATGCTCCTGCACCTCCCGCTGGTCGTCGGCCACCACGCCCTGCACGGTTATTTCCGTTACCGCCTTTAGCAGCTCCGTGGCATAGTCCTGATTCAGCTGGGCGGGGCCCGCGGGCGTGTCCGCGTACAGCTGGCCGTCCTGCATCAACAGGGTATAGCTTTCCTCCCCTTGAGGATAAACGGTAACGCTTTCCACCCGGCTGGCGTCGGTAAGCTCCAGCGTGCGCACCGGCTGGTCCGCTACGGAAATCGTCTGGTTTTCCGCCGGGTAGCGCTTCTGAATGATGGGAATCAGCACCAGCAGGGCCACCGCCACCGCCAGTGCGGAAACGGCTCCCACCCAAACCCAAACGGTATGCTTCTTTTTCAAATCCACCTTTGGCGGATGCTGCATCGTTCCAAACCTCCTTCACCTAGCGGTTGCGCCTAGGCAGCAGCACGCACAGGCCCCAAACCAGCACCAGCAGAGGCACGGCAATCATCAGTGCGACGCCGATTCCTGTGCTGCCCACCGTAAGCGCCGGACGCACGGCGGCGGACACGGCGATATCCAAATCCACCTGGCTGCCGGACGTCATTTCGCTCATCAGGGTCAAAATAAAGTTTTCCGCATAGGTGCGCTGGTAAATGTATTCGTAGGTAAACAGCGCGCTGTTGCCAGCGGCGAACAGGCGGCTTACGTTGCCGTTGGCGTGCATTTTATGCGCGTAGAGGGCCACGGTCAGTTCGCCCTGCACATCGCCGGGCTGCCTGTCAATGCTGGCGCTGCCATCGCTTACATCACGCACATAGGCGTTAGGCCCTGTTTTCAGCACCGTGCCCACGGACAGGCTCTCGGTGGCCTCGCCCGGGTTCTCAAAGGCGCAGGCGGCGGGCATCAGCAGCACGTCCATGCCGGTGGTGGTCAGCGGCAGGGTAATATCCAGACTTTCCATGTAGGGCAGCAGTTGAATCTGCTCCTCGTAATAGGTATCGGTATCCTGAGCCCCGGCCACCACTACGCCGGGCAGCGGAACCACCCCGTAGCTTTTCAGCAGCGCCATGTAGTTGGGCATGGAATCGATGGGGTCGGTATAATCCCGCATCACAAACAGGCTGCCGCCCTCCTGGGCAAAGGCCTTGATCTGCTCCGTTTCGCCGTCGCTCAAATCCTTTTGGGGCGCGGCGAAAATCAGCAGGTCCACCTCCTCCAGCGTATCTCCGGACAGCAGGTTTACGGTTTGCACGTTGTACCGGTTGTTTTTCAGCAGCGTAATCAGCGCGGACAGACCGTCCTCGTCCAGTTCCCCATGACCCTGCAAAATGCCAATGGTGGTCATATGATCGCTGGACACCCGCAAAACCGACTGGGTCAGTTGCTTTTCATAGGCCAGCCCTTCCAGCTCAAACTCGCCGGTATCCGTATTGTAGCCCTGGGACAAAAAGTCGCTGTAGCCAAGCACTTCATAGCGGCCTGTGGACGGGCAGTTGACAATGACCATATCCGCCGTCAGTCCGGTTTCCACATCGCCCTGAAAGCGGGTCAGGATTCCCGGATTTTTAACAATATCCGTAGGCAGCACGGTGATATGGCTGCTAAGCAGAGGATAACGTTCCAGAATTTCCTTCAGCTGGGCGTCCTCCTGCCCGCTTTGGTACAGCAGGTACAGCTCCACGTCCTTATCCAGGGTTTGCATGGCCTGACGGGTGTTTTCGCTGGTGGTGGCATAGCCGTTAAAGCTCATGTCAATTTTCCAGCCGTAGGTATCCTCCAGCACCTTTACGCCCACGTTTATCAACACGCAGGCGGCCACAAAAATGGCCATCAGCAGCGCGCTGAGCCGCCCATGGCGAAACCTGGGCTGGCGAAAGCGGTCAAGCCATTTGCGAAGCCATTTTTTCACGCCGCGCCTCCTTCCGAAAACCGGCGCGCGTCCAGCACCCGCACCGCTCCCACCAGGCAGACGGCGATAAAGCTGACAAAAAACAGCGTGCCGGAAAAGCTGAACTGCCCCAGTCGAAACGGCTCGTACCGGTCGTACAGGCTGATAAAGTTCAGCGCGTTCTGCATCCAGCCCACCGACAGGCTGCCCGCCAGCAGGTCGGCCATCCACAAAACAAAATTGGCCCCAAAGGCCATTACCGCGCCGGTCATCTGGTTTTTGGCAAAGCAGCTGACAAACAGATCCAGCGCCAGAAACGCCAGACTTTGCAGGGCAAACCCCAGATAGCCCACAAACCATTCGCCCAGATACACCTGTCCGCAAAGGACGATAATCAGCGTGTACACATTGGTCAGCAGCAGGGTCAGCAGCATCACGCAGGCCGCCGCCAGATACTTGCCCATCACCACCCCGGTCAGCGATACCGGGCTGGTAAGCACCAGCTGGTCGGTGCGTTTCTGCCGGTCCTCGCACAGCAGCCGCATGGTCAAAAGCGGGCACAGCAGCATGGTGGGCATCGTCAGCTGGCTTAAAAAGGACAAAAGGTCGCTGGTCAGGTTTTTGATGTTATACAGGTAAAAAATCAGGCCGGACAGGGTCAGAAACACGCCCATAAACACATACCCCACCGCCGTATGAAAATACGCCGTCAAGTCCCGTTTCCAAACGATATGCACGGTTTTCCCCCTCCTTTAGCTGGCGATCACGTTCAGGAACACCTGCTCCAGGCTGTCCTGGCAGCGGGACAAATGCAGAATCGGAATGCCCAGCCCGCTCATCAGGCCAAACAGGCGACGTTCCGGCTCCGGCTGGCCGTGAAAGGTCACCAGCGCGGTGGTCTGGTCGCTTTGGGCGGTAGGCTGCACCTGCACCCGGCGCACGCCCTCCAGTTCCCTAAGGCGGCTGACGATTCGGCCCTCGCCCGCCCCAACGGTTACCAGCAGGGTGATGTCGCCGCTGCCGCCCACCTGATCGATGGGCGCGTCCAGCCGCACCTGTCCCCCATCCAAAATGACCACATGGCTGCAAAGCTGCTGCACCTCGCTAAGAATGTGGGAGGAAAACACAATGGTGCGGCCCTTGCCCAGGGTGCGGATCAGGCCGCGGATTTCGGTAATCTGCTTGGGGTCCAGCCCCACGGTGGGTTCGTCCAGCACCAGCACGTCAGGGTCGCCGCACAGGGCCTGGGCCATGCCCGCGCGCTGGCGGTAACCCTTGCTCAGGTTGCCAATAAGCCTGCGGCGCATCTGCGTCAGGCCCGTCAGCTCCATCACCTCGTCCACATGGGCGCAAACGGCGCGCTTTTCCACCCCCTTCAATTCAGCGGCAAAGCGCAAATACTCCTGCACGGTCATTTCATCATAAAGGGGCGGATGCTCCGGCAGATAACCCAGGTGCCGCTTGGCCTGGGCGGGATTCAGCAGCACATCGCTGCCGTCAATCAGCACACGGCCGCCGGTTGGGGCCAGATAACCGGTTAAAATATTCAGCAGCGTGGTTTTGCCAGCGCCGTTTTGTCCCAGCAGGCCGGTAACGCTTCCCTTTTCCACCGTCAGCGTCACGCCGTCCAGGGCGCGTACCGCGCCGTAGCGCTTGCCAACGTTTTCAATCTGAATCACGGACTTCATCCTTTCCGGGTTGATACCCGTTTATCATATCACACATTGCCGGGCCGCGCTGTGAAGGAATTGTAAATTCGGCAGGAACGCAAAAGCCCCCGGCTTTTCACAAGCCGGGGGAAACAACGCCGATTCGGTTTTAGCCGCGGCTGGCCTTGCGGCGCAGGTTCAGCAGCAGCACCGCGCAAACCGCGCTAAGCAGCGCCAGCACAGCATACCCTTCCACACCGGGCACGCCGGTGCGGGGCGCGCTGGCGGGTTCAGGTGTAGCAGTGGGAACGGGGGTAGGCGTAGGATCGGGCTGGGGCAGAATGATTTTGCCGTCACGCACGATGGTGCCGCCCGGCAGTTGGGTGCTTTCGCCGTTCCTGATCAGGGTCGCGCCCTCCTTTGGAATGATGATATCGCCGTTTGCGTCCATGGTCAGGCGGCTGTCGGAATTGACAGGCACAATGATACTGGACGCGCCGGTGGTTTTATCATCGGGGCCTTCCATTGCCTTGGGGGTGTCGTGACGGTTCAAAATGGTCTCCACATCGGTATCCTGAGAAGAACCTACCACCGTATCGGTTGCGGAACTGTTCCGGATGATCAGCTTTCCTTCCGCGCCCTTGCCGCTGGCGGTACCCTCGCCCACGTGTCCGATCAGGCCGCCGGTCTTATCCGTGCCCAGCACCGTGCCGCTGGCGGAAACGCCGTCCAGCAATATTTCGTTAGCGTCATAGCTGCGGGTACCCGCCGGGAACCTGCCGGGCAAATCCTCATAGGCTGGCTTCACGTCCTTTACCAACCCGATAAAGCCGCCCGCCACACTGCCGCTTACATTGCCGGTAGCCTTGCAGCCGGTGTAGTGGCCGCGGTCCGCGTCGCCAGCAAAGCCGCCCACCGGCGCGCTGCTACCCTGGGCGGACGTAATGTTGCCGCTGGCGGTGCAATTTTCAAACTCGGCGTACATGCTGCGGTTATTGGAGTTGGTAGCGGAACCCACAAACCCGCCAGCAGGCACGGTCTTCGTCACAATGTCCACATTCGCGGTGCAGTCGCTGATCTTATGGCCCATATGTCCCAGGTCATTGTTCCAGCCCAGGTTTCCAAAAAAGCCGCCCGCATAACCGTCGGTAATGCCGGTCGCATCGATTTTGCCCTGGGTTGTGCAGCCAACGACGGTGGTATGCGCGCCGGGCCAGGCAATGAAACCGCCCACGCCTACCGTACCGGAAGCGGTAACATCCATGCCGGACACATGGCAATCCTCAATGCGCGGGCTTTCCCAGCCGCGCTGGGTTTGACCAATCAGGCCGCCTACGCCGCATTCTCCGCTACCGTTGACGGTAACCTTAAAGCCCTTTACATTGCAGCGCTTTAAAATATACTCCTGATCCTTTTCGGTAGCGTTCCGTGCAAAAATGCAGGTGAACCCGCTGATGAAATAAGCTCCTTTTTCCGCGTTTACGGTGAAATTTTCCACCTGGTTATCCATCAGGTTATGGGGCCAGGACGTAAACGCGCTCATGCCCGCCACCCAGGCTGTGTTGGAGGCGGTGGTTACCTGCACGTTTTTGATGGTCACATGGGTAGCGCCGCCCTCCATCAGGCAAGCCAGCGTGCCGAAACGGTAGCCCGTGCTTTGACCCACATCATTTCCGCCTATGGTGGCGGTGATATTCGACAGGGTCAGGTTTTTTACCATGCCGTCAACCCGGTTGCCTGCTGCGTCGGTATACCGACCAATATCATAGAAGAAACCATACCTGCCGCGATCGGGCAAGTTTTTGGTCGTTCCGTTAAAGGTAAAGTTGCTGATGGTTTTGCCGTTTCCGTCAAAAACGCCAAAAAATTCATAACCCTTTTGGTCGGTCTGGCTGATACCAATCGGATTCCACGGTATGCCGCCCAAATCAATATCGGCGGTCAGGGTTACCGTTTTGCCCTTAAAACCGTCTTGAGGTATACCCCCCCCCCCGTATCACCGCTGACAATTTTGGCAAAGCCCAGCAAATCCGCCGCGGCCGAAATTTCCAGGTTCGTTTTGGTTGCGTCGTACCAGGCATAGCTTTCCGCCGGCATAGTTGCCAGCGCCTGACTGGTATACAGGCACATGGCCATGCACAGCGCCAAAGCCAGAAGCATCATCCTTTTCATGGTAACTCTGCATCTCCTTTACTGGTTAGAGTCTATTTGCATCGAAAGGATAGGATTGGAAATAATTATACCTTATTCATTTTCTTGTTGCAATATATTTTTACCATTTTTTATATTTTTTTAATATATTAGACCAGTTTTGGTGTGCACAAAACCGTCGTTTTCCGCCCGGCAGTCCTCCATCACATTGACACCCTTCCGGGAATCCACTATAATAGAATGGAGGTTTTAGGCAAACCTCCACCCTTTACAAAAACAGAAAGGCTCCGCCATGATCGAAGGTATAAAGGTTTTCCTCAGGCCCATCGCCCACGGCGATACGGACAACATCGTCCGTTGGCGCAACAGCCCCTGGGTGCAGCGGTATTTTATCGACCATACCCCGCTTACCCGGCAAATACACGAAAACTGGCTGAAAACCCGGGTAGAAACGGGCAGGGTGGCGCAGTTTATCATTGTGGACAAGGCGTCCGGCGCGGACGTTGGCACGGTCTACCTGCGGGATATTGACGCCGCCAACAGCCACGCGGAATTTGGCATTTATATCGGCGAAGCGCCGGCGCGCCGGCGGGGCCTGGGGTCGGAAGCCGCCTCGCTGATCTGCCGCTACGGCTTTGAAACCCTGCGTTTGCACCGTATCTATCTGCGCGTGCTGGCGGATAACCCCATCGCCGCCCATTGCTACGAAAAGATCGGCTTCCAGCGGGAGGGTCTTTTGCGCCAGCACGCCTTTGACGGGCAGCGCTATCACGACGTTGTTATAATGGGCTATCTAAAAGGAAACGGGTGAATGAAACCAATGCGGACAAAAGAAAAAAGCATCCAGTGGATCGCCTGCCTGTGCATGGCCGCGCTGTCCTTTGCCGTTTTTTACGCCATGGCCCAGCGCCCCGCCAGCGATTTAAGCATTCACGCGGCCTGGGCGGCTGAGGGCAGTTTTGCCGACCCACGGTCGTTTTTGCATCACCATGTGCATCCACTGTGGCATTTGGGGGTCGGCCTGCTGCTTTTGACAGGGCTGTCCCTGCCGGTCGCGGCGGCGCTGGTGACCATGCTTTGGAAATGCGTGCTGTTTTGGGCGTCTTGGGCCCTGTGCCGCCGCCTGCTGGGTCAGGGGCAAAAATGGTGGCAGGCCACGGTTTGCGCGCTGGTCATCTGCCTGGTCAGCAGCGTATGCATACCCTGGTTTAACCCCACCGTCTATTTGGGCGCGGGCACGCCCAACACCTGGCACAGCCCCACCCAGATGGCGGTGCTGCCCTTTTCCGTGGCGTGCCTGTGGGTGATGGCCCAAAGCTATGACCGGTTTGAAAAGCTGGGGCCGGAACAGGGCTGCCTGACCGGCAGGCAGTGGCTGGGCATGGCCGCCCTGTTCGCGCTGAGCGCTCTGGCCAAGCCCACCTTTTTGCAGGCCTATTTGCCCGCCGCCGCGCTGTTTTTTCTGGTGCAGTGGATTCGGCAGCCCCAGGGGAGCAAATATTTCTGGCAGCTGATTGGGGCCATGGTTCCCTCGCTGCTGGTGATGGCCCTGCAATTCTATTACTACTTTTTGCATCCCACCGATACGGGCATTCAGTTGGACGTAAGCCTGGCCAAAACCGGGCTATGCGTGGCGCAGCTGCTGGTGATGACTCTGTTTCCCCTTTTTGCCCTGGTCACGGACCGGGAGAAGAAGGACACGCTGGTGATTTTGACCGTCTGGAACGCCGTAAGCGCGCTCATCGAAATGATGCTGCTGGGCGAAAGCGGCCGCCGGTCGTCCGACGGCAATTTTATCTGGGCCATGATGGGCTCCGCCTTTCTGCTGTGGGCCGTCATGCTGCCCCGGTTTGTGCGTCAGCAGCGGGGCCGGGGGCCGTGTCCCCGCAGCGTGGCGGGGGGCGCGCTTATCGGCTGGCATTTGCTGTCCGGCCTGTATTACATCGGTTATTTGCTGCTTACGGGCGCTACGTTATAAGGAGGATGCGGTATGTGGGAGAACATTGATACCCTGCTGTCACAGGGCATTGCGGAGGGGGCCTTTCCCGGCTGCGCCGTCGCGGCGGGCCAGGGCGGCAAGCTATTATTCAGCGGCGTATACGGTCAGCTTTCGCCGGATTCTCCCCGCTGCGTGACCGCCGCCACCCGCTATGACGTGGGGGCGCTTACCCAGGTGCTGGCCACCGTGCCCCTGACCCTGGCCGCCATCGAGCGGGGCATGGTCACGCTGGACGATCCCATTACCCTGTGGCTGGACAATGTGCCCGGCGACAAGCGGGCGATTACCCTGCAGCAGCTGCTGACCCATACCGCCGGGTTTGCCCCCTATTTTCTGCTTCAGGAGGAAGCCGAGCACGCCAGCGGCTCCCTGGCTGCCCTGCTGCGCCACCCGCTGGCCGGTACGCCCGGCGGAAAGGTGCGCCCCTCAGCCATGGATTTTATCCTGCTGGGCTTCATTCTGGAAAAGGTCTTTTCCATGCCGCTGGATAAGGCGGTCAAGCTGTATGTGACCACGCCGCTGGGCATGGGCCGCACCGGTTACCTGCCCGCCGGGCAGGATGTGGCCCCCGCTTCCGCCCACAGCGAAAACGAGGAATGGCAGGCCGGTCAGCCCCAGGACGGCAACGCCCGTTTTCTCCACGGCGTGGCGGGCCACGCGGGATTATTTACCTGTCTGGACGATGCGGCCCGCTTTGCCTCCATGCTGGCCAGCGGCGGACGCATGGACAAACAGGTGTTTTTATCCAGCCGTGCCCTTCATCTGGCGATCACCGACCGCACCCGCGGCATGAACGAGCCCCGGGGCTATGGCTTTGGCATCACCCGACGCAGCGATCCTTTTCTGGGCAATTTGTGGCCCAGCGGCGGCTTTGGCCTGAAGGACGGGCCCAGCGGCTCCCTGATTGCCGTCAGCCCGGACGACGGCTTCTTTGCCGTGTTGCTGGCCAATGGCTTTACCTCCCCCCGGGAAAAGCTGGAGATGGAACGGCTGCAAAAACGGCTGCTGAACGCGGCCTACGCCGCCTTCCAGCATGGGGACGAATAAAGAGCGCCGGGATGGCCGAGCAGGCCGTCCCTTTTCCTTTTCCCCCACTTGCAACCGCCGGATATTTCGCATATAATGAAGCATGTATCCATATCACAAGGGAGGCCCTGAATGTTATGCAGCAAACCAAGCAAAACCCGCTTGTCTTCTATTTGCGGATGCTCCTGTACATGTTTATTGCCCTGTTCCTGCGTCTGGCGGCGCTGAGTCCGCTGGTATGCCTGTTTGCGTTTCCGGATGGGTCGGCCCTGAAATGGCTGTGGCTCGCCTGCCCGGTGCTGATGGTTTTCTTCATTCTGCCGCTGCGCTTTTCCTTTGCACAGGCGGTGGTGCAGCCCGCCCGGAAGCGTTATTTCAGCTTTGACAGCGCTTTGGGGCTGGATCATTACGGCGAAAAGCTGTCCGAAAGCCTGCTGCATGTCCTGCATGTGGTCAAATGGGGGCTTCCCCTGTTTGGCATGCTGGGGGTGGCCGCCTACTGGTACAGCAATGTGGACGCGCTGACCGTGCTGAAAACCATTACCTCCATCGGCGAGGGAGCCACCGCCGCCTGGTACGGGGCGGTCAATTTCTTCCGTGGGCTGTTTGGGGCGCAGGCCCTGACCGTGCCCCAAAACAATATCATGGTGGGCGTTTTCGTGCTGGGCGGCGTGCTGCTGATCGGCGTGCTGGTATGGCTGTACGGTGCGGTGCGCAACAGCGCGACCCGCTATCTGTGGGCCGTTTGCACCCGGGATAATAAGGATTTGTATACCGAGCGCCGCCGCCGTCTGCGGGGCCGCCGCTGGCGGCAGCTGGGGGTCGCGCTGTTCAACCTGGTACTGTGGGTTCCCTTCCTGGGCGTAACCGGCATGACCCTGGCGGATGTGCTCAGCGATGTGTCCAACCAGCTGATGATGGCGGTTGTGCAAGGCAAAATGCCCGTGCTGGATCTGGCGGGAGCCGTTATTCCGCTGGTGCTGGCCTTCCTGCTTTTATATATGCCCCTGCTGCCTGTGCGCCGCTACCTGACCGCCGCCTTTGCCGCCCGTGAAGTGCGGCACACCGCGCCCCGTCAGCAGGAGGCGGCGGCCCAGCAATGAGCGCCTGCCGTCTGGATAAATACCTGTCCCTGAGCGGTCAGCGCAGCCGCAGCGAGGCTGCCCGGCTGATTCGGTCCGGCTGCGTGCAGGTAAACGGCGCTGTCGTAAAGGACCCTGCCGCCAAGGTGGGCGATGGCGCGGAAGTGCTGCTGAGCGGCCAGTCCGTACGGGACAGCACCTATCAGTATTATTTGGTTTACAAACCCGCCGGAGTGTTGACCGCCGCCCGGGACAGCCGGGCGCAAACCGTGATGGACCTGTTGCCCCCTTCTCTGGTCCGCCGCAAGGTGCTGCCGGTGGGGCGGCTTGACAAGGATACCACCGGACTGCTGCTGCTGACCAACGACGGCGTGCTGGCCCACAGCCTGATTGACCCCGGGCGTCATGTATGGAAGCGGTATATCGCCCGGGTGGAAGGCCGGCTGACCCCGCAGGACGAGGATGCCTTTGCCAGCGGCATGGTGCTCAGCGATTTTACCGCCAAGCCCGCTCAAATGCGGATTTTGCAGGCCCGCGAGGCGGAAAGCCTGGCGCAGGTGGATTTGCGGGAGGGCAAGTACCATCAGGTCAAGCGCATGTTCGCCGCCTGCGGACATCCGGTATTGACGCTGCACCGCTCCGTCTTTGGCCCTGTGAGTCTGCCGGAGGACGCGCAGCCCGGCTTTTTTCGGGAGCTGACAGCCAACGAAGTGGCCGCCCTGAAACAGGCCGTTACCTCATCGAATAAGGAAGAACAACATGCCTAACGATCATTATTACACCCAAAATCCCCAAAGCGCCCACAAGGCCGGTCAGGTCACTGTGGAGTATCGCGGACATACCCTGCGTTTTGAAACGGACAGCGGTGTTTTTTCCCGCACGGAGCTGGACCGCGGCACCGAGGTGCTGCTAAGCGCCCTGCCCCGGGAGATGCAGGGCCGGGTGCTGGATATGGGCTGCGGCTGGGGCGTTATTGGCGTGGCCGTGGGGGCGCATTGGCCCGCTGTGCGGATAACCATGGCGGATATTAACGAACGGGCGGTAGAGTTGGCCCGGCGCAACGCCCAAAGCAACGGCGTGACCGCCTGTGCGCTGCAAAGCGACGGGTATGCCGCCCTTTCCGGACAGCGCTTTGACTGGATTTTGCAAAACCCGCCCATCCGTGCGGGCAAGGCCGTCATCTATCAGATGTTTGCCGACGCCGCCCGCTGCCTGTTGCCCGGCGGCAGCCTGTGGCTGGTCATTCGCAAGCAGCAGGGCGCGCCGTCGGCGCTGAATTACCTGCGCACCCTCTTTGCCCAGGTCGATACCCTTGAGAAAAAAAGCGGCTTCTGGGTTATCCGCTGCACGGATCCGCTGGAAGCCTGAAAGGAACCAACCATGTATACCAAAGAATTTTTCGATCAGCCCTTTGACCGCCGGGGCACCGCCTGTGAGAAATGGGACGCTCTGGAGCGGCGGCAGGGCCGTGAAATGAACCCCATGTGGGTGGCGGATATGGACTTTCGCTGTCTGCCGGAAATTACCGAGGCTCTGGTGAAGCGCGCCGCCCATCCCGCCTATGGCTACACCGAGCAAACCCAGGAGGCTACTCAGGCCATGCTGGATTTTATGCAGCGCCGTCACGGTCTGACCCTGCAGGCGGACCAGCAGATTTTGCTGCCCTGTGTTGTAACGGGGCTTCGGGCCGCCGTGCTGGCCCTGACGCAGCCCGGGGACAGGGTGATTGTGCAGCCGCCTGTGTACGGCCCGTTCTATTATTCCGTGGGGGATAACGGCCGCGTGGCCGCCGAATGCCCGCTGATTCATCACAAGGACGGCCGCTATGAAATGGACCTTGGCAGCGTGGAACAGGCCTGCAGGGACGGCGCCAGGCTGATGCTGCTGTGCAACCCCCACAACCCGGTAGGCCGCGCCTGGACAAAAGAGGAGCTGACGAAGCTGTGGGCGGTGCTCAGCCGGTATGATGTGCCCCTGGTGTCCGATGAAATTCACGAGGATTTTGTTTTTGAAAAGGGCGCTTTTGTGCCCGTGCTGTCGCTGATTACCGATGAACAGGCGCAGGTGGTTTCCCTGACCAGCGCCAGCAAAACCTTTAATCTGGCCGGTTTGCAGCAGGCGGCAGCCATGAGCCGCAACCAGCCCCTGCTGAAAAAGCTGGAACAGACCATGCATAACGTGGGCGTGGTGCAGGGGAACATTTTTGGCCTGATTGCCGCTGAGGCCGCTTACAGCTACGGCGACGACTGGCTGGACGCCATGCTGGATTATGTCCATCAGGGCGAAGCGATTTTGCGGGCGGAACTGGCCGGGCGGCTGCCCAAGGCGGTGCTTTCTCCGCTGGAGGCCACCTATCTGGGCTGGATGGACCTGCGGGCCTACGGCTTCTCCACCGCACAGCTGATGGAGCGCTGCCGGGCCGAGGGCGTGGAATTTACCGCGGGCACCTTCTTTGGTGAAAAAGCGGGTGACGGTTTCCTGCGCATCAACCTGGCCTGTCCTCACGCCCGCATCGTGGACGCGGTGGAGCGGCTGGAAAAAGCCATCAACGGTTAACCGATTATCGGGAGGAAAACGATCATGGAAAATTTGAACCAAATCATTGAAGGATTGCAGTCGGAAATGGTGGAAACCCTGACCCGGTGGATTCGGGTGCCCAGCGTAAAGGGCGACCCCCAGCCCGGCGCGCCTTTTGGCGCTGACGTGCGCAGGGCGCTGGATATGGCGCTGGCGGACGCGAAGGCCATGGGTTTTGACGTGCGCAATTTTGACGGCTACGCGGGAGATGTGCGCATGGGTCCCCAGGGCGTGAACCCGCTGGCCATTCTGGCCCATCTGGACGTGGTGCCTGCCGGAGACGGCTGGCAAACCGAACCCTTTGGCGCGGAAATCAGGGACGGGCGCATGTACGGCCGCGGCACCAACGATGATAAGGGTCCCGCTGTAGCCGCCCTGTACGCCATGTACGCCCTGAAAAAAGCGGGCGTTCCCCTGAAGCGGGAAGTGCGGCTGATTCTGGGCTGCGATGAGGAAAGCGGCTGGGGTTGCATGCATTACTACACGGCTCATTGCGATATGCCCAAGGTGGGCTTCAGCCCGGACGCTTCCTTCCCCGTAATCAATACGGAAAAGGGCCTGCTGCAACTGGAGCTGTGCGGCGGCTATGACCCGGACGGCATGGTTCGTGAAATTGCCGTGGGCGAGCGCTGCAACGTTGTGCCCGGCACCGCCAGCGCTACCCTGACGGGCGACGCGGCGACAGCCGCCAAAGCCGAAGCGGCCGCCAGGGAGCACGGCTATTCATTGCAGGCCACCGGTCATGAGGACGGCACGCTGACCCTGTTTGTAACCGGCCTGACCGGCCACGCCGCCTTCCCGGAGGCCGCCAAAAACGCCCTGGGCCAGCTGCTGGTGGTGCTGAAGGAACTGGGTGTGAAGGGTTCTCTGGCCACGCTGGCGGACCGTGTGGGCACGGAATATGACGGTCTTAGCCTGGGCATTCGCTGCCAGGACGAAATCAGCGGTCCCCTGACCTGCAACCTGGGCATTCTGCGCTACAACGCAAAGGACGGCCTGTATGCCACGCTGGATATCCGCCACCCCATTCTAAGCGACCACAAAGCCATTACCCGTTCCGTTCAGGCGGCTTTGCAGCCGGACATTCAGGTAACGGTGGATACCCAGAAGGACCCCCACCATGTATCCCCCCACAGCAAGCTGGTGTGCGACCTGCTGGACGCCTATCACGAGGTAACCGGTCTGCCCAAGCAGGCCATTGCCATTGGCGGCGGCACCTACGCCCGTGTGCTGGAGGAAGGCGTGGCCTTTGGCAGCCTGTTCCCCGATGAGGAGGAGCTGGCCCATCAAGCCAACGAATACATGTCCCTTGACAGCCTGATGGCCAACCTGAAAATTTTCGCTCACGCCATTCAAAAGCTGCAAGATTAACCGTTTCTTCGCCCCGGCTCCCAACCGAGCCGGGGCTTTTAGGAGGACGCTTTGACTGAGGTACTGATGGCCGTTTCCCTGGCGCTGCTGATTCGCCTGCTGGTCTTTGAGCCGGTGCGGGTGCAGGGCCGCTCCATGATGGATACTCTTCGCGACAGGGAAGTGATGCTGGTAACCAAGTACGATTACCTGCTGGGCCAGCCGGGGCGCTTTGACGTGGTTACCTGCTGCTATCCCAACCGGCGGCAAACCTTTGTGAAGCGAATTGTGGGCCTGCCCGGCGATACGCTGACCATTCAGGACGGGGTGTTAAGCGTCAACGGCGTGCCCTGTCCGGAACCCCACATTACCCACCGCCCCCGCTATACGGTGGAGGCTTATACCGTTCCGGCGGGGCATTATTATGTGCTGGGGGACAACCGCTGCAATTCCAACGACAGCCATCTGGTGGGGCCGCTGACCCGCAGGCAGATTGTGGGCCATGTACGGGCGGTGGTTTATCCGTTCCGGCAGCGCAGGATGATTCGGTAAAGGATGGGTTTAAACCAGCAGGTTTGACGGCTTGATGGGATGACGGATAACGGTTTTCCACTTTTCCGGCGCGACCCGCCGTGCGTCGGACAAATAGATTTCGTGGTGCTGCCGTTCGGGGGTAAAGTCGTTTTCATAGCCGTTTTCTTTGGCAAACGCGTCCATTTGGGCGATGGTTCGCGCCTCTGCGTCAAACGGGCCCAGGTGCATCATCTGTACGCAAAGCCCTTCGCTGATTGACCGAAATTGCACAGCGGAAACGTCCAGCTTTTTCTTTCGCGCGGCTTGATCCAGCGCCCAGTCAAAATCCGCCCGGGTTACAAAATCCGGCAGGCGGATTACCGATGTCCACTCGAAATCCTGCTTACGGCTCAGGTCAAAGTCCGCCTTTCCCTGCTGCCGCCAAAACCCTTCCAGCGGAGGCACCACATAATCAAAGAAGCCTTCCATCCGGTAACCGCTTTTGGGGCTCATTTTTAGGGTAAAAGCAACGGCATACAGCAGCCCGATCGCCTGCTGGTACGCGCCGTCCGGCTGATTGGGGTCCCCCTTTCCTTCCACGGCAAGATACCGCATAGGCGGTACGGTGACAATG
This sequence comes from uncultured Clostridia bacterium, assembly GCA_934621505.1. Lineage (GTDB taxonomy): Bacteria > Bacillota > Clostridia > Christensenellales > Aristaeellaceae > Limiplasma. Next base: position 43,764 of record CAKTUU010000004.1, read on the forward strand.
GCCGGCTGCGCCTTGGGCATGTAAAATTCCTTATACTCCTTTTTATAATCAAACGCCATGGATGGGTTCTCCCTTCGTTATTGATTTCTATCAGTATACACGAAAATCATTCCATTGAAAAGAAACGGAAGGGGCTTTTCTCCTTCCGTTTCGCTGTTTTATCGTTTTCCTGGACGCAGCAGCCCGGCCGCCGCGCTCAGCAGCGCCAGAACGCACAGGCTCCACAATGCCGCCACAGGGAATGAATCGCCTGTTTGCGGCGGCGTTTCCGCTCCCGACGCGCTTCCGGTGTTCTCTATCGTCCATCCGTCATCCGCAGCGTGAATTTCCTTGCGATACCCCTCCGGCACGGCCAGCTCGTCCACCGTCCAGGCGATGGAATCATCCAATTCATGCCAGGTATACCGCCAGCCATTGGCCGCGTTCAGGGTGACCGGGCCGCCAAAGGGCGCGCCGTCAGCGTACAGCTGCACCTGCATCTGATCGGGCTGCCGCATACCAGCGGGCGTGGTCCAACCCTTGCGGATCGTCCAGCTGATCGTTGTCGCAGGGGGCTTAAACGTGTAATTGCGGAACAGCGGAATTGTCGCCGTTGCACCTTTCTTCTTCTGGTGTATGCGTTGTGCAAATTTCACAGCATGCCATTAGCGTTGCACGCAACAGCGGCATGGCTTCGGCCATGCCGCTGTTTTCCCTTTTTACAAAGGCTTTAGAAGTTATTCAGTTCTTCTTCCTTTTGATCGTAGCCCTCCGGCTTCTTGTCCGCCGGTTTCTGAGAAGGCTCGGCGTCGGCGTTGCCTTCGTTCATGGCGTCCTTGCCCATTTCCTCCTCGGCGGGATCGGTAGTGGCAGGCTCTTTGCTTTCCGCGGGCTTTTCATCCTTTTCAGGCTTGGCGGCTTCGCCCAGCTTGACGGTAGCGGTCTTTACCAGCTTGCTGCCATCGGCAAACAGGATGGTGGTTTCCACCTTAAAGGTCTTGGCGGCGGTTACCTTGAAGGACAGGCCCTCGGCCTCGCTGACTGCCTTCGCGTCAGCGCCGCTGTCAATCTTCCAGGTGACGGACTGAATATCGCCCTTGCCCTCCACGGCCTTTACCCGGAAGGTGTACACGCCGGAGGCGCTGCGGCTGCGAGTAAGCCGTACCGCGTGGGAGGCCTTTTCGTCAAAGATTTCCTCCTCGGTTTCCAGCTTTTCTTCATCCTCATCCTTGGCGTCAGACTTCTTGCCGTTGTCTTTTTTAGCGTCCTTTTGGCCCTCGTCCTTGGTTTCTTCCGGTTCTTCGGCCTTTACCTGGTCGGAGATATCGTTTTCCTTGGAGATATCGTCAAAGAAGCTCATGGTGGGGCCTTCCGGCACTTTGTCCTTCTGGTCTTCCTCGGTGGTGGGTTCTTCCTGCTGCTGGTTGTCGTCAGCGGCGGGGGCTTCACCCTGCTTGGGTTCTTCCTCGGCAGGAGCGTTTTCTTCCTGCTGCTGGTTGTCGTCAGCGGCGGGGGCTTCACCCTGCTTGGGTTCTTCCTCGGCAGGAGCGTTTTCTTCCTGCTGCTGGTTGTCGTCAGCGGCGGGGGCTTCACCCTGCTTGGTTTCTTCTTCGACAGGAGCATTATTTTCCTGCTGCTGATTCTCGCCAGCGGCGGGGGCTTTGGGCTGTTCCTCCTCAGCAGGCTGGTCGTCCGCCACAACCGGCATAGGCTCCAACGCCTCCAGAGTGGCGGCTTCTTCCTCAGGAGCGGCCTGAATCAGGTCGTTTACATCCGCGCCGTTTTCCAGCGCCAGCAACGTATCGTCCGGGGACAGCAGCATGGAGGTCATGCTGACCGTGCTGGTGGCAGCTTTTTCATCACGCACAATGGCGATAATCACCTTGGCCTGCTCCACGCCCTTATTTTCCTTGGATTCGGCACGCACTACGATGTATTGAGCGGTCTCATCCGCGCCAATGGTCAGGGTGGCGTTGTAGTCGTCGTTTTTGGCCAGCTGGGTATCTTTGGACTTGGCATTGTCCGGGCCCATCCAGTTGACGCCCAGCAGCGAATTGCGCACATAGGCGGAGAAGTCCAGCTTTACGCTGCCCGTGCCATTCAAAACCACCTTGGTGGAGGCCCGGTTAATGAACACCTGCAGGCTGTTGTTATAGTTTTCACCGCTGACCAGAGCGATGGGCAATTCGGCCGTCAAGCTGCCGCAGGTCGCCTTGACCTTCAAGGACTTTCCGGTGCTCTCCTGAGGAGAGATCAGCAGCTTGGCATTTACATTCTCTTTGCTTTCGGCAGTGGTTTGCTCCACATAAGTGCCGTTGGCATCGGAGTTTGCCACGCTCCATACCAGACCGGAAATCTTCTGGCCGTTGCTAAGCCGCGCGGTCAGCTGCACAATGCGGCGGTTGGTGCCGTCCATTTCCACCTGGCTCATGTCGGAGGACAGAATCAGCTGGGTGGGCACGCTATAGGTAGCGATAACCTTCACGGTCTGGTCATCCACATTGGTGGAGGTGGTAGCATCAGCGTCCGCTACCTTAAAGACGTTCGCGGGCACATTGGCAAAGGTGAAGCCAGTGCTGGCCTTCAAGGTCAGGGTTGCCTCATATTTCTCCGCGGCGATAAACACGCCGCCGCTCTGACCGGTCCACGCGATGCTTTCTACCGTGTACTGGCTGGACACGCCGGACAGACCCCAAGTGGCCTGCTCGCCGATAACCGGGCGGGCAATGCCGGTGATGTTGAAGTCGGTGGCCTGATAGGTGCTGGTGCTAAAACCGGTGACCACCCAGGCCTTGCTGGAGGCGTTGTACACAGCGGCATATTCTTTGCCGCCGCAACGCAGAGCCAGCTTGGATTCCGTATTATTAGAACCCACCAGCCCATAGCTATTGGGCACCGTCAGATACACAACCGCTTCATACTCGGTACCGCCCCAGTAATGGTTGTATTCATCCATTACGGAAGCATGGTCGCCGTTTTTCAAGCGCCACACAATGTTAGCGGACCAGTTTTCCCAGCGGGTTGCCTTGTTATTTTTATCCCATTCCACCGGCAGACTGCCGCTGGCGCTGGTTTGGGGCGTTGCACCTGCGGTGGGAGCGGTAATATCCACCTTCAGGTCAAAGCTGTGGGCATAGGCATACCAGTTGGTAGCCGCATACAGCTTATGTTCGTTGTTATCAATGTAGTAGCCGGAGCCGCTTACCTGCTCGGCAATCACGCGCAGACGGCCCGCGTTGGCAGGATAGGTAATCTGACGGCCATTGCCCACATTGGTCCAGTCACGGTCATTGCTGGTAGATTGCCACACATACATGACCTTGTCGCTGGCCTGGCCGGGATCCAAATCCGCGCGGAGGATATCGCCCACACGGGGCTGAGCGTTTTGCGCGTTGTTCCCCTGGGTAACGTTGTAAATGCTGACGGAGTTAATCTTCGCCGAGCTGACCACCGCGTTGGTCCAGGCGCTGTAGGCCTCGCCGGTGTAGTCGCCCGCGCCGATGACCCGCACACGAATCGTCTTGCCCACATCCGCGGGCTGGACGGTATAGGTATTCTTGCCTGTACCGGATTCCACACGGGTATCGATGCTCCACACAAAGGACAGCTTGGTTACATCCGCGTCGGTGGGGGTCACCTGAGCGGTCAGCGTATCGCCCACCACAGGGGAGGTGTTGTTCAGCTTAACGGCGGTAATGTTCTGGTTGTTCAGGATTTCGCCGCTCAGGTTGCTGCTGACGGTGCCGCCGTACACACCCGCGCCGGTGGCGACCACATACACCTTCTTGCCAACCCAGGCCTTGTCCAGGGTCAGCGACCCGGCGGTAGCGCCGGGAATGGCGGTGCCATCCTGCAGATACCACTGGTAGGTAGCGTCCGCGCCGCTGGGGGACAGCTGCGCCCAAACCGTGCCGCCGCTAAGGGTGGAACCCGCCACGGACACGCCGCTCAGCATGGCGCTGGCCACACGGTTGGTATGGGCGTTTACCGTGCCGGTATAGGGCGCAACGCCGCTTACCTTTACTTCCACATTCTTGCCCAGATCGCGGCCTTCCACCTTATAGCTGGCGGTATCGGCCACCTTTTCGCCGCCCACATACCAGGCCACGGCGATGGAGGCGTTTTCAGGCACAACGGAGATGGTCAGCACATCGCCCACAACGGGGGTTTCCTTGCTAACCGTAACGGACTGCATTTCATACTGGCTGATAACGCTGGCCTGAGCGGACACCACGGCGCTGCCAAAGAAATTGCCGGTGCCGGTGACCTTCAGCTGAATGGGCTTGCCCACATCGTCCGCCTGCACCGTATAGGTGGGGTCGGAGCTCATCAGCGTGCCGCCCACGCGCCAGGCGTAATCCACCGTGGCGGAAGAAGGCTGAATATTGGCGCTGAGCACATCGCCCACAACGGGGTTGGACTTGCTCAGGGTTACAGCGCGCACATAGGGATCATTCTGCACCTTTTCGGTCTGGGTGTGGGCGGAGCCGGTATAGCTGCCGGTGCCCTTTACATCCAGGGTAATCACTTTGCCCTCGTACTTGGCCAGCACGTTAAAGGTAGAACCGGTGGCCTGCTCCACGCCTTCCACCTTCCAGCTGTAGGTAACGGTTGCCTCGGAGGGGTCCACCCTGGCTTCCAGCACGTCGCCCGCGTTGGGGTAGGGATAGTTGACGCTGACGCCCTTTACCACCAGCGGTACGGGAGCGGGAGCCGCGCCAAAATCCAAAAACTGCGTCATCATATAGCCGATGCTGCCGCCAATGGAAATATGGCACCACTTATCGCCCTTTTGCAAAACGGTTACCTGGGTGCCGGGCTTATACAGCGCCAGCCGCTTGCCGCCCGCCGTGGCGCGCAGCCATACCCGCAGGCCGTTGCCGCTGGTAACGGTGGCGGTGGCGCCGCTGGTGCCGGGATTGGACGGCGTTACGCCGGTGGAGCCAAAAACCAGATATACATTCTGCATCCATCCGGTGAGCCCGCCAACGGTAATCTGGGACCACTCGCTACCGCGCTGCAGCACGGTTACCGTGGTGTTTACCGCGTATTTGGTAATCACGTTATAGTTCTTGCCCGGGCCTTCGCGCATACGCACGCCATACCCGTTGGAACTGGTGACGGTGGCATAGCTGCTGGTGGTGGTATCCGCCACAGCGCCAGCGCCTACCAGTGACATGAGCCCAAGCGTCATGGTCACAATCAGCAGGATGGAAATAATCCGTTTCATGTGAAAATCCCTCCGTTACGCAATGTATGCGAGGTTTGTGCCAGCGTAAATCCGGCCTTCATACAATGTCTCATCACGCATTATACAGATTTTGAGAACAAATGTAAAGGCTTTCGCCGCATTTCCTTCAAAAAAATGATACAAATTCGTAAAATTTGTTGAAGGATTTGACAGCATTTCAGGAATAGGTTTCCTGTTTTGTTAACGAAACATTCCTGTTTTTTCATCCCGTCAGGAAAAATTTCTTTGTTTCCGGGCTGCAAAAAAGCCTTCCCGCTCTGTTAGACGTTTTTCAGCGGGATTTGGTTTGGCTCTGGCAGAAGATTTTTTCCATTTTTAACACGGCCCGGTGATAAGCCATGCCGGCCGCCACGCTGACCAGCCCGGCCAGCAGCCACAGCCAGGGGCTTTGCAGCTGCCACTGCTTTTTCATCAGCCATTCCAGCCATACGTTAAACAAAAAAATCTCGAAGGAACCTTCCCCCAGCCGGCGCAAAAAAGCGCATCCTTCAGGCAGGAAGCGGGCGAACAGCCGGCCGGTCAGCAGGCAAAGCGCCGGGGCGATCAGACAGAAGGGATACCAGTAGCCGCCCCAGGCAATCAGTTTGTCCGGCCATTGGCGAAAACAGGCCGCCAGCAGCGTCAGCCCGGCGGCAAGGGCCAGCGCCGCACCGGCCATAAGCCCCCGCGCAGGCTCTTTTTCCTTCATGGCAAACACCATGCCCAGCAAAAACACCGGCAGCCTGGACACCGCCATCATCTGGTTTTGTCCCAAAAACGGCAGAGCCACGGCAAAGCACAGCGCCAGCCATACCGGCCAAAGCCGGGGGCGTCTTGTCAGCAGCCAGAACAGCGCCGGTGCCAGCAAAACGCTGGCGGCCAGCGCGCTTACATACCAGTTAATCATCAGCGGCGCGTTAAAAAAATAGCCCAGCATCAGCCCGTTGCCCAAAACGGTTTTCACCGCCTGACCAAGGCCCAAATGATTCAGCGGAATCATCACCAGCAGCCACAGGGCGCAAAAGGGCCAGTACGCCGGCAGCAGCCGCCGCGCCCGGCGTGCCAGATAGCCCCGGGTGGTCTTTTGCAGGGAAGTATACAGCCCAAAGCCGGACAGAAAAAAGAAGATATCCACCCCGCCGTAGCCAATCTGCTGCAAAGCGGCCACGGGCCCGGTCAGCCCCAGCTGCATATGGAAGAAAACCACCCACAAAATGGCCAGTCCCTTGATTTCGTTCCGATAGGCGCTCAAAGATGCCACGGCTTTCTTCCCCCTTTCTTCACGCAGTTCATTTAACCATATTCTGCCGGAAAATGCAATGCGGGAGGGGCGATGCCCCTCCCGTGCTTTAGCTGCTGTTATCCCTGTTTTTTCACCAAATTTTCCACAGCGCTGACCCACTGATGATCCGGGTCGTTGGAGCGGAAGAAGCCCTGATGCTCTCCCGCCATCAGCCACAGGAAATAGGTGTTGTAGCCAGGTGCGCCCACGGTGGTGTGATAGCCCCGGGGAAACTCCACCAGCTCGTCATTTTTGACCCGATACGCCTCGTCAATCTCGCCGTCGCTGGTATACAGGCACTGCACGCCGAAGCCCTGCTCAGGATCAAACAGGAAGTAATAAATCTCCTCCAGCACACCCTCGGAGGGCATGTTGTCCACATCATGCTTGTGGGGCGGGAAGCCCGCCCAGTTGCCGGGGGTGATATAGGCCTCGCCAATGGTCAGCTTTTTAGCGTTGGTACCGCCGTCCACAATAAAGCTGGTGTCCCGTTCCCAAGGCTTCACGCCCAGACGCACCACCCGCACGTCCGCCTGACGGATGGCCTGGGGCTGGCTGTCCACCTCAACAGGGGTAGCGCACACGGCGATTTTAACATTCCACGGACTGTCAATTTGGACCGTGCAGTTGCGGGGCGCGTAAAAGCATTCGGCCTTGGGGCTTTCAAACACGCTGCGCCGCACGCCAAGCGTACCGTAATCCTTGCCGCCGACGGTAAAGTTGGCCTTGCCGCCCAGCAGCACAAAGGCGACCTCCCGGTCCCGGGTTTCATAGGTATAGCTGTCGCCATCGCCCAATTCAAGGATGCCAAATTCCAAATCCTTCAGGCTGCATTTGCCGATTTCGCACAGAGGGGTATAGCCCTTTTGGGAGATGTACGTCTTTTTGTAGTTCATTTTGTCGTCTTCCTTTCCTTTAAATAGTCTATCATTACGTCGATGGTTTGCCGCCAGTCGGCAATGATTCCAAAGTCCGAGCAGGCAAAGACAGGGGCGTTTCGGTCCGTATTGACCGACACCACGGTTTTGGCGCCGCTCATGCCAACGGTGTGCTGCACAAAGCCGCTGATGCCAAAGCCAATGTACAGCTCCGGGCGGATGGTTACGCCGGTCTGTCCTACCTGATGGTCATAGGAGATATAGCCCGCGTCCACAGCGCTGCGGGTCGCGCCCACGGCCCCGCCAAGCAGCCCGGCCAGCTGATGCAGCCTGTCAAAGCCCTCTTTGCTGCCAATGCCCTTGCCGCCGGCAATCACCACGCGGGCGTTTTGCAGGGACACTCCTTGCTCCACCGGGACAAAGGTCAGGCGCTCCATGCGCTGCATTACGTCCCTCAGGGTAAGGGCGCTGACCCGGTCCCCGGAATGATGCGCCGGTTGCTTTTCCTCCGGCATGGGAAACACGCCGGGCCGCACGCTGGCCATTTGCGGACGGGTATGCCTGCACAGAATTTCCGCCGTCAGGTTACCGCCAAAGGCGGGCCTGGTTTGCAAAAGCAATCCATCCCTGATCTCCAGCCCCGTGCAGTCCGCCGTCAGGCCCGTGTCCAAACGTGCGGCGGCCCAGGCGGATAGAAAGCGTCCCCGCACGGTAGCGGGAAACAGCGCCGCGTCCGGGTTCAGGCTGGCCAGAGCGGCGGCAATCCGGCTGCCCTGGGCGCAATCGTCCGGGTTTTGGCCGATCAGCAGCAATTCATCCGCGCCAGCGGCCAGCAGCCGGGCGTTTTCCCGGCCCTCGCACAGCGCCAGAATGGCAGCCTGGGGGGCCATTTTGCGCGCCTGACCAATCAGTTCCATTGCGGGAGCCGGATCCGCCTCGCAAAGCACCAGAATCTTCACGGCAGCAGCCCCCTTTCCGTCAGCTGGGCCAGCACCGTCCGCACATCCGTTTTTTGGCAGGGGCGCACGCATACGGGACGGCTCTCCACATGAACGACCCGCGTAGGCGAAGCCTTGATGCCGCACTTAGACGCGGGCAAGCCCAAATCCGCAGGCGTCAATACCTGAATTTGCGCCTTTGCCGCCCGTTTGATGCCCGGCAGGGTAGGCAGACGAAGCCGGTAGCTCCATTCGCAAAAGGTGACCGCCGCGGGCAGCGGCGTTTTCCAGGTGATATGTCCCGCCTCGGTTAACTGGCAGGCCGTCAGGGTCTGGCCGTCGCTGTCCGCCTGAATGGCATTGGCTACGCAGGGCATGTCCAGCAGGGAGGCGGTCATGGGGCCAACCTGCCCGGTTTCACCGTCCACCGCCCGGCGGCCGCACAAAATCAGGTCAAAGCCGCCCAGCTTCTCCGCCGCCGTCTTCAGACATTTGGCGGTTACCAGCGTATCCGCTCCGGCAAAGGCGGCGTCGGACAGCAGCACCGCCTGATCCGCACCCCGGGACAGCGCCTCCCGCAGCATGGCTTGCGCCCGCATGGGCCCCATGGACAAAACCGTCACAGCGCCTCCATGCTTTTGCTTCAACCGCAAGCCCAGTTCCAATGCGCTTTCGTCCGCCGGGTTCATCACCATCGCGATAAAATCCCGCTGAAGGGTAAAATCGCTGGACAGCTTGACCTCGGTGGTATCCGGCACCTGTTTTACACATACAAGTATCTTCATGGCTGGTTCCTACATTTGGTGATACACAGGCGCTAAAGCCTGTTGAATTTGCCTGTAAATTGGGAAGTGGCGGTTGTAAAACGCCACGCCCTCGGGATTGGGCAGGGTTTCGCCCGTGGTTCTTACACATCGGCTGACCGCGTCCTCATGGCTGGCAAATACGCCCACGGCCACACCGGCCAGCATAGCGCTGCCCAGAGAACTATCCACTTTATCCACTGTGCGCAGGGGTACATTCAGCATATCCGCCAGAATCTGCCGCCACAAATCGCTCTTGGCTCCGCCGCCAATGGCTACCGCCTGGTTTGGGGCAATGCCCAGCTCCGTCAGGGTGGCGAAGCAGTCCTTCATGGAATAGGCCACGCCTTCCAGCACCGCACGGTTAAAGTGGGCCTTTGTATGAAAGCCCGCCGCGCCCACAAAGCTGGCCCGCAGCTTATCGTCCAGATAGGGCGTAATTTCGCCCTGCAAATAGGGATGGAAATACAGCCCCTGGCAGCCCCGGTCCACCGCGGCGGCGGCGGCGCTCATTTCATCAAAGCTGCCGCCAAACGTGTCCCGGTACCAGCGGTTGCTGGCGGCGCAGCTCTTGGTAGCCGTGCCCGGGTACCACAGGCCCTTTACCACATGGCGGTAGGTAACCAGACGCGGGTCTACCACCGCATGGTCGGTAATGGGACAAATTCTTCCCGCCGTGGCCAGCTTGACGGTGGCCTGACCGGGATGAATAGCCCCCGCGGCGTATACCTCCATCACCGTATCCGTAGCCCCGGCAATCACCGCAGTGGACGCGCTCAGGCCGGTATCCTCCATGGCTTGCAGGGTCAGCGGGGAAAGCCGGGTCATAGGGTCCACAATGGGCGGCATCAAAGCCGCGTCCAGCCCCGCCAAATCGCACAACCTTCGGGACCACTGATTGCTGCGCGCGTCCAACAGCAAAAAGCCCATCGCTTCAATGCTGTCGGTCAGGTAATCCCCAGTCAGGCGATAGCGCACATAATCCTTGACCGCCATTACCTTACGGGTTTTGCGCAGGGTTTCCGGCTCGTGCTTTTTCAGCCACATCAGCTGCGGCAGAGTCCACAGGCTGGATACGCTGTTATAGCATTCCCGCATCAATTCCTCGCCCAGGGTATTTTTCAGTTCGGCGGCCTCATCTGCGGCCCGGCTGTCCGTCCAGTAAATGGCCCGGCGCACAGGTCTGCCATTCTCCCCTACCAACACGGCGGTATGAGTCGCCGCGTCCAGCGCAAGGGCGGCAATATCCCGAGGATGCACGCCAGATGTGCGCAAAATCTCCCGCACATTGTCCACCATCGCCTGATAGCTGTCATCCGCGTCCTGCTCCGCCCAGCCGTTTTGCGGATAGTAGGTGGGATATTCCCGGCTGGCTGTGGCGTATACCCGCCCATCCTCGCCCAAAAGCGTGGCTTTGGAGGAGGACCCTCCAAAGTCTACGCCCAACAAATATCTCATGATTTTCTCTGCCTTCCGCTCAAAATTTACACTCTGGCCACGCCGGTATCTCTGGCGGCCTGGGCCACGGCGGCGGCAACCGCCTTGCCCACTCGCTTGTCAAAGGCCTTGGGCATGATGTAGTTCGCGCTCAGCTCATCGTCGCTTACCAGCTCGGCAATGGCGTGGGAGGCCGCCATCTTCATGGCGTCGTTAATCTCCGTGGCCCGCACGTCCAGCGCGCCCCGGAAAATGCCCGGGAAGGCCAGCACATTGTTAATCTGGTTGGGGAAGTCGCTGCGGCCCGTGCCTACCACCGCCGCCCCGGCCTCCCTGGCCAGGTTGGGCAGAATTTCCGGCACAGGGTTGGCCATGGGGAACACGCACGCGCCGGGAGCCATGCTGGCCACCATTTCCTTGCTGACAATGCCGGGAGCCGATACGCCGATGAACACGTCCGCACCCTTCATAGCGTCCGCCAGCGTGCCCCGCAGATGTTCCCGGTTGGTCACATGGCTCAGCTCCTCGTGGGCGGGGTTCAGCCCCTCCATGCCCTCGCAGATGATACCGAAGCGGTCCACCATAATCAGGTTCTTCACGCCCAGGTCCATCAGGTGACGCCCGATGGAGCAGCCCGCCGCGCCCGCTCCGTTGATGACCACCTTTACCTGGTCAATCTTCTTGTTTACCACCCGCAGTGCGTTCAGCATGGCCGCCGCCACCACAATGGCGGTACCGTGCTGGTCGTCGTGGAACACGGGAATATCGCAGATTTCCTTCAGACGGCGCTCAATTTCAAAGCACCGGGGCGCGGCGATGTCCTCCAGGTTGATGCCCCCAAAGGAGCCGGAAATCAGGTAAATGGTGCGCACCAGTTCGTCCACGTCCTTGGACCGGATGCACAGCGGGAACGCGTCCACATCCGCAAATTCCTTAAACAGGCAGCACTTGCCCTCCATCACGGGCATGCCCGCCTCGGGACCGATGTCCCCCAGGCCCAGCACGGCGGTGCCGTCGGTGATCACGGCCACCATGTTGCTGCGGCGGGTCAGTTCCCAGGACTTTTCATAATCGTCCCTGATGGCCAGGCAGGGCTCCGCCACGCCCGGCGTATAGGCCAGGGACAATTCCTCCGAATTGGTCACCGGCGTGCGGGACACCACTTCAATTTTGCCATGCCATTCATAGTGCTTTTTCAGGGCTTCCGCTTTCACGTCCATGTCCGTTTCTCCTTTTTCTTATTGATAGCTGCTCTCCAGCCCGTGTACGTCTACCTTGCCCAGGTATTTTTCCACATCCATGCCCAGGTACCTGGCCATGTCCGCCATTTCCGCCACGGTGTTGATGTTTACGTCAATGCCGTTTTCCATCCGGTCCTGATAGGCGAAGGCCTCCTTTTCGCCGTGGGTATAAATGCGGGTCTGGCCGTCCGCCTTGGGCGCGTCCCGCAGTTCCTGCAAGCAGGCGGAGAAATGGGCCTTGATGGCCTCCGGGTCCCCAAACACATGGGGATCCACCGCCATAAAGCCGTGGCAGGTGCCGCTCTTGCCGCCCACGTTTACATGGCTGGAGGGCGTGCCCTGGGAAAATACGGAGCAGAAAATCTCGCACATCATGCCGTAGCCGTAGCCCTTGTGGCTGCCCAGCTGCTCGGTATTGCCGCCCACAGGCATAATGCCGCCGCCGTTTTTGGCCACAATGTTCTTCAGCACGTCCTTGGCGTCGGTGGAGGGGTGGCCGTCCTTGTTCAGGGCCCAGCCCTCGGGCAGGGGCTTTTCCATCTTGTTGTACACTTCCAGCTTGCCGCGGGTCACCACCGTGGTGGACGCGTCAAAGAAGAAGGGATAGGGCTCCGCGGGCGCCGCCAGCGCGATGGGGTTGGAGCCGATCATGGCCATGCGGGCAAAGGTGGGCACCATAATGGCCTCGCTGTTGGTCATGGCCATGCCGATCAGCCCCTGGTCGCAGGCCATTTTGGCATAGTACCCCGCAATGCCGAAGTGGTTGGAATTGCGCACCGACACAATGGCCATGCCGGTTTTCTTCGCCTTTTCGATGGCCAGGTTCATGGCCTGATGGCTGACCAGCTGCCCCATGGCGTCATGGGCGTCGATGACCGCAGATACAGGCGTTTCAAACACGATTTCCGGCTTTGCGTCCACCTTGATCATGCCCTTTTCAATGCCCTTGTGGTACCGCACCAGACGCTGCATGCCGTGGCTTTCAATTCCGTACAGGTCCGACAGCAGCAGCACGTCGGTAATGATCCGCGCCTCCTCGCTGTTAAAACCGAATTCCTGGAACGCGTCCATACAGAAGGTCTTCAGTTGCTCGTAGCTATAATGCAGGTATTTTGCCGACATGGGAATTTCTCCTTCCTAAACAATCAAAATGCCAAAAGCGACGCAGGAAGGTTGTTTCCCGCGCCGCGGTGATATCCGTTACAGCCGGTCCGCCAGCATAACGAACAAATCCTTGTACTCATAGCCATCCGGTACGGTGGCGGCCAGCGCTTCCGTGCTTTGGGGACAAGCGGCCACCATCACCCTGGCGTCGGTGCGCTGGCAGTGTTCCCAGCGTCCGGCGGCCACCTTGGCGCGCAGCTCCGGCAGGTACTGCCCTACCACGGCGCTTCCGCAGCACTTGGCCAGACGGCGGTTTTGCCACATTTCATGCACATCGCAGCCCATAGCGGCCAGAATATCCCGGGCAGGCTGATGCTCATCCAGATCGCGGGCCAGACGGCTGCCGTCATGATAGGTCACCACCAGCGTTTCCTTCCGCGGGGTCAGCTTGCCAGTCTTGATCAGTTCGTCCACAAAGCTGGTGGCGGTTACCACCTCGGGCAAATTAACGCCCCACTCCTTATATTCATGACGCATCAGGGCCGCGTCATAGCTATCCAGCACGACCATCTTTCCAGCTCCGGTCGCGCGGATGGCCTCGCCCGCCTGAGCGGCCTGCTGGCGCACATCCTCCACAAAGCCCATCAAATCTCCCAGCGCACTGCCGGAAGCAGGCTCGTTCCGCAGGGCGGCAAATTTCACGCCCGCTTTTTTCAGAATGGTAAACAGGGCGTTCGCCACGCAGGGGGTGGAATAGCGGGCCGTAGCGCCCAGCCATACCAGCAAATCGCCCTTTTCAGGAATGTCGGTAAAATCCACCCTGGTTTCCTTTGCGCCATAAATGTTGCCGGTTTCCAAAACCCGGTCGATTACCTTTTGCACAGAAGCGGGAACCACATCCTCCACACAGGCCTGTGTGCGTCCCTCACGGATAAACACCAGGGGGTCAAAGCCGGTAACGCAGTCATTGGTACACGCGCCGCACAGCATACATTCATACATGGTTTTGGCAACGTCCTTATCGAAGGGCATACCGCGCTCGATCATGCTGACCTGCAAGCCCTTGGCGCGGGGGGTATTGGTTTCCTTGCCGGTTACCAGCTGCACGGGGCACAGATGGCGGCACATCCAGCAGAAGCGGCAGGCTTCCGCATTCTTTTTGGCTTTTTCGCTAAACATGAATTTCTATCTCCTTTATTGGTCATGACGGATAATGGCAAGCAGCACTGCCCCCGGCTTCGCGCGGAAAGGGCTTGGAAGAGCTCCCAGCCAGAACGCGAGCCGAGGTCCAGGGGCGCTGCCCCTGTTTACAGGCCCAGCTTATAGGGGTTCATGATGCCGTTGGGGTCCAGGCTTTTTTTCAGCCCCTGCATGACCTGCATGGCGGGGCCGTATTGCTCCTTCATCAGGCGGGACAGTTTCAGGCCTATGCCGTGATGGTCGTTGATAACGCCGCCGTTTTCCATGGCCGCGCGCACGCCGGCGTTCCAGATTTTGTTATGCAGCCGCATGGCCTCCTCGGGATCCTGGGGCACATAGGCCGGATCCACAATGAAGCGGGTGTAGTTCATGCAGCCCCACTCATACCAGTGGCTGGAGTGGGAAATGTACTTGACATACGGGAACTGCTCGTTGATGACCTTTTTCATGGCCAGATAAATTTTTTCAATGTTGGCGTAGGTGGCCACAGTGTCCATGGTGCCGAACATCTGGGGAATATCCATGATGTGCCCGGGATAGAAGAAGGTAATGCGGTTTTCGTACCATTTTTCGCCATACTCGCTGCCCAGGTTTTGCGCGCCGTATTTAGCGGCGATTTCCTGTACGATTTCCATTTCGATATCCACAATTTTCTTCATGCCCTCGCAGGTCACGTTCATGAAGCAGCCTTTTTTCTCAAAGCCCAGAATTTTTTTGATGATGGATACCGTCTCAGCCTCGTCAAAGAAACGCAGAATGGAGGGCTTTACCTTTTGCATGATATCCCGGCCCGCCATGTAACCGGAATGCATGTCCGGGAACAGGAAGGCGATGTGCTGGCGGCTTTCCGGCTGCTCAAACAGCTTAAAGGTGGCCTTGGTAATCACGCCCAGGGTGCCCTCGCTGCCAATAAAAATCTCGTTCAGGTCGGGACCGGCGGCGTGCTTTGGCACTGGCAGGGTGTGGATGATGTCGCCGTTGGGCAGCACCACTTCCAGACTGATGCACTGGTCGTCAATTTTGCCGTATTTGGTAGACATAATGCCAATGCCCCGATGGCCCAGAGCGCCGCCGATGGTGCCGCAGGTCAGGCAGGAGGGAATGTGCTGGCAGGAATAGCCCTTTTCGTTGGCGTACCATTCCAGCTGCTGAAAGATCATGCCCGCCTCGGCGGTGATGGTGCGGCTTACCTCGTCAATCTCAATCAGGCGGTTCATGCGCTTCATGTCCATCATGACACCGCCGGCCATGGGCAGCGCGCCGCCCTGGCTGCCGCTGCCGCCGCCCCAGATATTGACGGGGATTTTATAATAGTTGGCAATTTTCAGAATTTTGGATACTTCCTCGGTGCAGCCGGGACGCACGATATAGTCCGGCATGGGCGGGGTTTGTCCCCGATCCTCCCACATGCGGCTGATCCAGAAATAGTCCACGCCATAGGTGGCGCGGTCGCTAGGCGCCGTGGAAACATTCTCCGTTCCCACCACGTCCTCCAGTTCCGTGAGGATCATGTTGTTCATAAAGGCCTTGCGTTCCATGATTGTTTCACTCCTCAATAATGAATCTGGTAATTCACGCCATGCAGCCCGGGATAACCCCCGCGGCTGACAACCGATTCGTTTTCCTCATGCGCGATCAGCCACTTGCCCTGGGCCCACAGCAAACGGCCGTCCCCGCCCTCCGGTCTGGGCTGTGTCAGCGGGTAATTGACGCCCTTGGGCAAAATGACAATGCAGCGGAAGCCGCCATCGGATACCTGACAGGGGCAAAAGTGCAGGGTTGTGGCGTATACCTCGATGACCGTGCCCTTGGGCACAAAGAAAGCGGTTACCTTGCGGGTATCCAGCTCAAATCCGTCCAGATCCTGCTGACGGGCAAGCAGCAGCACCAAATCGCTGACGGCAATGTTAAATTCGCTGCTGCGGTGATATTCCAGACAGTTCAACCGGTTGGAATAACCCCAACAGCAGCCGATCTGGCAGGGACTCTCGCCCAGCAGGCTGTGCTGAACGGCCGCAAAGTCCTTTTCCTCCACGTCCGGCATGTCCGGCACATATTTGCTGCCGCTCTCCGTCATGGGCACGTTGCGTTCACAGGCCGTAATCAATCCATCCGCCGGGAATGAAAGGACCCGCCCAAAGGGACAAAATTCCGGATCGTTTACCGAATAAAAGGGGATGTCCGGATTCAAGGTACGCAGCTTTTCCAGCATAGCGGGTCATCCTCCTTACAGAATGGTAATGACATGGTGGCGCCTGGCTTCACAGCCGGGTTCCAGCCGGATGCAGCCCTTTTTATGCTCAATCTGCCCATCGCTGTCCAGCGTGTCCGGAGCGTTCAGCCAGGGCTCTATGCACAGATACTCTGCGCCGGGTTTCATCCACAGCATCAGCACATCGTGCTGGGGGTATTCCACCCGCACCTGCGGCACGCCGTCTGTGCTTTCCAGCGTAACGGACCGGCTTTTCAGGCCGGGAAACACCAGCGCGTCTACGGCAAAGTAGGCTTCCTTCAAAGGGAATACCCGGGTATCCCGTTCCATTACCTGCCCTACCGGATCAATCAGGTTGCCGTGCAGCACATGGTTTTCAAAGGTTTCAGGCTTTTCAAACACCAGACGGTACTTTTCCACTCCGCCGGGCGTGGCATATCCCTCATGAGCGCCCATGCCAAAGTAAAAGGCCCTCGTATCCTGGTTTTGCACCTGCCAGGAAACGGTTATCCGGCTGCCATCCAGCCGGTAGCCCACCCGAAGGGCATAGTCAAAAGGAAAGCCCGAAGCCTTTTCCTTCATTAAATAGGTAGCGCATGTGTCATTCGCGCTTTCCAGCCGCCATTCCAGCTGGCGCACATAGCCGTGCTTAGGCATATCGTACCGTTTGCCGTTCAGGAAATAGCCATCGTCCTTCAGCCCGCCCGCGATGGGAAACAGGATGGGCGCGCGGCCCTTCCAAACGGCGGGATCGCCCTGCCACAGCCGTTCCCTTCCGCGAGCGTCACGAATGGACTGCATTTCCGCTCCCAGAGAAGAAATGGTTACCGTCAAGGCTTCATTGCGCAAGGTAATCAGGCTCATAACGTTACGCCCCTTTCGCATAGGAAGGCCCGGCATTCCTGGTCCGTCGCCATGGCATAGCGCGCCCCCAGGCGGGTGCATTTGATGGCCGCCGCGGCGCTGGCGTACTTGCAGGCCCGGTCGTTATCCAGTCCCTGAATCTTGGCCGCCGCAAACGCTCCGTGGAAGGTATCGCCGCAGCCGTTGGTATCCTTGGCCTCTACCTTGTAGCTGTCATAGCGGCGCATTCCTTTTTCATCCAGCAAAATACCGCCCTTCACACCCTGGGTCAGCACCAGCAGTTCAGGGTGATAGGTATCGTATAGCTTTTGGGCTGCCGCTTCGGCGCTGGTTTCGCCGGTCATTTTCAAGGCAAACTCCTCGGAAGGAATCAGGTAATCCACATACGGCATCAGGTTTTCCACGCCCGGATAGGTACCGCCCGCGTCATGGCTGACCTTTACGCCCTTTTTCCTGCAAAACTTAGCCGCCTGAATAGCCGCGTTCAGCATATGACCGTCCAGGTGCAGCACTTTCGCATGGGCCAGCATGTCAAAGTCCAAATCCGTTTCCGCAGGCTGCGGAACGGTTCCCCGGTTCCAAATGCAGGTGCGGCTGGAGGTGTCCCGGCACAAAAGCACCACGGAATGAAAGCTGACGCTGTCCGGCACACGCCGCACACAGGAGGTATCAATCTGCCAGTGGGCAAAATCGTCCAGCATAAAGCGGCCAAAGGGGTCGTCGCCAATGGTGCCCATATACGCGGCGGTCACGCCCAGCTTGCGGGCGGCCACCAGGGCTGTAGCGCAGGGGCCGCCGCCCTGCACCTTGGTTTCCAGGCCTTCCTGCTTGGTATCCTCGGTGGGAAAGCGGTCCAGCACCATCAACGTGTCATACACGGTGGAGCCAATGCCCACCATTTCCGGCCAAACCACACGGTCAGTCATTGGTTCCCTCCGCGCCCAGCAGAGCGATCTTTTCCAGCGCAAAGCGTTTGACCGCCTGAGTAGGCTCCTTCATGAACAAATCAATGGCGATGGTCTTGGGGTCCACCTTGTGGAAGGCGTCCAGCAGCGCGCAGCACACATCGGTGCCAAAATTAATCTTGCGAATGCCCGCCTTTACCGCGGCCTGAATCTGGTCGTCAGGCACGCCGCTGCCGCCGTGCAGCACCAGATGGGCCTTCGTCGCCGCATGAATTTCCGCGATGCGGTTAATGGCCAGCATGGGGGCCTGCTTATAGTGGCCGTGAGCGGTACCCACCATAATAGCCAACGCGTCCACGCCGGTTTCGTCCACAAAGCGTTTGGCCTCGTCCACCTTGGTGTATTCGGTGCTTACGCCATCGGCTGCAACGCCGATATGGCCCAGTTCGCCCTCAACGTCCACGCCCACCTCATGGGCAAAATGGACCACGTTTTTCAGAGTGCGAATGTTTTCCTCAAAGGGCAGGGTGCTGGCGTCCCGCATTACGCTGGTACAGCCCCAGCGCAGCGCGCGGCACACCACCTCGTCGCTTGCGCCGTGGTCCAGATGGAAAGCCACCTTCACTTTGGCATCCCGTGCCGCCTGCAAAATGGAGGGGATCATAAACTTGGCCTCATAATTGCTGAACAGGCGGCTGTACATTTGCAGAATCACGCAGGCGTTGGCTTCCTCGGCGGCGAAAAGCACGCCCAGGGCGGTTTCGGCATTGTACACATTAAAGGCGGGGATCGCGCAGCCGCGCTTTTCGGCGATGTTGAGCAATTCGTTCATACTGGTAAGCATTGTTTCTGTCCTTCTCTCTTTCTTTATTCGTTTACAGTATCCAGCTTCAAACCGGGCACATATTTGGTAAACTCGCGCAGTTCCTCGGTTACATCGCCCTCGATCTCCGCCATATGGTGGATGTAGGGGCCCTCGATCAGCTTGCGTTCCCAGGCGGACAGGTTGTCAAACTGGGCCCACAGATAGGTGCCGAAAGTATAGGGACCATCGGTGGTGCGGCAGGTGCCGGCCAGCAGGCTGTAGTCGCCGTTATCCTGATCAAACCGGGACACGGTGTATTGGCCGTCCTTCACCTGGAACCACTGGCGCATGTTCACGTTTTTACAGGGGCATCCATCCTTTTTCAGGCTATAGGCAAAGGGTCCGCAATGCCACAGCAGTTCGGCGTTTTTGTTTTCAGGATGGCGCACGGTAAATTCGCCAAAGAAGGGAATCTTTTCGCCCAGGGTGGCGCAGGAGAGCATCGCCATGGAAATAGCGCCGTGCAGATCGCTTTCGCAGGAGATGATATAGCCCATATCCGCCAGCACGCTGTAGGCGGTGCAGGGCATAGCGCCAACGCCCAGCTGCATGGCCGTCCAACATTCGGCGGATACAGCCTGCACATTGTAGGTTTGAAATACCCACTGGTACAGCAGCACAAAGGCATACACCTTTTTCAGCAAGGGCGGGGTCAAATCGTCCATTTCATAACGGGACAGGAGCAGCTTGGCTCCCGTTTCCAGCTCGGCCTCTTTTTCCCGCAAAATTTTGTTGTACTGATCGATGATCACCGCCAGGTTGACAGGAACGATTTGCAGGCCGAATTTTTCCATCAGCTCGCCCTCGTTAAAAATAACGGAGCAGAAGGGCTTGGGCCGCATGCCCACCTGAGCGATGCGCATGCCCCGGAAATTGTTGACCATGCAGGCCACATGGGTAAATTTTTCAAACCCGGCCTTAAACGTATCGCTTTCCACTGCGCTGGTTTCAATATAGCTAAAGGGAATATGGAACCGCTGCATCTGACGGCTTACGCCAAACAGGCCGCACTGGCTGTCGGTATAGCGGGTACCATCGGGCAGGAAGCTGTCGTCGATGGGCGCCCAGATGCACACGGGCTTGCCCACTCTCCGGGCCACCGCGGCGGCGATTTCCTCGTTGCCAAAGTTGCAATTGATAATCAACACTGCGTCTACCTTTTCAGCAGTAAAGCGGTCAATCACCTTTTCAGCGTCCGCATCGCAGTACATCACATCCACAGGGTTAATGCCCTTTAAATCCACAAAGGACACATGGTCGGAGGCAAAGTGTTCCTCAATGTACCTGACGATCCTGTGGCCGCGCTCCTCGGCTTTTTCCCAGTTGAAAATGCCGGGACGGGGGGTAACATCTCGACGCATGGGAGCCAAACCAATTTTTACATGGTAATTGAGCATAATGATGCCTTCTTTCGCCAAAATATTCGTGGGGAATGTTGATTTTATTATACGGCCCCGGGTTCCGAAGGTACAATATGCCATTTCTAAGAATTTGTATGTGAAATCTATAATTTTGATTATTGTCCGAATTTACGGTTCAGGTGTAAAAGCCGGAAACAGGCAGCAAAAAGCCCGGCGTAAGCCGGGTTTACAGCGACGCTTCAAACGCACGCTGGGCCGCGTTGCCGTTTTGCTCCACCGCAAATTCTCTGGAAAAGGGAATCTCCGCCGCTCCCAAAGCGTCCATCTGGTCATGAGCGGGCAGATAGGAAATTCGGGCGGCCTTCAAAATTTCCGGCAGACACAGCTGCGCCAGAGCCTGCCGGGTTTGCTCCCTAAACGTCTGCGATTCGCTCAGCCTGCCCTTCATCAGCACCTGGTCGGGGTTTACCACCATCATAGCGGCCGCCAGCATGCAAGCCACTCCCCCGCCCGCTTTTTGAACCAGATCCAGGCAGCCCGGGCAACCAGCGTCCGCCAGCTGACAGAGGGTTTGCATGTTCAGGGGCCTGCCCTGAGCGGTCGCGGCGCGAAGGGCCGCGAAGCGGGGCGTATCCATCGCCTGCCGGGCCGCGGACAAAATGGCCCCGCTGGCCGCCATCGTTTCCAGGCAGCCCCGTTTGCCGCATTCGCAGGGCAGGTCGTTGCCATCAACGCGCATGTGGCCGATTTCGCCAGCCAGGTAGCTGGCTCCGTTTAAAATGCGCCCCTCCACCGCCACGCACATGCTGATGCCGCGCCCCATCTGCACAAACAGAAAAGAACTGCCCGGCTGACGGGCCAGGATATGCCTTGCCGTGCTTTTGACCCCATGCTCCACATAAACGGGCGTATGAAAACGTTGCTGCAAAATTGGCCCCAGCGGTACATTCCGCCAGTCCGGAATATGCACATACCGGGAAATCACGCCGGTTTGCGGGTCAATGATGCCCGGCGCTCCAACGCCGATGCCCCGAAGCCGCGCTTTTCTTTCCCCAAGGCGGTCCATCAGACGCTGAATGCACGCTTCCACCTCATCCACCATGGTCCGGGCCGTGGGCGGTGCGGCAAACTCCCGTTCCTCAAAAGCAATGACGCTGCGGTCAAAATTCATGCAAACGCCGGACAGGCCTCCGGCGCTAAAGCGCACGCCGATAAAATAACAGCCGTCACCGTTGATTTTCAGCACCGTAGCCTTTCGCCCGGCGCTGCCTCTTTCCTCCTTGCCCACAGGCAAAATCAGCCCTTCAGCCAGCAATTCCTCCACCAGGGACAGGCTGCTTTCCATGCTCAGGCCAGTGGCCCGCTTAATGGAGGCGCGGCTTGGATTTTCCGTTGTACGGATAATCTCCAAAATTTGCCGTTTCCAACGGTTGTGCCGAAGGGCGGTTTTTTCACTGACCGGCAAGGGCTTCGCCTTCCTTTCCCCAAACGTGATAAAGCGCGGGGCCAACGCCGCCGCGCTCCTGATGATACCATTTTTACAGCCCGCTGCCAATCCCCTCCGGCGCGCAGAACAGCACGTTGGGCCGACCCCGCAGCAGCGTGGCGGGAATTTGCGGCTGGACCGGATCGTCAAATACATGTTTGGCAATACCGTGCTGCCAATCCCGGTTCAATGCGATATACACCGATCGCGACGCCAAAATCTGCTTCATGCCAATGGTAATGCAGTATTCCGGCATTCCGCGGATATCGCCCCGCTGATAGCCATAGGCGTTGATGGTTCGGGTTTCCCGGCTGATGGGCAGCACACGGGTTCCCAGGTTGCCAAACGCCTCCGTCGTTATGGTCTCGCCCGCCTCCGGGGGTTCGTTAAAGGCGATATGTCCATTGATGCCCAGGCCGCCGAAGCAGCATTCCGCCTGGCCCAAATCCGCAAGCATGCGGTCATATGCCTGCTCATGGCCCGGCTGGGGAAAATGCCGCTGGCTTTCCGGCATGACCAGCTCCAGCCTCACGCGGGAATAAAACTCGCTGTTCATTCGCTGATGAAAGCTCATGAAATGATCGGGTTCAATAGCCCGATCCGGGGCCCACAGGTATTCGTCCATGTTGAAGAAGTGCACATGGCGCAAAGAAATATTCAGCCGGTTGACCAGCTGAGCCAGAACGGGATACTGTCCCGTGGGACCTACGGGCACGATCAGCACGCAGGGGCGGTTTTCCTTTTGACAGGCAATGATTTTTTCCAGCATGGTCAAGGCCATGTCCAGATACAGGCTGCTTTCCGAATCCACCAGTTTCAGCTGAATGCCGCAGGGTAGGGTTTTGGTCATGGTTGTTCTCCTTTACTCGGCCTGATAGCGCTTTTCGCCCTGTACATAGACCT
The DNA here is from genome assembly GCA_934621505.1 of uncultured Clostridia bacterium. Lineage (GTDB taxonomy): Bacteria > Bacillota > Clostridia > Christensenellales > Aristaeellaceae > Limiplasma. Next base: position 66,452 of record CAKTUU010000004.1, read on the forward strand.
GACGCACCTGAAAATCCGGGCTCATCAGCACCAGATCCGCGTCCTTGCCAGTCTCCAGACTGCCCTTTCGCTTTTGCAGGCCACACAGGCGGGCAGGGGTCAGGGACAGCATTTGGCTAACGTCGCGCAGGGGCAGGCCGTACTGCATATGGGCGGTTCGCAGGGCGCGGTCCATGGTGCATACGCTGCCCGCGTAGGACGAAAAATCCTCCAGCTGGGCCACATCGTCCTTTACCACCACCGGCACGCCGCCTTCGCGGGGTCCCAGAACGCTATGAACGCAGCTGGTTCCGGCGGCGCGCATAGCGTCGGTAATCAGGGCGATTTTGTCCACACCCTTGATTTTGCAGGCCAGCTGCATGCTTTCCCTTGGAATGTGCCGTCCGTCGCCAATCAGTTCAATGGTAACATCGTCCCGAAGGTAGGTTGCCTCGATGACTCCCGCGTGAACGATGCCGTTTTCCTTGTGGAAGGTGGAGGTGGCGTTATAGAAATGGGTTACATGGGAAAAGCCCGAATCAAAGGCGCGCAGCGCGGTTTCCGCATTGGCGGCGGTATGCGCCACGGCGGCCATCACGCCGTTTTCCCGCATTACCCGGGCGAACAGTTCCATGCCAGGCAGTTCCGGAGCCATGTCCCAGCGAAGAATACAGCCCTGAGCCAGTCGCAAAAAATGTTCCAGCATATCCCGGGTGGGCGTTCGCTGCACACGGACAGGCTGCGCCCCCTTAGAGGCGGCGGAAAAGAACGGCCCCTCCAGGTGCAGGCCCAGCAGCTGCGCGCCCCTGCCCGGATGGCGGCGGGCCTCCAGAAAACACTGAACGGTCTTTTCCAGCAGCGGGTCGGGACAGGTCATGGTGGTAACCGCCAGAGCGGTTGTGCCATGACGCAGGTGGGTTTCCGCCGCCTGCTGAAAAGCCTGGGGGGTCGCGTCCATAAAGTCGCCGTCTCCGCCGCCGTGTACATGCAGGTCAATAAAGCCGGGCAGCACATAGCCGCCCGCCGCGTCCACCCGGATAACGCCCTCCGGGGCGGGCTGGCAAAGGGCGGAGATTTTTCCGTCCTCCACCAGCAGGGAGCCTTCCCTGACCCCGTGGGGCAGCACCAGGCGGCCATTGCCAATCCAAAGCGCGTTTTTCATGGCCGTTATTTGTTGTAGATGCGAATCTCGGGCACCACAGGGGTTGTCGCTGCCAGCCGAATGGCGTAAATCTTGGCGTCCGGATGATTCTGGAACAGGGATACCGGCACATGACAGCTGACCGGGCCGTGCAGAGCCTTGCGCAGCATGGCGGCGTTCCAGTCGCGGGGCATACACATACGTACCTTGCGGGCAAAAAAGATTTCCTTCATGCCAACGGTGATGCAGGTATCCGGAATAGCGTCCAAATCCGCGCCCGCGTTCATGTAGGCGTTAATGGTCTTGGTTTCCCGGGCAATGTGCAAAACACGGGTTGGCCGGGCCAAAAATTCCTCGTCCGTGCAAGCCTCGCCGGGCTCCGGGGGCTCGTTAAAGGCGATATGGCCGGTGATGCCCACGCCGCCCCAGCACATATCCAGCTTGCCGAATTTTTGAATGACCTGCCATACCTTGCCCTCGTTGCCCGGCTCCGGGAAGAAGCGCTGGCTTTCCGGCACGTTCAGTTCCGGATCCACCAGGCTGTAGAAGGTACGGTCCATGCCGCCCCGGAAGGACAGAGGATCGTCCTTGGGCAGGTACTGGTTATTTTTGTCCAGGTATTCATCCATGTTGATGAACCAGCAGTTTTTCAGGCTGATGCGGCGGGTGTTGACCAGATCCACCAGACGGGCATAGGGACCCAACGGACCGTAGGGAATAATCATAACGGTGGGTTCGCCCTTCCGGTTGTTTTCCTCAATCAGTTCGGCCACCTCCATGGCCATCTTCCAGTACAGGTCCACCTCGGTTTCGCAAAGCTCCAGCTTGATGTGACTTCCCTTGCCCAGTTCGCTTGCAGGAATGGTGCGGTAATCTGCCATGTCAATCCCTCTTTCCCCAATTTTCAATGATTGCGTTTCATTAAATCGTTATCGATTTAATTCGATTGACAACACTATACACAGCCTTCCCGTCTTTGTCAAGAGGGACGCTTTGCCGCATAATAATGTAGAAAACGGCATGGCAGCAACACAAACAAGAAAAAAAGTGCAAAAAATCTATTTGCAAAGCGTTCGGGTTTTGATATAATAACAAAAAAGTAAGCTGTCAAAAATAAGGAGGCCGTGTCCGTGTCGTTGGTTAAAGTGGCAATTATCGAAGATAATCCCGTCACCGTGCGGTCACTGTCCCAAACCATCGACTGGGCCGGGCTGGGCTGCACGCTGGTAGGCTCCGCAACAGACGGCGAGGCGGGGAAGGAATTGCTTTTGCGGCTGCGGCCAGATATTTTGCTGACGGATATCCGCATGCCCAAAAAGGACGGTCTGGAAATGCTGGAGGAGGTTCGGCCCGAGCTGCCGGACATGAAAACCATTATCATCACCGGCTATGACCAGTTCCAGTACGCCAGCCGGGCCATCAAGCTGTCCGTGTTCGATTATATTCTGAAGCCCATTCAAAACGAGGAGGTTGTCAAGGCCATCCGGCGCGCGGTGGACCTGATGCAGCGTCAAATCGCCGCGGACGTGGCCCTGACCCAGGTAGACAAGCTGCGCATGAAGGCGCAGATTTTGTCCCTGCTGACCAACGATTCCCGCATCGGCCAGAATGTGAACCAAACCCTGACGGACGCCGGTCTATGGAGCAAGGCGTATTATCTGATGATCATTCAGCCGGAGGAGCCGGGGGCCATTCCCCTGGCCACGCTGAACGGAATGGACGATTTGCTGGAAAGCTGTCAGGTTCACGCTCTGTCCGTTGTGCTGTACGATTCGCTGGTGATCTACGTCATGCGGGACGATACGTCCGACGGGTGGCTGGACGAGGTGGAACGGGTCTGCGATAAAATGGATCAGGCCCTGCCCGCCAGGGTGCGCATTGGCATCAGTTCCCTGGCTACGTCCCATCACCAGATCCGGCAAACCTATCACCAGGCACGGCAGGCCTTGTGGGAAAGCGCCATGGGCCACATCAGCGGCGCCTGCGTATTTTATCACGCCCAAAGCGGCGAAAACGACGGCCTGATGACCGAGGTGCGCCGCAAAATTGACGAGCTGATCGAACAGGCGGAGCTGACGGACGAAAGCGCCTGCGCCGCAGCGGCCGTGCTGACGGAGATCAGCGGCCAGCAGTACAGCCAGCTGAGGTCCCTGGTGTCCCTGTATTCGCTGATGCTGTTTCGCAAGTATCCCTGCCCCATGACCGCCGATATCGACCGGGCCATGAGCGCCCCCTGGTTTGTGACCGGCAAGGGCGATGTGGAAAGCTGCCTGAAAACCCTGCACGTTTCCCTGAAGGAGGGAAACAGCCAAAGCGAGGCCAAATGCTCGCTGCTGACCCGCAACGTGCTGGATTACATTCGCCTGCACGGCGCGGAAAAGCTGAAGCTGAACGATATTGCCGAAATGTACCACGTCAGCGTCAACTACCTGTCCGCCTTAATTCGCAAGGAAACCGGCGTTACCTTTCACGAGCATGTGCTTAGGGCCAAAATGGAAATTGCCCATACCATGCTGGCGGATCCTCGCATTCTGGTGGAGGAGGTGGGCCGCGCCATCGGCTACAGCAACTATATCTCCTTCTATAACACCTTTAAACGCATGGAACACATGACTCCAACCGAATACCGCAACCGCCTGGCAAAAAGCTGATTTTTTGTCAGGCTTTTTGAAACGAAAAAGCCAGCCCTGCTATGGATTTGTCCAGGTTTTACGCCCGTTTTAGCATCAAGTGGAACAAAATAAACCGTTTTGGAAATCCAGTAAAAACAATAAACGATTTCGGAAAAATAGTGTATACCCTTTTGGTCAAATCAATGCCATAATAGACCCATCAAGAGGCACCGAAGCGTGTCCAAAAACCATCGGCGTTTTTCCAAAACGCTGTAAAAAATTCGGGCATAGCCCAAGGAGGAACTGAACATGAAGAAAATGGTAGCCCTACTCATGGCTTTGATCATGGTTCTGGCCATGGTTCCCGCCGCATTGGCGGAAGACACCGTGAAGATCACCGTTTTCCACTACATGGTGGAAGGCCAGAAGGCCGCCGCCATGGAGGAAATTGAGCGGCGCTTTGTGGAAGCTCATCCCGAAGTAAAGATCGAGTTTGATAACAAGGCTTATTCCCAGGGCACCGACTACTGGCCCCAGCTGGAAACCGCTATCGCCGCCGGCGACAACCCCGAATTGATCATGGGCAACCCCGGTATGTACGACACCCTGATTAACGAAGGCTACATCATGGATCTGACCGGCAACGAGCTGATCAAGTCCCTGGGCCTGACCGATGGCGACATGGGCGACGTGTCCTACAAGGGCAAGTGGTACGCTTATCCCATCGACTTTAAGTCCTGGGGCGTGTTCTACAACGTAAAGATCTTTGAGGAGCAGGGTATCGAGGTTCCCAAGACCAAGACCGAACTGCTGGCCGCTGCCCAGAAATTGGCCGACAACGGCATCACCCCCTGGGCTCAGTGGTATGCCGACGGCGCGTCTGTGGACATTGAAATGCGCCCCATCGTTTGGACCGAGGCTCTGGCCAATGGCGATAACGATATGTTTGAAAAGCTGATGAGCGGCGAAAAGAAGGTTGCCGATTATCCCTACTTTGCCAAGGGCCTGGAACTGTGGGCCGAGCGCATGGGCCAGGGTAAGGGCTGGGCCGCCCCCAACGCCACTTCCAACAAGCAGACCGACGCCAACGAAATGTTCGTGTCCGGCAAGGCCGGCATGCTGTACCAGGGCACCTGGAACATCGGCTCCATCGAAGATGTCATGCCCGAAGGCTTTGAGTACGGCTTCTTCCTGTGCCCCACCGATGATTCCGGCGAAACCCCTGTGCTGAATGTGCAGGTTGACCAGGCGTTCATGGTAAACGACAAGGCCGCCAACAAGGATTGGGCCGTCAAGTTCATGGAGTTCTGGCTGAGCGATTGCATGGGCTACTGGTCTGACGCTTCCTTCCAGCCCTGCATCACCGGCGCCACCACCGAAAATACCCCCGAGCTGCTTAAGAGCCTGCTGGCCGCCAAGGCTTCTGGCAACACCGCCTGCTACGGCGATTTCACCGCCCCCTTCTCCTCCGGTTTCACCAGCGCCTACCGCAAGGCTCTGTATGCCTGGGCTGTGTACTGCTGCACCGGCGAAGCGTCCGAGGGTGTCAACTCTGTGGATACCTGCATCGAATACATGCAGAACCTGTTCGACGAGGAAATTGCCAAGAACGCACTGTAACGCGAAGCTGGTAAGTTTCCTGTCCGAATGAACCGGCGGGCTGTCCGTTGGATAGCCCGCCCTATCTTTACCCAACTTTATTCCAATTCGATATGGAGTGAGGCCAAGATGACAACCAAAATCATCAATCCACGGAAACCTGTCAGACTGCACGCAAAGCAGCATATGGGCAATTTTCTGTTTCTGCTGCCCACCATCGTTTTGTTCGTAGTCGTTGTCTTGGTTCCCTTCTTCCAGGGCATTCCCTACTCCTTCATGCGGTGGAAGGAAATCATTACATCGCCTACTCCCTATTTTACCGCGGAAAACACCCTGTGGGAAAAAATCACCCTGTCCTTTAAATCTTATAACTTTGTCATTCACAACAAGCAGTTTTTACGTTCTCTGGGCGTTACGTTCCACTTTACGGGATTGTACCTGCTGTTTTCCAATCTGATGGGTTTCGCTCTGGCGCTGCTGATTAAAAAGGGCACCAGGTTCAACAATTTTTCCCGTACCGTATTTTTCCTGCCCTTTACCACATCCGTTACCGCTGGCGCCATTATCTGGGCTTACCTGTTCAGCGATATTTACGCCCCCATCTTTGGGGTGGTCAGTCCGCTGTACACAGCGGATACCACCGTGCTGGCCATGGCCATTATGGCCTCCTGGAGAGATATGGGCTACACCATGCTAATCTACATCGCCGCCCTGCAAACCATTTCCATGGACTATTACGAGGCGGCCACTGTGGAGGGCGCAAACCGCTGGCAGCAGTTCATTCACATTACCATTCCCATGATTGTGCCCGCCTTTACCACCAACATTACGCTGATTTTGGCCTGGGGCCTGCGCACCTTCGACCTGCCAGCGGTTGTATCCCAAACCCGTCCGGAGGGCCAGACCACCGCCTATTATATTTACAACCAGATTTTCCAGGCCAAGGGCGCGTCGGTAGGTCAGGCTGCGGCCATTCTGCTGACCATTATTCTGATTGTTCTTACTCAGATTGTTACCCGCGTTCTGCGCCGTTTGGAGGTGGAAGCATGACCGCTATGGCTCCCAAAAAGGTTCATATGTACGACCCCAAGTCCCAAATGCACCGCCGTAAGGTCATTGCCAGCGCTTTGCGCATCGCGTTGGTCAGCCTGCTGCTGATTATCGTACTGCTTCCCTTCTATGTAGCTGTTTTGTATGCTTTTAAGCCGGTAAACGAAATCAGCCAGAACCGTCTGGCGTTTTCCTCCAACCCCACGCTGGAAAACTTTCGCTCCGTGATCTTTGATAATAAAGCCTTCCTTGTGGGATACAAAAACAGCATTCTCAACACCATTCCCACCGTAATCATCCTGATGGGCTTTACCTCCATGGCCGCCTGGGTGCTGGCCCGCAACGAAACCCGCGGTTACAACCTGATTTACGCCGTGCTGACGCTGGGCCTGCTGATTCCCTTCCAATGCTTTGAACTGCCCCTGTTCGTTAACTGGAAGGCCGCCGGGCTGGATTCCACCAACATCGGCTTTATCATTGCCAGGGCCGGTTTGCAAATTTCCATCAGCATGGTGGCGGTAACTGGGTTTGTGAAAACCGTTCCGCGGGAATTGGAGCAGGCGGCGGGCATTGACGGCTGCAACCGTTTCCAGACCTTCTGGAAGGTGGTTTTTCCGCTGATGACCCCCATTAACGTGACGCAGCTGGTGCTGAATACCCTGTTTATCTGGAACGACTATTCCACCTCCGTCATTCTGCTGCGGGACACCAATTCCTATAGCCTGACCCTGGCCCAAATCCGGTACTTTAACGGCAAGACCAACGAATTGAACCCAGCCTTTGCCTTTTTCATCATGTCCATGATTCCCATTCTGATTTTGTACCTGGCCTGCCAGCGCTACATTATCAGCGGCATTACGGCAGGCGCGGTCAAGGGATGAGCGCTTCCGTTTTTAAAAAGTCGTGTGCCCCGCGGCGTACCCACACAGCCCGTTCAAAAAACACCATGCTTCTTCGCATGGTGTTTTTTGAACGCTTTGAATCCTGACCGGCAGTCCAGCGTCTGCTTTTATTCCATCATTTCCGAAAAGTCCGCCAGCAGCTCGGCAAAGGTGTCCAGCGCGGATTCCACCGGTTCGGGAGTGGACATATCCACGCCTGCCACCTTCAGTTCCTCAATGGGGGATATGCTGCCGCCCAAAGTCAGGAATTTGCGGTAGGCCGCCACGGCCTCGGGGCCTCCGGTGAGAATACGGTTGGCCAGCGCCACAGCGGCGCAGAAGCCGGTGGCGTATTTGTACACATAGAAGGAACGGTAGAAGTGAGGAATGCGCATCCATTCATTTTCCACCAGCTTGTCCACCCGGCAGCCGCCGCCATAGTAACGCTTGTTCAAATCATAATAGGCCGCGCACAGGGATTCACGGGTCAGGGGCTGACCGGCTTCCTCCATGTTATGGGCGATCATTTCAAATTCGGCAAACATGGCCTGACGGAACACCGTGGTGCGGAAGCCCTCCAGCATGCGGCCAATCAGCGCGGCCTGGGCGGCCTTGTTGCCCTCGTGCTTTTTGCGCAGGGCGTGAATGGTCAGCACCTCGTTGCAGGTAGAGGCCACCTCCGCCACAAAAATGGTGTAATCGCTCTTGGCGAAGGGCTGGTTGTGGTTGGAATAATAGCTGTGCATGGCGTGGCCCATTTCGTGGGCCAGCGTCATCAGGCCGTCCAGTTCCGGACGGAAGTTGAGCATCACATAGGGATGCACGCCGTAGGCGCTGCCCGCGGAATACGCGCCGGTGGATTTATTGGGCGTTTCATACACGTCGATCCAGCGGCTGTCCTTGGCGCCGCGCACCACGTCCTGATAATCTTTGCCCAGGGGCTCCACCACTTCCAGCAGCAGGTCATAGGCCTGGTCAAAGGTCAGCTTCATCTCAAAATCCCTGGTCATGGGCGCGTACAGGTCGTACATATGCACCGTGGGAATGTCAAAGGCGTTTTTACGCAGGGCGCAGTAGGCATTCAGGGTAGGCAGCGCGCCGTGGATGGCGTTCAGCAGGTTGTCATAGACGCTTTCCGGAATGTCGTCCGGGTACATGGCAGCAGCCCGGGCGGTCTTGTAGCCATGGGCGCGGGCGGCGAACACATCGCCCTTCACATTGGCGGCGTAGGTGGCCGCAAAGGTGGAGCCGTAAGCGCCGTAAGCCTTCATCATGCGTTCGTAAGCGCCCTTGCGCACGGCGCGGTTCTGGCTTTCCATCAGGGAGCCAAAGCGGGCGTGGGTCAGATCCACCAGCTGGCCCTGTTCGTTTTTCACCTTGCCCAGGCTCATGTCCACATCGGTCAGCATGTCGTAAATATTGCTGGGCGCGCCCAGCACCTCGCCAGCACTGGCCAGCAGGGTTTCCTTGTCGGCGGACAGGGTATGGGGACGCATCCGCTCCAAATCCTTCAGGTGGGTGTCAAAATCCGCAAAGTCCGGATCCTCAATATAGCCCTTCAGGGTTTTTCTGGGCAAAGCCAGCAGTTCCGGATCCACAAAGGCCACAGAGGAGGCAAACTGGGCGTACAGGCTGGCCGCGCGGGCGGACAGCCCCTGATAAAAGCTGTCGGAGTTATCGCTGTTCAGGCTGATCATGGCGTACAGATACAGCCGGGCGATATGCTCGCTGACCTGACTTTGCAATTTCAGCACTTCCAGCACCTTGTCCCGTCCCTGCTTCAGCGTGCCGGCGCAGGCGGCCAGTACGGCGCACTGCTGCTGAATCCAGGCAAAATCATTTTCCCAATCCTGGGTGGTTGCATACACATGGCTGGGATCCCATGTATCCTTCAAGGGAACGTCCTTACGCAAAAGCGTTTTTTCGCTCATGATGAAACTCCTCCTTCATTAAAACAGCGGGCCAGACCGGCCCTTTTCATGATTATTGTAACGCAAAAACGACGGCATAGCAAGGGCCGTCAGGGGCGCGCCACGGCCACGCCCTGGGTATACCATAACCCGCCCGGCAGCCCGGCGCCCAGCGCCCATACATCGTATGCCCGCTTCTCCAGCGCCTGCACCGCGTCCTTCCGGGGCCGGGCCAGAATGGGAATGCCGCTTTGCTTCATCAGGCCGGTTACACGGGAGCCGGGCCGCAGTCCCAGCAGCCGTACCTGACGGATCGCCGTATCGTTTTGCAAAAAATCCCGGGTTATATCCAGCAGCGCGTGACAGCACAGCCTGCTAAGCCGGGCCCTGGCATAGCGGCGGGTTTTCAGCCGATCCAGCAAATCCTCACGGGAGGAGGCGGCCATGGCGCAGTCACGCAGCCGGTATTCCAGCCCTTCGGAGCAGTCCGGCAGCAGCGCCAGCGCCTGTACATCCGCCATACGCAGCTTATACAGCAGCAGCCGGTCCAAAGCGTCCGGGGCGCATACCGGCCCCGTGGGCAGAACATATCCGCAGGCGGCGTTTGCCTGACCATACCGTCCCTGCCAAAACGCGGCCCGCACCGCCGTAGCGGACGGCCATTGGTCTGGCCGCAGCACATCCCCATGATAGTCGCTTTTACGGTCCACGGCATAGGGAACCAGCGGGCTGTGCAGCCGCCGGATGGCCCGCAGATAGCACAGGGCCAGAATGTTATTGGGCTTTTGCCACGCGCCGCCCCCCAGACATTGCTCCAGCGCCCGGCCCTGAGCCGCCGCAAAGGAACATCCGGCATCCAGCTGTTTTCGCAGCGCCTGCTGAAAGGCTTCCGTCGGTTCCTCCAGCAAATCCGCGGCAGGCAGCAGCGTGAGCAGGCCGTCCTCCGCGCCAAAGCACAGATGGGTTACAAAACCCAGGCGGGTCAGCATTTCTACTCCGCCAAGAGCAAAATGCTCCCCGTCCCTGACGGCGCAGGCGCAGGGCAATTCCAGCACCAGATCCGCCCCGGCGTTCAGCGCCGCCTGGGCGCGAAACCGGGGGCCAAGCATGGCGGGCATGCCGCGCTGGGTAAAGCAGCCGCTCATCAGGCAGACAATGGCCGCGCCGGGCCATTTGCGCCGGATCAGGTCAAACTGATGGGCGTGCCCCAGATGGAAGGGATCGTACTCGCAGATGATTCCCACAACAGGCTCCATTTTTTGTCCTCCCCCTTCCCTTTAGAGGAAAAAAGTTGTATACTGTTATGGCTAAAAACAGATACACACCGTGTATTTTACCACACGAGGGAGGAAAAAAACATGTCTGTCATCGACAAAATCAAAGCCAAAGCCAAGCAAAACGTGCAGCACATTGTGCTGCCCGAAGGCACCGAGCCGCGCACCGTGCAGGCCAGCGCCAAAATTCTGGCCCAGGGCATTGCTAAGGTAACCCTGCTGGGCAACCCGGACGAGGTGAAAAAGGTAGCCGCCGAAACCGGCACCGACCTGACCGGCGTAGCCATCATCGACCCCAAAACCAGCGATAAGTCCGCCGAATACGCCAACCTGCTGTATGAGCTGCGCAAGGCCAAGGGCATGACCCCCGAGCAGGCCGCCGACCTGGTAACCGGCAACACGCTGTATTACGGCGCGGTCATGCTGAAGGCCGGCGACGCGGACGGCATGGTGGGCGGCGCCATCAACTCCACCGCCAACGTGCTGCGTCCCGCTTTGCAGATCATCAAGACGGCCCCCGGCACCAAGGTGGTTTCCAGCTGCTTTATCATGGAAATTCCCGATAAAAAGTGGGGAGACAACGGCGTGATGATCTTTGGCGACTGCGCCGTAAACCCCAACCCCACCGCCGAGGAGCTGGCCGCCATCGCTATTTCCAGCGCCCAGTCCGGCAAGCAGCTGGTTGACCTGGATCCCCGTGTGGCCATGCTCAGCTTCTCCACCAAGGGCAGCGCCAAGCACGAGAACGTGACCAAGGTGCAGGAAGCCACCAAACTGGCCAAGGAGCTGGCTCCCGATTTGCAGCTGGACGGCGAACTGCAGGCTGACGCCGCGCTGGTGGAAAGCGTCGGCCAGCTGAAGGCCCCCGGCAGCACCGTGGCCGGTCATGCCAACACCCTGATCTTCCCCGACCTGCAGGCGGGCAACATCGGCTACAAGCTGGTGCAGCGTCTGGCCGGCGCCGAGGCCATCGGCCCCATCATTCAGGGTCTGGCCAAGCCCGTCAGCGACCTGAGCCGCGGCTGCTCCGTGGACGATATTGTAAGCGTGGTAGCCATTACCGCCGTAAAGGCTCAGGGCTGAGCGCACAACAGTGTAAGGAGAAAGAATGCGATGAAGATTCTGGTTTTGAACGCCGGTTCCTCCTCCCTGAAATATCAGCTGATCGACATGGACGGCGAAAAGCTGCTGGCCAAGGGTCTGGTGGAGCGCATCGGCATCGAGGGCAGCCACATCAACCAAAAGGTGGGCGACAAGGTGTTTGACGCGGTCGCTCCCATGGCCAACCACACCGAGGGCATCGAGTGGATGCTGAAGGCGCTGCTGGACCCGGAAAAGGGCGCTTTGAAAAGCATGGATGAAATCGGCGCGGTGGGCCACCGTGTGCTGCACGGCGGCGAACGCTTTACCGCCAGCGTGCTGATTAACGAGGAAGTGAAGGAGGCCATTCGCGCCAACATTCCTCTGGGCCCCCTGCACAACCCCGCCAACCTGATGGGCATTGAGGCCTGCGAAAAGGTGATGCCGGGCACCCCCAACGTGGCCGTGTTCGACACCGCCTTCCACCAGACCATGCCTCCCAAGAGCTATATGTACGGCGTGCCCATGGATTATTACGAGCGCCTGCATGTGCGCCGCTACGGCTTCCACGGCACCAGCCACCGCTATGTCAGCAAGCGCGCCTGCGAATTTTTGGGCATTCCCCGTGAGGGCACCCGTGTCATCACCTGCCACCTGGGCAACGGCTCCAGCCTGGCCGCCGTGCAGGACGGCAAGTGCCTGGATACCTCCATGGGCATTACGCCTCTGGAGGGCGTGCTGATGGGCACCCGCTGCGGCAGCGTGGACGCCGCCGTGGTGCAGTACATTGCCAACAACGACCACATGACCGTGGACGAAGTGCTGACCATGATGAACAAAAAGAGCGGTCTGCTGGGCATCAGCGGCATCAGCAGCGACATGCGTGATATCGACGCGGCTGCCGACGCCGGCAACGAGCGCGCCATCATCGCCCGCGATATGCTGGTATGGGGCATTCGCAAGTACATCGGCGCTTACGCGGCTGAAATGGGCGGCGTGGACGTGATTGTGTTTACCGCCGGCATCGGCGAAAACAACGTGGCCCTGCGCGAGCGCATCATGAAGAACTTTGAGTATCTGGGCGCCAAGCTGGATCCGGCCAAGAATAACACCCGCAGCGAGGCCGTCATTTCCGCCGACGACAGCAAGGTAAAGATTGTGGTGATCCCCACTGACGAGGAAATCGTCATTGCCCGCGATACCCTGTGCATCGTCACCGGCAAGGAAATCGAGTAATTGGAATGCGTTTCAGGCAGGCGGGAAGGGCTTTTCCGTCTGCCTGTCTTTTTACACCCGGCACACAAGGAGGGGCTTTGAGTATGGCGAAGCAGTGTAGAAAAGTGGCGGTGGGAGCCTTTTTTGCCGTTTTGATGCTCATTGGCCTGCTGACGCTATGCGACTATTCCGCCAGCTATGACGAGCTGCCTCAGCAGGCGATTCTGCGCGCCAACGCCAAAGAATACGCCCTTGCGCTGCAAAAAGCGGGAATAAACTGCCCGGCCTGGCTGGCGCTGGAGGACGCCGCCATTTCCGAATCCGTAGAGCGGGATCACGGCATTGCGCCCATGTATCTGTATCTGCCCTTTCTGACGACTGCGTCCCAGCATACTGCCTCCACCCTGTGGAGCCTGATTGTCTGGCTGTGGTTTATGGCCGGGCTGTGGAGCCTGTACGCCCTGGCGCGCAGGCTGGGACTTAACCGTTTTTTTGCCTGTGTGGCGACGCTGCTGCTGTACTTGTCCCCCCGTTTTTTCGCTCACGCCCACTTTAACGACAAAGACCTGGTCATGTTATGTCTGATGCTGGTTTGCCTGTGGCTGGGAGCGCGTCTGCTGGAAAAGCTGTGCTGGCGGCGCGCCCTGGTATTCTCCCTGGCCGGGGCGCTGGCAACCAATCTGCGGGTTTCCGGCCTGCTTGCCTGGGGCTGCATTTGTCTGTCCGCCGTTGTGCTGCTGTCGGTGCGCCGTCAATGGAACCGGCGTAGAATTGGCCTGGCGGTGATGACCCTCTTTTCCTTTCTGGCCCTTTACCTTTTATTAACGCCTGCCTGCTGGAGCCATCCCGGGCAATATTTTAGCTACCTGTTCGGCAATTCTGCGGCTTTTTCCCGGTGGAAGGGTGTGCTTTTTTTCCGCGGGGCTGAATTTCATATTCCGGACAACCCGTTGCCCTTCTACTATTTGCCCTATTTGATGGTGGTAACCTTACCCTTGTATACGCTACCGCTTGGCCTTGTCGGCCTGGTAAAGCTGGTGCTTCAAACCAGGCGAGAGCCAAAGGAGTTTTTTCCAAACCAAACGGCTTACTGCTTTGGTCCGCCGCCATCTGCTGGCTGTTGCCCATAGTGGCGTATATTCTCGTGCGGCCGGTGGTGTACAACGGCTGGCGGCATTTCTACTTTGCCTGCGCCGGGCTGCTGATTCTGGCGGCTTATGGAATCGGTGTGCTGTGGCGGCTGTGTCAAAGGCGGGTTTGGCTAAGGCAGGCGTATGCCGCCGCTCTGTGCTGCTGCTTTGCCCTGAGCGGCGTGGGCATGATGCAAAATCACCCGTATGAAGCGTCCTACTATAACCTGCTGTGCAGCAGGGGCGCCATGGAAACCGATTATTGGAATACGGGCTGTACCGGCGCTCTCAAGCAGCTGGCTGCCTCCCCAAACCGCAACCAGTCCCTGCCGCTGGAAGTGGGCTGCTATTTCTTTGACCTGCAAAACGCCCGCTTTAAGCTGGACGAAGGGTTAAAGTCCCGGCTGACCACCACAACCGCAAAGGACGCCCCTTATTTATACTATATTGAGAATTATGTGCAGGTGTACAACGTGCCTGAACCGGAGGGCTACCATACGCTGTTTCAGGTATACAGCTATGGCCGGCTGATCGGCACCATGTACGAACAGGATTGACAAGGAGGTTTTTCCATGAATCTGGATATTTCCAAGGGGTTTGTTTCTCCATTAACCCATCTGCCCTTTACCGCCGAGGTAACGCTGCCGCCCCAGGACGTCAGCGGCGACATTATTACCTTTGACCCGGTGAAGCTGGAAGGAGAATATGTGGTGGCGGACGATACCGTTACCCTGGAGGGCGGCCTGTCCACAGTGGCTCACGGCGCGTGCGCCCTGTGCCTGAACCCCGCCAGCGCCCCGGTAGAGGTATCCTTTCGCGAAACCTTCCGCAAGGACGCTAACGAGGAGGAGGACGAAACCTTCCATTACGAGGGGAAAAACCTGCCGCTGGAGCATATGACCCTGACCCTGGTGATGCTGAACCTGCCCATGCGCTTTCTGTGCAGCGATACCTGCGCGGCAGGCGCGGAATACCTGGGCCATGTGGAGGACGCGCCTCAGCCCGAACCGGAGGAAGAAAGCACCTACCGGCCCTTTGAAGGGCTGAAGGACCTGCTGGACAAACAGCAATAACAGCAAGCGAGGCGACTTTTATAATGAAACCGTCCCCTTTTTTGCAGGATGACCGCAGCCTGAAGCCTGACAAGTGGCAAACCGTGGTGCTGTACCTGCCCTTTGCGCTGATGGCCTGCCTGTACACCGGCTTTGCCCTGTATCAGCTGCAAAACCTGATTTATAATGGCCAGCAGATTGGGCTGGCCGTTGCGGCGCTGGCTGTGCTGCTGGCGGCGGGCTATGGGCTGGTAAGGCTGTATGCCCGTCGGCCCAGGGTGGCGGTGGTCCTTTTGCTGCTTGTGGCCGCCGGGCTGCGTCTTTGCTTTGCGCTAAGCCTGCCTACGGCTCCCATGAGCGATTTTCAGGCGTTTTATCAGGCCGCCGAGGAAATGCGCACCGGCTCCCTGTCCTGGACCCATGTGTATACATCCGACGATTATTTTTACCGCTGGGCGTATCAAATTCCCTTTACGCTGTACGAGGCGGGCATTCTGTCCATCTGTCCCAGCATTGTGGCGGTGAAGCTGGCGGATGTGCTGTGGATGACGCTAAGCGTTTTTCTGGTTTACCGCATTGCTTCCCGCTTTACGGCTTCCCCCTGGGCCATGGGGTTCGCGTTTGTGTATGCGGTGGACCCAAGCGCCATTTATCTGGTAAATATGATGTCCAACCAGCCGGTTTCCACCTTTTTGCTGCTTTGGGGGCTGTATACGCTGCTTAGCAGCAAGCGCTGGTACGGCTTCGCGCTGGCCGGAGCGCTGCTGGGCCTGCACCAGCTGATGCGTCCGGAGGGCATTATCGCCCTGCTGGCCATTGGGGCCTGCTGCGTATACCGGATCATTCTGTCGCCCCATCGCGCGCTGCTGCTGCGCACAGCCGGTCAGCTTGCGCTGGTTGTGGGCTGCTACCTGCTGGTTACCATGGGCACGGAGCAGCTGCTGATTGCTACCGACGTGGCCCCCAACGGCATTGGCAACCTGCGTCCGGAACACCGCTTCGCCATCGGTCTGAACTTTGCCAGCCATCATGGGGAATACAATAACGACAGCGCGTATATCTACCGCATTGACGACGCCGGGCAGCGCAAGCAGGCGCTCAGGCAGTTTATTGCCCAGCGCTATCAGCAATGTGATAAACCACTCTCCTTTTTCCTGCGCAAAATCAGCTGCTATTGGACGGACGCGTCCCCCTACTTTTGGCTGCTGAACGGCGTTGACCAGCCCAACCCGCCCTTTGGCCTTACCGCTGAAACCCTGTACCCGGTATTATCTACCCTGGAGCTTTGCCTGCGGGCCTTTTTATACGGTTTCAGCTGGATTGCCCTTATCCTGCGGCTGGTGCGCAGACAGATCCGGCCGCTGGCCCAAAACCCTGCCGCGCTGCTGTGCATGGCCATTCTGGGCTGCGCGTTCTGCGCCTTTTTGATTCTGGAGGTGCAGCCGAAATACCGTTACTATGTTCTTCCCTTCTTATACTGTCTGGCAGCCTTGCTGGCGTTCAAAAAGCCGCAGGCTGATTGACCCATATTCTGAAAGGAGCTTGCAATCATGGCTGTAAAACAAACCGCGGGCCGGAAGCCCTGGGCGAATTTGCCCCCAAATTCGCGCAACTGAATGACGACGTATTGTTTGGCGAGGTTTGGAGCCGGGAAAATTTGCTTTTCCTGCGGAAACGGTAAACTGTTTGGGAAGAGCCCTACGCCAAGATGAAATAACGGCCCGCTTTTTCCATTTGCGCAGCGGCTGGAAACAGCAAAATCAATAAACGGCGTGACTTTCGTGGTCGCGCCGTTCTGGTTTATTTTTCCTTGTTGCCGCTTTGGATTTCCTCATTCATTTTTTGAATTTTTCTTTTCCACACCAGATATTGCGCAATCCAAACCGCAATGAAAATAGCGACAAATATACCCACATATGATACGATTCCGCCAATGGAATGGGGCATCCACTGGGCGATGTACGCAATTGGGAACATAACCCCGCAGGCCACCGCGAAATAAATACCGCTTTGCCTGGCAAGGCTCCAGGAATCAATCTCCCAAATAACAGAGGCCATGGCAAAGCCTGCGCCCATGACGGCGCAAAGCACGGTTTGAAGAATCACCGCGTTTAACTCGCTTCCCATGGTTTCCATCAGCCGGGGCTGAACAGGGTAAAAGGAACCGTCTCCAATACAGCCTGAAATAATGATGGTTATGACAAACCCGATGGCAATGCCCAGCGGAATCCCCAAAAGCCCGCGTTGAATCAGCTTTTTTTTCATTATGATCACCTCATATGCCTAACCGTTGTTTGATTTTGGCGACGGACCGCCTTGAAACATAGGTAACCGTGCCGTTGGAAAGCGTAATGCAAATGGTTCCCGCAAAGCTCAAATCAAAGCTCTTGACCTTTTTCAGATTAATCAAGTCCGAATTGGAAATTCGCACGAAGGAATGGCTTTCCAGCCTTTGCTCCATTTCGTAAAGCCGCGGACGCAGCGTATACTCTCCATGATCCGTTTCAGCAATCACCTTGCCGGATGTGGCAAAGACGCGGTAGATATCCGCCGGACCCAGCACCTCGACCGTACCGTCCCTGAAGCCTGCGATTACCTGCGGCTGTTCTTCGGAAATCCGTTTGATGATGGCGTTGATTTCATCCGTCATTTTGTCCGTTATCACAATCCATTTGGGTTCTTTGCAATTTTCGTCTATTCTGATTTCGATTTCCATGGTATCACCTCCTTTGTTCTTACCGCGGTTATAGTATAAGAAAATCAAACGGCCATTTCCACCGTTTTTAAACAGGTGGTCGTTTTGGGGCCGCAGGTGGTAAACGGCGATTGCATCAGCGTCCTGCGGGGCTTGACACCGGTGATATGCTGAATACGAACCAAAACCGAAAGAAGAGTGAATCCATGAAGAAAGGAACCCAGAGGGGGCGGGTGCCCATCGTCTTTTTGACGTTTCTGAAATTCGGCTGCTTCACTTTCGGCGGCGGTTGGAGCATTGTGACGCAAATTCAAAAGGAATTTGTGGAAAAGCGGCACTGGATTACCGATGAAGAGCTGCTGGACTTTACCTCCGTAGGCCGGAGCATCCCCGGGCTGATGATCGGCAACGCCAGCGTGCTGTTCGGCTACCACACGGCGGGGGTGTGTGGCGCGCTGGCTGCGCTGGGCGGCATTACCCTGCCGCCGCTGGTCATCATGTATGCCGTCACCTTTCTATACAGTCTTTTGCATGACAATGTATACATCGCCCGGGCCATGATGGGCGTTCGGGCGGCGGTGGTGCCCATTATTTTATGCGCCATGCTGAAGCTGACCAAAAGCGCCTTAAAGGACTGGTTCTGCTGGATTATCGCTTTGGCCGCGGCGGCGCTTGCCCTGTTTACAGGGCTCAGCAATCTTTTCATCGTAGGCTTGGGAGCCGCCGCCGGTCTGATAGCCATGGAGGTGAAAACGCGCCGTGATCTATCTTGAACTGTTCTTTTCCTTCCTGCTGATCGGTTTTACCAGCTTTGGCGGCACCTCCATGATTCCCTTTATCAATTCGGAAATGATTCGCCACGGCTGGATGACGGCCATGGAGGTCAGCGACATTGTGGCCATTGCGGAAATGACGCCGGGACCCATGGGATTGAACTGCGCCACTTTCGCGGGCACGCGGGTGGCCGGGATTCCCGGCGCGTTATGCGCCAGTCTGGGCGTTTTGGCTCCCACGCTGACCCTGTGCATGCTGGCGGCCGTATTTTTGAAAAAATTCAAGGAAAGCCGTCTGCTGCAAAACGCGCTGTACGGCATTCGGCCCGTGTGCATCGGCATGATTGCCGCCGTGGTTGTTGATTTGGCCGTAACCAACTATGCCGGGGCGATGGGAGGCCTGTCCTGGCAGGCTATCCTCATTGGCCTTATCTCCTTCGCCGTGTTATTTTTCGCCAAATGGAGCGTGCCCAAAACCATATTGCTGGCCGCGGTACTGGGCATAGCTCTGGGAGGGCTGTAAAAAGCGCAAAAAACAAAGGCCGTCATGCCCGGCTTTTGGCGCTGAACATGGCGGCCTTTGCTTATTCCCCCAGCGTGGCTTTTTTGCTGAAGCTGACCCCCCAGACATAGTAGCTGACAATGACCTCCCGCACCGGATGGGCGCTGGCGTCCGTTAAAATGGTTACCTGCAGGTCGCCGTCGGACCGCATGGCCAGCGAATGCACCTGCAAATCGGCCGTTTGCAGAATATCCGTGCTTTGCGGCACCACCTGGGCCTCAATCATGTCGAGGGGCACCAGGCAGCCGTTATGCAGGCGAATGGTATAGGTAATCCAGGCGTATTCACCGGCTTCCTTCCATTCCAGCGGCTTTTGAAACAGGGTGCCCTGAAAGGTCTGCTCCTCTACGGCGGTTTTCACCTGGTCAAAGGCGGCGGAATCATTCCCGGCGGAAACGCCCTGGGCCGTCATTTTCAGCACCGTTACATGGGATGTGGCAAACAGGTATCCTACCAGCAGCACCGTTACCAGCAGCAAAGATACCGCTGCAATGGCCGCGATTTTGAGCCCGCGCATGGGATTCGCCTCCTCTTATTCGCCGTCGCCGGACAAAATTCTGCGAATTTCATCCACCATTTCCGCGTCCTTCATACGAAATTTAAATTCCACACGTCTGGACGCATCCATGTTTTCGCTGCCATCCTCGTTGTAGATCAGCACCGACGAGCTTCGGCCCGTAGCCGTTAAAATGGTTTTCAGCTTTTCCACCTGCCGGTCTGTCAAGCCGGGCATTTGCAGGCAGGCGGTGGCAACGCTCAGGGCACGCTCCTGGGACAGCTTCAGGTTGCTTAAGTAGGTGCCGGAGGTATCCGTATGGCCTTCAATGATGATTTCCCCCAGATAATCCTGATATTCGTCCTGAAGCAGCACCCCCAGATAGACGGGAATAAACTTTTTCAAAAATTCGCTGCCTTCCGCCTTGATGGCGCTTTTGCCCGTGTCAAAAAACACGTTGCTTTCCAGCATGATATCGCCGGTATTGGGGTCCACCTTGGCCTTCAGCTGGGCCTTGCTTAACGCGCTGGTCAATTCCCGCACAATCTGGGTGCGCACGCCTACCAGCTGGTCCAGCTTTTGCTGCTGGGCGTTCATGGCGTCCTGCTGCTGCCCCAGCAAAATGGTGGCGTTGGCCAGTTCGTTTTGCTTGCTTTCCAGTTCGGCGTTGGCTGTAGCCAGCTCCGTTTCCTTTTGAGACAGGGCCGTCTGCGCCGCCAGAATCAGCTTTTTCTGCTCCTCCAGTGTCAAATTCTGGTCGCTGAGCAGGCCCTTTTGTTCCTCCAGCTGGGTAAGGGCGCTGGAAAGCTCGCTTTCCTTGGCAATCAGGGCCAGCTGCTGGTTATTCAGTTCCGTTTGCTTGCTGTCCAGCTCCGTTTGCTTGGCGGTCAACAGGGCGCTTTGCTGGTTTAATTCGGCGGTTTTGGTATCCAGCATGGCAAAGTACTGGTACATGCTGTAGCAAAGCACCAGCACAAACACCAGCAGCAACGCCGCCATCATATCGGAATAGCTGATCCATGCCGAGCCGCCGTCGGCTTTGCCTCCGCGGCGCATGGTGCGTTTACGGGCCATGGCTTCCTCCTTATTGCTGACGTTCGTTCATGTTGGCGGTCAAGCTGTCCACAGCCGCCTGCATCTGCTCCAGCGATTGGGACAATGCCTCCAGACGGGCGACCATTTGCTGGCTGGAATCGTCCACCGTGGTCAGGTTTTCCGCCCGGCGCTCCCGCTCCAGACGCAGTTCTGCGGCAATCAGCTGAATATTCTCCGCAATGTCCGCGCTGCCCTTACGAATATTCTCCGCGTCCCGGGCCAGGGCCTTGGAAATTTCCAGGGTGTTTTGCAAATTGCGCTGGGTCTGCATCTGGCCGTCGTTTACCGCGCGCATGGTGTCCCCCAGGGCGGTCAGCTGGCTGCCCAGGGATGCGTTCATCTGCCTGACAAACTGGCCCACAATGCGCTGCACCCCCTCCACCTGCTCGTGGGTTGCGCCCTGAATAAAGGTATCCAGCGACTGGGTCAGCGGCTGCATGGCCCGGCCCACCGCCATTTCAATGGAAGCGGAAATCTGGCTGCCCACGTTTTCCGCCAGGCGGACGGCGCGTGCGTCCTCATCCTGCTTCTGGCACATCAGCTGTACATCCGGCTGCAGGGGCCGGGGCATGGCCAGCTCATAAAAAGCGTCCTCAAAGCCGTCCAGGGCGCGGACGGCCCGGCCAATGGACATGCGGTTAAACATATTGAAGGTCAGGGAGCAGGCAATGCCCGCCACAGAGGTGGCAAAGGCAAAACGCATGCCGCTGAGCAGCGTGGGAATGCTGGTGATGGTGCCTTCCGCGGTAGAAAAGTCCAGACTGGTCAGACCCTGCATCAGGCCCATAAAGGTGCCCAAAATACCCAGCGACGTCAACAGGCCGGGAATCAGCTCCGCCAGCTGGGCGTGACCGGGCTTGTCAATGACGGTTTCCTCATTCAGGTAATCGCCGATATCGCAGGGAATGCCCCGCAAATCCAGTTGGCCGGCGTTCAGCAGAAACTGCTGCCATTCCGGGCGCAGGGACCGGCCCAAAAAGCGGGGATCCCGCCAGGCGGGCCGCTCGCCCTTGGCCGTGGTTTTTTCCAGCTTTACCACAGCCCGGTTCAGCAGGGACGCGTTGCGCAGCAGGGGATAAATGCACTTGAACAAACCGGTAAGCGTAACCAGCGCAATGGCCGCGTACACCAGTATTTCCGAAGCGTTTGCCGTCAGGCGGCTGATCATGGTGGTATCCATGGCGACCTCCCTAATGAAAAATAATGTCGTAAAATTCCGATCATATTGTAACGCTTTTTTCATACTTTGTAAACACATTTGGAACCAATACCCTGTAACAGATGATTGACAATCCGTCAGGCCATGCTATAATGCAAGTCGAACCAACACCGCTGGGGGCGCAGAAATGCTGAGATGGCTTCGGCCGGTCCCTTTGAACCTGATGTAGGCAATCCTACCGTAGGGAAGCGAGCACAAAAGAGTAATCTTTCAATGCCGCGCCCTTCCAGGCGCGGCATTTTTTCATGCGGTGCGGTCACAGAAGGAAAGGAAGGATCCCCATGAAATTCAAACTGGATGAAATCAGCGTAACCAACTGGATTCTGCTGGGCGTACTGATTGTGCTGGCTGTGGTGCTGATGCTGTTTGCGCGCAAAAAACAGCAGTGGAACGCCAAAATGCTGGCCAGCGCCGCCATCTGCATCGCCCTTAGCTTTGTACTCAGCTACATTCGCCTGTTCAAGCTGCCCCAGGGTGGCAGCGTAACCCCTGCCAGCCTGCTGCCCATCATCGCCTTCGCCTATGCCTACGGCGCTGTGCCGGGCCTGCTGGTGGGCTTTGCCTACGGCCTTCTGCAAATGATTCAGGACCCCTATATTGTGGGCGTTGTGCAGGCGCTGCTGGACTACCCGCTGGCCTTTGGCTGCATTGCGCTGGCCGGTCTGTGCCGCAGCATTCCCGCCCGCTGCCAGGGCCTGGCCAAAAAGAACCCCAACCTGCCCGACCTGTGCGGCTGGCTGGCCGCTCTGGCCCTGACGGGCGTGGGCCGTTTCATCTGCCATGTGCTCAGCGGCGTGGTATTCTTTGCGGAATACGCCGACGGCACGGGCCTGTCCCCCCTGGTCTACTCCCTGTCCTACAACTCCTTCGTATTTGTGGATTTGCTGATCTGCTTTGTGGTGGTGCTGTTCCCCCAGGTGCGCAAGGCGCTGGAACGGATGAGCAAATAAACCAAAACCGCCCTTCCCCACGGCTCGCAGGGAAGGGCGGTTTTTTTGATGCGCTTTTTTAACCAAGCAAACCCTTCAGCAGGGCGGCCGCCTCCGAAACGGCGGGAGCCGGATCCGTCAGCACGCCGGTGGCCTGCAAAACAATGACTGCAATACCCAGCAGGGCCATATACAGCGCAAAGCCGTTCAAGGACGCCTTGCTGATGACCTTCATGAAGAAACGAATGGCCAGGTAACCGCTGACGCCCGCCACCACCATGCCCACTAGAACCGCAGGCAAGTCGCTGCCAAAGGTCACGCCTTCCTGAATCGCGTCCTTACCCACGCTGAGCAGGCTGCCCACAATGGCCGGAGCGCTCATCATAAAGCTGAATTTGGCGGCGGTTTCCCGGTTCACCTTTGCGGCCACGCCGCCAAAGATGGTGCTGCCGCTGCGGCTGACGCCCGGCAGCATGCCCACCGCCTGCAGGCAGCCCATTACCAGCGCTTCCACAATACCTACCTGATCCTTTTCCACCCCGCGTGCCGCGTTGCGCCTGCTGATCCACTGGGTCAGCACCAGCAGCAGCGCCGTCACCAGAAAGAACACGCCCAAAAAGCGGTTGGTTCCTTCCACAGCGTCCAGCAAATCGCCAAACACCACTTTCGCGGCCAGCGCTGGCAGGGAGGCGATAAACAGCAGCAGCAGGGTTTTGTTCTTGATGGGATGGGCGATCATCTGCACCCAATCCTTCCAGAACACCACGGCTACGGCAACCAGCGTGCCCACATGCAGCAGGATATCAAACAGCAACTGATTTGCCACATTCACCCCCAGCAGCGCCTGAAACAAATTCAGATGTCCGCTGGAGGAAATGGGCAAAAACTCGGCCAAGCCCTGTACCAGGCCCAAAAAGGCGGCGGTTAGCATATTCATCAACAATCGTTCCTTTCCTTGGTCAATATCATTGGAAGTATACACCAAATCGAAACTTCTGTCCATCCAAAAGGGAGTTTTTACAACTGGCGGCCTTTTCAATCTATGCGTTTTTCCGGTATAATAGAAGCGGGAGGTGCGCTATGAAACGACTTGCTTTCTGGATCAGCCTTTTGCTTCTTCTGTGTCTGCTTCTTTCCGCGCCCGCGGCGGCGGACGGTCAGGTGCAGGCTCTGTTTCTTAACGTGGGCAAAGCGGACGCGGCGCTGCTGTTTGTTGACGACAGCCGTTTTTTGGTGGATACCGGGTCCAAGGACAGCTTTGACCAGCTGGAAAAGGCGCTTTCCGTTTATCAGATTACCCATTTGGACGGCGTGCTGATTTCCCACACGGACAAGGACCATGTGGGCGGCCTGAAAAAGCTGCTGAAAAGCGGCGTGCAGGTAGACGTTATTTATACGGGCGCTCTGCACAGCGAGGGCAGCGCGGCGGAGCATCCCGTGGCCAAGGCGGCCGAAAAATACGGCGTGACATTGGTCTGGCTCAGCGCCGGGGATGCGTTTTCCATCGGGCAGACGCGCTTTCAGGTGCTGGGTCCCCTTGCCCAGGATGATGAGGACGAAAACAACAATTCCCTGGTGGTGCGGGTGGAAACGCCTCAGGGCAGCCTGCTGTTCACCGGCGATATGGAAGCGTCGGAGGAACACGACCTGCTGTCCGCGGGGCTGATTGAAAGCGCGGACGTGCTGAAGGTGGCCCATCACGGCCGGGACGATACCACCAGCCGGGCCTTTGCCTTCGCGGTAAAGCCTCAGTGGGCGGTAATTTCCACCAGCAGCCAGCAGGAGCCCCGCTCGCCATCGGACAAGGTTATCGCTTACCTGCAAGGCGTTAAGGCCAACGTGGCCGTTACCCAGGACGCGCAGGCCGGTATTCTGGTCACCCTTTCGGAGGGTACGGCCACCGCCGAAACCCTGGACTGGTAAACGCCGCACCCGGCAAACCGGCCCCACATACAATGGCATGACGGAAAAATCCGCCATGCCGTAGAGCGTTGACAAACACCGGCTTGGTTGCCGCGCCCGCGAACATCGCTGCGTTGCTTCGCGGGAAAAGAGCTGTGGCACAAGGCTTGGGGGCGCTGCCCCTAAAACCCTGGCAGGAGGCAGTGCCTCCTGCACCTCCGGTTTTTCAACACACTGTGGCATGACGGAAACATCCGCCATGCCTTTTGTATATGATAAGGAGGAAACGCGTATGATGCATTCATCCTGCGGCTGCCGCCATTGCGACCGCCGGCCTCCCGACCGGTACCCGCCGCCCTGTCTGCCGCCAAATCCGCCCCCCTGCCCGCCGCCCCGTCCGCCAAAGCCCAGGCCCCGCATGGACAGCGTAATGCTGCAAAAGATTGTGGATTGCGAGCGGCGCAACCTGCCCTGCGTCCATGCCGATCTGGAGCTGGAGGGTCTGCCGGATTGCCAGCCTCGCAGTCTGGTCAGCGTGCGCCCCAGCGGCGCGCAGCCCTGGTGGAGCCAGATTCAAAGCCCGGCCTGCTCCCAGCAGAGCATGATCCGCATCTGCATCCCCGTATGCGCCCAGGTTTGCGGCGGCAACGGCCAGCAGGTCTGGGCCACCGGCACGCTTCATGTGGAAACCTGGGCGCCCCGGGCTTACGACCCTTCCTGCCGCCATATGCTGCTGATTCTGCCCTGTCTGCGCCTGCTGTGCGCGGACCCGGGCCCTAACGGCTGCATTTTCCAGGTGCAGGTACAGGTATCGCTGGAAATTTATGTGCTGCGCTACGAGCCATATCATCTGCGCCGCCCGGAGGGCGACTGTCCCGACCTGCCGCTGTATCCCCCGCCCATCCAGCCACGGGGCTGGTAAACAGTCGGCCGCGCAGACTTCCCATCTGCGCGGCCCTTTGGATTTATGAAGCTACAGCACCAAATCGCCGGGACGGTAGCCCTCGGGCAGTTCTTCCTCCTCCACAAAGGCGAAGCTGTCGTCTGACAGCACCGGCAGAAACGCCTCATAAGGCAGCCGGTCAAACTCGCAGCCATAGCTGCTGGCGCCAAACCAGCCGCCCTCATGAGCCCGCAAGTTCAGGTCCCGGGCAAATTTGGTCATGTTGCAGCAGTCATGCACCACAACGGGCCAGTTTTCCTCGTCCGCCTGGCGCATCAGCCGCAGGGTCAGTTCATGGCTCCAAACCGGGGACACATAGCCCCGGCGGCAGAGATACAGGTTTTCACCCCAGTAGTTGCCAAGGTTGTTGGGGTTCAGATGCAATTCCGCACAGTTGATAAAATCCAGACCCGTATCCAGAATTTTCTGTTTCTTGGCGGTCATGGCCCGATAGCATTCCGGGGTCATGGGGGTTTCAATTCCCACCAGCGGAATATGCCGTTTGGCCAGAGCGATGTTGTCAATCACCCCATCGGCGCAGCCGGAAGCCCCCAGATTGAACCGCAGTTCGTCCAGCCCGGCCTCCGCCAGCGCCCGCAAATTCCGCTCCGTCGCCAGGGTACCGTTGGTATACATATGCTGGTGAACGCCCGCTTCATGGAATTTGCGAATGATGCCGTAATATTTTTCAATTTCCATAAACGGCTCCAGGTATACATAGCTGATGCCAGTGGGCTTTTTTTGAATGGACAAAAGCAGGTCCATATCCTGCTCGTAAAACCGGGTGCCGCCAATTTCCCACAGGCCTTCGCCAATGGGCGGCTGGCAGTCC
Organism: uncultured Clostridia bacterium; assembly: GCA_934621505.1. Lineage (GTDB taxonomy): Bacteria > Bacillota > Clostridia > Christensenellales > Aristaeellaceae > Limiplasma. Next base: position 92,821 of record CAKTUU010000004.1, read on the forward strand.
AGCGCGCCATAATCATAGCAGAATTTGCATTGCAGGTTGCACTTGTTGGTTTTGCGCACGGCGCTCAGCCCCGTGCCCAGCAGGCAGGACGCGCAGCCCCTGGGAAAGCGCTTTTCATCCCCCACATAACAGGTGCGTCCCTTCAACGTTTTCAGATGAGGAATCCGCTCCCGCAGCTGACGCACACGCCGGTCCATCGCCGTTTCGATCTGGGCAAACACCGCCAGCGCAATCTCCTGCTGACGGGGCAGCAGATCCTCGTCCTCCGGCAGCTGGGCAAAAAAGGTGAACCAGTTCAGCGCGTCCTTTTTGGAAATTTTCATACTGCTTCCTCCATTATGGCTGTTCCCCATCGGGGCTGAAAATTCTGCGTGCCAGTTCCTGAGCGGTAGGCGTGGCCGCCAAACCGCCCTGAGCGGTTTCCCGCAGGGCGCAGGGCAGGCTTTCCCCTACCTCCCGCATGGCGGAAATCACCTCGTCCACGGGAATGACGCTGCAAATGCCCGCAAGGGCCATGTCCGCGGCGGTAATAGCGCACATCACGCCCCCCGCGTTGCGCTTGACGCAGGGCACCTCCACCAGGCCCGCCACCGGATCGCACACCAGCCCCAGCTGGTTTTTGATGGCCATGGCCACGGCGTTTGCCGCCATATCCGGCGTGCCGCCGCACAGTTCCACCAGCGCGGCGGCGGCCATGGCCGCGGCGCTTCCGCATTCCGCCTGACAGCCGCCCTCCGCGCCGCTGATGCTGGCCTGCCGGGCAATGACCATGCCGACGCCGCCCGCTGCCATCAGGGCCACGCAGGCTTGACGGCGGCTGACACCCCGCTTGTCCATCATGGTTAAAACGGCTCCGGGCAAAATGCCGCAGCTGCCCGCTGTGGGGCTGGCTACAATTTTGCCCATGGCGGCGTTGCATTCCGCCACAGACAGGGCGGTGGCCATGGCCTGGGCGCAAAAACCGCCCCCCAGGGGCTGACCCTGCCGGGCATACTGCCCCATGCGCCACCCGTCGCCGCCGGTAAGCCCGCTTTGAGACCGTATGTCCCGCCGCCCGCCCTGGACGGCGGACTGCTCCATCACACTCAGCTGGCGATCCATCATCTCCAGCATTTCTTCCTGTGTTTTGCTCATTTCCCGGGACTGGTCCTCCAGCACCACCTGTCCCAGGGACATGCCGCGGGCCTGCGCCTCCCGGGCCAGCGCCCGGACGGATGCATAATCCAGCATGGCCGCGCCTCCTTACTCGTTCGCGTGCAGATAGACCACATGGCGCACGTTATCCAGCTGCCGCAGCTTTTGCAAAAGCTCACGGCTGATATCGTCGTCCACCTCGATGGTCATAATGGAGATATCGCCTCTGGTGGGCCGGGCCAGACGAAAATTGCCGATGTTCACATGCTCCTGCGCCAGGGCGTTGGTTACGTCGGCGATAACGCCGTAGGTATCCCGATGGGGAATGATCAGGGTGTTATATTGACCGGTAAAGGCGCTTTCCAGCCCGTTCAAGCGGGTAATCAGAATATTGCCGCCGCCTACGGACGCACCCTCCACCTCCGCCCGGGTTCCATCATGAGCCCACAGCTTGATTACCGCTGTATTGGGGTGGCATTTGGGCAGCTTTACCATACGAAAGCTGTATGCCAGCCCCTGCTGCCGGGCAATGTCCAGACTGTGGGGCAGGCGATCATCGTCCGGCTTCATGCCCAGAATGCCCGCGATCAGCGCCCGGTCCGTGCCGTGGCCCCGCCAGGTCTGGGCAAAGCTGCCCGCCAGGTCCACCTCGGCGCGAACCGGCTCCCGGGCCAGAATTTTGCGCGCGATATACCCGATGCGCGCCGCCCCCGCCGTATGGCTGCTGGACGGACCAATCATCACCGGGCCGATGATATCAAAAACGTTCATAGCCGACTTCCTCTTACTCTTGCGGGCCGCCGCCCGCTGCTTACGCTGATCCCTGTAGAGGATACCAAGGTTTGCCGGGTTTGTCAATGCAACAAAATTGCGCGTAAAGCGTTGACACAGGGCGCTTTTTATGATAAAATTTGTTATGACAATATGTTATTATAAAAAAATACGTTTTGATACCACAGGAGATGAATCTCATGCCGCAATCAGGGGCCCGCTATATGCAAATTGCCACCCATTTTCGTCAGCTGATCGACAACCAGCGCCTGCTGGAAGGGGATCAGCTGCCAACGGACGAGGAAGTGGGCCGCCTGTTCAACGTAAGCCGCATCACGGCCCGCCAGGCCATGAGCGAGCTGGTGCAGTCCGGCTATATTGAACGCATTCAGGGCAAGGGCACCTTTGTCCGGGTCCGCAAGGCGGATATGCAGCTGAACTGTCTGAAGGGCTTTACGGAAGAAATGCAGGCCTATGGGCTTAGAACCTTCAGCCGCCTGCATTCCTACGAGGTGGTGGACTGTCCGGCGGATGTGGCGGAGCGCCTGCGAGTGGAGCCCGGCACCCGGCTGCACTGCCTGGTGCGGGTGCGTTATGCCGATGATATTCCCATGGCGATTGAACGGGTTATGATGCCCTTTTACCTGTGCCCGGAGCTGGCGGAACTGAACCTGGAAGGCTCTTTGTACCGGCAGCTGCAGGAGAAGTACGGCTTTCAGCCGGTGCGCGCCAGCCAGAATATCGAGGCCGGTCTGGTATCCCGCGACTATGCGGAGCTGCTGCACATCCGGGAAGGCAGCCCTGTGCTGGTTTTTGAGCGGGTCAGCTATCTGGAGGACGATACGCCCATGGAATATGTGGTGTCCTTTTACCGGGGCGACCGCTATAAATTCCATGTGGAAATGCATCGGGAAGGAAACGTTTCAGCGGACGGAGCAATCAAATGACTCATCAGTATTTCGCGCAAATTCACGCCATTTTGAACCAGGTGGAGCATACGCAGCAGCCCGCTATGGAGCAGGCCGCACGTCTGTTATGCGACGCGACCCTGCAGGGCAGACAGATTTATGCCTTTGGCTGCAACCACGGGGGGCTTGTGGCCATGGAGCTGTTTTACCGCACAGGCGGTTTGGCCAATATGCAGCTAATGCGGTTTCCCGGGCTGTGTCTGGATGTGTTTCCCCCAATCCTGACCACCAAATTTGAGGCGCTGTCCGGCTACGGCGATTTGATGCTGAATGCCTACCCCCTTGGGGCTGGCAACGTGCTGATTTTGCATTCCGTGACCGGCAAAAATATGGTAACCATTGACGTGGCGCTGGGAGCCAAGGCGCGCGGCGCGTCGGTCATTGCCCTGACCAACGTTACCCTGTCCAAAGGCAGCAGACCCTGCCATCCCAGCGGAAAGCGCCTGTACGAAATTGCCGACGTCGTCATTGACAACTGCGGCGGGCCCAGCGACGCGCTGCTGTCCATGGAGGGCAGCCCCCAAAAGGTGGCCCCGGCTTCCACCGTGGTTGGCGCGGCAATTGTAAACGCAGTGGTGGCGCAAACGGCGCAATTACTGCATCAAAACGGATACACGCCGCCCATTCTTGCTTCCAGCAACGCGGAAGGCGGCGCGGAATACAACCAGAAACTTCTACAAAAATAAGGAGCGCGAATCGCATGATGGATTACAAAGCCGCTGCCAAGGACTTTATCGAAAACGAGAAGCAATTCCAGCTGGGCGCAATTCCCACCGAGCAGTCCAACCCCCTGACCCGGGGCCTGAGTTCAATCATCAAAAAGGATACCGCCGAGGGTGTTAAAACCATTCTGAAGGCGGACAAGTACATTCCGGAGGTTTCCGCCAACTGCTTTGCCGGGCCCGAATTTAAGGCTTTGGTGGCCGATGTGGCCCGCGCCATCGAGGAACGCCACACCATCCTGTTTACGTCCGTGGGCGCCAGCGGCCGCATGGCCCTGCAGCTGGATTCTACCTGGCGCAAATTCTGGACCGACCTGATTCAGAAGATTCCCCAGCGCGCCCATGAATGGCTGGAAATCGCCGAGCTTTCCACCAGCCACATGACGGGCGGCGACCGCGCCTGCGTGCGTTCCGTGGAAAACTTTGAGGACTACCAGACCTTTGGCGCGCAGCAGGTCATCGACGATAAGGCGGGCCCCGGGGACGTGGTGTTCGCCCTGGCAGAGTGCGGTTTGTCCTCCTCCATCATCGGCGCGGCCATCGAGGCGGGCAAGCAGGGCTGCAATACCTACTACCTGTACTGCAACCCCAAGGAAGTGCTGTGCGAAGTGCTGGAGCGCGCCCGCAAGGTCTTTGCCTGCCAGGAACTGGTGTTTATGCCGCTGTATGTGGGCAACATGGCGGTGGCCGGTTCCACCCGTATGCAGGTAACCACCGTGGAGCTGCTGGTAGCCGGCGCGGCCCTGGAGCTGGGCGCGTACCAGTGGATGAAGGCCCATATGAACGCCGATGAACTGGAAGCCGTAGGCGCGGGCGTGCTGGAACCCGAGGATTATTCCCGCCAGTTCCAGAGCCTGGTAGACCAGCTGTCCAGCGGCGAGGCCCTTGCCGCCATGTCCAAGGCTGTGGAATATGAAGCCGCCACCTACACCCCCGGCGGACTGATTACCTACATCACCCACGATTATTTGCAGGATATCTTTACCGATACCACCGAGCGCCAGCCCACCTTTACCCTCCCCCCCTTCCGCAAATATAACGATACGGAAAGCCCCCTGTCCTGGGCCTATGCCAAGGATCCCCTGTATCCCTCCAGCGTGGCGTGGCAACACATTATCCGCCGTCCCATCAAGGGTCTGGACTGGACCAGGGAGGATTACATCCGCATGGGCGCGGCGCAGTCTATTATTGATAACCCGCCTGCCGTAGGCAGCGAGGAGCTGTCCTACTACCACATCGGCAACGAGCCGGACGAAAGCCGCTACAGCCAGCATCCCGCTCATCTGGTGTGTGTGGATATTGACGGCACCAGCGCCCACAACGGCGTGTACGACTGGTACAAGAAGGAGCTGCCCCACTTTGACGGCGGCCTGGTGCTGCGCATGGGCGATATTCCCGCTGAAAAGCTGGATGAAAACGAGCTGCGGGTGCCGGTCAAGCTGCCCCACACCATCATGGAGCTGATGCCCCATGTGATGGTCAAGCTGGCCTTCAACCTGCTGTCCACCGCCACCATGGCCAAGATGGGCCGCGTGTGGAGCAACTGGATGATTCAGGTGCTGCCCACCAACAAAAAGCTGATTGACCGTTCCACCCGCATTATTGCCGAGCTGGCCGGTATTCCCTATGAGCAGGCCTGCGAGGAATTTTTCAAGTCCTACCTGAGCCGTCCCAAGGATCAGGAGTACCGGGAAAGCTATGTGGTGGAAACCCTGCGCCGCCTGGGCGTTGAAATGGAATAACATGAATTTTGCGCTGTAAGAGGCTGCAAAAAGATCAGGGACTGTCTTTTCACAGGCAGCCCCTGATTTGCTGGCAGGAGGTTTGGAGATGAAAAAGCCCTGTATTCTGTTGATTGGGTTAAGCGGCGAATCGGTTTTTCTGCGGGTGAATCATTTCGCCAGCCCCGGTGAAACCCTTCATGCCCATGGGCTTTATCATGAACCGGGCGGAAAGGCCTATAACCAGGCGGTAGCGGCCGCCCGGCTGGGCGCCGAAAGCCGCCTGATTACCGCCGTGGGCCGGGACGGCTGCGGCCAGAGCTGTCTGGACCGGCTGGCTCAGGAGGGCGTGTTGGCCCGGGGCGTTTTCAAGGACTGCCCCACGGCTTACGCGGCCATTCATACAGCGGACGGCGGCGAAAATACGGTAACGGTTTTTCCAGGGGCCTCCAAGCTGCTTTCTCCCCAGGACCTGTATGATTCCGCCGGTTTGTTTACCGGGGCGGATATGCTGGTTTTAACGTGCGAATTGCAGCCGGACACGCTGGAAACGGCGTTTTCCATGGCCAGCGAGCGGTGCGTTCCCGTGCTGCTGAATCCCGCGCCCTTCCACCCCATTGCCAAAAAGCTGATGGACCGGGCCTGCCTGCTGACTCCCAACCGGGGCGAGGCCTGCGCCCTGCTGAACCTGCCACTGGACGCAACGCCCAAGCAAATTGCCACCGCCGCCGGAAAATGGAAAACGCCGTTACTTGTTACCCTGGGCGCTGAGGGCGCGCTGCTGGCAGAGGGAAGCTCCCATCATTTCATTCCTGCTCCAAAGGTGCAGGCGGTAGACGCCACCGGGGCCGGAGACGCCTTTGCTGCCGCGCTGGCGGTACGTCTATGCCTGGGGGACGCGCTGGCGGACGCGGCTGCATACGCGGTGCGGTATGCCTCCATAAGCACACAGAGGCCCTATGTACTGAACAGTTATCCTTACGCCGAGGATTTGGCATAGCAAAAAAGCGGCCCAGTAAGCCGCTTTCAGCCTGTCAAAGAATCCCTGGGTGGTATATCTAATTTTCGTTCCGAAACCGGCGGTGTGTACGTTGGCTTCGGCTGCCTTGCTCGGCAAGGCTTCCTTACGCTCTTTGTCGCAGGCGATTAGGCAAAGGGCGTTTTCATTTACGCAGGACGGCAGCGGCTCAGCATTTCCTCCACCGCGCCCTCCCGCAGTTCGCACAAGCGTTTCAGCAAGGGCAAAATATCCTCCCGCAGGCCCGTGTTCATCCAATCGATCAGCAGGCCGAAGCACCAGCACCGGTACGACCGAATGATAATCTCCACATCCTCCGGGTTTATCCGCCTGTCGCCCACCACCTTAGCAAAATAGGTTTCCACCACATACTGGCACAGCTGCATCAGGTAGCGCTCGTAAATATCCCGGTTTGCGGATTGAAACACATGCAGGGCCGCCTTTTTTTGCTTCAAAATATAACTGACGGCAATTTCCAGCGCGTCCTGCACAGAGGCGATCTCACTGTGCTGCTTTGCAATCATCTCGGTTTCTTCTTTTACAATGGCCTCAATCAGCGATGGAATATCCTCGAAGTGATAGTAGAATGTATTGCGGTTAATGCCGCAAACCTCCACAATATCCTTGACGGTGATTTTATTCAGCGGGCGTTCCTCCAGCAGCTGCATAAACGCCTTCATAATGGCCTGGCGGGTAAACGACGGCATAAGCGCTCCTCCTTTGGTACCTCAATCCTCCACCGGCAGGCGGAAGGTATCGGGCCGGGCGGGGTCAAAACGTTCGTTGGCCCACATCAGGGTCACCAGATCGGTATCGCCGGTGTTTTCGATGTTATGGGTATACCCCGGGGGAATATCCACCACCTGGGGCAGGCTTCCATCCACCTGATAGCTGATGACCGTGCCGTCGCCGATTTTCCGAAAACGAATCACGCCCTGTCCGCTGACCACGATAAACTTTTCATGCTTGGTATGGTGCCAGTGTTCGCCCTTGGTGATATGGGGCTTGGACACGTTCACGCTGATTTGGCCGTGACCGCCCATATGAATCAATTCCGTAAAGGAACCCCGTTCGTCGCTGTGAATGACCGGCGTGCGGGCAAAATCGTCCGGCGGCAGAAAGCTCAGATAGGTGGCGTACAGCTTGGCCGTCAGCGCGTCGCTTTGGTCCGGCACGTCCAGGTCGTCCCGCATCTGGTGAAAGCGCTGCAAAAGCCCGGCCAAATCCCCCAGGCGAATTTCGTGCACCGGTTCCACCCGGTAAAAGCCGTTTTCTGCCGAAGTGGGAGTTCCTTCCAGCGCCCGTAAAAATTCCGCCACAATATCGTCAATGTAATTCAGCCGCAGCACAGCGTCCGGGTCGTTTACCTGAATGGGCAGTCCACGGGCAATGTTGTAGCAGAAGGTAGCGACCGCGCTGTTGTAGTTGGGGCGGCTCCATTTGCCAAAGGCGTTGGTCAGTCGGTACACATACACTGGCGCGCCGGTGCGTTCCCCGTAGGCCCGCACGGCTTCCTCGCCAGCCCGCTTGCTTTGTCCATAGGGATTTTCCAGCGCCGCCTGGGTGGATGATGTAAGCAGCACCGGCGGCTTTTTGCCCCGCTCCAGCATTTGCAGCAGGGACGCGGCCGCGTCATGATTGCCCCGCATAAACTCCGCCGGGTCCTGGGGACGGTTGACCCCCGCCAGATGAAACACAAAATCCGCCTGCATGGCCGCCTGGGACAGCCGCTGCTGGGGAGTATCCACATCCACGCGCCACAGTTTGTCCTGCGGGCGCAGGTTTTCCAAAGCCGCGCAAAGGTTGCGCCCCATAAATCCATTGGCCCCTGTTACCAGAATGTGCAAGCGCACGCCTCCTTTGTATCCATGTTTTGGTCATGCTATGATTAGCATATCCAAAAAAACGCCTGTTGTCAAATCTCCCCTGAAAAGCCGTCTGCCTTTCAGGGGGGACTGTTACTGAACCGGTATGGTAATTTCGGTGACGAATTTTTGCGAATCATCAGTAAAGCCGGAGTCAATCATGGTAATTTCCCGGGAAAAGCCGGTCACGTCCCAGTTTTGCCGGCGAATGGAATCCATCAGGCGGCGGTAGTGCCGGGGCGCTTCCGTATGGCTGCCGCGAAACCGCAGGGTTACGCAGCGGCTTTGGGGCAGCAGCAGCGTTTCGCCCTCAAAATGGTCCTCGTCATCCAGCACCAGAAAAATGCCGTCGTACTGCTGAAACTGCCCCTGCCGCAAATGCTCCGCCGTCAGGCCCAGCCCCACCTTGCCCAGAAAAATCACCGCTTCGTTTTGTCATTGGGCCAGCCGGAGCGTAGGCTCCTCCATATCGTGGTAGCTGGTAATTTGCAGGGACTGGCTTACCCAGTACAGCCTGCACGCCGGGCTGACAGTTTCGCGGATTTGGTCCAGCTCGGACGCTTTGGCGTCCTCCAGCTGGCGCAGCCGGTTATCAATTTTGCGCTGGATGCGCTTCAGTTCGCGCTGCTTTTCCACCACAATCTGCTTTTGCTGGCGCAGCTTGGCCTCAATCAGATCCACGTCCCGGTTCTGCAAAAAATCCCGGATTTCCTCCAGTGGCATATCCAGCGCCCGCAGGTAGCGAATGGTGTTGAAGATTTCAAACTGGCGGGTGCTGTAATAACGGTAGCCGGTGGCCGGGTCCACCTGGTCCGGCGTCAGCAGGCCCATGGCCTCGTAATGGCGGATGCTGCCCATGCTCAGGTGAAACATCCGGGCCATATCCCCAATGCGAAACAGCTTATCCAAGACTTTTCTCCTTTTCCTTCCGGCGCAAATGGCGGAAGGCGATCAGACAAACAATCACCGACAGCATCGACCCCGCCGCGCTGGCCAACCCCATGGGAAACAGCGTATCCGCGAACAGCCGGGAGGTCAGATACGCCCCCGGCACCCGCACCAGCACAACGGACAGCAGGTTGTGCAAAAAGGACAAATCCGACCGGCCGTAGGCGCAGAAATAGCCGCTGAAGCTAAACTGGATTCCCGCCAGAAAGCAATCCCACACATAGCCTCGCAGATACTGCCCGCCCAGGCGCACCACCTGACCGCCCTCCGGGGTGGATACGTCCGTAAACAGGGCCACAATCGGTTCCGCAATAAACTGTATGGTTACGGAAACCGCCAGTCCCAGGGCGGACACCATCAAAATGGCGTACCGCAGGGTCTGCAAAGCCCGCTCCGGCTTGCCCGCGCCAATATTTTGCGCCCCCAGCGCCGACACGGTGGACAGCATGGCCGACGGCCCCAGAAACAGAAATCCAATGATTTTTTCCACAATTCCCACGGCGGCCGCGTCGTTCAGCCCGCGATGGTTGGCGATAACGGTAATCAGCAAAAAGGAAATCTGAATAAAGCCGTCCTGTAAGGCTACCGGCACGCCGATTTTTAAAATCTGCCCCATAATGGCGCGGCGGGGCTTCAAATCCTGCCGGGTAATGCGCAGCCCCCGCTGCCGCCTGCGCATCATGACCAGAGAAACCGCCACACTGACCGCCTGGGCCAGCGTGGTGCCCAGCGCCGCTCCCACAGGCCCCATCCCCATAGCGCCCATGAACAGATAGTCCAGAGCGATGTTGACCACGCAGGCAATGGCGATAAAGTACATGGGGCTTTTGGAATCCCCCATGCCGCGAAAAATGGAGCTGAGAATATTATAGGCCACAATAAACGGTATGCCGGCAAAGCAGACGCTTAAATAGGAAACCGCTCCCGCCACAGCGTCCTGGGGCGTGGAAATCAGACTGACAATGGGCCGCGCCAGCACCAGCAGCACCGCCGTCAGCACCAGCGACAGCGACATAAACAGGGTAACGGTGTTGCCCACACAGGCCGCCGTTTTCTGACGTTTGCCGCCGCCCACCGCCTGACCGATGGCCACGGTGGAACCCATGGCCAGACCCACCAGCACCACCGTCAGCATGTGCATGACCTGGCTGCCAACGGATACCGCCGTGGTGCTGGCTACCCCTTCGTACTGGCCGATGATAAACAGGTCCGCCATGCCGTACAGCGTCTGCAAAAAAAAGGACAGCAGATAGGGCAGCGAAAACAGGAGGATTCTTTTGGGCACGCTGCCGGTGGTCAGGTTTTTTTCCATAAAAGGGACCGCCTCCTTGGTAATTGTGCCCGCCCATTATAAACATTACAACGATTGTAAGGTCAAGAGTGATAAAAAATAAACCGGGAAAAATCTTCCCGGCTTATTTGCTGGTAGCGGCGGTCGGACTTGAACCGACACGGTTGCCCGCCGCATTTTGAGTGCGGTGCGTCTGCCATTCCGCCACGCCGCCTAACTATTTCAGTTTATCATAAAGCCCTGCAAAAATCAACCCCTGACTTCCATTATTTTTTTGCGTAAAGGCGGCGTTAAAAATGATGGGAAAGCCGTTGATTCTCATCTGTTTTATGGCTATAATGAAAGAAAATGGAATTTGCTTTCTTGAAAGGAGTCCGACCATGCCAAAAAAACAGCTTGCTTTGCTTGTAACCATCGCGTTGCTTTTTGGCTGCGCCAAGGCGGAAATAGGCGTCCGTCCCACAGCGGCGCAAAGTGTTTCCTACGTTTCCTACACCCAGCCGGAGGGCCTTTTTACCATGCAGATTCCCAGCGGCTGGCAGGTGAGCACCGGCGGAGATTACATCAGCTACATCATCGATGTATACGACCCGCAAAATCCCCAATGCGAAATCTATATTCAGCTGTGCGGCGTAGGCTTTCAGTCCGCTGAAGGCGCGGCCCTGGCCCAAAGCTATAACCTGATGGGCGACCGGCTGTATATCATGCCCATCGCCACCACCCAGGGGTATTTTGAGGGCTGGTACGCTGGGCTGGGCGGGACCTTTACCCTGATTGAAAATCTGGGTTCCCTGGGCCAGGGGGATTTGCTGCATGCCTCCGCTACGCTGAACGGCTATGAAACCGAGGGGCTTTATACCGCCAGTGTTTCTTCCCTGGAATACAATATGGGCATCAATCTGTCGCTCACCATGGGCCAGGGGGTCATGGCTCTCACCGCCGCGCCGGGCGAATTGCAGGACTGGCTTCCAGTTTTAAACGTCTGCGCCGGTTCCCTGCAATTTACTGACGCTTTCTGGCAGGCGCGCAACGCCAACTGGCAGCAGGTATTCCAAAGCAGTTCCTACACTTCCTCCACCTGGAACCAGATCTCCGACGGCGTTCTGTCCAGCTGGGCCTGCCGGTCGGCAAGCTATGACCGCACCACGCAGGCGCAAAGCGACGCCGCCCTGGGCTACGACCGCTTTGTGGACACCCAGACCGGCAAGGTTTACCGGGCGGACGCGGGCCTGATGGAAAGCTGCCTGGACCCCAGCCGCTATCAAAAGCTGGAGGCGGGGTCCGATCTGTATTTGCAGCCCTTGTCCGGATATCTGTACCTGAAGTAATGAAAAACGTTCCGGCACACGAAAAAAACAAAAAAAGTTTTTTCAATGAATTGACATTTTTCTTTACAGCTGGTATGATAAACCCCGTTACAGAGCAAGGGTGCTATGTGAATAGCTTTCCCCTTGCTCTTTTTTCATTGATTTTTGTAAGGAGGTTTCCAGCATGGGCAAGTACAGCAAGGAAGACATTATCCGTATGGTGCATGAGGACGACGTGGAATTTATCCGCATGCAGTTCACCGATATTTTCGGCCAGCTGAAAAATGTGGCCATTACCGCGTCCCAGATTGAAAAGGCTGTCAATAACGAAATCATGATTGACGGCAGCTCCATCGAGGGCTTTGTGCGCATTCAGGAATCCGACCAGTACCTGCGCCCCGACCTGGATACCTTCGTCATTCTGCCCTGGCGGCCCCAGCACGGCAAGGTGGCGCGGCTGATCTGCGATGTGTACAATCCGGACGGCACGCCCTTTGTGGGCGATCCCCGGGGGGCGTTGCGCCGTATGCTGAAAAAGGCGGCGGATATGGGCTATTCGTTTAACGTAGGGCCGGAATGCGAGTTCTTCCTGTTCCAGACCGACGACAGCGGCAAGCCCACCACCCTGACCAATGACGAGGCTGGTTATTTTGACCTGGGTCCCCTGGATCACGGCGAAAGCACCCGCCGGGAAATCGTTATGGCGCTGGAAAAAATGGGCTTTGAAATTGAGGCCTCCCACCATGAGGTGGCCGCCGGTCAGCATGAGATTGATTTTAAGTACGCCGAGGCGCTGCGCGCCGCCGACAACATTATGACCTTCAAGCTGGCGGTCAAATCCCTGGCCCAGAAAAACGGCCTGCACGCCACCTTTATGCCCAAGCCCATCTTTGGCATCAACGGCAGCGGCATGCACACCAACATGTCCCTGTTCAAGGACGGCAAGAATGTATTCTTTGATGAGTCCGGCGACAAGAAGCTGTCCCAGGACGCCTATCATTTTATCGCCGGCCTGCTGACCCATATCAGCGGCATGACGGCTGTGCTCAACCCGCTGGTCAACAGCTACAAGCGTCTGGTGCCCGGCTATGAGGCCCCCTGCTACACCGCCTGGTCCGCCTCCAACCGCTCCGCGCTGATTCGCATTCCCGCCGCCCGGGGTCAGTCCACCCGTGTGGAGCTGCGCTGCCCCGACCCCGCCTGCAACCCCTACCTAGCCCTGACGGTTTGTCTGGCCGCGGGTTTGGACGGCATCGAGCGCAAGCTGACCCCGCCCGCCGAAATTACCGACAACATCTTTGCCATGTCCGCCGCCCAGCGGGAAAGCAAGGGCATTCACAGCCTGCCCGGAAACCTGCACGACGCCGTAAGCGCCATGCAGGCGGATTCACTGATCTGCGATGTGCTGGGCGGCCATATTGTCAGCCAGTATGTGGCCGGTAAGGAAAAGGAGTGGGACGAGTACCGCACCCACGTCAGCGGCTGGGAGATTGACAAATACCTGATTGCCTACTAAAATCCATGACATCGCGCGGGGGCCCGCACAGGCTCCCGCGCCGCCCCATTTGATTTTGCGGGGGAAAGCGCCATGAATCATCTGATTGTAGCCTTTGAAACAGAAGCCGCCTGCCACCGCGTATGCGAATTGCTGGCCGCTTCCGCTCTGCCGGTTCGCAGCGTATGCAAAAGCGGGGCCGAGGTCATCCGCGCGGTGCGTTATATGGGCGGCGGCGTTGTGGTTTGCGGCGTAAAGCTACCCGATATGACGGCGGACCAGCTGTATGACGATTTGGAGGGCGACGCCTACATTCTGGCCGCGGCCAAGCCGGAAGCGCTGGATCTGTGCGAAAATCCCCATATTTTTCGTCTGCCGCTGCCCACCAACCGCTACGCTCTGGCCGCCGCCGTGCAAATGCTGATGCAGCTGGACGCCATGGGCGCGTCCAGCCACAGCCAGTCGGAGCAGGAAACCATTGAAAAAGCCAAAATTCTATTGGAAACCAACGGCCCAATGACAGAGGAGGAGGCTCATCGCTACCTGCAAAAGCGCAGCATGACCACCCGCAAAAAAATGGCGGACGTGGCGGCGCAGGTGATTCAGGAGCAGATGAAGGGGCTGTAAGGGTTTTCACGCAAAGGACGGGTCTGTTTATGAAGCAAAACCTGTATCAGCCAGCCTTTGAGCATGACGCATGCGGCATTGGGGCCGTGGTCAGCATCGACGGTATTCAAACAAGGCAAACCGTGGATCAGGCGCTGAAAATTGTGGAAAAACTGGAACATCGCGCCGGCAAGGACGCCGACGGCAGCACAGGCGACGGCGTGGGTCTGATGACCCAGATTCCGCACGCCTTTTTTGTGCGTCAGGCGTTGGGCTTTGCCCTGCCCCAGGACCGGGATTACGGCGTAGCCATGATTTTTATGCCCGCGGACCGGCTGAAACGGGCCCAGTCCCGCAAGCTGATGGAAATCATCGTCGCCAAGGAAGGCATGAAGCTGCTTGGCTGGCGCGGCGTGCCCGTGTGCCCGCAGGTTCTTGGCGAGCGGGCCCGCGCCTGCATGCCCGTGATTGAGCAGGCCTTTATTGCCCGCCCGGAGGAACTGAACCGGGGCATCGACTTTGACCGGCGGCTGTATGTGGCCCGCCGGGTGTTTGAGCAAAGCAACGACGATTGCTACGTCTGCTCCATGTCCAGCCGCACCATCGTTTACAAGGGCATGTTTCTGGTCAGCCAGCTGCGGGCCTTTTATCCTGATTTGCAGGACCCGTCCTTCGCCAGCGCCATCGCCCTGGTGCATTCCCGCTTTTCCACCAATACCTTCCCCAGCTGGGAACGCGCCCACCCCAACCGGCTCATTTTGCACAACGGTGAAATCAACACCATCCGCGGCAATGTGGACCGGATGATCGCCCGGGAGGAAACCCTGTCCTCTCCCATTCTGGCGGCGGATATGGACAAGGTGCTGCCGGTGATTAACGGCGAGGGCAGCGACTCCGCCATGCTGGACAACACCCTTGAATTTATGATGATGAACGGGCTGCCCCTGCCGCTGGCGGTGATGATCACCCTGCCGGAGCCCTGGCAGAACGAGCGGGATATTTCCCGCACACGCCGGGACCTGTACCGCTACTATGCCCCCATGATGGAGCCCTGGGACGGCCCCGCCGCCATTTTGTTTTCCGATGGCGATGTGGTGGGCGCTGTGCTGGACCGCAACGGCCTGCGGCCCGCCCGCTATTATGTGACGGACGACCATATGCTGATTCTTTCCAGCGAGGTGGGCGTTCTGGACGTCCCGCCGGAGAAGATTCTGCGCAAAAGCCGTGTGCGCTCCGGCCAAATGCTGCTGGTGGACACGGTGCAGAAGCGAATTATTGACGATAATGAGCTGAAGGAAACCTATGCCGCCCGGCAGCCCTACGGCGAATGGCTGGACGGCAACCTGCTGGCCCTGAGCGATTTGCCCCTGCCCAACCAGGCGGTTCCGCCGCTGCCTCAGGATTTGCGGGACCGGCTGTATAAAGCCTTTGGTTATACCTATGAAGACGTAAAAGAAGTCATTCTGCCCATGGCCCAAACCGGCGCGGAACCCACCGCCGCCATGGGCATGGACGTGCCGCTGGCCGTGCTGTCGGAAAAGCATCAGCTGCTGTTTTCCTACTTCCGGCAGTTATTCGCCCAGGTCACCAACCCGCCCATTGACGCCATTCGGGAAAAAATCATCACCGACACGGCGGTGTATGTGGGCAGCGACGGCAATTTCCTGATGGACACGCCGGAAAACTGCGCCGTGCTTCGTCTGGAGCGGCCCATTCTGTCCAACACAGACCTGATGCGCATTGAAAACGCCCGGCAAAAGGCCATTCGTCCCGGGCGGGTGTCCATGCTGTACTACCGCAGCGAATCGCTGGAAAAGGCCATCGGTCACCTGTTTGTAGCCTGCGACCGGGCCATCAAAAACGGAGCGAACGTCATCATCCTGTCCGACCGGGGCGTGGATGAAAACCACATGGCCATCCCGTCCCTGCTGGCGGTATCCGCTCTGGAGCAGCACCTGATCGCCACCCGCCGCCGCACCGCCGTCAGCGTCATTCTGGAAACCGCCGAGCCCCGTGACGTGCACCACTTTGCCCTGCTGCTGGGCTATGGCGCACGGGCCGTCAACCCCTATCTGGCCCTGGAATGCGTGGATGAAATGATTGAAAAGGGCCTTTTGAACAAGGACCGCTACGCCGCCCAGCAGGATTATATCAGCGCCGTGGTGGCGGGCATCAGCCGGGTGGCCTCCAAAATGGGCATTTCCGTTTTGCAGTCCTACCAGAGCGCCCAGATTTTTGAGGCGGTGGGCATTCGTCAGGATGTCATTGACCGCTACTTTACCAACACCACCTCCCGTGTGGGAGGCATTGGCCTGAACGAAATTAACGAGGGCGTCAAGTACCGCCACGACCGGGCCTTTGACCCGCTGGAGCTGGCTACCGACACCACGCTGGATTCCATCGGCTACCACCGGCTGCGCAGCGGCGGCGACAAGGAGGACCATCTGTACAATCCCCTGACCATTACCACCCTGCAGCGGGCTGTGCGGGAGGGCAGCATGGACCTGTTCCGTCAGTACACCGCCCTGGTGGATGACGAAACCAAGCCCCATACCCTGCGGGGCGTGCTGGAATTTGCCTTTGACCAATGCCATCCCATTCCTCTGGAGGACGTGGAGCCGGTGGAGCAGATTGTCAGGCGCTTTAAAACCGGGGCCATGTCCTACGGCTCCATCTCCCAGGAGGCCCATGAGTGCCTGGCCCAGGCCATGAACGCCCTGGGCGGCCGGTCCAATTCCGGCGAGGGCGGCGAACGGCGGGAGCGGCTGAACACCCCCCGCGGCTCCAAAATCAAGCAGGTGGCCTCCGCCCGTTTCGGCGTGACCAGCGAATACCTGATGAGCGCCGAGGAAATTCAAATCAAAATGGCCCAGGGAGCCAAGCCCGGCGAGGGCGGCCATCTGCCCGGCGGCAAGGTGTACCCGTGGATCGCTCACACCCGCCTGTCCACCCCCGGCGTCAGCCTGATTTCCCCGCCGCCCCATCACGACATTTACTCCATTGAGGATCTGGCCCAGCTGATTTACGACCTGAAGTGCGCCAACCGCAGGGCGCGCATTTCCGTCAAGCTGGTCAGCGAGGCCGGGGTGGGCACTGTGGCCGCTGGCGTAGCCAAGGC
Source organism: uncultured Clostridia bacterium (assembly GCA_934621505.1). Classification (GTDB taxonomy): domain Bacteria; phylum Bacillota; class Clostridia; order Christensenellales; family Aristaeellaceae; genus Limiplasma. Next base: position 109,785 of record CAKTUU010000004.1, read on the forward strand.
GGGGGCGCAGGTGATTTTGATTTCCGGCAGCGACGGCGGCACCGGCGCCGCGCCCCGCTCCTCCATTTACAACGCGGGCCTGCCCTGGGAACTGGGCATCGCCGAGGCGCACCAGACCCTTGCGCTGAACGGGCTGCGCACCCGTGTAGCCATCGAGGCGGACGGCAAGCTGATGAGCGGCCGGGACGTAGCCATTGCCTGTATGCTGGGGGCCGAGGAATTTGGCTTTGCCACAGCGCCGCTGGTATGTATGGGCTGCGTGATGATGCGGGTTTGCAATCTGGATACCTGTCCGGTAGGCATCGCCACCCAAAACCCGGAGCTGCGCAAGCGCTTCCGTGGCAAGCCGGAATATGTGATGAACTTTATGCGCTATGTGGCCCAGGAGCTGCGGGAAATCATGGCCCGGCTGGGCGTGCGCACGGTGGACGAACTGGTGGGCCGTGGGGACCTGCTGCGGGTGCGAGCTCATCAGGTTACGCCCCGGGCCGCCTCCATCGATATGTCCCGCATCATCGGGCATCGTATCAACCAGCACCGCCAAAGCGGCGACGCATTTGACTTTGGCACGGAAAAATCGCTGGATGAACGGGTTCTGCTGAAAAAACTGGACCTGAAAAAGGTCAGTCCTCAGACCGTCTCCCTGACGGTATCCAGCACAGACCGGGCCTTCGGCACCATTTTCGGCAGCGAAATCACCCGCCTGCACGGCGGCAGCCTGCCGGAGGATACCTACGTCATTCAGGCGCAGGGCGGCGGCGGCCAGTCCTTTGGCGCGTTTCTTCCCAAGGGCATGACCATTCGCCTGACCGGCGACAGCAACGACTACTTTGGCAAGGGCCTGTCCGGCGGCAAGCTGTCGGTGCTTCCGCCCAGGGGCGTTCCCTTTCAGGCGGATGAAAACATCATCATCGGCAATGTGGCCCTGTACGGGGCCACCAGCGGTCAGGCCTATGTGTGCGGCCAGGCGGGCGAACGCTTCGCCGTGCGCAATTCCGGCGCTACCGCCGTGGTGGAGGGCATAGGCGACCACGGCTGCGAGTACATGACCGGCGGCTGTGTGGCGGTGCTGGGCAAAACCGGCCGCAACTTTGCGGCGGGCATGTCCGGCGGCGTCGCCTATGTGCTGGATGAAAACCACGACCTGTACCTTCGGGTCAACAAGCAGATGGTGGATATTGAGGAGCTTTCCGCCGAGCATGATGTGGACCTGCTGCGGGGCCTGTTGGAAAACCATGTGCGGGAAACCGGATCCGTTAAAGGGCGGCGGATTCTGAACCACTTTATGGACTATGTGCCCAAATTTAAAAAGATCATTCCCCGGGATTATCGCCGCATGCTGTCGTCCATCGCCCGGTTTGAGGCTCAGGGTCTCAGCCGGGACGAGGCGGAGCTGGAAGCGTTCCGGGCCGTATCGGAAGGCAGGTGATTGGCATGGCCCAGAAAGACGGATTTTTGCTGTATGACCGGCAGAACGTACCGGTGGAAGCGCCTGAAAAGCGGGTGCGGAGCTTTGACGAATTTCGCAGGCCGTTATCCCCTGCCAGTCGGCGGCGGCAGGCGGCCCGTTGCATGAACTGCGGCGTTCCCTTCTGCCAATGCGGCCAGACAATTGGCGGCATGGTCACCGGCTGTCCCCTGCACAACCTGATTCCGGAATGGAACGACATGCTGTACCTGGGCAATGTGCGCCACGCCCTGGACCGGCTGCTGAAAACCAACTGTTTTCCCGAATTTACCGGCCGGGTCTGCCCCGCCCTGTGCGAGGCCGCCTGTACCTGCGGCCTGAACGGCGACAGCGTAACCGTGCATGACAACGAGCTTGCCATCATTGAGGAAGCCTATGAAAAAGGCTGGATGCAGCCGCAGATTCCCCGGGTTCGCACGGGCAAGCGGGTGGCGGTCGTGGGCAGCGGACCATCCGGTCTGGCGGCGGCCTATACCCTGAACCGGCGCGGCCACAGCGTAACCGTGTATGAAAAGGCCGACCGTCCCGGCGGGCTGCTTATGTACGGCATTCCCAATATGAAGCTGGATAAGCGCGTCATTGCCCGGCGCATCACCCTGATGGAGCAGGAGGGCGTGGTTTTTCAGTGCAATACCGATGGAACGGCGGATTTGCTGAAGGACGCTTATGACGCGGTGCTGCTGTGCTGCGGCGCGGGCCGGCCCAGAGATTTGTCCGTTCCCGGCAGAGAAGCCCAGGGAGTCCATTTTGCCGTGCCGTTTTTAACCGCCGCTACCCGCCGCCTGCTGGACGGCTCCGCCGCCATCGACCCCAGGGGGCTGGATGTGGTCATCGTGGGCGGCGGCGATACCGGCAACGACTGTGTGGGCACCGCCATCCGGCTGGGCTGCAAAAGCGTGACCCAGCTGGAAATGCTGCCCAAGCCGCCGCAAACCCGTCTGGAAAGCAACCCCTGGCCTGAGTGGCCCCGGGTTTTGAAAACCGATTATGGCCAGCAGGAAGCCATTGCCCTGTTTGGGCACGATCCACGGGTATTTGAAACCACGGTGGAAGAAATCCTGACCGATGACAGGGGCCATGTGCACGCCCTGCGCACCGTCCGGCTAAACGGCCGTCAGCCTGTGGAGGGAAGCCGGCGGGAAATTCCCTGCGGGCTGCTGCTGATTGCCGCGGGCTTTACCGGCTGCGTGCCGGATTTGCCCGCCAGCCTGGGCGCGGAAATGGACGCGAAAGGCAGGGTGGTTACCATCGGCTACCAAACCGGCGTTCCCGGCCTGTTTGCGGCGGGAGATATGCGCCGGGGCCAATCCCTGGTGGTATGGGCCATTCGGGAAGGCCGGGAAGCCGCCCGGGAAGTAGACCAGTATTTGATGGGTTACAGCGAATTATAAAAAGAGGGGGTGAAAAAGCATCGCGGGTATGGAGCGGTATATTTCTTTGATTTCTGACGGGTGCAGCAGCCATCTTGCCAGCCGCATGATTTTGAACCGTTTTTCTTGACATGGACGGTCATCCCGTTTATGCTGGTATCAGTTGGAGGTACAAAATCAAATGAAAAACTGCTCCTATCGCAAGAAGCTGCTGATTACCCACCTGGGCATTGTCATTATCGTTGTTTTGGCCATTACCACGCTGATGACCCTAACGGCTTCCCAGCAAACGGTGGCCGGAAACCTGGCCAGTCTGCGTCTTTTAACGGAACAGGCCACCATCAACTTTTTATCCAAGGCGGAAAGCATCCGCCAGCATGTGTATACAACAGCCGTCAGCACCGGCGTGCCCGGTCTGGTTCGGCAGATGCGTTCTCAAAACATACGCAGCAATGATTATCTGCAAACCAAACAGGACCTGATTGTCGCCCTGAGCAAAATGCTGGATACATCCGCGCTGTATGATTTTGTGACCGTCCGTGTGGACGATGGCGAATGCGTCAGCAATAACTTTTATAACAGCAGGGACACCAGCGCCGCCGCTTATTACCGCCGCATTGAAAACGCGGCGGTTGCCCTGTTGAACGCTCCGCAATACGCGGCCAACCATTATGGGGCGAACGCCTGGGTGCGCACCGCCGACAGCGACCTGTTTCTTTTACGGGACGTATACACCACCAATCAGCTGCGCCATGTGGGGCGCATCGCCGTACATATTCCAGAGGAAAACTTGGTCAGTCTGGATGAGCGCAACCAGGATTCTCATTACACCCTGCTGTTTTATAACAAGCAGGGCAGCCTGCTGGCTCTGGCCGGAAAGCAGATGGATTCTGACGAATGGACGGATATCACACCGGATTCCATCATTAACGAATCGATAAAGACCGCCCGAGGCGCTTATGCCGCCTATCTGTGCCAAAACGACGGCTGGCAGGCCATTGGCCTGTTGCCTAACTCCGTGGTAAACGAGGTGCAAAATTCCGTTTTGCAAAGCAGCGCCTTGGTAGCGCTGCTGGGCATCGCGGCGGGATTGGGCCTGGCCTGTGCTGTCAGCGCGCAGCTATCCGGCCAGATCAGCCGCCTGGTGGATTCTATGAGCCGGGTGGAGGCAGGCGACCTGACAGTGACCCTGCCAGTGGAAAGCAACGACGAAATCGGCACATTGACCAGTCATTTTAATACCATGACGGCCAAAATTCAGGAACTGGTAAACCGGCTGGTACAGGAAGAAGCCAATAAGCGTCAGGCGGAATATCAAAATCTGGAATATGAGTATCGCTTTCTGCAATGGCAGATCAACCCCCATTTTATTTATAACGCGCTGGAAACGGTGAACGCGCTGGCAAAAATGGATGGTAATGACGAACTGTGCGATATGATTATGCTTTTGTCCGCCTATTTCAGGCGCAACGCGGAAACCATGCGCAAGCGGTTTGCGCCTGTGCGGGAAGAATTTCGCAGTTTGAAGCAATACGTCAAGATCTATCATCACATTTATATTTATGAGGATACGCTGGAGGTGCCCTTCACCTATTCGCCAGAAGCAGGCGAGGCTTTGATTCCCACCATGATGATTCAGCCCCTGCTGGAAAACGCGCTGGTGCATGGGGCCAACGCCCAGGGCCATTCCCGGGTGAATGTAGACGCCTTTACCCGGCAGGATACGCTGGTGATTCAAATTCAGGACAACGGACAGGGAATGGACGGCCAAACCATCGCAAAGCTGCTTTCCGGAGCCGAGCCAAAGGAGCAGCTGGAGCGCACCTCGTTGGGCGTGCGTAATGTGACGGAGCGGATGCGGCTGATTTATGGCAGCTCCGCCTCGTTAACCATTACCAGTGCGCCGGGAAAGGGAACCTGCGTGGAAATGCATTTGCCCCTGTCCTATACAGAGTGGCGGCAGCCGCTGAAGCAGGAATAGCCACAAAAAAAACGGGGCTGGATTCGTAAAAGAATCCAGCCCCGCCTGTTTTTTTCGGCTTACACTCTGGCCACGCCGGTATCTCTGGCGGCCTGGGCCACGGCGGCGGCAACCGCCTTGCCCACCCGCTTGTCAAAGGCCTTGGGCATGATGTAGTCCGCGCTCAGCTCATCGTCGCTTACCAGCTCGGCAATGGCGTGGGAGGCCGCCATCTTCATGGCGTCGTTAATTTCCGTGGCCCGCACGTCCAGCGCGCCCCGGAAAATGCCCGGGAAGGCCAGCACATTGTTGATCTGGTTGGGAAAGTCGCTGCGGCCCGTGCCTACCACCGCCGCCCCGGCCTCCCTGGCCAGGTTGGGCAGAATTTCCGGCACAGGGTTGGCCATGGGGAACACGCACGCGCCGGGAGCCATGCTGGCCACCATTTCCTTGCTGACAATGCCGGGAGCCGATACGCCGATGAACACGTCCGCACCCTTCATAGCGTCCGCCAGCGTGCCCCGCAGATGTTCCCGGTTGGTCACATGGCTCAGCTCCTCGTGGGCGGGGTTCAGCCCCTCCATGCCCTCGCAGATGATACCGAAGCGGTCCACCATAATCAGGTTCTTCACGCCCAGGTCCATCAGGTGACGCCCGATGGAGCAGCCCGCCGCGCCCGCTCCGTTGATGACCACCTTTACCTGGTCAATCTTCTTGTTTACCACCCGCAGTGCGTTCAGCATGGCCGCCGCCACCACAATGGCGGTACCGTGCTGGTCGTCGTGGAACACGGGAATATCGCAGATTTCCTTCAGACGGCGCTCAATTTCAAAGCACCGGGGCGCGGCGATGTCCTCCAGGTTGATGCCCCCAAAGGAGCCGGAAATCAGGTAAATGGTGCGCACCAGTTCGTCCACGTCCTTGGACCGGATGCACAGCGGGAACGCGTCCACATCCGCAAATTCCTTAAACAGGCAGCACTTGCCCTCCATCACGGGCATGCCCGCCTCGGGACCGATGTCCCCCAGGCCCAGCACGGCGGTGCCGTCGGTGATCACGGCCACCATGTTGCTGCGGCGGGTCAGTTCCCAGGACTTTTCATAATCGTCCCTGATGGCCAGGCAGGGCTCCGCCACGCCCGGCGTATAGGCCAGGGACAATTCCTCCGAATTGGTCACCGGCGTGCGGGACACCACTTCAATTTTGCCATGCCATTCATAGTGCTTTTTCAGGGCTTCCGCTTTCACGTCCATGTCCGTTTCTCCTTTTTCTTATTGATAGCTGCTCTCCAGCCCGTGTACGTCTACCTTGCCCAGGTATTTTTCCACATCCATGCCCAGGTACCTGGCCATGTCCGCCATTTCCGCCACGGTGTTGATGTTTACGTCAATGCCGTTTTCCATCCGGTCCTGATAGGCGAAGGCCTCCTTTTCGCCGTGGGTATAAATGCGGGTCTGGCCGTCCGCCTTGGGCGCGTCCCGCAGTTCCTGCAAGCAGGCGGAGAAATGGGCCTTGATGGCCTCCGGGTCCCCAAACACATGGGGATCCACCGCCATAAAGCCGTGGCAGGTGCCGCTCTTGCCGCCCACGTTTACATGGCTGGAGGGCGTGCCCTGGGAAAATACGGAGCAGAAAATCTCGCACATCATGCCGTAGCCGTAGCCCTTGTGGCTGCCCAGCTGCTCGGTATTGCCGCCCACAGGCATAATGCCGCCGCCGTTTTTGGCCACAATGTTCTTCAGCACGTCCTTGGCGTCGGTGGAGGGGTGGCCGTCCTTGTTCAGGGCCCAGCCCTCGGGCAGGGGCTTTTCCATCTTGTTGTACACTTCCAGCTTGCCGCGGGTCACCACCGTGGTGGACGCGTCAAAGAAGAAGGGATAGGGCTCCGCGGGCGCCGCCAGCGCGATGGGGTTGGAGCCGATCATGGCCATGCGGGCAAAGGTGGGCACCATAATGGCCTCGCTGTTGGTCATGGCCATGCCGATCAGCCCCTGGTCGCAGGCCATTTTGGCATAGTACCCCGCAATGCCGAAGTGGTTGGAATTGCGCACCGACACAATGGCCATGCCGGTTTTCTTCGCCTTTTCGATGGCCAGGTTCATGGCCTGATGGCTGACCAGCTGCCCCATGGCGTCATGGGCGTCGATGACCGCAGATACAGGCGTTTCAAACACGATTTCCGGCTTTGCGTCCACCTTGATCATGCCCTTTTCAATGCCCTTGTGGTACCGCACCAGACGCTGCATGCCGTGGCTTTCAATTCCGTACAGGTCCGACAGCAGCAGCACGTCGGTAATGATCTGCGCCTCCTCGCTGTTAAAACCGAATTCCTGGAACGCGTCCATGCAGAAGGTCTTCAGTTGCTCGTAGCTATAATGCAGGTATTTTGCCGACATATGGGGAAACCTCCTCATAATGATATTATCTTTATTCATATCGTTTTTTCATCAAAATGTCGATACGAAAATCGCCGTTAAAATTCCCTGAATTTTCGTCTTTTCAAAAAAAAACGGGGTGCTGGAACCCCGCATGAAAACCAGAGCCGTCAGGTTTGCGCCGCGCCGTCCACGGACAGAATGGCGCCGGTTATATAGCTGGCCATATCGCTGGCCAGGAACAAAAACGCGTTGGCCACTTCCTCGGGTTCACCCATACGGCCCAGAGGAATGGGCGCACAGATGCGGTCCACAATTTCCTTGGGCAGGGCCGCCACCATATCCGTGCGGGTAACTCCGGGAGCCACCGCGTTTACGCGGATGCCCTCGCGGCCCAATTCGCGGGCCAGGCTCTTGGTCAAGCCGTTTACGGCGAATTTGCTGGTGGGATAGCCCACGCCGCTGGGCTGGCCGTACAGGCTGACCATGGAGCTGGTATTGATGATGCAGCCGCCGCCCTGACCCTTCATAACAGATTCCGCGGCCTTGCAGCCGTTAAACACGGCGGTCACATTCAAATCCATAATTTTCTGGAACGCTTCCGGCGTATACTGAGCCAGCGGCTCCCGGGCGGAAATGCCCGCGTTGTTTACCAGAATATCCAGCCGTCCATAGGCGGCCGCCACCTGATCCACCGCTGCCTTAACCTGGTCATACTGGGCCAGATCTGGGCACAGGCCCATAACCGGCCAATCAGCATTCTCCGTCTTTAATTCCGCAACGGCCTTGTCCACGGTTTCCGCACGGCTGCCAAACAGGGCTACCTTGGCCCCGTTTTGCAAAAAGGTGCGCACGATGGCAAGACCAATTCCACGGGTTCCGCCTGTAACAATGGCTACTTTCCCTTGCAGCATAAAGGGTTCCTCTTTATTTATAACGCATGCGGCACGCTTTTGGCCGTCTTTGTGTTTGATGATAGCACGCTCTTGTGAAAAAATCAACAATCAATTTGAGCGTCCGGATGCAAAAAGGCCAGCAGCTGATCCCCATATGCATTAATGCGCTCGTGAATATATTTGGGGTACAGTAAATGCTTCACCGGGCCATGCACCGCGCGGTAAACCGCCGCCTGCTTTTCCGGCGGCGCGACCGCGTCCATGCCGCAGGTAGCCATCAGCACAGGGCAGGCAATCAGGCTGGCAAAGCGCGCACAATCCTGCCAGGGGCCGCTGCACAGCGGGTTTTGCACGGCGCATTTCTCCACCGGAAACAGCGCCGCCACAGCCATCGCCAGCGTACCGCCCAAGCCCTCGCCCCAGGCAACCGCCCCGCAGGTGTGGGGCAGATCAAAGCCCACATGCGCCGCCGTCAGCGCATCGGTATAGGTTTGCCGCGCCGTAGCGCCTTCCGGGCGGTTTTGCAGCGCCAGCACGCCATAGCCCAAAGCAATAAACCGGGTCATGTGGTACCAGCCCCGCACCGGGCAGGTCGCATCGTGATACATCAGCACCAGCGGAGCCTTTTCCAAATGGGCCGGACGAATATACCGGGCGTACAGCGTAACGCCGTCCGTGGCCTGAAACGCCAGGGTTTCATAGACCGCCATGGGGTTGCCGGCTGCATAGGGCAGGTGAACGACCGGGCCGTACTCCGCTGCCTTTTCCTTTTGGGTCTGCCATTCAGCAGTCCATTCTTCTTCCGCGCAAATCGGGGTAAGCTCCTGCACCAGCGCGTCCCATTCCTTGCGAATCATTGCTTCTTCGCCTCCTTTGTGAAAAACGACAGCAGCGCGTCGTCAAAGGCCTGAATTTCCTCATGGCCGAAGCCGGGGTAAAAAAGGCGCTCCTTGGGACATTGCAGCTGGTTGTACACCGCGTCCTGGGTTATGGGCGGGCAAACGTCATCCTCCAGACCGGTGCCGAACAGCACCTGACAGCGGACGCGGGAGGCCAAGTTATGGACATCGATGTACCCCAGCTTGGTAAACCATTCCTTTTCCCGGGAGCCGTCCGGGTCAAACCAGTGGGAATAATAGCGCAGTCCCTCGTAGGCGATGGCGTCCGCCCCTATTTCCCACACCTTTTGAAAATCACTGAGAAACGGGTACAGAATGGCCGCCCTGCTGGGCAGATCCGGGTTCAGGGCCGCGCAGGCCAGCCCCAGCCCGCCGCCCTGCGACGCGCCGTTGACGCACACCCGCCCCAGGTCGATTTCCTCCATCTTGCGGACAATGCGGCACAGCAGACGGATATTCTGGTACAGGCGCACATAGTACAAATCCTTGGGATCCCCCTCCAGACCGGCTACGATATGGCCGGTCACGGTGGTTCCCTCATAGCCGCCTACATCCTGCCCCCTGCCGCCCTGACCCGGGCATTCCATGGCCAGCACGGCAAAGCCCATGCCGGCGAAGGAGCTTAATTCCAGCCAGCTGCGGGCAGCCCCCGGATAGCCGTGAAACTGCAAAATCAGAGGCAGCGGCCCTTCCTGCCTGGGCCGCAGGTATTTGGCGTAAATCATGCCGCCGCGCACGCCCCGAAACCACAAATCCCAAAACTCACAGGTGGAATAGGACGGAACCCGCGCCGGGGTAAAGCGGTAATCCAGCGGCAGCGTGTCCGCCTCCGCCATGCGCGCGTCCCAAAAATCGTCAAAATCCGCCGGTTTGGGGGTCGTACCCAGATAAAGCTGTTCCATCATACCCTACGCTCCTTTTTGGTCGTCTTGAGCTTTTGCATTCTCCTTTACACGGTCAAATTCCTTCCTTGTTTGCCATCTTGCACCAAAAAAGGAGGGATTTCGCCCCGGGTTGGCGAAATGCTTGACGTTTTTTACGGCGATTTGATGGATGTAAGGAGGGCAAGAGGGATGAAAAAGTCGTCCGCTTTCAGCCGTGCCTTTCACGCTTCCCTGCCGGTGATGACGGGCTATCTGGTGCTGGGCAGCGGTTTTGGCATTCTGATGCAGGCCAAGGGCTACCCCTGGTGGCTGGCCGTGGCGATGAGCGTTACCATTTACGCGGGCTCCATGCAGTATGTAACGGTGGAACTGCTCACCGGCGGCGCGTCCCTGCTGACCGCCGCCCTGATAACCCTGATGGTGAACGTGCGCCACCTGTTTTACGGCGTAGCCATGCTGGACAAGTACCAGCCTGCCGGCAAATACAAGCCCTACCTGATTTACGCCCTGACGGACGAAACTTTTTCCCTGGTGTGCTCCCCCGCCCTGCCGCCGGATGTGTCCTACGCGGCCTATGCCTTTTGGGTATCGCTGCTGGACCAGCTGTACTGGGTGGCGGGCACCGCGGCGGGCGCGCTGATTGGCAGCGTTGTTTCCTTTAATACCACCGGCATCGATTTTTCCATGACGGCGCTGTTTGTGGTCATTCTGGTGGAGCAGTGGGAAAAGACCCGGGAGCACCGTCCCGCCCTGCTGGGCCTTGGCATTTCCGCCCTGTGCCTGGTGCTTTTCGGCTCCTCCAGCTTTTTGATTCCCGCCATGGCGGGCATTACCATCGCGCTGCTGGCCATGCGCCGTTCCCTGCAGGGAGGTGTGGACCTATGACCCGTTCGCTGCTGCTGATCGCCGTTGTTTCCATCGTTACCATCGCGCTGCGTTTTCTGCCCTTTGTCATGTTTCGCGACCGCACGCCGCAAACGGTGCTGTATCTGGGCAAGGTGTTGCCCTGCGCCATTATGGGCATGCTGGTGATATACTGTCTGAAGGACACGGACTTTACATCCCTGTCCGGCTGGGCGCCCCAGGCCATTTCCGTGGCGCTGGTGGTTGCGCTGCACCGCCTGAAGCACAACACCCTGCTATCCATCCTGGCGGGCACGGTATGCTATATGCTGCTGGTGCAGCTGGTGTTTGCCGCCTGATGCAGGAAACGCCAGCCGCCGCGTAGAATGTAATGGAATATCCTATCGATTTTGGAGGGAGCCATGTATAAAACCGGTGTTTATTTCGGCCGATTTTTGCCCCCGCACCGGGGTCATCTGTATCAAATGATTGAGGCGTCCACCCGCTGTGAAAAGCTGGTGGTGGTCATTTCCGATAACGCGAACCAGACCCGGGAAATTTGCCGGCAAAACGGCCTGCCGGAAATTTCCTACCGGCTGCGCAAGCAGTGGATTTCCCAGCAGATACAGGATATATCCCACATTGTGGTACGGGTGCTGGACGAAACGGATATTCCCGTTTATCCGGACGGCTGGGAACTATGGAGCCAGCGTATGCGCCAGGTGGTAGGCGAGCCAATCGACGCGTTTTTTGTAGGCGATATGGAGTACGGTCAAACCCTGGCCACCTATTTCCCGGAATCCCGGGTGGAGCTGTTTGACCCCAGCCGGACCCGCTATCCCATCTCCGCCACGGATATCCGGGAAAACATTCTGGGCAACTGGCACTATATTCTGGGCGCGGCCCGTCCCTTCTTTGCCAAAAAGGTGCTGATCGCCGGGACGGAAAGCTGTGGCAAAACCACCCTGACAAAGTGCCTGGCCAAATTGTACAACACCTCCTGGTCGGAGGAGGTAGGCCGCTACTATGCCCGGGATTATCTGGGCAATGACGAAACCATCTATACCGACGAGGACTTCAGCCGCATCGCCCATATCCAGTACGAGCAGGATTACCACGCCCTGCGCACCGCCAATAAGGTCTGCTTCTTTGACACCGACGCCACCTATACCGATTATTTCAGCGAATTGTACATGGGCCACCGCAACGAGCTGGTGGAAAAGTACATCGACCATAACCGCTACGACCTGCTGATTTACCTGACCCCGGATGTGAAATGGGTGGCCGACGGCCAGCGGCTGAACGGCGAGGAGGAGAAGCGCCGCAAGCTCAGCAAGCGTTTATACGACATGTATGTCAGCTATGGCTTTGGCGGCAAAATCGTGGTGGTCAGCGGCAGCTACGAGCAGCGGCTGGCCCAGGCCATCGACCTGGTGGATACCCTGCTGGAAGGCGCTCAGCCCTGAAAAGGTACCAATTTTTCCATCTCCCTTTTTCGCTATTGACAGGGCGGGCAAGGGTCCCTATAATAGGAACAGAGCTTCCTGAGGTGTGCGCCAGGGCCTTGTTTTTACCCACATCTTCTTAAACGGAGCCCGCGTTCGTTGGCAGGATGTCATGCCCCCGTTTCTTTACGAATCGCCAGGGGAAGGCAGATCGTCATGATAGGGCAACCGGCCTGCTAAACATAGCGGGTGAAAAAACGGGTACAGCGGCACTTTGGGTCTCCATGAGCTTTCCGTCAACTGGATGGAAGCTCTTTTTTCATACATGCATTCGTTTTTTCTCTTGCGCAGCCTGCGCATCATGCTATAATATAGAAATTGTGCAAACCATTGATACAGGAAGGACGGTTTGTGAGCATGATTTATACCATTGCCATTGACGGCCCTGTAGGCGCGGGCAAAAGCTCGGTCGCGGACCAGGTGGCCCGGCGGCTGGGCGTTTTGCATCTGGACACGGGCGCTATGTACCGCGCCTTTGCCTACCAGGCGGTGCAGCAGCATATTGATCTGGCGGACGCGGTCGCTTTGGAAAACCTGACCCGTCAATGCATGCCCGATGTACGGTTTCAGGACGGGCGGCAGCATACCTATATCGCCGGTCAGGACGTTACCAGCCTGATTCGCACGCCGGAAGTCAGCATGGCGGCCAGCACGGTTTCCAAGCAGGGCTGTGTGCGCCAGGCCATGGTGGCCCAGCAGCAGGCCATGGCCAAAAAGCAAAGCATGATTCTGGACGGGCGGGATATCGGCACGCGGGTGCTGCCGGACGCTACCCTGAAAATCTTTTTGACCGCCACGCCGGAAGCCCGGGCCAAGCGCCGCTTTGAGGAATTGCAAAAGAAGGGCGACCCGTCCACCTACCAGCAGGTGCTGGAGGACGTGATTCGCCGGGACGAACAGGATACCACCCGGGAGGTGGACCCTCTGCGCCCCGCCGACGACGCGCAGCTGCTGGACACCTCCGATTTAACCCAGCAGCAGGTGGTAGACGAAATTCTGCGCCGGTTTGATTTGCGCATGGGCCGCCATCCCCGGCGGGAGGAGCCCTTCACCTGGCTGTACCGCTTCATCCGCCGGCTGGCCTGCATGGTGTTTGCGTTTTTGATGCCGGTGAAGGTGCATCACCTGGAGCGGGCGCAGATGGACGCGCCGTATATCCTGATCTGCAACCATCAGGACATGCTGGACCCGCTGATTCTGATGCGCAGCTGCTACCGCTACCATATCCGCTTTATGGGCAAAAAGGAACTGGCCTCCAACGCCTTTACCAAGTGGCTGTTTGGCCAGGCCCTGATGATTACCGTGGACCGGCACCACACCGACATGGGCGCCATCCGTTCCGCCCTGAAGGTGCTGAAGCAGGGACATGTGCTGGGCATCTTCCCCGAGGGAACCCGGCACAAGCAGGGCGTTATGCAGGATATGGAAAGCGGCATTGCCATGCTGGCGCTGCTCGGCGGCGCAAAGCTGCTGCCCGCCTATATCACCGGGCGGCCCCGGCTGTTTCGTCCCATTCACCTGTATTACGGCCAGCCCGTCTCTCTGGCGGATCTGGCCGCGCAGGGCGTAAACAAGGAAAGCTGCGACGCCGTGATGCAGCGCATTACCAGCCTTTATCAGGATATGGTGGCGCAGCACCGGCAAGCCGACGCGCCGTCTGTTTAATGCAAAAGTGTCAAAATTTTTCTGCGAAATTTCCCTCGAAAAAGAAGGAAATTGCAAAGCGGCGGCGAATAAGCTGATTGATATGGTTTGGAGGACGGTTCTATGCCGATTTCAGTAGCGCGGCACGCGGGCTTCTGCATGGGGGTTCAGCGGGCCGTGGACGGAGCCATGAAGGCCGCGGGCGCCGGAAAAAGAATTGTATCCTTTGGAGAGCTGGCGCATAACCCGGAAGTCATTCAAAAGCTTCGTTCCGTCGGTATTGAGGTCATTCAGAACGTAGAGGAAGCCCGCGGTCAGGTGGTGCTGATTCGCAGCCACGGCGTATCGCCGGATGTAACCCGCCGTTTAAACCAGGTCGCCAGCCAGGTGATCGACCTGACCTGTCCCTTCGTTGCCCGGCTGCATAAAGTGGTGGAGCAATACAGCGCCGACGGGTCCCCCGTTATTTTAATCGGGCAAAGCGATCACCCGGAGGTCGTCGGCACCATCGGTTATGGTCACGGGCCGGTCTATACGGTGCATGACGCCGCTCAGGCGGCCGCGCTGCCTCATTTATCCCGGGCGCTGGCCGTTTCACAAACCACCTTCCCCCATGAGCGCTGGGAGGAGATTTTGCCCATCCTTCACAGCCGTGTGGACGATTTGACGGTGCAGGACACCATATGCACCGCCACCGCCCTGCGCCAGAGCGAGGCCAAGAAACTTGCCTCCCGGGTGGACGCGATGCTGGTAGTAGGCGGACTGGGCAGCGCCAATACCCGCAAGCTGTACGAAACGTGCAAATCCATTTGCGGGCGTACCCTTTTGGTAGAGCGTGCGGCGGATATTCCGCCGGGCTTTGCAAATATCAATTCGGATTCCATAGGAATTACCGCCGGCGCCAGCACGCCGGATTGGTCACTTAAGGAGGTTGTCACACGCATGACTGACAAGGAAGTATTGGACCAGGTTTCCACCGAGGAGGCTGAAAAGAACAGCTTTATGGCTGATGTGGAAGCAACGCTGGTCAAGATCCGCCCCGGCCAGACCGTTACCGGCACTGTGGTACAGGTTACCGATGACGAAGTCTGCGTCAACATCGGCTACAAGAGCGATGGGCTGATCAAACGCGAAGACCTGGTAACCGAAGATGTGAAGCTGGGCGACGAAATTGAAGTGGAGGTCGTCAAGGTAAACGACGGCGAGGGCAACGTGCTGCTGTCTCAGCGTAACATCCTGAACCGCAAGGCCTTTGCCGAGCTTGTCGAAAAGTACGAAAAAGGCGAGTATGTCGAGGGTGTGGGCAAGGAAGTCGTCAAGGGCGGCCTGATCTGCATGGTAAACGGCATTCGCGCTTTCGTGCCTGCGTCTCAGCTCTCCAACCGCTATGTGGAAAAGATCGGCGACTTCGTGGGCCAGACCCTGAAGCTGAAGATCATCGAAATGGACGAGCAGAAGCGCCGCATCGTGGCCAGCCGCCGCGCTGTCGTGCGTGAGGAAGCCGCCGCCAAGAAGGCGGAAGCCTGGTCCCGTCTGGCCGAGGGCGAAATCGTGCACGGCATCGTGCGCCGCCTGACCGACTTTGGCGCGTTTGTGGACCTGGGCGGCGTGGACGGTTTGATTCACGTGACCGACCTGAGCTGGGCTCATGTAAAGCATCCCTCTGAAATCGTTTCCCCCGACCAGGAAGTGGACGTAAAGGTTCTGAGCCTGGACAAGGATCGCGAGCGCATTCAGCTGGGTCTGAAGCAGCTGCAGCCCAAGCCCTGGGACCTGGCCCCCGAAAAGTACCCGGCTGGCGCCGTGGTTACCGGCAAGGTTGTGCGTATCACCACCTTTGGCGCGTTTGTGGAGCTGGAGCCCGGTATTGACGGCCTGATTCACATCAGCCAGTGCGCCCCCACCCGCATCAACAAGGTAGAGGACGCTGTGAACGTGGGCGACGAAGTCACAGTGAAGGTGCTGAACATCGACCCCGAAGCCAAGCGCATCAGCCTGAGCATTCGTGCTCTGCAGGAGCCTGAGCAGGCCCCCGTGGAGGAAGAACCCGTTCAGGAGCAGCCCGTGGACAATGGCGAGGAAGCCGTTGCCGTGGACATTGACGCTGTTGGCAAGGCCCTGGAAGCGGAAGCCCAGGAGCAGGAGTAAGCGTATTGCGGCAGGATTCCGATTGGAATCCTGCTGTTTTTTGTTTTTTTCCTGTTGACAAGCAGCAAAAACATGTGTATGATATGTTACTGGAAACCTTTAAGAGCGGTACCGTGATACCGACAAGGTGGAAAAAGAAAAGCCAGGCCCCTGTCTGCGCCTGATTGCGATGTTTTTTTCATGCCCTGTCGGTTATCCGGCAGGGCATTTTCATTGGTTTTCAATCAAAAAAATGGAGGGGTTTGAGAAATGAATCTGATCTTCAACGTGAATGACCGCCCCAAATTTGGCCAGGTAGTGATGTTTGCCATTCAGCAGATGCTGGCCATTATGGCAGCCACCATCGCCGTACCCATGATTATCGGCAACGGCCTGACGCCTGCCGCGGCCATGTTCGGCGCGGGCATGGGCACCATCGTGTACCTGATGTTTACCAAGTTCAAAAGCCCCGTTTTCCTCGGCTCCTCCTTCGCGTTTATCAACTCCATGTTCGCGGCCTTCGCGGGCGGCGTCAGCATGAGCCTGGGCTGGCTGGGCCTGGTGATGGGTGCTGTCTTCGCCGGTCTGGTGTATGTGGTAATCGCCATCATCATCAAAAAGGTGGGCGTTGAGTGGCTGAACAAGCTGATGCCCGCCGTGGTCATTGGACCCACCGTCGCCATCATCGGTCTGGGGTTGGCTGGCAACGCTGTCGGCGACCTGGTAAAGGGCGATGTGCTGAACGCCGCCGGTTCCATGGCCGCTTCCCCCTACATCGCCATGCTGTGCGGCCTGGTTACGCTGGCGGTGACCATGCTGTGCTCTACCTACGGCAAAAAGATGATGAAGCTGATTCCCTTCATCGTAGGCATCCTGTCTGGCTATGCGCTGGCGGCCATCTTCACGGTCATCGGCAATCTGGCCGGTGTGGACGCGCTCAAGGTCATTGACTTCAGCGTGTTTGGCAGCTACATGGTCCACGACGGCGGCGTAAGCCTGCGCACATTCCTGAGCTTCCCCGAGTTTACCTTCACCAAGGCGCTGCAAGGCGTGAGCGAAATAAACCTCCAGTATGTAGCCACCATCTTTGCGGCCTATGTGCCGGTTGCCTTCGTAGTCTTTGCCGAGCATGTGGCGGACCACAAGAACCTGTCCAGCATCATCGGTCACGACCTGCTGAAGGAGCCGGGCCTGGCCAACACCCTGCTGGGCGACGGCGTGGGTTCCATGGTGGGCGCGCTGTTCGGCGGCTGCCCCAACACCACCTACGGTGAATCTGTGGCCTGCGTAGCCATCACCCGCAACGCCTCCGTGGTCAGCATTCTGGCGGCCGCCATCGGCTGCATCCTGTTCAGCTTTGTCACCCCGCTGGTAGCCTTTGTGGACTCCATCCCCGCCTGCGTCATGGGCGGCGTGTGTGTGGCCCTGTACGGCTTCATCGCGGTCAGCGGCCTGAAGATGCTGCAAACCGTTGACCTGGGCCAAAACCGCAACCTGTTTGTAACCTCCACCATTCTGGTATGCGGCATCGGCGGCCTGACGCTGAACTTTGGCGCCATCACCATCACCTCCATTGCCACCGCCCTGATTCTGGGCATCCTGGCCAACGTGATGCTTAGCAAGGAAAAGACGGACGCGGTTGACGAAAAGAACGACCTGCAAGCCTGACCCATCAAGCCCGCCGCTAGGCGGGCTTCATTTATCGGAAAATCCCTGATTGGCCGTTAGCGCCATCGCTGCGCTGGTAAATTGCCTCGGCGCAAGGCTTAGGGGCTTAAAACCCCGGCAGGCGGCACTGCCTCCTGCATCTCCGGGTTGAAAAGTACAATTTGCAAAGCCGGTCCTGTCAAAAAACGGGCCGGCTTTCGTTATGAAAGCTGACGACTACGATTTAGCCTTTTTCGGGGGGCTAACAAAACGTTTCATGGTACATTCCAGCAGTTCAATATCAATGGGTTTGGAAATATGCGCGTCCATACCCGCGGCCAGGCTTTGCTGCACATCCTCGGAAAAGGTGTTGGCTGTCATGGCAATGATGGGAATCCGCTTGCCCAACGGATTGCCGCCGGAGCGAATGGCTCTGGTGGCTTCCAGCCCATTCATTCTGGGCATTTGCACGTCCATCAGGATGGCGTCATATTCGCCTGGCTGCACCTTGTCAAAGGCCTGTACCAGGGCAGCACCATCGGGATAAATGTCGCAGCTGAAGCCGTACATTTCCAGGATGGAACGCAGAATTTCCGCATTCAGGTCGTTATCCTCAGCGCAAAGAAAGCGCATGCCCTGTAAAACGCTGCCCGTATCATCTTGGGCGCATTCGTGAATTTGTACCCGTTCCACCGCCAGCAGCAGCTTGGACAGGAAAAACGGCGGCTGAATTGTACCGTCCACAGCTTCCGTTGGCGCCGGTTCCTGCTGTTCGTCCCTCATGCAAAAGATCATGGTTTGATCGCCGGTCCATTGCCGCAGCTGCCCGGCAAAATCCTCATTGCCGTCCAGCAGTACCACATCCATTTGCTACCGCTTCAGCACGGCCTGGGCTTCCTCCAGGTTGGGGGCCACATAGCAGGCCACGCGGGGATCCTTTAGGGCTGCGGTTACATTGCGCACCAGCCCTTCGTTACTGCTTAGCAGCAGTAATGTATCAAAGCTGACATCCTGCTCCCGGTTTGCATCAATGGGCAGCGTCAGTATCACGTCAAAGCGGCTGCCCTGCCCCACCACGCTGTGTACCTGAATATCGCCCTGCATCAGTTCCACAATGTTTTTGGTAATGGCCATGCCCAGCCCTGTACCCTGCACCTTATTGATTGTGGAATCCTGCGCCCGGGTAAACAGGTCGAACATGTGCTGCAAAAACGGCTCGTCAATGCCATAGCCGTTATCCGTCATGGATTTGGATACAAAGCTGATGCGCGAATCGTCCGTCAGCAAACAATCCATTTCCTTCATCATACCCTGGATACCGTTTTGGGTATAGTATCCACCCTGGGAATCCACCGCCACAATATCCGCGCCGGTATCGCTAAAGCCATTCATCTGATCCTGACGCTTCAAAAAGGCAACCAGCCGCTGGGCATTTTGGGGGCTGGCATTCTACAGGTAATTGCATTGAACGTTTACGGCCAGCCATTGGTTATCGACCCCATTCTCCAAACCGGAAAGCAGCTGCGTTGTTACCTCGCGCATTTGGCTTAACCGTTCGGAATACAGAATGCCGTCAATATAGGTATTATAAAATTGCAAAAACGCAAAAATGCTGGCTGCCACAACCGCCGCGGATAACGCCAAAATCAGCAGCAGCTGTTTTCTTTCTCCGTTGGTCTTTTTCTTCATCATCATCGTTATTCCCAAATCAGTTTTTTGAACTCAAGGTTTCAAGCCGGCTCAGGTACTGCCGCATAGCGATCAGGCCCAAAAGCCGGTATCCGCCGTCTCGCTCAAACGCGCCTCAGAATACCGGTTTATGAAGGCATAACCGGACAAATCAATCCGTTTATCGCTTACCTGGTTGCGGTCGGGGTCATAGTAGGTGGTAAAATAAATATCCGCTCTATCCCCCGTTTTCATCTGCGCCAGCGCATAGGCGGTATGCTCGTGGACGGCTGCCTCCTGCCGCCGCTCCAACTGCCTGCCGCAGCCAGCCGTCAGAATGCAGGGCAAAATGAGAAACACAGACCGAAAGCACTTTTTGCGCATGGTTTTTACCCCTTTTGTTTTTCTAAACAGAATGGGAGTACTCCGCTGTTTTGCGCCCTATCGGGCAAATGCAACAGTATACATAGGCTTTATATCATATTATTATACTCCTTTTTAGGTGAATGACAAGAAGAAGTTGGGGAAGGCCTAAGACGTCAATGTAGGACTACAATACATCTTGGACAATCGAAAAAAAAGATATGAGAGAAAGGGTCTCATGAGTTAAAGTTAAGTT
>CAKTUU010000005.1 GCA_934621505.1 uncultured Clostridia bacterium
TTGTTGGTACTGCTATCTTACCACTTGAGTTCTCTTTTTTCTTTCCTTTTGTGTTACCTATGTATTATATCTCAACAAAGTCTCAGTCGGTGATGAACGTTTTCTTTACGGACCCAGTGGAGATCTGTCGGTCAAACAGTTTTACGACATGCTGCGCGCCGGTAAGTTTGCATCAACCTCGCAGATCAACCCGGCTACCTACAAAAAGGCCTTTGAGTCAGCCCTGCAAAATGGATATGACATTCTGTATCTGGGTTTCTCATCGGGCATGTCCGGCTGTTTCGATAACGCTCAGCTGAGCATGGACGAGCTTCGGAAAACGTATCCCGAACGCAAAATGTTCTGTGTGGATGCGCTTTGCGCTTCAGTCGGCGAGTCCTTTCTCATCCGGGAAGCAGCGAAAAAGCAATACGAGGGAATGCCCATTGATGAACTTGCGGCATGGCTTGCTGAACACAAGCTCAAAGTTTGCCATTGGTTCACAGTGGATACATTCGACCATCTGAAACAGGGAGGCCGTGTATCTGCTGCGGCAGCGATTGCAGGCGGCATCCTGAACATCAAGCCCCTGCTTCACGTGGACAACGCTGGCAGGCTTGCGGTGGTCAAAAAGCCGCGCGGGAGAAGGCTGGCTCTTAAGAAACTGACAACCCATATGCAGGAAGGATGGCTACCGGACATCAGCCCACTGGTCGTGATTGGTCATGGCGATGATCCGGAGGCTGCTGCGATGCTGAAAAGCGCTGTTGAGGCCAAATACCCAAATGCTGAGATCCACGTTGCAGAAATCGGCCCGGTGATCGCCGCTCACACAGGCCCGGGAATGCTTGCGCTGATCTATTGGGGCGACAACCGGTAAACAAACCGGCATGCGCCGGTGGCTCATCGACCGAGGTACAGAAAAGCCAAGGCCATCCCACGATCCAAATTAGACTTTTCCACAACAAAAAAGCAGGAGGAAGAACCATGGAAAAAACACTCAAGAGAAACAGCAATCTTCTGATGTGCATTGCAGAACTGATCGTCGGTGTTCTGCTATTAATCAACCCGGTCGGATTTACACGCGGAATTATTATCGCTTTCGGTATTCCCCTGACGCTTCAAGGCATTGGCTCCATCGTTGGCTATATCCGCAGGAAGCATCCGAAAGCAATTTACTGGCCAAGGGTCTCTTTATGGTCGGCTGCGGTCTGTTCTGCATGTTCCGCTCCGGATGGTTCATCGCCGCATTCCCGGTGCTGACTATGTTGTATGGCGTGGCGACGCTGGTTACTGCATTTGGCAAGCTGCAATGGACGGCTGATCTGCTCCGGCTCAAGCACAAATACTGGTTCATCGCACTCATCAGCACAGTGCTTTCGCTGGTGCTGGCCATCCTGATCATCAGCCCCCCTTCAGCTCCACCGCAGCACTTTGGGTGTTTATTGGAGTCTCTATGATTGTAGAAGCGGTTGTGGATGTTGTTACCCTGATTTTCGAAAAGAAATAAGCAAAAAACGTCTGGCAGAATGTTCTTCCGTCAGACGTTTTGCACATGAGGGAGGCTACATACTGGGTTGCGTAAAAACCAGCTTCTCTGTTTGGAGAAACTGGTAGCGATTATTTTCTGACTGTTTCCGAGACCGTATGGATCATCATACGACATGCTATGCGGCATGTCACGGTTTTAACCTTGTTTTCCAGAAGAGATGACTTATTCTCTACCATTGTACAATTTGCGTGCTGAAAGCATTGAAAGATAAGACTTTTAGCACGCCAAAAGCGTGACGTTCCGGCATGCTTTTGGTTCGCCAATTGGAATCAAAATGGCGCGTGAAACTGGCGGCGTTTTGCAGGATTTTCTGTGCTGTTTTGAGTGTGAAAAGCAGACAGATAACCCTGACAGGGATTTCAAAGGGGAGCATTCCCTTTGCGCGGGGTGATCCAACAGGGGCGCGAGCGCCCTGTTGGCCGGAAGAATCCAAAGAAACCAGAGGTTTCGTGGCACACGACTTTGCTGGCAAAGTCTCGTGTGTTATACCTTTTGCGGACGCTGACGCTGGAAAGGGGTGGCTGCGCGAGCTGCCAGCGTTTTCTGGCGTCAGCAGAACAGGAGGAGTGTGGGTACCCACGCTCCTCCTGTTCGTATGG
Organism: uncultured Clostridia bacterium; assembly: GCA_934621505.1. Classification (GTDB taxonomy): domain Bacteria; phylum Bacillota; class Clostridia; order Christensenellales; family Aristaeellaceae; genus Limiplasma. Next base: position 2,131 of record CAKTUU010000005.1, read on the forward strand.
AGGCGGTGCAGAGAATCTGCGCCGCCGGGTTCGCAAAAGGGATATATACCCCGCCGCAGCAACATTTCCCCTTCGTGACGAAAAGATAAACCACAGTGATCAGCAGATACTGGATTTTAAAAAACAGCGAATGCCCGACAGCGAATTTCTGTCGGACATTTTCTTGTGATCATTCAATTGATCGAAGCGCTGTTCGTGGCTTTGAAAAGCGAGAACAGATTGTCTTTAATGGCTGAGATCCGTTTTCTCTGGTGCACCAATAGCGAGCTTTTCTGCATTGTGTCTCTCCGCTTCACGCTGAGCAATGACCAAACGAATCTTAACCGGCATTCGGTATTCCCTCCATGCGGGACTGCTCTGTAAACGCTGCTGGATTTGCTTCATTGCAGCAGTAGCGTCGGAAAAGGTGATGCGATCCGATGAACGCAGTACATATTGATTCTGCATTGTTTCATACGCTTTTCGAATCGCAATATTGCTGGATATACCATCAAAGAAGGTAAACTCTTGAGGCACAACGCCAGGGATGCCATCCAAACGATTTGATTCTTCCTCCATACGGATATCCAGTAAGTGCTTCATCTGTTCCGGCTGATGATACAGCTGCTGGATTCTTGGAAGTTTTGACATAACCGCAAGATCGTAAAGATGCTTGGCCGCTTCAAAGGCTCGGTGAGGATCGGAGGATTTTCTGGTGTATGCCTCTGCAGCAAACAGTTTATCGATGAAAGCACGCTCCAAGGAAATGGTCATGATCTGGAAGGGGGCGATATCATACTGCTGCTTAAGAATCTGTCTTTGTTCATCCGTTGCCAAATCGTACAGCATGGGCGCGATCTCCATGCTATCCACAGGCTCGCTGATGGTGAAGGAAGTCGCTTCAATTTTTAGCTTTCCAAAACGCTGAAGAGCATCCTCTGCATCGTAAGATGCAATAGGCGCATATTCATAGACTGCAATAATTTCAGAGCAATTTGTACGGCCTGTTTGAGCGTCCCGGCTCAACGCGGAATATTTCTTTGTCGCTTGTTCCAAACGCTTGTCGCTCTGCGTCCGGCTACATTCTCTGGTGTCCACAGACAGATCAATATCTTCCGAAAAGCGATTGGTCGTTTTTAGTGCTTTATAGAGGGCAGTGCCGCCCTTGAAATATGCAGGCAAGCCCTGAGCCTGTTTGTCCGCCAGTTCTTTTAGGATCAGCGTCACATAATAATCCTTTTCCAAGACGTCTTCGCGATAGCCGGTCGCCTGATGAATTGCATCAATCAAAACGCGAAAAGCAGCGTTGTCCAGATGAAGTTTCAAGGCTGCATGCCTCCCTCCCTTGCTGTATGAGCCAGGTGCAAAAGCGTACGCTGGGGATAAAACTGATCTGCCAGAGATAACAATACGCCGTATTGAAGCTCTTTGCGCCTAATATGCTCTGCCAATACACGATATGGCTGATCAATATCAATGGGTGCGCGCTCCATTTGCTCCATGGCATCCAACACCTGCAGATAGGCTTTGTTCTCAGCAGTGATCTTTGTTCGAGGCGGACAAATGGAAATATTTAGTTTTTCATCCCGCCGCACACAAGCCTGCGCAGCATTGGTGGCGATCAGCCGTTCATTAGGGATCTGTGTTGTTAGTCCCATTCGATACAAAAGCCCAACGCCTGTATCATAGCCCTGATCGTGATTTAGATATTTATGAGCGATCAGTTTTTCTTTATCAATGCCCATTTCGCCAAAGGGTGTTGCTCTGGTGCGGTAATAAATACCGTTCTGATAGAAACGAAGGTCCGGAATTAGCTTACGCTCCATCACTCGCTTAACAGCAACGGCGGTTGCGGAGGCTGCCTTTGCGGACGGCAGTTGAAACCGTGTTGCCAGCAGTTGGCTGATATCTGCCGTATAGATAGGCACAGCGATTGGCTGCTGGTTAATATATTGCTCGATATACTGTCCGTAAGTCAATTCGCACCGCCTCCTGTTGAAATAGTATAATCGTAATTCGTCTTTTGATTCCGCTAATATTATATCTCTTTAGCAAAACTTGTGTCAAGCGATAGCTGCAAGTTCGCTCTATGAAATCACTTTTTCGCAATTTGCTCTACGATAACTCTTTCCGCATGTGTGCGAGCGCAGCTTTCTCTGTTGATTTGGCGCGGCTTTCTGACAGATGAAAATGCCGCGCTGTTTCTGTCAAGGGATGCTCCATGTCATCCTCAAAACCATACCGATACCAGAGATATGCGCGTTCCCTGCGTTCGATTCTTCGCAGCGCGCCGTGCAGTTCATCGTGCGTTTCTTTTGCCAGATAGAGCTGTTCAGGATTGCTTACAGAAGAATCAGGAATGAAGTCGCGTCTGGTTCTGTCATCATCCCAGCCAGACTCATCCAGAGATACCGTTTCGTTCAGATACCGCCCTTCAAAAGCAGCATACTGTCTGCGGATGGCGTCCAGCATCGCATTGCGTATCGCCGGAGCGGCATAGGAAAGAAACTGGACGCCGCTGGATGGATCGTAGCTGTCCATGCAGCGCAGTAAGCCCATTGAACCCTCCTGAGCCAGATCATCCACCTCAATGCCCAGCGATTGGTTCAGTTCGTTATGTGCAGACCATACCTCATACGCAAGCTGATAAACAAACGGCAGATTGTTCTCTATCAGCTGATTCTTCGCAGCTGCATCTCCCTGCTGGGCAAGTGCACAAAGCTGCTCATTCTTCATGGGACTCCTCTAAAGATTTTTCATATTCGGTCGTGAAAATATCCAGCATGATGGCCGAAAGCGCCTCTTGATTCTTCGGCTGCATTCCCGTCAACTTTTTTATTACGGCGCTTGTGGCCTGCGATACGCTTTCCGCCGTTGGCTTTTGCATTTTGCCATGTTGATCTTTCGGCAGCTCTGCGTAAATCTTGTCCATCACCGCACGGAGCGGAGCTTTCTGATTGGGCAAATTGCTGCCCAGTTCTTTCTTAATCTCTTTGACGATGTTCATAAATGTATTCTGAATCATCGTCAAATCTGCTTGATACACCGGAACCTTCAGGGCTTTCAGATCTTCCTTAGCTTCTTTCGCATGCTTCGACCAGTCCGAGTTCCCTTTTGCAAATGTGTCCGCCATGCTGCTCATCATATCAAAGTATTGATTTTGTACAGCATATCCGCTGGCGGTGAAGTCCATAAAGAAACGCGCAAGCATATGACTGAGTTCGCCAAACCGTGGATTTTCCAAAAGCGCGCATACGGCATGTTTGTGCACCTGATTGGTGTACAGATTACGCGCTGCCTGTGCGGACAGCCCCAACTCGGCAATGTCGTAATTCATACGGTCTGGAATATCCGTTTCGCCCAGCAGAAAATCAGTGGAAACATTGAATACCCTTGCAATGCGAAGAAGATTTTCATCGCCCAGCTTGTCCGTTTTGCTGCTTAGAAAACGGCTGAGTGAGCTTCCGCTGCCGCCTATGCGCTGCGCAAGCTCCGCCTGTGTCATGCCGTCGCGTTTCAGCAGGTCTCGAATGAGGTTGCGAAGATTGCCGGGGAGATAGGTGGCCTCCATGCTGTCACCTTCTTTCGTTTGTGGTTGTCTGTTCGTTGCGAAAAAGTGTGAATACTCAAGCCCTTGGTTCAAAATCCTCTACATATATCATATGAAAAACAAGCTGATTTTTCAATATCGATCCGCCTGCAGAAATTGCATTTTTGCAAATTTTACAGGCGGATTCTTTGCTTTCTTGCATTGGTGGCGAATTTCAGAGTCTATGAGACTTTTTTACGTATCTTCCATCAAGATGATTCGATCATCTGAAAAAACAAAGGGAGGTAGGCACATGAGGATCTATGAAGCCGTCAAGCAGACGGTCGCAGTCAGACAGGCTGCTGAAAGGTACGGCCTGAAGGTCGGCAGGAACGGAATGGCCTGCTGTCCATTCCATGAGGACAGAAACCCCAGCCTGAAACTGAACGAGGACTACTTCTACTGCTTTGGCTGCGGAGCAAAAGGAGATGTGATCGATTTCACAGCACGGTTGTTTGGCCTTTCGGGTTATGACGCTGTCAACAAACTGGCAGATGATTTCGGGGTGAGCATGAACTGCCAACGGCGTCTGTCCGTAGTTGATAAGCTGCAGCAGCCCAATCCGCTCCAACACAAGACAGATGAAGCACAGCGCTTCCGCGTTCTGACGGATTATCTCCATCTGCTGCACAAGTGGAAGAAAAAATTTGCCCCGCCAATGCCGGACGAAGCACTGGACGATCATTTTGTCGAAGCCCTGCAAATGACAGCAGCCATCGAGCATCTGCTGGATTTGCTCACAGGAAGTGACAAAGAGGCACGCAAACGAACCGTTGAACTGCTGATGCAGGATGGCAAAATTGCAATTTTGCAAAACAGGATTGAACGCAGCAGGAAGGAGGAAAAACCGAATGAGCGAAGCCAAAGTCATGACCTCGCCATCTGAATATCCTGCGTGGTTTGATGGCCGAAAGATCAATGAAGCGCTGTTTTGTGAAGCGTTTCTCAAAGACTATCCCATGCTGAGCGTCAATGGAACCTTCTTCACCGTCAACGGCAGAGTGCATGATGAAAACCGCTTGAAAAAGGCGGTTTACGACCGCATCAAGCCCCACGTCACCAGCAATCTTGCCAAGAAGGTGACCAACCTGCTGGATGTTCTCCGCATGGAATGCTGCGCTGCAAAGCTGCCGCTGTATCAGGATCGCATCCATGTAGTCAACGGCACATACTTCCTGGATGGTACATTCAGCCCTGAAAAAACATTCTGCCGCAACCGCCTGCCGGTAGCCTACAATCCCACAGCGCAGCAGCCAGTTACATGGTTGCATTTTTTGTCCCAGCTCTTAGAGCCGGAAGATGTTCTGACCTTGCAGGAGTTCATGGGCTATTGCTTCATCCCTTCCACGAAAGGGCAGAAGATGCTCATCCTCACCGGCAAGGGCGGTGAAGGCAAGAGCAGAATCGGGGTTGTTCTTCGGGCGCTGCTGGGAAACAACATGAACACCGGCAGCATAGTCAAGGTGGAAACCAGTCCCTTTGCCCGTGCCGATCTGGAACATGAATTGCTATTGTTGGATGACGACATGAAGCTGGAAGCGCTGCCGCAGACCAACAACATCAAGGCCATCATTACAGCGGAGCTGCCCATGGATCTGGAAAAGAAGGGCAAACAGAGCTATCAGGGGGATCTGTATGTGCGTTTCCTTGCGCTGGGCAATGGGACGCTCCAATCCCTGTATGATCGCAGCGTAGGTTTCTTCCGCAGGCAGATCATTCTGACGGTCAAGGAGAAGGAATCGGACAGAAAAGATGATCCATACCTTGCTGAAAAGCTGTGCATGGAGGCAGAGGGCATCTTCCTGTGGTGTCTGGAAGGGCTGAAACGGCTGATTGGCAGCGAGTACCGCTTTACCATCAGCCGACAGGCGCAGGAGAACATGGATGAAGCCATCGCAGAAGGAAACAACATCATCGAATTTCTTGATTCGGATGGATATATCTATTTCGGCAGAAACAACAGCGTCAGTTCCAAAGACCTGTACGATACATACCGGCTATGGTGCGATGACAATGCCGTAACGCCACTGTCATCCAAAAGCTTCTGTACATTCCTGAAACAAAATCTGGGACGGTACAGATTAACGTACACAAACAAGGTCTGTATGGGACCGGGCAAACTTGTCAGAGGTTTTATCGGAATTGGCATTCTGCAGAAATAGGTTTTTGAAAGCTGAACCGACTTCAAAATGCATGTACTTTCCGTCCTAAGTGTCCCATTTCGGTACGCAAGTACACTTGGTACATGTCCTTTTGAGTCAAAACTCTATTTTTTGCGTGCGAATGGAGCATCGCCCTCAAAAAAACGCCGATAAACGGCTAAATCGACCTCAAAAGACATGTACCTTCTGTCTAAAACGTCCTCGCTGGTACGCTTGTACGCATGGGACATGTACTTTCAAGTCACTATCACAACTTTTTTCATGGAGGTATCTGTATGAGTACACCCCAATACGCCATCATGCGTTTTGCGAAATACAAGGGCCCGGAGATCAGCAAGATCGACGCCCACAACGAACGAACCAAGGAAAGCTACAAAAGCAACCCGGATATTGATCACAGCCGAACCCACCTGAACTTTCACCTGGTTACACCAGAGCGCCGGTACATAGTCGAAGCAGAAAGGCAGATCAAAGAAGCCAACTGCCGCACCCGTACCGACAGTGTTCGTGTGGTAGAAGTATTGATTACCGCCAGTCCGGACTTCTTCAAGGAGAAAACACAGGCAGAAGTCAAAGCATTCTTCCAGCATGCATTGACCTTCATTCAGAAAAATCAATCCCCTGAAACCATCATATCCGCTGCGGTGCATATGGACGAAGAAACGCCTCATATGCACCTTTCCTTTGTCCCTCTGACAGCGGACAAGCGCCTGACAGCCAAAGAAATCCTCGGCAACCGCAAAAAGATGATCTGGTGGCAGGATGAATTCTGGAAGCATATGCACGAAAAATATCCTGTTCTGGAACGCGGAGAAAGCGCCAGCGAAACAGGCAGAACCCACATCCCGACCCGCTTGTTCAAGGAAGCTGTGCATTTGAACCGGCAGAAGGCGCTGCTGCTTTCTCTGATCTCCGAGGTCAATCCCCTCAACAAAGCCCGCAAGTCAGCAGAGATTGAGGCGCTGCTGGAACGCTACATTCCCAGCGTGGAGAAAATGCGGACGCAGCTCAAACGATACGACAGCGCTTTTAAGTCGCTCAAAGCAGAAAAAGCGGAATTGGAGCGGGAGGTCAACGCCTCCAAAGAAAGCGTTGTCAAACGGCTGGAGCTGATGCAAAGACTGAATGACTATGAGGAACTGCGGCGCACTGTGGAAGCCATCCCGCTGGAGATTATGCGTGAATACGCTGAGCGAGGCAAAGGAAAGGCTGCTGTCAGAAAACAGGAGGAAAAGCAATGAGTGACAATGTGCTGACCAATATTGTTGAGTTCTGCAAGCCGTCCCCTGATTTCTGGCTGGATGGAAACCGCTGCTGGGACGATGTGCTTCCATCTTTGGCGGACACGGTGGAACGGGAAGCGGGCGGTACAAACTATGAAATTGAAACTGCTTTTGAAGGAACTGAATCCCTCACAGCTAAGCTAAAACGCCTGATTTTTAACGAAAAGTACGGAGGTTCCGCATGACAAACAGAGACGAACATGATATCATAAAGCTGTGCAATGCAAAATCACCGGCTGACCAGCATCGTAAGGAGGACGAAATGTTGGATCAGCAAAAAATCACCATCCTGTAGTGCCGTCTCAGCAATGAGGACGCGCAGGATGGCGAATCGAATTCCATTCAAAATCAACGAGCCATCCTGACCCGATATGCTCAGGAGCATGGCTACACGAATCTCAAAATCCTTGTGGATGACGGCTACACCGGTACCAACTTCAACCGTCCCGCCGTGCAGGAGGGCTTTGAACTGGTCAAGCAGGGAGCCGTGGGCTGCTGGATCGTCAAGGATATGTCCCGCTTCGGCAGAGATTATCTGACCGTTGGCCAGTACACGGAGCTGATCTTCCCCAGCTATGACGTGCGGTTCATCGCCGTCAACGATGGCGTAGACAGCGAGCGCGGTGACAGCGACGGCTTCACGGCCATCCGCAACCTGTTCAACGAATGGTATCCGCGCGATACCAGCAAGAAGGTTCGCGCCAGCTTCCGTCAGAAGGGAACCAGCGGAAAGCATGTCGGTCATCCGCCCTATGGATACAAAAGTGATCCCAACGACAAGGAACAGTGGATTCTGGATGAGGAAGCTGCACCGGTTGTCAAGCGCATCTTCGATCTATGTCTGGATGGAAAAGGGCCAAGCCAGATTGCAAGGATTCTGGAAAAGGACGAAGTTTTGACCGTTAAATCGCTGTATGCGAAGCAAAAGGGCAAACCGCTGCCGGAGCGTCCGTACAGCTGGTCTGAACAGTCCATTGTAGGTATTCTGGAACGGATGGAGTATACCGGCTGCATCTGCAACTTCAAGACCTACTCCAAATCGTACAAGCTCAAGAAGCGTATTCCCAACAGCGTGGAGGACATGTACATCCAGCCTGATGCGCAGGAGGCCATTGTCACCCAGCAGCAATGGGAACGGGTGCAGGAGCTGAGGCAGAACAAGCGCCGCCCCACCAAGACGGAACGGCAGGGGTTGTTTTCAGGACTCCTATATTGCGCAGACTGCGGTGAAAAGCTGTACTTCGGCACCTGCAAAAGCTTCAACGCCAACAAGGATCGCTATGTATGCAGCCGCTACAAAAGTGGTAGAGGCACATGTTCTGCGCACTACATCCGCGAGGATGTATTAAAGGGACTGGTACTTGAACGGATTCGTGCCGTCAACGCTTATATCCGTAAGGACGCAGAGAGCTTTGCTGAGGAATGGCTGGCGTACCGGCAGACGGAGCAAGAAAATCGCATCCGTGAATACCGGCGAAAGCTGGACAAAGCAGAAAAGCGTCTGGCAGAGCTGGATGTGCTGATCTCTCGGGTGTACGAAGACGCTGTGTTTGGCAGAATGAGCAACGAGCGTTATCTGAAGATGACGCAGGACTACGAAGCCGAACAGAAGCGCGTGCGGATGGAAGCGGACAATCTCCGCGAATGGATTGGTCAGCACGAAAAGACCACGGACGATCTTTCCCACTTCATGAAGTTGGTGGAGAAATACGTGGATGTGCCGGAACTGACGCAGACGATTGTGAACGAATACATCCGAAAGATCGTCGTCCACGCCCCTGACAAGTCCAGCGGCAAGCGCAGGCAGAAGATTCAAATCATCTTTAACTTTATGGAAGACGACGAGCTGCTTTCTCTCAACGAGCCCGTTGTCGCTCTATCCACCCACAAAAAGAGAGAGACGGCGTGACCTTCGCGGTCACACCGTCCCTCCCCGACAAGGGGGTTCCTTATCGCCTTGAAACCTTGTCAAAAAGGGTTTTCCAGACAAGGAAAGCCCTTTTCTTATCCCCAAAAATGAAGGAGAAGAACCCACCGGTACCCAACCTTATCTCCCCGCATAGAAAAGAAACACTCTACCGTTTGATTTTTCGTGTCCGAAAAGATCAAACGGCAGGGTGCCAGCGCCTTCACCCAAGCCCTGCGGGCCTTGTGCCCGCAGATCGGGGTGCAGGGGCGCTACCCCTGGAAATCCCTTTTCATATCCACAAAAATGAAGGAAAAGAACCCATTCCCGGCACCCAACCTTATCCTCGCATAGATAGCAAACACCCCGTCGTTTGATTTTTCGTGTCCGAAAAGATCAAACGGCGGGGTGCCTGTGCCATCACCCAAGCCCTGCGGGCCTTTAGGCCCGCAGTCCGGGGTGCAGGGGCACTGCCCCTGCTTACAGGGTGGGGGTTTTTTCGTCGGGGGTGGTGCCGATAACGGCCTTGATGCGGCGCACACCGGCAGAGGAGCTTTCCTCCTTCTGGATTTTAAAGCTCTTCAGGTCGCCCGTGTTGGTGGCGTGGGGGCCGCCGCAAATTTCCTTGGAGAAGGAGCCCATGGTGTATACCTTTACCAGCTCGCCGTACTTGCTGGCAAACAGGCCGATGGCGCCTTCCGCCCTGGCTTCCGGCACGGTCATTTCCCGGCAGGTGATGGGGGCCTTGGCGGCAATGGCCTCGTTGACCAGACGCTCCACCTCGGTCAGCTCCTCCTTGGTCATTTTGCGGCCAAAGGAGAAGTCAAAGCGCAAACGCTCGGCGGTAATGTTGGAGCCCTTCTGGGCCACCTCGTCGCCCAAAACCTTGCGCAGGGCGGCGTGCAGCAGGTGCGTGGCGGTGTGCAGACGGGCGGACTGGGCGCTGTGGTCGGCCAGTCCGCCCTTGAAGCGCTGCTCCGCGCCCGCCTGGCTGGTGGCCTGGTGCTGCTTGAAGCGCTGGGCAAAATCGTCCTGATCCACGGACAGGCCCTTTTCCTTGGCCAGCTCAATGGTCATTTCAATGGGGAAGCCGTAGGTGTCGTACAGCTTGAAGGCGCTGCGGCCGTCCATCACATGCAGGCTTTCCATACGGGCCTTGACGGCGGCTACGACCGCCGCCTCGTCACCGGCGTTGGCCGCCTCGATGATGGGCGCCATGTCGGGAGAGGGGCGCAGCTTCCTGGTCTGCACATATTCCTGCGCCTGGGCCAGCTTGTTGTCCGCGTTCAGGATGCTTTCCAGGGTGGCGCGGGTCTGGCACACGTTGTTGTAAATCTTGTCAAATTCCTTTTCGCCCTGACGCAGGGTCTTGGCAAAGCGGGTTTCCTCCAGGGCCAGCTGCTCCAGCACAAAATGCTCGTTGCGCTTCAGCTCCGGGTAAACGTCGCAGTACTGGGCAATGATGACCTTGGCGATTTCGCCGGTAAAGCCGTCCGGCATGCCGATGCCCATGCCGTAGCGCACGGCGCGGCGAATCAGGCGGCGCAGCACATAGCCCTGGTCCACATTGGAGGGGCTTACGCCGCGGTCGTCGCCCATGATGAAGGTAGAGGTGCGCATATGGTCGGCAATGATGCGGAACGCCCGGGTGGTAGCCTCGTCGCTGCCGTAGGTCTTGCCGGACAGCTCCGCGATTTTGGCCAGAATGCCGGTAAAGGCGTCGGTATCGTACACGCTCTTTTTGCCGTTGAGCACGCAGATGGTGCGCTCCAGACCCATGCCGGTATCCACGTTCTTCTGGCTCAGGGGCTCAAACTTGCCCTCGGCGTTCTTGTTGTACTGCATGAACACATCGTTCCAGATTTCCAGATAACGGCCGCAGGAGCAGGCGGGGGAGCAGTCCGGGCCGCAGGGTTCCTTGTCGGTGATGATAAACATTTCGGTATCCGGGCCGCAGGGGCCGGTGATGCCGGCGGGACCCCACCAGTTGTTTTCCTTGGGCAGGTAGAACAGGTGGTCGTCGGCCACGCCGCAGCTGCGCCACAGGTTGGCGCTTTCCTCATCCCGGGGGCAGTCCTCGTCGCCGGCAAACACGGTAAAGGCCAGACGGTCCTTGGGCAGGCCCAGGTATTTTTCGCTGGTTAAAAATTCCCAGCTCCAGGGAATCATTTCCTTTTTGAAATAATCGCCCAAAGACCAGTTGCCCAGCATTTCAAAGAAGGTCAGGTGGCTAAAATCGCCCACATCGTCAATATCGCCGGTGCGCACGCATTTCTGCACGTCGGTCAGGCGGCGGCCGGCGGGGTGCTTCTGGCCCATCAGGTAGGGCACCAGCGGGTGCATGCCCGCGGTGGTAAACAGCACGGTGGGGTCGTTTTCAGGAATGACGGATGCGCTGGAAATGACCGCGTGGCCGTGGTCCTGGAAGAATTTCAGAAACATGGAACGTAACTCGTTAGAGGTATAGGTCTTCATGGATGGGTCGCTCCTTCGTCAAGATGGAAGATCAAAGCGGAAAAGAGCCGGTTTGGCCCAGTCTGTTTACACTTCCTGCCTATTATAGTGAAATAACGGATGGGTGTCAATGCAAAGTGGGGGAAGTTTGGGGGGAATGTGGCCCCGGCGCGGCAAGGTCGGCAGGTAGGACATAATGCTTTCATGGGAATTACCAATTATGATGTATAAACCATATATTATGTAAGCCATTTTTTTGCTGAAAATCCATTTTATTGTCCGAAACCTTATGCTATAATGAATCAGAATACAACGGTTCGTAACTACATCGAAAAAGACGAAAGTTGGAGGAACCTATGAAGAATAACGTTCTGCGGAAACTGCTGATTTTGTGTATGGGGGGGGTATCGCCATTACCTCCTCGGCGCTGGCCGCTACGGTAACGGTGGCTACGGACGGGAACGGCAAGGTATCCACGGATGGCACTGTGTGGGCGGAAAGCGTACAGCTGACGGTTGCCGATGGGGAAGCCCTGGGCGATGATGGGGTGAAGTACCATCCCAATCAAAAGTATAAATATGACCATGTAACGACGGAAACGATCACGTTTGCGAAAAAATTGTCAAGCCTGCGGTCAAATATGCTCATGCTGGATCAAAACCACGATGTTTACGGCATAGGTTCAAACAACTACGGTGAGTTAGGTCCCAATAAAGGTGAATATAAACAATTTATACAGATTGGAATTCAGGATGAAGGACAGGATGTAAAGTTTAAGGATATAGCAATCGGTAATGAGTTTAGCGTATTGCTGGACGAAGATGGAAATGTCTGGACTGCTGGAAACAACAGATCTGGAAAACTTGGCAGAGGCGGTGACAATACGGTCTTTCAAAAGATTGACACGCAAGGCGTCCCGGTCAAGTTTGCTGCTGTAGCGGCAGGATATGACTTTGCCATTCTGCTGGACACGGACGGCCATCTATGGGGGATGGGTTCCAATGAAAAAAGACAGCTTGGTTCAGTAACTCCTGCAAATAATACATGCGCACGGCTTTTAGGCGAAAACAAGGATCTCACCTTCACAGCCATTGCCGCAGGAAATGCATTCTCTATCCTGCTGGGCACGGACGGCCGTGTTTGGGGAATGGGAGCAAACAATTATGGACAGTTAGGCCTTAATGCAGATGAATACGATGGCCGCCCTTTTCAGGAATTAAAATGTAGTGAGTCGGACGTTCGTTTTAAAGCAATCGCTGCCGGTTCTCAGCATACCGTGTTGCTGGATGACAAGGGCAATGTCTGGACCGCCGGTTCTCATAATGGGGGGCAGCTTGGAAGAGAAACATCAAAAGATATGCAAGGAATAGCATATTCAGACAGTTTTCAAAAAGTAACGCTTCCTGACAATGTGGGCACTGTTTCGTCTATTTATGCAGGATGGTCTCAAACCTTTATTCAGAATCAAGAAGGAAATATCTGGGCGGCAGGCTACAACACAAATGGTCAGCTTGGCATTAGAACAATCACGAATACAGCCGCTTTTACTCCGGTAACAATCGCCGGGGCGGGAAAGATTAAATATGTGCTGACAAGCTCCGGCCTTACCCATGTCATTGATGAAAAAGGAAAAGTGTACTCGGCGGGCGTTGACACTGCGGTGCTTGGCAGAAAAACGAATTCAAGTAAAAACCCCACATTTGAGCCCATTGATTCAAGCATCGAAACCACGACATGGGGCGATATGATAACCCGGAAAATCAATGGCGATACCATGTTTACAGTTCATGCGGTCAAACAAACACGGATCCATATTCGCTATGACCTGGATAACGGAGAATGGATACAAATCGACCGGAGGGAGGATTATTACGAAAATGAGACTCCTAACTATGTGCATCCCGTTGACGGCCCGACGAATGTAAAAAAGCCGGGTTACACCTTCGATGGATGGGAAAAACCCACAACGTCAGGAGACGACATTGAGTATTGGATTAAATATAAAGCAAAGTGGAAGCAAAACGTCTATACCATTCACTATGATATGACCGAAGGCGGCGAACCGTCGACAATACCGGATAAAACGGACGCTGCCTGGGATACCGTTATCCGGAAAGATGTACCGGAGATTACAAGGCCTGGCTATACTCTTTCGGGAGATATGTGGTGGTATACCAGTACAAGCAACAGGGGATATTTCGTGTCACGAAAGACCACCTGCGGAAGCCTTCTTACGACCGCAGGGGATGAAGCGGTTCGGGAAATCACCATCAAACCCGTCTGGGCGGAAAAAACGGGCTATACCGTCCGCTTTGATACCGATGGCGGAACGACCATTGGGGATAAGAAAAATCTCAAATGGACCGCCGCTGTGCTGGACGCGGTTTCCGACCCGATCAAAAACGGCTGGATCTTTGACGGATGGACGTATAACGGCAATCCTGTAAGCGCCAGCGCCACCTATGCCGACCTGGCGGGCACGGATGACGACCCGTCCCATATTCTGGTGGTAAAGGCAAAATGGCGGGACGCCACATCCCCCGTCATTACCGGCGTGGAGGACGGCAAAACCTACTGCTCGGCCCAAACCATGACCGTTACCGACAACGATCTGGAATCCGTAACGGTAAACGGCGCGCCCGTTCAGCTGGACGCGCAAAACCAGTATGTGCTGAAGCCCGGCAATGGTCCGCAAAGAATTGTGGCCAGGGACCGGGCGGGCAATACCACGGAAGTGACCGTTACCATTAACGACGGCCATACCGGCGGCAGCGCCACCTGTGTGGCGAAGGCCCGCTGCCAGGTGTGCGGCGTGGAATACGGGGAGGTAAACCCCCGCAACCACGCGGCGCTGCGGCATGTTCCGGCCCAGGATTCCACCCTGTCCAAGGAAGGAAACATCGAGTACTGGTACTGCGCCGCCTGCGGCAAGTACTTTAGAGACGCGGCGGGAACCAGCGAAATTTCCAGGGAACAAACCATCGTACCCAAGCTGGCGCCCAAAACCGGCGATGAAAGCAGGCTGGCGCTGTGGTTTGCCCTGCTGCTGATCAGCGGCGGAACCATCGCCATCGCGATTCGCAAAAAGAAAACCCGTTGATCGAACCAAAACCCCCGCCCTCCCAATCGTTTGGGACGGCGGGGGTTCCGTCTTGTCTAAAAATCCCTGATTGGCCGCCGGCGCCCGCGAACAGCGCTTCGCTGGTTCGCGGAAAAAGTGCCGCGGCACAAGGCTTAGGGGCGCTAAAACCCCGGCAGGAGGCAGTGCCTCCTGCACCTCCACCTTTGGGGCGGCGGGTTTTCGTTTATCCCCTGGTAATGCGGTGCAGGGCTTCCTGGGTTTTTTCCAGGGTGTTAAAGGCGGTCAGGCGGAAGTAGCCTTCGCCGCAGGGGCCAAAGCCCGCGCCGGGCGTGCCCACAATGTGGTATTCCTTCAGCAGCTTGTCAAAGAAGTCCCAGCTGGGCATGCCGGTTTTCAGCCATACATAGGGCGCGTCCACGCCGCCGTATACCTCAAAGCCCGCCTTTTGCAGCCCTTCCCGGATGATTTGGGCGTTGCGCTGGTAGCAGGCGATGGTCTGGCGGCACTGGGCTGCCCCATCCGGGCTGTATACCGCGGCGGCGGCGCGCTGCACCGGGTAGCTGACGCCGTTGAATTTGCTGCCCATGCGGCGTTTCCACATGGCGTTCAGCTCAGTGGGGGTTCCGTCGGGCAGCAGGCCCTTCACCCCGTGGGGAATGACCATCCAGCCGCAGCGGGTGCCGGTAAAACCGGCGGTTTTGGAATAGGAGCAGCATTCAATGGCCACATCCTTCGCGCCCTCGATTTCGTAAATGCTGGCCGGGGCCCCGCTCTGGATAAAGGCCTTGTAGGCGGAATCGTACACAATAACCGCTCCGTTCTGCCGGGCGTAGTCCACAAAGGGCTTCAGCTGGTCCCGGGTCAGGGTGGTGCCGGTGGGGTTGTTGGGGTAGCACAGGTAAATCACATCCACCGGGCGGTCCGGCAGGGGCGGCACAAAGTTGTTTTCCGCGTTGCAGGGCAGGTAGACCAGCCGGTTCCACCGGTCGCCCACAAAATCCCCCGCCCGGCCCGCCATGGCGTTGGAATCCACATACACGGGATAGACGGGATCGGTCACGGCGATGACCGCGTCGTCGCTGAACAGCTCCTGCACGTTGCTTACATCGCACTTGGCCCCGTCGGACACAAACACCTCGTCCTGGGCCAGGTCAATGCCCAGGGCCTTGTAGTCGTTTTGCAAAATGGCATCGATCAGGAAATCATAGCCGTAGTCCGGGCCGTAGCCGTGGAAGGTTTCCGCCCTGCCCATTTCCAGCACGGCCTTTTCAAACGCCTCCACAACGGCGGGGGCCAGGGGGCGGGTTACGTCGCCGATGCCCAGACGAATCAGGTCCGCGTCCGGGTTTTGGGCGCTGTATTCCCTGACCCTCCGGGCGATTTCGGCAAACAGGTAGCTGCCGGGCAGCTTGTGATAATTGGGGTTTACCTTTAACATGGGTTGCACATCCTTTCCGTCAGTCCTGCAGCCATACGCCGTCATACACAAAGGTGGCGGGGCCGGTCAGGTATACATGGTTGTCTTTTTCGTCCCAGGTAACGGTCAGCCGGCCGCCGGGCACATCCACCTGCACGGAGCGGCCGCACAGGCCGTTGAGAATGCAGGCCACGGTGCTGGCGCAGGCTCCTGTGCCGCAGGCCAGGGTTTCGCCGGTGCCCCGCTCCCACACCCGCAGGCGGATATGCCCCCGGTCGATGACCTGCACAAACTCGATGTTCGCCTTGCGGGGAAAATCCGGGTGACGCTCCAGCAGGGGGCCGTGGGTACACACGGGAGCCGAGTCCGGATCATCCACAAAGCAGATGGCGTGGGGGTTGCCCATGCTGACCAGCGTCATGGCGTAGGTGACCCCCTCCACCGTAACGGGGTGGCCCACCACCGGGCAGGCGTTGACCACGCTGGGAATTTGCAGCCCCTCCAGAATGGGCGTGCCCATATCCACCCGCACGGTTTCCGTGGTGCCATCGGGCCGAAGGGTCAGGCGCAGGGTTTTCACGCCCGCGCCGGTTTCAATGGTCATAACGGTTTTATTTACCAGACCCCGGTCGTGGCAGTAGGCCGCCACGCAGCGGATGCCGTTGCCGCACATTTCGCTTTCGGAACCGTCGTTGTTAAACATCTGCATCCGTGCGTCCGCCACCCGGCTTGGCAGAATCAGAATCAGCCCGTCGGACCCGCAGCCAAAATGGTACCGGCTCATGCGAACGCTCAGGGCCGCCGGGTCGTCCACCCGCTCCTCAAAACCGTTGATATAGACGTAATCGTTGCCGCAGCCTTCCATTTTGGTAAATTTCATGGAAACCACTCCTTCCAGAAATGCTTACGCCAGGGGATAGTATGTGATGCCAAAGCGGCACAAAGCCGCCATGGCGGGCACGTTCAGCCACAGCAGGCAAGCCAGCAGCGCCGCCAGAGCGATTTGCAGTCCTTTGGGGGGCAATAGCCGCTTGAGTCCCAGCCCCAGCAGACACCACCAGGCCCAGCCAAAATACAGGGTGTATAAAACCATGCCGTTTTCCACCGCGCCGTAGCCGATGATTCCCAGCAGCGCCAGGGAGCACAGACCCCAGCCCCCGGCGATTTGGGCCAGCCGCTGCCTGCGGCACAGCCAGAAGCCGGCGCAGCACAGCGCAAGCAGAAGCGCGCCCCACAGGCTGAAGCCGTCCACAGGAGCCTGCTGCCAGGTGATGTAGCCGTGACGGGCGCTTTCCAGCACGGCCTCGGGAGCGGCAAAGCAGCTGCGCACAAACCAGGTGTACTGCCGCAGCTTGTCCAGCAGGGACAGGGGCGCATCGCCCCGGACAAAGTTGTCCGTCAGCCAGGACAGGGAACGGGTCAGGTCCAGCAGGCCGCCAAACCGGCCAAAGATCATCCACATGGCCAAAAAGACCGCAAGCGCCCGCAGCATTTGCGTCAGGCTTTCCTTCCAGCTACGCCAGTCCGCGCACAGGGGCAGAAAGGCGCTGCTGGTGAGCATACTGCCCGCCGCCGCCCCAAACAGCCAGTCGCGGTCCCCTTCGCCGTGCAGGTGCGCGTCTACCAGCAGCATCAGCCACAGCATGGCGAATACATACTGCTCCTGCATCAGCCCAAACAGCAGCACCGGGTACAGGGCCGCAAGGCACAACAGGGGCAGCAGACCGTCTATCCCCAGCATTTGACGCAGCAGCACCAGACACACAAGCAGCATACCCGCCTGCAAAACGCCCATCAGCAGGGGATAGGCCGGATAGGGCAGCAGCCGGGACAGCTGCCACAGGGGCGCGGACAGGGGCAGGGCAAACACCCCGAACAGGGGCTGACGAATGTCGTTTTCCCCGGCGTTTATATGAATATACACGTTTTGCTGGTACAGGTAGCCGGAATCGCTGGTATACAGCACATCCACCGCGTCCTGTTCCACCGGCGCGCCGTAAAAAGCGCTGCTGGACAAAAACAGCCACACAAGCCCGGCGGCGGCCAGCACCCAGCCGACGCACCAGAACAGCCGGTCGGTACGGGTCATGCGGGAAAAAATCAGCCGCAGGCGGCGCAGCAGCCCGTTAAAGAAGGCGTACACCAGCCCATACAGCGCCGGAATCAGCCACAGGCTCAGGACCACGCACAGGGGTTCCGCCCAGCCGGTCAGGGCCAGACGCTCCCCCACAAACCACCGTACCAGCCGAAAATTCTCCGGCCGCAGCCAGCTGAGCAGCGGCCAGATACACCCGGCGCTGACCAGCGCCAGTACCGCGGCGGACCCATCCCGCCCCGGCAGGCGGGCGCTTTTGCCAAAGCATAGATATCCCCAGCAGAAAGCGGCCCCAGCAAAGCAGATTTCCAGCTGGCGTATGCCGCCCCAGGCGCACAGGGACAGGGTCAGGGACAGGCCGCTGATCCATGCCGCGATTGCAAGAAGGTTGCGCTTCATCCTCAGTCCTCCTGCGCCCTGTTTTTTTCATGCCGGGCCAGACACAGCAGCAGCGGGGTCATGGCCACGATGGGCAGGAAGTAGCGGAAGTAATCGTCCACCGGGGACAGCAGGCAGGTGGCCAGGCTCATCAGCGCGGGCAAAAACAGCCATACATCCCGCCGGCGGCCCGCCTGGGCGCAGGCAATGCCCGCCCCTATCAGCAGCCAGGTATAGGCGGCGCTGACCAACAGGATTTGCAGCAGAGGAATGGTGTCCCACCGCTCGCACAGGCTCTGTACCAGATCCCGCAGGCGGGACAGGCTCTGGGGCTGGGTGGTGTGCAGCTGGCCCTCTCCCTCGATGGTATAGGTGCCAAAATAGAACCGGCGGCCCGCCTGCATGCTGTAGGTCACCCCGGTATAGCGGGGAATAAAGCAGTAGTATCCCCGGGTGTTGGCCACAAAGGCTTCCACATAGGTTTGCCAGTAGGTGGGCAGCAGTTCCAGCCAGACCTGGCGGAAGCCGGCAAGCGCCTGCTTTTCCACCTGCGCCCCCTGACCGAACTGCCGGTAGGTATACTTGACCGGGTCGCTGATCCATGGCTCGTACAGCGCGCCGATTTCGTCCACATCCAGCACCTGGTCAATGGCTTCCAGCTGCTGGGGCGTCAGCTCCTCCCGGTGGTTTCGCACCACTCGGGCCACCTGCTGAAAGGGCAGGGAATACACCCCGGAGGCCCGGTTATCCACAATGCCCAAGGCGGGAACAAGCAGGTTGTCAAAGGCCAGCATCACCGCCAGCACCCCGGCGGCCACGCCGCCCATGCGCAGCCGGTCCCCCCGGCGGGCCAGCGCCAGCGCAAAGACCAGCAGACAGGGAAGCGCCAGATAAAGGCCGTTGTTGCGCCACAGGCAAATCAGCAGGGCGGTCAGGGCGTACAGCGCCCAGCGGCCCGGGCCCCAGCGGCGCAGTCCCCGGGCCCATTCCACGGTTTGGGCAAGCCACAGCAGCACCGTGGCGGTAAACAGCGTGTCCTTGCCCAGCATAATGCAGTAGGTTCCCCAGATGGGGGTCAGGCAGAAAAACGCCATGCCCGCCAGCTGCCAGCGGCGGCTCGACCCCAGACGGCGCATCAGGGACAGGGAACGGGCCACGGCATAGCACAAAAGCCCCGTTTGCAGCGCCATATAAAGGCAGCAGCCCAGGTTGTCGCTGCCAAACAAACGGCCAAAGCGCACGCACAGGGCAAAGGTCCAGGTGGTAAACACGCTGTGCCAGGTGGTCATTTGGGTAATGCCCTCAAATTGTTCAAACATCCAGGCCATGTCGGAAATGACGACCCCGGGGTAAAAGATGATAAGAAACGGCAGATAGCACACCGCCAGCAGCGCCGTCAGGGCCAGCGTGGGGCGGCGGGTATAAAAGCCATGCAGCCGGGCCCAAAGCCCATGCAGGCGAAGGGGTTCCAGCTCCCTGCGGGGGGAGCGGAGCCACCCGCTGATCCAGGTCAGGGCCGTGGTCATGGCAAGCCCCTGACCCAGGCATTTCAGCGCCACGGTGCCAACGCCGATCAGCCGCCCTACAAACAGCCAGGAATCAAAGGCAAACAGCGTGACCCCAAAATAGTTGGCCACGCCGAAAAACAGTCCAAACAGCCATTGTCCCAAACCGGCGCGATAGCCCCGGCGCAGATAGGTATCGATAAACAGCGCCGCGAAGCCCAGCGCCACAAAGGTCCAAATGATATCCGACGAGGCCGCGGGCGCGGATCCCTTGCCCACAAACCGGTCCGGGTTGATGACAAAGGACTTGGCGCAAAAGGCGGCCATCAGCACGCAAAGCAGCAGCAGCGCCGTCCGGGTTTGCTTCTTCATGGGCTTACCTCCCGGCGGGCTGCCTGCGGCGGCGGGCAAAGGCGGCAACGGTATCGGCCATGCCCAGCAGGGTCAGGATGTAAATGGCCCCAAAGCTGACCAGCATGTTCCAGGAGGTTTGCGTATGCCAGCCAAAATCCGCCCCAAAGGGCAGCAGAATAAACACGCAGGCAAACAGCGCCATGTACAGGGGGAACAGCTTTTCCTTTCCCCCGTCCAGATAGCACAGCACAAAGGGAAGAATCATATATACGGCCATGTATTCCGCGTTCCAGCCGGGCACCAGCGTAAACAGGCTGACCATCAGCATGACCCGCAGCCACAGGCGCTTTTCCAGGCAGATGCAGCACAGCATGGCCGCGCCCGCCAGCAGGGACAGCACCTTGCTGAGCAGGGACACCTTGTCCGCCGCCCAGCCCAGCTCCGCGCCGATAAAGCCCAGCACGCTGGGAATGCTGGTCAGGTAATCGTCCCGCACCATGGTTTGAATCTGCTGGTGGTTCCACAAAAACTGCTTGAACCCTTCCACCCCGCTGAACCAGGCAAAGGGCGCGAAGAACAGCACAACCCCGTAAATCAACAGGCGCGCGGTTTCCTTCCAGCGCTTCTCAAACACATACAGCAGGCCGAACACGCAGGGGTAAATTTTAAACCCTGCCGCCACGGCGATAAGAACCAGCGCCGCTTCCCGCTTCCAGGCGGTTTCGCTGTCCCGAAGCTCCAGGGCCAGAAGCAGCATCACCATCACATTCAGCACGGAATTGCCCCGCTCGATGGTGTAAATCATCACGCCGCTCATGGCCAGGCACAGGGTCAGCAGCACCGGCTCGCACGGTTTGTAGGCCCGCTGGCACCGCCGGGCAAACAGCCGCTGCACCCCGTACAGCAGCAGCATGCAGGTCAGGCTGGTGATGACCGTATAGGCCAGAATTTCAAAGGGGTACACCGCCCGGGTCAGCGCCACGTCGCACAGGTAGTACAGCGTGTACGCCAGGGGCGGAAACGTGGCCCAGATGCTGTCAAAGTAGGGCCCGCCCACATGGGTGGGGTAGTGCAGGTTGTTGATAAAATCGCTGAACAATTCGCTGGCGTCCTGGTACAGGAAGGCGTGCAGCCCGGCGCCGCGGGTTTTGGCCAGCAGCACCGCGGAAAATACCAGGCTGAAAAGGAACAGCCCGTAAAAAATTCTTCTTCCGTTTTTTTCGCGCATCCTGTGCAAACCGCCCTTTCTGATGGTGTCGTCAATTTTGTGCAGAAAACCGCCGGCGAACCAGACTTTTCTGATTATAGGCGGCGGGGGGCAAAAAGTCAATCCGACGGCGATTCCTTCACAATAACCCCGTCCGCGCCGTAGCGCGCGCGGAAATTTTCGAGCAGAGAGGGGCCCGGATGGCACCAGTACTCACGGCTGAGCAGCAGGGCGATGCCTTCGTCCTGAATTTTCACATACACGGGCACGTCGCCGCTGTTCACCTGGCACAGGGCCTTGATGGTTTCCATCTCGGCCCGGGAGGGGGCCAGCAGGTACAGCTTGCGGGAGGCCTGCCTGGCCAGCTGCGCGTCGGTCAGATGGCTGGCGGGCTCCGGGGCGGCGGCCGGTTTGGCCTTAGCCGCCTGACGCCCGGTTGGCGGCAGACGGACGGGGTCCGTCTGCTTTACGGTTTTCTGCCCGGCGTTTCGGGCGTTCAGGGGGCGCACCGCGTCCACCAGCAGCTTCACGTCCTCCTCCTCCCGGAAGGACAGCTTGCCGTCCAGAATCACCAGCGCGTCCACATTCAGCATGGGGGCGAACCGCTCGTACACCTTGGGAAAAACCAGACATTCCACCTGGCCGGTCAGGTCCTCCAATGTGGCAAAGCCCATCATGGAGCCCTTTTTGGTTACTTTGCCCTTGGCCGCGGCCAGAATGCCCGCCATGCTGACGGAAAGCCCGTCGTACCGCGCGCCGTGATCCTCGCCCTCCGCCATTTCCTGAATGTCGGCAACGGTGGTAAATCCGGTGCGCAGCAAATCCGCCACCTCGTCCAGAGGATGGCCGGTAATATACACGCCGGTCATTTCCCGCTCCATGCCCAGCAGCACCTTACGGGGATGCTCCGGCGCATCGGGCATGATAAAGGACGGCCCGCTCTGCGCGCCGGGGGCCAGATCAAACAGGGACATTTGCCCGGCCAGATTATCCCGCCGCTTTTGGGCGGCGTCGTCCATCAGGGGTTCGTAGCAAAGCAGCAGCTGGGCCCGGTTATAGCCCATGCCGTCAAAGGCCCCGGCCTTGATCAGGCTTTCCACGGTGCGCTTGTTCAGCGCGTCGCCGCTGACCCGCTGGGCAAAGTCAAACAAATCCCTGTAAGGGCCCTGACGGCGGTTTTTGACAATCAGCTCCACCGCGCCGCGGCCCACGTTTTTGACCCCGCCAAGGCCAAAGCGAATGCCCTGGCCGCCGTCCGGGGCCGTATCCACGCTGAAGCGCCAGCCGCTGTGGTTGACGCTGGGGGGCAGAATGGGAATGCCGCTTTGACGGCAGTACTGAATATACCCGGCGATTTTGGGGGTATTGTCCATCATGCTGTTTAAAAGGGCGGCCATAAAGGGCACGGGATAATGCTTTTTCAGCCAGGCCGTCCACACGGCCACCAGGGCGTAGGCCGCCGCGTGGCTTTTGTTAAAGGCGTAGCTGGCAAAGGCGCTCATCTCGTCGTAAATATGCTCCGCCGCTTCCAGGCTGACCCCCCGGCGCAGGGC
The DNA here is from genome assembly GCA_934621505.1 of uncultured Clostridia bacterium. Classification (GTDB taxonomy): domain Bacteria; phylum Bacillota; class Clostridia; order Christensenellales; family Aristaeellaceae; genus Limiplasma. The sequence goes on from CAKTUU010000005.1 coordinate 25,095, forward strand.
TCCGTCAATGACCGCATTGCCGTTTTCGTCCTTCATGCCGTAGATGAAGTATTCCCGCTCCTGGGCCATAACGGCTTTTTTCTTTTTGGCCATGGCGCGGCGCATCAGGTCGCTGCGGCCAAGGCTGTAGCCAGCCAGATCCCGCACAATCTGCATCACCTGCTCCTGGTACACCATGCAGCCGTAGGTAACGTCCAGAATGGGCTTCAGCAGCGGCGTTTCGTAATGCACGGTGGATGGGTCGGCCTTGCCCGCGATATACCGGGGAATGGATTCCATGGGGCCGGGCCGGTACAGGGAAATGGCGGCGATAATATCCTCAAAGCACTGGGGCCTCATATTCTGCAAAAACACGCGCATGCCGCCGGATTCCAGCTGGAACACGCCGTCCGTATCCCCACGGGAGATCATTTCGTACACGGCGGGGTCGTCCACGGGAATGTCCTTCTCGTGCAGGGTTACGCCGTCCCGCGCCATCATGTCCAGCGTGTCCCGTATCACCGTCAGGGTGCGCAGCCCCAGAAAGTCCATTTTCAGCAGGCCCAGCCGCTCCAGCGTGCCCATGGGGTACTGGGTGGTAATCACATCGTCGTTGGTTTGCAGGGGCACATAGTCGGTAACCGGGTCGGCGGTAATCAGCACGCCCGCGGCGTGGGTGCTGGCGTGGCGGGGCATGCCCTCCAGCGTGCGGGACATGTCGTACAGCCTGCGCACCTGGGGATCGGTTTCAATCATGGCCTTCAGCTGCGGGCTGACCTCCTGCGCCTTTTCCAGCGTCATGTCCAGGGCGAAGGGAATGGCCTTGGCCACCTGGTTCACCGCCGCGTAGCTCATGCCCATCACCCGCCCTACGTCGCGGATAACGGCCTTGGCCTTCATGGTGCCAAAGGTGATGATCTGGCTGACGTGGTCCGCCCCGTATTTGCGGGCTACATAATCGATGACCTCCTGGCGGCGCTCGTAGCAGAAGTCAATATCCAGGTCGGGCATGCTCATGCGCTCCGGGTTCAGGAAGCGCTCAAACAGCAGGTTATATTTCAGGGGGTCCAGCATGGTAATGTGCAGGGTATAGGCCACAATGCTGCCTGCGCCGCTGCCACGCCCCGGGCCCACGGGAATGTTCTGGCTGCGGGCGTAGTTGATAAAATCCCATACAATCAGGAAGTAATCCACATAGCCCATCTGGGCGATCATGGACAATTCGTAATGCAGCCGTCTGGCGGGCTCGCTGGCCGGGTCGTCCGCCTGGGCGGGGTACAGCTCCTTCAGGCCCTGCGTGCACAGGCGGGTGAGCATTTGCAGGGCGGTTTCGCCGGTATCAATGGGGTATTTGGGCAGGTGCAGGTGCCCAAAGTCAAAGTTCACATGGCACCGGGCGGCGATTTCTCCGGCCCTGTGCACCGCGTCCGGGCAGTCGGCAAACAGGGCCAGCATTTCCGGCTCGCTTTTCACATACAATTCCTGGGTATTCATGCGCATGCGGCTTTCGTCCTGAAGGGTTTTGCCGGTTTGAATGCACAGCAGAATTTCCTGGGCGGCCGCGTCCTCCCGGTACAGGTAATGGCAGTCGTTGGTGGCTACCAGCGGAATGCCCGTTTCCATGGCCACTTTTTTCAGCCTGGGCAGAACCAGCCGTTCCTCCGGGATGCCGTGGTCCATGATTTCAATAAAATAATTTCCTTTGCCAAACAGGGCCTGCATATCCAGGGCATACTGCCTGGCCTCGTCATAGCGGCCCTGCGACAGCAGCTTGGGCAAATCGCCGCTTATGCAGGCGGACAGGCAGATGAGGCCATCGTGGTGCTGTTTCAGCAGGCGATAGTCGATGCGGGGTTTATAGTAAAAACCCTCGGTATACCCGGCGGATACCAGCTTGATCAGGTTCTGGTAGCCGGTCTGGTTTTCGCACAGCAAAATCAGGTGGCTGTATTCCCGGGCCGCGCCGTTCTTTTCAAACCGGTCCGGGCAGATATACATTTCGCACCCAATTACAGGGGTGATGCCCGCCTCCCGGCAGGCGTTATAAAAATCCACCGCGCCGTACATAACGCCGTGGTCGGTAATGGCGCAATGGGTATAGCCCAGCTCCTTCAGGCGTTTGACCAGCGGGCCGATACGGTTTGCGCCGTCCAGCAGGCTATATTCGGTATGCAGGTGCAGGTGAGCGAAGGACATGGGAGGGTACTCCTTTGGGTGGATTTTTTTCCGTGCTGGCGGAGGGGTGAATGCGCTTGCGGAAGTGCGTTTCCGCGGAACGGGTGCAAAGGGTGCTGTGCGCCCCTCTGCACACCCCGCACCTGCTTTTTCTCGAAAAAGCAGGCAAAAAGGTGCGACACGCGCGTCCGGCAGAAATCCCTACTCGGCCTAAATACGGCATTCGCCGGCTTTAGGCTGCGCCCCTGTGGGCCCGCCTGCGGCGGTGTCCTCGGGGCTTGGCTCGCAAGCGAGCCCTCGATGATTGCCCGTTTTGGGGCTGCGGGGGCGCATATCCGAGTGGTTGGTAAGGGGATAGGGCGTGCCTTTGGGGCTAGAGTTACTACGATGCGCCCTGATCCTTGCCCCAAAAGGGCGGGGGATGTGGGCGCGGGTTGGGTGTACTAAGATACATGTAAAGCAGGGTTGGCTTTTCTAACCCTGTTCCTCCCCTGTGGGGAGGTGGCCCGATAGGGCCGGAGGGGCAGTAACTTTACGACAGCCAAGCATGGCGGGTCGAGGGAAGCCAAGCCATTCGACAGCGAGCGGGGGAAGGGGAGGGACCCTTCCCCATTAGCGAGCGGCACACAAGCCTGTGGGTTCTTAAGCGCAGACGCCCCTTTATGGGGCGGATGTGCGCCCAAAGGTAATTAGGCTGCCGACGCTGCGCATATTTTTGGGCGAGCGGTTCAGCACCTGGCCCATAAAGAACAGGGCCGCGGTGCCGCCGCCGTCCAGGTTCAGGGCCTCCTGCACGCCCAGGTCCTTCAGCTTTTGGGCCACCCAGCTGATGCGGGCGCCCTTGGAGTCGTCGTCCCGGCCCACCACGGCCAGCACAATGTAGTGATAGGGCTCCACCATGCCAATGGCCAGGCGGGGTTCTCGATAGGGGTAATAATTGTCCTCCATCACATAGTCGGTTGTTTGACCGTTCTTCAGCAAAACCGGACCAAAGGCAAACACGTTGGTGGCACCGTCAGCCACATAGTCGTCCGCCTTGCGCGCGTCGCTTACGTTGGCCTCCATGCGTCCGTCCTGATACACCGCCAGAGTGTCCAGATTGGGCCAGCCGCGCTGGTTGCGGCTGGAGCGTGTTTTGTTGGACAGGGCCTGACCGCTGCGCACAATTATGCCCACCGTTTGCTTTTTTTGCATGCGAAAACCGTAAAAATCATCGGTCAGGGCCAGCACGGCTCCGCTTTCCTCCGCCAGGGTTTTGGGGCTGACCAGCTTGCGGCCCGGCACCCGGCCGGAGGTGGTAACGGTTTGCAGGGGGCTTTCCGGGCTGCACAGCACGTCCGCCACATAGTATTCCAGCGGCCCCTCCTCCTGATACCGGGTGACCCGCACGCTCAGGCTGCCGCTCAGGTAGACCCACAGGCCCGCGTCCTCGTCCGTCTGAATATATTCTCCCTCCAGATCGCTTAAAAAGCCCTGGTCGTTCAGCTGGGGTTCCTGCTGGGCCAGCGCGGGAGCGGCCAGCAGCGTCAGCGCCGTCAGCAGGGCGGCAAAACGTTTTTTCATACCCGGTTCCTTCCTTCCGCCTTAGTGGCTTCTATTATACTGTCTGGCGCGCTTTGCCGCAAGCATCATTCCATGGTCCGGGGCATATCCTGTGGCAATCCCCCGAAAGGAGCGCCCTTATGCCTACCAAACGCGCCGGGGCCATTGCCGCCCTGCTGGTTACCGCTCTGCTGCTGTGCGCCATGCCGGGGCTGCTGGCACGCCTTAAGCCCGGCGACGGCAACCGCATGGACGAACGCCTGCGCCCGGCCCGGCTGCATACCCTGACCGTCTGGCTGATGCCAGATGATTTGCAGGATAAACGCCTGCTGGCGGCCCTGTGCACGGACTATGAAAAGCAGACCCCCGGGGCGCGGGTGTTTTTACGCAGCGTCAGCGAGGATGAATGGATGCAGCCCCAGACCGTTTTGCCGGATGTGGTTTTGTTTGGCACCGGGGCGATTCATCAGCCCCGGAGCCTGCTGCGTCCCCTGACCGGCCTGGGGGATGAGGAAGCTTCCGCCGGGTACAGCGGCGGGGTATGCTACGCCGCGCCCCTGTGGCTGTCGCCCAATGTGCTGGTTCTGCCCTCCGACTGGGCCGGGGAACCGTCGCCCACGCCGCTGTTTGGGCTGGACACGCCGGATGAGGCGGCGGAGGAACAGACCATTCCCTGGGACCGGGTAACCGCTCCCGGCGGGCTGACCCTGCCGGAGGGGGTGGCCCTGCAGCAGCTGCTGCTGGCGGCCCCCGCCGCAGTGCGGCAGAATTTGCGAAGTCAAAGCCGGGGCGCGGCCCGGGTAACGCAGCTATGCCAGCTGAAGGACCAGACGGGAAGGGCGCTCACGCCGGTTTTGTGCGACCGGGTACGGTATGCGGGTTTATGCGGCGATGGCCAGCAGGGCCGGGATTTTCTGGCCTTTTTGCTTCAAAACCGGAATCGGGCGGCGGCCAGCGGCTATTTGCCCTATGGGCTGAGGCTGGAGGGAGACAGCCTGCCGGCTGCGCTGTCCCGGACCACGCCGGTTATCCCCAACGCCTTCGCTCATACCCGGCAGGAGCTGAACGCCTTGTGTCTGGACGCTTTTCGCCGGGGGCAGGATCCTGTGGAAACCATGCTGCGGCTGCAGTAGCGTATAAATTGCTTTCCACATTCCCATACTAGCCCTGTATTTCAAATTCCATCGGAGGGGATAGGCATGACACAAACCACCGTCCGTCCGCGAGGCGGCTGGCAGCAGGAGGAAATCGACGTTCTGTTTTCCGCCGTGAAGGAGGCCGCTGAAACCGGCAAGCCTTTGCGGGGTGTGTTCAGCGATGTGGGGGAAAGGCTTTGCCGCAAGCCCAACAGCATCCGCAATTATTATTATGCCCGGGTGCACGAAAGCCCGCAGCTGGCGGCGCGGCAAACGCCCTTTCGCGCCTTTACGCCGCAGGAATTGCACCAGCTGCTGCGTCAGGTGCTGATAGGCCGGGGTCAGGGGGAAAGCGTGCGCGCCTGCGTCACCCGGCTGGCGGGCGGCGACCGGTCCGGTATGCTGCGGTACCAGAACAAGTACCGCTCCATTCTGAAAAACCGGCCGGAAATGCTGCTGGAGGTGGCCCGGGAGCTGCGGGCCGAGGGCCTGCCCTGCCCGGAAAACGTAACCGCCTGCCGCCGCTATGGCAAAGCCGTGGCCGCCGCGCCTTCCGGCCCCATCGACCGGCACATGAGCGATCCCGCCGTGCGCAGCATGGTGGACGGCCTGGCGGAGCTGCTGGCCCGCCTGCCGGAAAAGGAGCAGCAGCCCACGGTGCCGTACCAGAAATGGGCGGACGCGCGCCGGGAAGCCGACCGGCTTCGGGTGGAGGTAGATCTGCTCAAAATGGCGTTAGAGGATCAAAACCGGCAGGAATAGGCGGGGCGTTTTCGCTGCTACCCCAAACAAGTCATTCGTTAGAAAAGTTCGCTGTTCGGAGAGAATTTTTGGACGGCCCCAGCGCCGCTCGCTGATTGAGCGGCGCTTTTTTGCTGGAAATCCCGCGGGCTGACGCCGTAGCAGGCCCGAAACTGGCGGGAAAAGGCGCTGGGATCGGGAAAACCGCAGGCGTAGCAAACCCGGGTTACATCCAATGCCCCGGCCGCCAGCAGGCGGGCCGCGTTTTGCAGGCGCTGCTGACGCAGGTACTGCATGGGGGTCAGTCCCAGATACTGGCGAAAGGCCCGCTGGCAGGAACGGGGCGACAGATGCGCCCGGGCCGCCAGCTCTGCCAGCGTGACCGGCGCGTCGTAATGCCGGTCCAGATAGCGGGTCATTTGCCGCACCCGTTCCGCCTGCTGGCTTTCCCCCGGTGAGGGCGGCGTCAGGCTGTCCCGGGTATGCCGCCATATCGCCAGAAAAATTCGGCTAAGGGCCTGCCGGGTTTCAAACTCATAACCCTCCGCCCGGCTCAGGCACAGGCGGCAGGCTTCATAGACCTGCAGGGCGGCCTCCTTCTGCCAGGGAACCTCATGGCGCAGCACCACGCAGGCGCTGTCCCGGCTTTGCTGAAACGGCAGCACATACCGCCGGTACAGCACGCTGTCCTGACTGCCGTACAGCAGCCGGGGATGAAACTCCATATCCCATTCCCGGTAGGGCTGTCCATCCAGCGGCAGCACCGCGTGGGGAACCCGGCTGCCAATCAGCACCGCGTCCCCTGTTTGCAGCACATGGCGCTGGCTGGCGGCGGCTACGGCCACAGGGCCCTGCTGTACCCAAAACAGCTCCCATTCCTCGTGCCAATGCCAGGGAAAACCGTCTGAACCGGTTGGTTCGCAGACCTCGCAGGGAAAGTCCGGCGTGCCATGGGACTTTTTTTCCCGGCCGTTCCGGTCGATCAATTCCTCCATCAGCTTCCTCCACTTGTCGCTTTTTATCAAGTATACGACGCTTTTTATACGGACGCAATAGGGAAAAGATGCTATGATAAACTCGATTTTAAAGAACCTTTTATTGGGAGGAATGGACGTTGCTGTCGCTTTTGCTGCCGGTTATTTATCTGGCGTTTATCAGCATGGGCCTGCCGGATTCCATGCTGGGGTCGGCCTGGCCCAGTATGTATACAGGGCTGGGAGTGGGCGTATCCGCCTGCGGGCTGATTTCCACCATCATTACGGCCAGCACGGTGGTTTCCAGCCTGCTGTGCGACAGGCTGCACGCCCGCTTTGGCACAGGGCGCATTGTGGCGGTCAGCACGGGAATCACCGCCCTGTCCCTGCTGGGCTTTTCGCTGAGCAGCCAGTACTGGATGCTGTGTCTGATCGCCGTTCCCTATGGGCTGGGCGCGGGCAGCATTGACGCGGTGCTGAATAACTATGTGGCTCTGCACTATCAGGCCCGGCATATGAGCTGGCTGCACTGCATGTGGGGCGTGGGCTGCTCGACAGGTCCCATGCTGATGGGCCGGGCCCTGACCGGGGGCGGGTGGCAGCTGGGCTACCGCTGGGTCGCTATGATTCAGGCCGGGATGACCCTGGTGCTGTTTATCAGCCTGGGCCTGTGGCAGGAAAAGCCCGCTCAGGATGGCGGCGAAGCCCGTCAGTCCCTGACGCTGAAGCAGGCGCTGCGCGTTCCCGGGGCCTTGGAGGCCATGCTGGGTTTTCTGGCCTATTGCGGAATGGAATCCACCACGGGTCTGTGGGCGGCCAGCTATTTAACCCTGCAACGGGGTGTATCCCCGGCGGAGGCCGCCTCCTGGGCCAGTCTGTTTTATCTGGGCATTACGGTGGGGCGGCTGCTGTGCGGCTTTTTAACCCTTCGGCTGGACGACCGGCGCATGGTGACGCTGGGGCAATGGGGAATGCTGGCGGGCATTGTGCTGCTGGCGCTGCCCCTGCCTTCCCCCTTCGAGCTGGCGGCCATGGTGGTGATTGGCATGGGCTGCGCCCCCGTTTACCCCTCCATGATTCACGATACGCCCCGCCTGTTTGGCCAGCAGCGCAGCCAAAGCCTGATTGGCCTGCAAATGGCCAGCGCCTATGTGGGGTCGGCCCTGATGCCGCCGCTGTTTGGTTTGCTGGGACAGAATCTTTCCTTTGGGCTGTACCCGTTCTTTTTGCTGGCGCTGCTGGCTCTGGACATGGCTGCAAGACGGCGGCTGTACCGCTGACGGCTCTGTCACACGGCAGTTTCCCCCTTTTCATTCTGCCGTGTGTAAAGCTCCCCGCGGCGTAGCGGCGCCGCGGGGAAAAAATATCCGGCTTTTCCGTTGCGGAAAAGCCGGTCAGTATGTCAAAAACCGGAGGTGCAGGAGGCGCGGCCTCCGGCCGGGGTTTTAGGGGCAGCGCCCCTAAGCCTTGCGCCACAAGCCAAGGGCTTTTCGGCCTGCCTTTTCCATTTTGGAAAGGGCGGGCATTCTTTTTACCGGATAAAGTGGGTGGAAACCCGGGGTTCCACCTCTGGCAGGCCGTAGGTTTGTTTGCCCAGAGCGATGCTTTTCATCAGGAAGGTCATGTTGCGGGCCAGGGTGCGCATGGTTTGCAGGCCCTCCAGGTCCTGCGCCGCCTCGCCCTGAGCCCGGCCGTGGACGCTGTTCCAATACTGGCTGGAGGCCACGGGCATACCGCAGATGGTAAAATACTTGTTCAATTCGTCAAAGGTGGCGCTGGTGCCGCCCCGGCGGGCTGCCGCCACAGCGGCCCCCACCTTCATGCGCTTGTCAAAATGGGTGCTGTAGAACAGCCGGTCCAGAAAGGCCACCAGCGTGGCGTTGGCGGAGGCGTAGTACACCGGGCTGCCAACCACCAGGCCGTCCGCCTCCTCAAACAGGGGAGCCGCCTGGTTTACCGCGTCGTCAAACACGCAGCGGCCATGGCTGGCGCAAAAGCCGCAGGCCACGCACCCGCGAACTGCCTGGCTGCCAATGTGCAAAAGATGGGTTTCCACGCCCTCTTTGTCAAATATCTGCTGCATTTCCTTGAGAGCGATGGCCGTATTGCCGTTTTCATGCGGGCTGCCGTTGATGAGTAATACCTTCATGGTTTCCTGCTCCTTTCACACAGACAGTTCCTGGGTTTCGCCCAGCAGGGCCCGGTTTTCGTCCAGCACGGGACGGATAACGTCCCGCAAAAAGTCCTCTACCTGCTGCCGGCTGCGGCCGGTAAAGTTCTGGGGGTCCAGAATTTTTTCAATATCCTGCCGGGTTACGCCAAAGGCGGGGTCGGCGGCGATGCGGTCGATCAGGTCGTTTCTGCCGCCCTCCTCTTTTACTACGCGGGCCGCGGCCTGGCTATGCACCCGCAGCTTCTCGTGCAGCTGCTGCCGGTCGCCGCCCCGCTTCACCGCGTCCATCAGAATGTTTTCCGTAGCCATAAAGGGCAGTTCGTTCATCACCCGGGCGGTAATCACCCTGGGGTACACCACCAGCCCGCCGCACACGTTCATCATCACGTTCAGGATGCCGTCCACCCCCAAAAAAGCCTCGCTGACGGCGATGCGGCGGTTGGCGCTGTCGTCCAGGGTGCGCTCGAACCACTGGGTGGCGGCGGTGATGGCGGCGTTCAGGGTATCCACCATCACATAGCGGCTCAGGCCGCTGATGCGCTCCGACCGCATGGGGTTGCGCTTGTAGGGCATGGCGGAGGAGCCGATCTGGCTCTTTTCAAAGGGCTCCTCCATTTCCTTAAAGCTCTGCAGAAGCCGCAGATCGTAGCTGAATTTGCTGGCGCTCTGGGCCACGCCGGACAGGGTGCTGACCACAAAGTAGTCCATCTTGCGGCTGTAGGTCTGGCCGCTTACCGGCACCACCCGGTTCAGGCCCATTTCGGCGGCAATGTCCTGCTCGATCTGCTGAATTTTCCGGCTGTCGCCCTCCAGCAGCTCCATAAAGCTGGCCTGGGTGCCGGTGGTGCCCTTGCTGCCCAGCAGGGCCAGGGTGTCCAGCCGGTGGGTGATTTCCTCATAATCCATGTACAATTCGTTCAGCCACAGGGTGGCCCGCTTGCCCACGGTGGTCAGCTGGGCGGGCTGCAAATGGGTGTAGGCCAGGGCGGGCAGCGCCTTGTAGGTATCCGCGAAGCGGGCCAGCATATCCATCACGTTCAGCAGCTTGCGGCGGATGATCTGCAATCCTTCCTTCATCAGAATCACGTCGGTATTGTCGCCCACATAGCAGCTGGTGGCCCCCAGATGAATGATGCCCCGGGCGTTTGGGCATTGCAGGCCGTAAGCGTATACATGGCTCATCACATCGTGGCGGCATTCCTTTTCCCGGCGCTGGGCGTCGTCGTAATTGACGTCGTCCACATGGGCTTCCATTTCGGCAATCTGCTGGTCGCTGATGGGCAGACCCTGCCGCTGCTCGGCCCGGGCCAGCGCCACCCACAGCCTGCGCCAGGTGCGGAATTTATGATCCTCCGAAAAGGTAAACTGCATTTCCCTGCTGGCGTAGCGGGTGGAAAAGGGACTGACGTAGCCTTGATGATCGCTCATAAAAAACATCCTCCTGTCGGTTGGCAATCCAAAAAATCAGGAAATATACAGCAAAAACCGGCGCGCCCAGGGAATTTTCTGCAGGGGTACAATCGCCAGGGCGCTGACGGCCAGGGACACGGCCCACAGAAACCCGGCCTGGACCCACCACGCGGAACCGGCCAGACGGTGCCAGCCAAACTCATACATCACCCGCATAACGGGAAAGTGCAAAAAGTAAATGGCGAAGCTGCGGCGGGAAATCCATTCCCAGACGGGCTGGCCCCACCGGCGCTGGGGGCCGCGGCGGAACCCCTCCAGCATCAGCACGCTGCACAAAAACACGCCCGCGAAGTCGTACCAGACCCGGTCGCTGCCGCCCCGGCTGTAAATCCATACCTGAAACAGCACCGTAAGGACAAACAGCGCAAGGCAGCCCAGGCCAACCGCCCATCCGGGCAAACGGCGCAGGCATTGCTTTTCCACCAGCAGATAGCCGGTAACGATGTACAGCCCGTAGCAGCCGCCGGAAAAGCTGAGGTCCAGCAGGCTGTCCCGGGTGGCCATGCCCAGGGCGCGCTGCACAAAATGCACGCTGACCAGCCCCAGGGTCATCACAAAGGTAACGGTCATGGGCAGCCACAGGCTTTTCAGGCTGGCGTTTTGCACTGCCCGGGCCACAAAGGGCAAAAACAGGTACATGCCCAAAATCATCGGGGCGTACCACATGTGCCCCAGCTGCACCTGGGACGTGGTGAACAGGGCGGTAACCAGCCTGCGCCACTCAAACCCGGTCTGGTTTATCCAGCCCAGGAAAAAGGTGTACAGCACCGCCCAGCAGCCAATGCATACCGCCAGCCGCAGCAGGTGGGTACGATAAAAACGGACGATTTTGTCGTCCGTGGAAAAATCCTTGCCAAGAATCAGCGCGCCGGTCAGCATTAAAAAAACCGGCACGCCCAGCCGACCCAGGGTTAACAGGGTCAGCTTCACCGCCCATTCGCTCAGGGGACGGGGGTCCCAATAGGGCTCGTTGCGAAAAACGCAGGCAAATTCCATGGCGTGGCACAGCAGCACCATGCCCACGGCCACGGCGCGGGCCCGGTCCATCCAGCCCTGCCGCTGGGGCGCGTCGCTTTGTTGCATCACTTCATCCTCCAACCCATTTGTTAATGCTGCTGGCGCAGACGGCGGCAGATCAGGTTGCACACATCCTGGGCAATCTGCATCAGGTGGGGGTCGCTGAGCCACTGCAGGGACTGGTCAAAGCGGGCCGCGATGGCGCTGATCAGAAAGGGCGCGCCCACCAGCGACGGCGCTACCCGCTCAAACAGGGCGGCCTCCATGGCGTCGGTGCTGAAGCGGGCCTGGCGGATGACGCCGCCCTCCACCGCCATATGCACCGTAGCGCCGCCCCAGGGAAAGCGCTCCGTAACGGAAAAGGTTTCCTGCACCGCCGGGGGATTCACCCACCCGTCCCGGGCAAAGGCCGCCGTCAGGCCGTCGATGGTGCGGCCGTCCAGCATTCTCTCGTCCAGCCAGGCGGGCTCGCTGCCGTATCCGTGGGCGAAGGCCTGGCACAGGGTGCGCTGGACGTTCTCCATGGTCAGCCCGGGACACAGGGCGCTTATGTTTTGGACGGCGGCAAAATGGCGCTGCCCGTCCGGCAAAAGCACGCCGCCAAGCGCGTCCAGATCCGCCTGAATCAGCAGCGCCCCATGGTGCCATGCCGCCGATCCGCTTTTATAGTAGGCGCTGCGGCCTACGCACACATCCCCCACCCCCAGGTCGCAGGGTCCGGCGGTGCGGGCCTGCAGGCCGAAGGCCCCCAGGGTCATGCCCAGAATGCTCATCTGCCGGGACACGTCAAAGGCGCTTTTGGGCAGAATAACGCTAAAGCCCAGGCAGCCGCCGTCCATGTACAGCCCGCCGCCGCCGCTGAGCCTGCGGGCCAGCTGGCCCTTGCGCCGGGCCAGCTGCTCCGGGGCGCAGGCCTCGGCGGCGCTTTGGCCCCGCCCCAGCAGCACGGCGCAGGCGTCCTGCCACAGAAACAGCACGGCTGTGTCCTCGGGCAGGGTGTCCATCAAATGCTTTTCAATGGCCTGGTTGCGCCAGGCGTCCTGGCTGCGGGATACCAGACAGGCGGTGCGTCGGATCATGGCAGGTTTCACTCGCTTTCAAAAGTACCTTAATGGATTCGCTGCGCGAGTGGGTTTCTCCTGCGAAAGAAATGTGTTATACTGCATTGATTTCATTTTGTAAGGAGGCCCTTTCCATGCAGGTCAGCAAGGCCTACGGCCACGCGCCCCAGGCCTTTGAAACGCCGCTGCAGCGGCAGGTGTACGAAACCCTGGCAAAGCTGGACATGCCCTTTCTGCGGGTGGACACCACCCCCGCCGTTACCATGGAGGACTGCATTCCCATCGACCGGGAATTGCAGGTGCAGACGGTGAAAACCCTGTTTTTATGCAACCGTCAGCAGACGGAATACTATCTGTTTGTCACCCCGGGGGATAAGCCCTTTCGCACGAAGGATGTAAGCCATGCCCTGGGGGTGTCCCGCCTGTCCTTTGCCCCGGCGGAATGCCTGCCCCAAAAGCTGGGCACCATACTGGGGGCCACCACGGTATTCAGCGTCCTGCTGGACACCGCCCGGGACGTAACGCTGGTGTTTGACCGGCAGGCGATTGAAACCCGGTGGTACGGCTGTACGGACGGTACAACCACCGGCTATATGAAGGTAAGAACCGACCAGCTGCTCCAGCGCTTTTTGCCCTGCGCGGGGCACGGCTATACCGTGGTGGATGTGTAGCGCCCCGGCCCTTTTGGGCATAAACTGTTGCAGGCGGCCAAACCGGCGGATTTTACAAACCGCCCGCTTCGTGATATGATGGAAGCAAACCGGCCGCCTCGGAGTGTGATATGCCATGAAAAGAGGCGACGTTTATATGGCCGAACTGGAGCCCGTTATCGGCAGCGAGCAGGGCGGACGGCGGCCAGTGGTCATTATGCAAAACGATTTGGGAAATTTGCACGCGCCCACGGTGATTGCCGTGCCGCTGACCGGCAGCAGTCAAAAACCGGCCCTGCCCACCCACGCGGCCATTCCCCGGGGCGAGGGCGGATTGTGGCGCGACTCCATCGCCCTGTGCGAACAGGTGCGCACCCTGGAAAAAACCCGGCTGACCCGCCGGATGGGCGCGCTGGGCCCCCAGGCGCTGGCCCGGGTGGAGGACGCGCTGCGCGTAAGCCTATCCATGTAAAGGAGCATACAAACGCTATGAAAACCCGCCTGCTGAAAAACGAACAGTTTATGGCCTACGCCCAGATTGTGCTGGGCAGCCTTGTGGGAGCCGTTGCCTATCCCATGTTTTTAACCCCTACCCACATCGCGCCCGGCGGGCTGACCGGTCTGGCCACGGTGATAAACTACCTGTTTCCCATGCTGCCGGTGGGCATTACCAGTCTGGTGCTGAATGTGCCGCTGTTTCTGGTGGGCTACCGGTCCATGGGCAAAATTTTCGCTTTTCGGTCGCTGGTGGCTACGGTGCTGTTTTCTCTGCTGATTGACGTGGTGCCCGCCCCTGTGGGCACCGCCGACCCCCTGCTGGCCTCCCTGTTTGGCGGGGTGCTGCTGGGCGTGGGCCTGGGGCTGATTCTGCGCGGCGGGGCCACCACCGGCGGCAGCGATATGGTGGCCCGTATGGTGCATAAGCGCTACCAGCACGTTACCGTAGGCGCGTTTCTGTTTTTTATCGATTGCTGCGTGGTGCTGCTGGCAGGCGTTATCATCAATCTGGAGCACGCCCTGTACGCCTTTGTAAGCATTTTTGTTTCCTCCAAGCTGATTGACGTGGTGCTGGACGGCTTTACCCGGGAAAAGGCCTGCTATGTGATATCAGACCAGAACGAGGCCATGAAGCAGCGCATTATGGACGAACTGGACCGGGGCGTTACCATGCTGTCGGCCCGGGGCGGCTACAGCGGCCAGGAACGCCCTGTGCTGCTGTGCGTGCTGAGCGCCCAGGAGGTAGGCCGCCTGAAGGCCATTGTGAAGGATGCGGATGAAAGAGCCTTTATCTTCATCAGCGATGCTCACGAGGTGCTGGGCGAGGGCTTCCGCAACCTGAACCAGCCGGATTAATCCACCGCGAAGGGGTCCTGAACATCGTGCGCGCCCTCCAGCAAAAGGCGGTAGCATAGGGTCAGCGCCTGCCGTCCCAGCATGCCTACGCCGTTGTGTACGCTGGTGTTGCGGCAGCCGTTGGTCAGCATGACCACGCCGGTGCGGTCGCCCGGGTCAAAATAGGCGGCGCACAGCATGCCGTAGGCCTTGCCCCCGTGACCGTACAGGGTGCGGCCCTGCACCTGATTGTCCGTTATGATGTTTAAAAACAGCCCGTTGCCGGTTTCGCAGGCCACGGAACCGATATAATCCTGCCGTGTGGTGATATCACCCACGGCTTTTTCGCTTAAAATGCGGGTGTTCTGGTACACGCCCCCATCGCACAGCACAATCAGCAGCTTGGCCAGGTCCGGGGCGGAAATGATCAGCCTGCCGGCGGTGTAGGTATAATGCAGCCGCCAGTCCGGACTGGTAACCGGGGCGGGGGCCGCGTCCAAATCCTTGGCGATGCGCCGCTGGGGCATGTGGTACATGGACGCCATGGGCACGGACAGCAGCCCGGGCTGATAGGCCGCCGTGATGCTGAGAGGCTCAAACACGTTTGCCCGCATGTAATCGTCCACCGTCTGGCCGGACAGCTTTTCAATCAGGCTGCCGATCAGGCCGCCGCCAAAGTTGCTGTATTCCCGGTGAAAGCCCGGCTCGTATCCGGAATAGAAGGCATACCGCGCCTTTTTTTCAAACAGGCTGTCAAGGGTCCGACCCTTGCCGTACAGGGCCTCCTGGTATACGCCGCCGTCCCGCAGGGAGGCGGTGTGGGTCATCAGCTGCCGCAGGGTTACGGGGGTGTTGGGGTAGGCCGGGTTGCGAACGGGAAAGCCCATCAAATCGCTAAGGTCGCTGTCCAGAGAAACGCCCTCCAGCAGCTGCATCAGCCCGATGTTGGATACCATTTTGCTGATGCTGCCCACCTGAAAAGCCGTGTCCGGCGTAACCGCTTCCCCGCCGATGCGGCGCAGGCCGTAGCAGTAGGTATAGGTAACCTGGCCGTTTTGAATCACCGCCACGCTGGCCCCCAGGGTATCGTAGCGGGCAAAGAGAGCGTCCAGCGCGTCCTGGGCCTGTCCGTCAACGGCCTGCCCCAGGGCGCAGGCGGGAATGCATAAACAAATCAGCAAAGCCAGAATACGGCGCGTCAAGGCGGTCACCTCCTGATAAACAGTATACCATCTTTGAAACGATGTTTTTGAAAAAAGTTTTGGCTTTTTCAGGTTTGTTTCAAGTGGGGACGGTATGCTGTACCCGTCCTCAAGAGAAGGGGGGACGCAGAAATCGAATCAATAAGGAGGATGCGGCATATGAAAAAGCTCCTGTCCCTGTTTCTATGTTTTTGCCTGTTGTTTACCACAGCGGCCTTTGCCGAAGGCGCTCCTGAAAAGCCGGAGGGCACGCCCCCGGCGGGCGGCCCCGGAAACGGCCCGGGCGGCAACCCGTCTGACGGTACCCCGCCCGACGGCGCGCCCGGCGGCATGGGAGGCCCCGGCGGCATGAGCGGACAGCCGGATTCCTATACGGCGGTGTATACCCTGTCGGAGGATACGGCTTTGAACGGCGAAACCATTACCTCCACCGGCACGGATGAAAACGCCCTGCTGGTAACCGGCGGCAGTGTTACCCTGACGGACAGCGCCGTTACCCGGGATTCCGACGATTCCACCGGCGGCGACAGCGCCAGCTTTTACGGCGTAGGCGCGGCCCTGCTGGCTGCCGGCGGCCAGCTGACCGTAACCGGCGCCAGCATTACCACGGACGCCAAGGGCGGCGCGGGCGCGTTTGCCTATGGCGACGGCGTGGTAACCATCAGCGACAGCACCATCGACACCCGGCAGGACACCTCCGGCGGCATTCATGTGGCGGGCGGCGGCACCCTGTACGCCAACAACCTGACCGTAACCACCCGGGGCGAATCCTCCGCGGCCATCCGGTCTGATCGGGGCGGCGGAACCATGGTGGTAAACGGCGGCAGCTATACCTCCGGCGGCAGCGGCTCCCCGGCGGTGTATGTAACGGCGGATATCGACGTAACCGGCGCGGAGCTGACGGCCACCGGGTCCGAGGCCCTGTGTCTGGAGGGGCTGAACAATGTCACCCTGACGGATTGCGACCTGACCGGAAATATGTCTGACCTGAGCCAGAACGACAATACCTGGACGGTGATTTTGTACCAGAGCATGTCCGGCGACAGTCAGGTGGGCAAGGGCACCTTCACCATGACGGGCGGCAGCCTTACCTCCCTGAACGGCGGCCTGTTTTACACCACCAACACGGAAAGCGAATTTACCCTGAACAATGTGGCCATCACCGCCGCGGAGGACAGCGAATACTTCCTGCGCTGCACCGGCAACCAGAACCAGCGCGGCTGGGGCCAGACCGGGGCCAACGGCGCGGACTGCGCCTTTACCGCCATTCAGCAGCAGATGAACGGCCTGGTCATTTGGGACAGCATTTCCAACCTGAACCTGAGCCTGACCGACGGCACGGTGTTTATAGGCGCGGTGGTGGATGATGAATCCTGCGCGGGCGACGGCGGCGACGGAACCTGCGCCCTGACCATTGACGAAAGCTCCACCTGGATTGTGACCGGCGACAGCACGCTGACCACCCTCAGCTCCCAGGGAACCATTCAGGACGACGCGGGCCACGCCGTTACCGTGCGGGACCAGAGCGGCAACGTGCTGGTTCAGGGCGACAGCGACTATGTGATTACCGTTTCCAGCATGAACTGACCTGAATTTCCCCGGAGAGGGCGTTTGCCCCCTCCGGGCCAGACTGTCGAAAAATCCCTGGGAGGCATCGGAGGGCCGCAGCTCTCCGATTTTGGTTCCGAAACCGGCGGCGTGTACGTCGGTTTCGGCTGCCTTGCGCAGCAAGGCTTTCCTTACGCTCTTTGCCGCCCGGCGAACCGCAGGCGAGTAGGCAAAGAGCGCTTCCCGTCAGAAAAGATCGCCCTCAGGCGAGCTTTTTTGACGGCCTGTCCCGGAGGGGGCGTTTGCCCCTCTCCGGGCTTTTTTGCATTTCCGCAACAAATTCTTTTGGATTCATGCTATAATAAACAGAATCCTGTGGAGGTGCCTGGATGAACAAGACGGAACTGCTGCAAACTTTGGAAAACACGGTGCCCACCCTGCAAGGCAAGCTGCATATTGAGCGGGTGCTGTATAAAAAAGAGGCCAACAAGGCCTATATGAGCTTTTTATGCGACCAGCTGGTAGGGGAAACCGACTACCTGCTGCTGGAGCGTACCCTGCGCCAGCTGTTTCCCAACCTGACGGTGGCCCTGCGGGTTGCCAGCCCGGGTCTGGCGGAGGATTTTTGCCAGCACATTGACCAGTACAAGCCGGTGCTGACGGACTTTTTGCGCAGGCAAAGCCCGGCCCTGTCCGCCTGGATCGGGGATGTGGGCTGGACGGCGGAGGATGGGCGCATTCTGCTTACCTGCCCGGACCCTATCTGCCTGAATTATTTTAAAACCCACCATCTGGATGAAAAGCTCAGCCAGGCGGTCTACGATATTTTTCGGGTGCGTATGCCCATTGCCATGACTGTGTGCGGCCAGCGGGAGGAATGGGTGAAGCAGATGCGTCAGGAGCGTGGCTTCCATTTTTCCAACGGGCCTATGGACGAGCCGCCTCCCTTTGACGACGCAGCCCTTGAGGCTCAGGCGGCGGCCATGAGCGGCGGCAGTGCCGCTTCTACTTATGGCAGTGCCGCTTCTTCCTACGGCAGTGCCGCCCCATCGCAGCCCAAAGCCTCGGGGGTCAAAAAAAGCGCCGCCGCAGCGGGCAATGCAGCCGTGCGCGTAGCCAAGGAGGATGTGCTGAAGGGCCGGTCCATTGCCGACCATCCCGTACCCATTGGCGAACTGGCCGAAGACAGCGGCATTGTGGTCATCGAGGGCATCGTCACCGGCGTTAATGACCCCAAGGAGTTGAAGGGCGGCGAAACCGTGCTGGCCACCTTCGCTGTATACGACGATACGTCCACCATCTACTGCAAGGCGTTTTACCAGTACCGCATGAAGCGCCGGGGCATGGGCGAGGAGCCTGTGCCACCCACCGATGAGGAGCGCCAGCGGGTGGCCGACCAGATTGGCCAGATCAAAAACGGCATGAAGGTTCGCCTGCGGGGCGAATGCCGCATGGACCCCTTTCTGGGGGAACTGTCCATCGGCGTGCGGGACATGCAGAAAATGCCCAAGGTAGAGCGCATGGATACCGCCGAGGAAAAACGCATTGAGCTGCACATGCACTCCACCATGAGCACCATGGACGCCACCGCCGACGCGGGGGATCTGGTCAAGACCGCCGCCAAATGGGGCCACAGCGCCGTGGCCATTACCGACCATGGCAGCGCCCAGGCCTTCCCCGCCGCCTTTGGCGCGGCCAAAAAGACCGGCATCAAGCTGATTCCCGGCGTGGAGGGGTATTTGTGCGACCTGGTATCTGTGGTGACCGACCCGGACGACCGTCCACTGGATACCCCCATTGTGGTGCTGGACTTTGAAACCACCGGTCTGAGCCACGCCATGGACCGGATTATCGAGGTAGGCGCGGTCAAGCTGGATCAGGGCCAGATTGTGGACGAATTAAGCATTCTGTGCAACCCCGGCGTGCCCCTGCGGCCCAAAATCAGCGAAATCACCGGCATTACCGACCTGATGCTGGAAGGCCGCGAAAGCCCCGCCGAGGGCGTGCAAAAGCTGCTGGATTTTATCGGGGACTGCCCTGTGGCCGCCCACAACGCCCCCTTTGACATGGGCATGTTACAGGCGGAATGCCGCCGCATGGGCGTCAGCTTTCACGCGTCGGTCATCGACACGCTGGTGTTTTCCCGCAAGCTGTACCCCCAGCAGAAAAGCCACCGGTTGGGCGCGGTATGCCGCCTGCTGGGCGTGTCCCTGAAAAACGCCCACCGGGCCGTGCATGACGCCGCCGCCACCGCCCAGTGCCTTGCCAAAATGATGGACGAGGTGAAAAAGCGGGGGGCGAACACCCTGCGGGACATCGACCCGGTCATTGGCGGCGAAACCATCGGCGAAACCTACCATATCATTCTGCTGTGCAAAACCCAGAAGGGTATGCAAAACCTGAACCACCTGATTTCCGACAGCAACATCCGTTACTTCTACCGCCACCCCAACATGCCCCGGCAGCTGATTAACCAGTACCGGGAGGGCATCATTCTGGGCAGCGCCTGCGAGGCGGGGGAACTGTTCCGGGCCATTGCCGACGGCAAGCCGGACAGCGAGATTGAGCGCATCGCCCAGTGGTACGACTATTTGGAAATTCAGCCCATCGGCAACAATCAGTTTATGATTCGCAACGGCTCCGCCCGGGACGAGGAGCATCTGCGCGACTTTAACCGCAAAATTGTGGCCCTGGGCGAAAAGCTGGGCAAGCCCGTGGTGGCGACCGGCGACGTACACTTTTTAAACCCGGAGGACGCCATCTACCGCACCATCATTCAGGCGGGCCTGGGCTATGACGACTGCGACCAGCAGCCGCCCCTGTACTTTAAAACCACCCAGGAGATGCTGGACGAGTTCGGCTATCTGGGCAGGGAAAAGGCCCATGAGGTGGTCATAGACAACCCCAGAAAGATTGCCGATATGGTGGAGGAGCTGCGCCTGTTTCCCAAGCACCCGGAGGGCAAGGATACCTTCCAGCCCTACTGGGAGGACGCTGCCCACGATATTGAAAGCCGCTCCTGGCGGCGGGCTAAGGAGCTGTACGGCGACCCCCTGCCGGAGATTGTGCAGAAGCGCCTGGAAAAGGAATTGGGCTCCATTGTGGGCTACGGCTTCAGCACGCTGTATTCCATTGCCCAGAAGCTGGTGAGCAAATCCCTGTCGGACGGCTATCTGGTAGGCAGCCGCGGCAGCGTGGGTTCCAGCTTTGTGGCCACCATGAACGGCATCACCGAGGTAAACCCCCTGCCGCCCCACTACCGCTGCGACCATTGCCATAAAATGTTCCTGACCCCGCCGGAGCTGGCCAGCGTGGGCGTGGACCTGCCGGATAAAAACTGCGAAATCTGCGGCAGTCCCATGGCCAAGGACGGCTTTGACATTCCCTTTGAGGTATTCCTGGGCTTTAAGGGCGACAAGGTGCCTGATATCGACCTGAACTTTTCCGGCGAATATCAGCCCCGGGCCCACGCCTACATTGAGGAGCTGTTCGGCAAGGGCTTTGTGTACCGGGCCGGAACCATCAGCGGTCTGGCGGAAAAAACGGCCTACGGCTTCGCTGCCAAGTACTGCGAGGAACGGGGCATCCGGGCCGGGCGTGCCCACAAGGAGCGGCTGGCCGCGGGCTGCGTGGGCGTAAAGCGCACCACGGGCCAGCACCCCGGCGGCATTGTGGTGCTGCCCAAGGAATACGACATCTGCCAGTTTACCGCCATTCAGCACCCGGCGGACGACATCAACGGCACCACCCTGACCACCCACTACGACTTTAACTCCATGCACGACATTCTGGTGAAGCTGGACTGTCTGGGACACGACGACCCCACCATGATGCACCGTCTGGAGGAACTGACCGGCGTAAACTTCCGCGAAATTCCTCTGGACGACAAGCAGGTGATGAGCCTGTTTTCCAGGCCGGACGCCCTGGGGGTGACCGCGGAGCAGATCATGTGCAAAACCGGCACCCTGGGCATTCCGGAATTTGGCACCAGCTTTGTGCAGGGCATGCTGATGGAAACCCTGCCCTCCACCATGGAGGAGCTGATTCGTATTTCCGGTTTGAGCCACGGTACGGACGTATGGCTGGGCAATGCCCAGGACATCATCAATTCCGGCAAGGCCAAGCTGGCGCAGTGCTTCTGCACCCGTGACGACATCATGAACTTTCTGATTTCCAAGGGCATGCAGGAAAAGATGAGCTTTGACATCATGGAAAGCGTGCGCAAGGGCCGGGGCCTGAAGCCGGAATGGGAGGAGGCCATGCGGGAGCACGACGTGCCCGACTGGGCCATCGACAGCTGCCACAAAATCAAGTACATGTTCCCCCGGGGTCACGCCGTGGCCTATGTAACCATGGGCCTGCGGGTGGCCTGGTACAAGGTGTACCGTCCCCAGGCCTACTACGCGGCCTACTTCAGCATTCGCGGCGACGGCTTTGACGCGGGCCGCATGCTGCTGAGCGTGGAAACCCTGCGGGACCGCCTGACCGAGTTTGCCAACCGGGAAGAAAAAATGAGCGTGAAGGACAAGCAGGAGGAAAACGCCTACCACATGCTGCTGGAAATGCAGCAGCGGGGCATTCGCATGCTGCCGGTGAACCTGTACCGGTCCGATGCTACCCGTTTTTTGATTGAGGACGGCAACCTGCGCTGCCCCTTTACCGCCATCAACGGCTTTGGCGAAAACGCGGTGCAGGGCATTCTGGCCACCCGGGACGAAAGCAGGCCCTACATCAGCATTGAGGATTTGAAGCAGCGGGCCCACATTGGCGACAGCATCATTGAAATGCTGCGGGGCCAGGGCGCGCTGGACGGCCTGCCCGAAACCAGTCAGGTGGATTTGTTCTCGCTACTATAAGCAAAGGGGAGAAGGAACATGACCCGGTCGCAGCAAGCAGCCAAGTGGCTGGCGGCGCTGTTTCTGCTGGCGGTCCTGCTGGTGGGGCTGTGCACTTACCAGCAGTATGGCATTACCTATGACGAAGCGGTGGAGAGGCAAAGCAGCATTATCAACTACCAGTACATTCTCAAGACGCTGCTTCACCACGATTTGCAGGTGGTGGATCAGGAGCTGGCAACCTGGAAGGACCGGTACTACGGCGTGGCCTTTCAGCTGCCCATGGTGCTGGTGGAACATTTGTACAACTTTACCCTGCCCGTTCACGATGTGTTTGTGATGCGGCATCTGTGTACCTTTCTGATTTGCTTTGGCGGCTGGGTCTGTTTGTATGTGTTTTTGCAAAAGGTATTCCAAAACCGCTGGCTGTCTCTGCTGGGACTGATGATGACGGTGCTGTATCCCCGTTTTTTTCGGCGAACAGTTTACCAATATTAAGGATATGGTCTTTACCGCCGCCTGCTGCGCGTCGCTGATGATGGTGGCTCTGTGTCTAGAAAAGCGCCGCTGGTGGGTGGAGGCGCTGGCCGCTCTGGCGTTTGCCCTTTGCACCAATACCCGAGTCATCGGGCTGATGATTCCCCTGCTGCTGGCCGGCTACCGGGTGCTGTGCGCCCTGCTGGACCGCAAAAACGCGCTGCGGGAAATGGCGCGGTCCCTTGCCCAGCTGGCGCTGGTGCTGGTGTTCTGGGTCATGGTTACCCCCGCCGCCTGGCAGCAGCCGTTTCAGTTCCTGCCCAATATTTTTTCAACCTTTTCCCATTACGACCCCTGGGACGCCAGTCTTCCCTTCCTGGGGCAGATGGTACGGGGCCAGGCGCTGCCCTGGTATTACATTCCCGTATGGCTGCTGCTGTCGCTGCCCATCTGGTATCTGGCGGCTTTGGCCGCCGGTCTGTGGTCCGAGGGAAAAACCCTGCTGGGGATGCTGCGCCGGGGGCAGGGCAGGCAGTGGCTGGCATCCGAGCATCGCTACGGAATGCTGTGCTTTGTCATAGCTGTGGCGCCCTTTGCGGTGGTGCTGGTGAAAAGCGTAACGCTGTATAACGCCTGGCGGCATGTGTATTATATCTTTCCCTGCCTGGTGGTGCTGATGGTGTTTGGCATCCGTTCGCTGTATCAAAAGCTGTTGTCCAGGGCGGGCTGGCGAAAGGGACTGTGCGCGACGATGGCGGCCCTGCTTTTGTACCAGACCGGCTGGATCATTCGGGAATATCCGCTGGAAAAGGTCTATTTCAATCCTGTGGGTAAAGCCATGGCCGACGGGATGGACCGGGACTACTGGTATGAGGGAATGTGGCGGCAGTTTCGCTACATTCTGGATCATGATTCGGCGGAAACGGTGGTGGTTTCCTGCTACAACCACGCGGGGGATACCTACCTGAACTATTTGACGGATCAGGAGCGGGAACGGGTGCGCATGATATCCGTCGGCCATCCGGATACGGAATACCTGATTGATACCGCCGTGGGAATTGGGTCCGAAACCTTTGAGGGCTTTGTGCCGGTTCACCGGCAAAAGGTAGACGGCGTTGTGATTTCCACCATCTACGCCAGCCAGCGAATGATTGACGAACGCTTTGGCGGCGACTATCCAGAGGATGATGATTTGTCATGAATTTTGCCCCTTTGCTGAGCAGCCTGACCGGCGTAGCGGCGGAAATGTGCCTGAAAATGGGCATGACCCTGCCCACGATTCGCCTGAATTATCCAACGGCCAGCCTGAACGCGCTGCTGAATACCCGCCTGACTCAGGAGCAGATGGCGGACGCGCTGGCGGATTTCAGCGCCCAAACGGCGCAGACGCTTGGCGGTGTTTCCGCCACGCCCTTTGAAAACGGGTACTGCCTGACGCTGCCCGCCGAGGGGGTGGCCTATGCCATGGCTCACGCGCCCGGGCTGGATTTTCTGAAAGACCTGGTGGACCTTGTGTCCCGAGGCTGCGGGGAGGAAGAATTGCTGACACTGTTTCGCCGGTACTCCGCCCGTGTGCATGTGGAAAAGGTGGACAGCCCGGAGTTTGACACACTGGTCTATTTTGAGGACGGCGTGCCGGACGCTTTTTACTATTGCATACACGCCCATGACGGCCGTGTGGAATATCACAGGTTTTCCAAAGCGGATTACGAAGCCTTCGGGTTTTAACCCTTTTTCAAAAAATAGCAGGCAGCCGGCGGAACAAAAACCGCGGCTGCCTCGTCTTTTCCCTATGAAAGCCCCCGGGCTTGAAAAGGAGGAAACGCAATGAAGATTCGGAAATGGTTGGCTCTGTGTCTGGCGGCCCTGTTGGCCCTGCCCCTTGCCGCTTACGCGCAGGAAAGCGAAGAAGAGGAATCCACAACGTTGGAAGGGTATGTAACGGAAATCATTGACGGCGGCTTTGTGCTGGAGGATAAGCAGCGGGGTCAGGTCATCCTGAACACCGATGAATCCACCGTATGGGACGGCGTATTGATTGATAACGAGCTGGAAGCGGGCATGTATGTGCTGGTGGATTTTGACGGCCGCATGACCCGCAGCATTCCGCCCCAGGCCCACGCCGACCGGGTGGGCTGTTACACCCTGCAGGGCGTCGTCAGCGAGTTTTATGAAAGCGGCGTGCTGGTTACCGGCGATGAAATCTTTGGCGATGTGATTGTGAACCTGGAATTGGTGGACAGCGCCCATGTGTATGCGGGCATGAAGGTGCTGGTGTATTACGACGGCGTAATGGCCCTGAGCATGCCCGGCCGGGTGACCGCCCACGAGCTGGTTGTGCCCAGCCTGACCGGTACCGTCAGCGAAAAGAAGGAAAACAGCTTTGTGCTGACCACCGAGGGCGGCGACAGCTATCTGGTGCTGATGGATGAACATACCCTGACAGGCATGACCCTGTCCGCTACGGTAGAGGATGCGGAAGAAAACGACACGGAGCCGGAGGCCAGCCAGACTCTGGAATGGGGCGATGGCGACGGGGTAACGGTGTACTATTCCGGAGATACGCAGGAAACCACCCCGCCCCAGGTAACCGCCATGGAAATTCTGGTGGTGCGGTAACCAAGCACGGTTTTCATACCTGCAAACGGCGCTGCAACGGAGGGGCGCTGCCCCTGAAAAAACCGGCAGGAGGCGGTTCCTCCTGCCGGGGTTTTAGGGGCGGACCCCCTAAGCCTTGCAGTGTAACGCGTTTCCCGTGAACCAGCGTAGTCATGTTCATGGACGAACGCTGTCATACCAGGGTTTTTTCAACGATCTGCGCGGCCTGCTTGCGGGCCGTCTTTCGTTCAGCGCCAGTTTGTAAGCAGCCGCAGAAAACCGGCCAGCAGACCGGGCATGGACACGTCCTGGGCGGCTACCGCCGTCACCTTGGCAATCACCTGATCGCCCAGCCTGACCCGCACCAGCCCCAGCGCGTCCCCAGCCTGAATGGGCGCGGAGACCTCGTCGGGCAGCTCTACCTCCAGGGACAGCTGCTTTTCCTGCCCCAGCTTCATCAGCATGCTGATTCCGCTGCCGGCGGCCGCCTCCACCTGGTCGCTCAGGCCCAGCCTGACCGGCACCGTATAGCCCAGGCGGTCGCCCTTTTGCAAAAGGGTCACCCGCTTGTAGCCGTTAAAGCCGTAATCCAGCATGGCCCGGGCTTCATTAAAGCGGGTCTGGCTTACCGGCGTGCCCAGCACAATGGCAATCAGCCGCAGGCCGTTTTTTTCCGCCGTGGCGCACAGGCAGTATTTGCTTACCTCGGCACTGCCGGTTTTCAGGCCGTCGCAGCCGTCGTAAAAGCGCACCAGCCGGTTGGTGTTGGTCAGGTCGGTGGTGCGGCCGCTGGGATGGGTAAGAGTATCCATCCACACGGAGGCATGCTTGAAATAGTCCGGATACTTGCAAATTTCGCAGCAGATCACGGCCACATCCCGGGCGGTGGTGTATTGCCCCTCCTGGGGCAGGCCGGTGGCGTTGGTATAGTGGGTATCGGTAAGCCCCAATTCGGCGGCCCGGGCGTTCATAAGCTCGGCAAAGGCGGCTTCCGTGCCCGCCATATGCTCGGCCAGGGCGCAGGCCGCGTCGTTGGCGCTGGCGATAATGGCGGCGTGCAGCAGGGTTTCCAGCGGGTAAACCGCCCCCGCGTCCAGCAGCGCCTGGCTGCCGATTTGGGACGCGGCGGCCTGGCTGACGGTAATGGGGTCGTCCAGATGAATGCGCCCGGCCGCCAGCTCCTCAAAGCAGATCAGCAGCGTCATCAGCTTGGTCACGCTGGCCACCTGACGGCGCTGGTCCGCGTTTTTTTCAAAGATAACGGTTCCTGTTTCCGCCTCCAGCAGCATGGCGCTGGGGCTGGTTAATTCCATGGGCGTGCCGCTTTCAATGGGGGCGGCCAGGACCGCGCGGGACAGCAGCAGAGCTGCCAGCCCCACAGCGGCGAAACGTTTCATCCATGCCTTCATACAAAAAAACTCCTTCCGCGGCGGTTCTGTTACCGCTAGTGTACGCGGAAGGAGTTTTGGATAGTACTCAGCCCTTGACGCCGCCCAGGGCGATGCCCTCTACAAACTGCTTTTGCAGGAAGATGTACAGCACAAAGGGGAACAGGAAGGTCAGCGTGGCGCCCGCCATAACCATGCCGTAGTTGGTGGTCTGGTTGCTGGTCAGGGTCGCCATGGTAATGGTCAGCACATGCATGGAGGAGCGGGTGTTGATAATCAG
The DNA here is from genome assembly GCA_934621505.1 of uncultured Clostridia bacterium. Classification (GTDB taxonomy): domain Bacteria; phylum Bacillota; class Clostridia; order Christensenellales; family Aristaeellaceae; genus Limiplasma. Next base: position 51,673 of record CAKTUU010000005.1, read on the forward strand.
CGGCCACAGGAAGTTGTTCCACGCGCCGTTAAAGGTAAAAATGGTCAGGGTAATCAGCGCGGGCTGCACCAGGGGCAGCACAATGGTGAAAAAGCGGTGCAGCTCGCCGCAGCCGTCAATCTCCGCCGCTTCCAGCAGTTCGTCCGGCACGGCGTCCATGAACTGGCGCATCAGGAAGATGCCAAACGCGCCCACCATGGGCAATATCAGGGCCTGATAGGTGTTGGTCCAGCCAATGGCGTTAATCATCAGAAACATGGGAATCAGCGTTACCTGGCCGGGAATCATCATGGTAGCCAGGTAGCCCTGGAACAGGGTTTCCTTGCCGGGCACGGGCTTTTTGGCAAAGCCGTAGCCCGCCATGGCGGCCACAATATCCACCAGCAGGCAGGAGCCCACCACCGTGATAATGCTGTTGATCAGCGCCTGACCAAAATTGCGCTCAAAGATGGCGTAGTGGTAGTTGCTGAAGTTCAGCCGGATATCGCTCAGTTTGATGTACAGGGAATCCGAATCCGTAAAGGAAACCAGCACCATGTAAATCAGCGGCGTCAGGCACAAAATGGCAAAGAGCGTAACCAGAATAACGCCCAGTACAGACCAGACCGTCCAATTCTTCTTCATTGCTCATCCTTCTCCTTAAACAGCAGGGTTTGCAAAAGGTGAATGACCAGTATGACCACCAGCAGCCCGACGGCCAGGGCGCAGGCATAGCCAATGCGCTTATCCTGGAAGGCGTAGGTGTAAATCATGTAGGCCACCGTGTAGGTGGAGCGGCCGGGGCCGCCGCCGGTCATCTTATACACCAGGTCAAACACCTGGAAGGACCCGATGATGCCCAGGGTCACAATCATGTAGGTAATGGGCTTGAGCATGGGCAGGGTAATGTACCAGAAGCGCTGGGGCACCTTGGCGCCGTCCACCACGGCCGCCTCGCGAATTTCCGGGGACACATTCATGATACCGGCATAGTAGATGACCATGTAGTAGCCGGTGTTCTTCCATACAGCCACCGCGGCCACGCTGGCCAGGGCGGTCTGCTTGCTGCCCAGGAAGTTGACCGCCGGCAGGCCGAAAAGGCCAAGCAGCTGGTTCAGCAGGCCGCCGTTGGTATTGTACATGATGCTCCATACCGTGGCGGAGGCAATCAGCGATACGATGACGGGAATAAAAATGACGCTGCGCAGGAAGGAGCCGTAGCGGTTCTTCAGCCGCTCGGCGATAAAGGCGGCGATCAGCAGGGCCAGAACGGTCTGCACGGGCACGGTCATCAGCACATAGTTGACCGTGTTGATCAGCGCGTCCCCAAGGGCCTTGTTGGAGGCCAGCTTGCGAAAGTTTTCCAGGCCGATCCACACGGGGCTGCCCACCATGTTGTATTTGCAAAAGGACAGGTACAGCGACACAAAGATGGGAATGACGTTAAAGATGGTCATCAGGATAAAGCTGGGCGCAATGTAAGCCGCGCCGATCAACGCCTGGCGGCGCTGACGCTTTAGGCTGCCGGTATGAACGACCGGAGTACTCATGGGGTGTCACCTCCAAAAAACATCAAAAAGGCGCTTGACGCGCACCCCGAAGGGATGAACCCCTCATCCCTTCGGGCTGTGCGCCGAAATGGCGGCGGGAAGGAGCCGAAGCTCCCTCCCGCCACAGATACGGCTTACTGCTGAATCTGATCGGCGTAGTAGGTCATGGTTTCTTCCAGAACCTGCTCGGGGGTCAGGTCGCCCATGAACATCAGCTGGATGTTGGACTGCACGGCCTTTTCAAAGGAAGGCTTGCCTTCAAAGTCGGGCACGATCTTCATGCCGGACAGATACTCGGTGTACAGCGCGTCCAGATCGGGGTTGTAAACCCGCTTGGCGTCCTTGGTCACGCTGGGGAAAGCGTATACGCGCTCGTGCCAGTCGTCCATCACTTCGGCGGAGGTGATGTACACCAGAGCCTTCACAGCCAGGTCCTCGTTGCCGCGCTCAACGGACTTGGAGGCCACGGCGAAGGCGTCGCCCGCCATACGGGTGCCGTAACCGGCGGAGCCCTTCAGGCTGAACATGTAGCCAAAGTTGATGCCGTTCTTGGTGGCGCTGTTGATGCCGCTGTTGTCGCCCACGGCGTAGAAGGCCAGCTCGCCGGCGTTGAACTTGTCGGCGGCGGTGCTTTCGGCGGTGATGGAATCGTCGAAGATGCCTTCGTCATACAGCTGCTTGATGAAATTGACGGTAGCCAGACCGGCCTCGTTGTTGATGTCCACCACGCCATCGGCGTTCAGCACTTCGCCGCCGGCCTGGAAGTAGTAGGGCCAGAAGGAGGTCATCAGAGCGCTGGTACCGGTGGTAGCGCCCCAGTTTTGCAGGAAGGCCTGCTTGCCGGTCTTTTCCTTGATGGTCTTGCAGGCGGTGATGAACTCGTCCCAGGTGGTGGGCACTTCCACACCGGCCTCGGCCAGGATGTCCTTGTTGTAGAACATCAGCACGGCGCCGCCGTTCATGACGATGGTGTAGTGGACGCCGTCCTTATCCTTGGCGGCGCTGTCCCACATGATGAAGTTGTCCTTCTGCTCGTCGGTCAGCTTGTCGTCCAGACCCAGCAGCAGGTTGTTGGAAACCAGGTCGTAGGTATCGGTTACATACACCACGTCGGGGCCGTCGTTGTTGAGCAGGCCGGTGTACACAGTGGTGTTGTAATCGCCCCAGGGCAGAATTTCCACATGGACTTCGCAGTTGTTCTCGGCCTCGAAGGCGTCAAACTTCTCGTTCCAGAAGTCGGCGTCGGAGATGGCCTTTTCATCCTTGCTGAACTGATACTGGGGTACCCAGAAGGTCAGCGTCTTCTTTTCTTCCGCGGCAGCCACGCTGCAAACGGACAGCAGCATCATCGCTGCCAGAACCAGAGCCAGGAGCTTTTTCATTGAGAAATACCACCTTTCTAAAATTGTAGCGCAGGATAGGGCGTTTCCCTTTTCATCATCCGGCAGGACGGTGAAAATGTCAACCCTCCATCCGCCGCTTATGTTTTAAAGAAGTGCCGAAAGCCTTGCTTTCCCCTTCTTTAATCCCAAAGATTACAGGCTGATTTTGCCCATGACCACGGGGTGGGCCGCCCCGGTCGCGCTGGGGGCGTTGTTGCAGCTGGCGAACAGGGCCTCGTTTGCCAATACGGCGAAGGCCACCGCCTCCTTGGCGTTGCTGTCCAGCCCCAGGTCCTCGTTCACCATGACCTGACAGCCGGGCAGGCAGTCGCGGATGTGGGCCATCAGCGTCGGGTTCAGGCTGCCGCCGCCGCCCACAATGAGCCGGTCGGGGCGGGGGGAGCAAAACCGCTCTACCGCCACGCGGATGCATTCCGCCGTAAACCGGGTGGCGGTGGCCAGGGTGTCCGTCAGGCTGATGCCCAGCCTTTTGGACTCCTCCAGCAGGGCGCTGACATATGCCGCGCCGTAGCGTTCGCGTCCGGTGGTTTTGGGCGGCTGCTGCTGCAGGTAGGAATCCCGCAGCATCCAGTCCAGCAGGGGCTGGCGTACCGTACCCTTCGCCGCCAGCCGGCCGCCGTCGTCATAGGACTGGCCGCCGCCGGTCAGCAGCGCCGTCAAGGCGTCCATGACCATATTGCCGGGGCCGGTATCAAAGGCCACCACCTGGTCCATGGAGCAGCTTTTGGGCAGCAGGGTGATGTTGCCGATGCCGCCGATGTTTTGCAGGGCCACATTCAGGCTGTCGCTGCGGTAGAGCAAAAACTCGGTATAGGGCACCAGCGGCGCGCCCAGGCCGCCCGCGGCCATATCCCGCACCCGAAAATCGGACACGGCGGGACAGCCCAGCTTTTCGCAAATCACGGACGCTTCGCCAATTTGCAGCGTGCCCCGGATGGGACGGCCCAGATAATCCTGCGCCTTGGGAATGTGGTACACGGTTTGGCCGTGGCAGCCCACAAAGTCGATTTCTCTGGGGTCTATGCCCGTGTCGGCGCAAACCCGCAGGCAGGCCTGGGCGTACAAATCGCCCAGCAGAAAGGCCATCTGGCACACTTCCCGGGCGCCGCCCTCATCGCCGCCCGCCAGAGCCAGAATGCGGTCCCGCACCGGCTTTTCAAAGGGCAAAAAGGAAAAACCAATTTGCTGAACCCGGGTTTGCACCCCATAGCCGCTGATGCGAATCAGCGCCGCGTCCACGCCGTCGGCGCTGGTGCCGCTCATCAGGCCGATGGCCAGCCGCTGGGGCTTTTGCCAAATCCTTTGCAAAGGATGCATAAGGCAGTTCCTCCTTACGGGGTTTGCAGGGCGGCGGCGACGCGGCCCTGGGCCTGGGCCAGCAAAGCGCGGGCCTGAGCGCAGTCAACGCCCTTTTTAATCATCACAATGGCGGTTTTGGACTCGTAGCCGCACTGCTTCAGGGCGGCGGCGGCGGTAGCCTCGTCCGCGCCGGTGGCGGTGCGCACAATGGATTTGCAGCGGCAAACCAGCTTTTCATTGCTGGGCTTTACGTCCACCATCAGGTTGCCATATACCTTGCCCAGACGAATCATCGCGCCGGTGGACAGCATGTTCAGCACCATTTTCTGGGCCGTGCCGCTTTTCATGCGGGTGGAACCGGTAATCACCTCCGGGCCCACGTCCACGGCGATGCCGATATCCGCCGCCTGGTCCACCTGGGACCCGGGACAGCAGGTAACGGCCACGGTGGTGGCTCCGCATTCACGGGCGTATTCCATAGCGCCCAGCACATAGGGGGTGCGCCCGCTGGCGGCCAGTCCCACCAGAATGTCCTTGCCGGTAAAATGAATGTTCTGTAAATCCTGCCGTCCCAAATCCCGGTTATCCTCCGCGCCCTCCACAGCGCGGAAAATGGCGGGCTGGCCGCCTGCAATCAGCCCCACCACCAGGTCCGGGTCGGTGGAATAGGTGGGGGGACACTCCACCGCGTCCAAAATGCCCAGACGGCCAGAGGTGCCGCAGCCGGAGTAAATCAGCCGTCCGCCGCTGGACAGGGCCTTGGCGATGGCGTCTACCGCCTTGGCGATAGGGTGCAGCTGCCTGCCCACCGCCACGGACACCGCCGCGTCCTCCTGATTGATCAGCTTGACCATGTCATAGGTGGACAGCTGGTCAATGTGTTCCGTTCGTGGGTTGCGCTGTTCCGTGCGAATCTGATTCAGTTCCATGATCCAACTCTCCTGTGTTCAGCATGGTCTGGTGCATGGCCAGACGGAAAGGGTTCAGGTTGGGACCGGAGGGCCCGCCCCCCATCAGCCGGTTGGCCAGAATGACCATGCCAAAGCCATGCTGGCGGTCAACCCAGAGGCTGGTACCGGCAAACCCGGTATGCCCGCACCCGGTGGGGAAGGGCGCGCCGGTGTGGAAGCCCAGGCAGCGGCCCTCGCATTCCGGCTGGGGCTGCAAGGCCTGCGTGTACCAGGGGTCCTGGGTGGTCAGGTAAAACCGGCCCAGCCCGGCCACGGATTTGGCGTTGCCAAACAGCCCCGCGTGCCCGCTGACGCCGTGAAAATAATAGTAGGTGTTGCCGTCGTTGGCCTGCCCCCGCACCATGGTGTCGTGGGGTCGGAAGCCGCTAAACCGCATGTTCCGGTCCCGGCACATGCCCTCCTCAATCTGGTTGTCCATACAGCTGGGGGCAACGGAAAGGTTGGGCAGGGGCGCGTAGCCCAGCGGGCGCAGGTTCAGGGGCTGGCTCACATAGCGTTCCATTACCTTGGGATAGGCCAGTCCCGTCAGCAGGCACAAAACCTCCCGCAGCAGGATATAGTTCAGGTCGCTGTAGACCATGCCGATGACCGGGGGCGCTTCCAGCCGTTCCGTCATAATGGTCCAGAAGGGGCGGCCGTCGGCGTAAAAGGGGTACCAGGCCTGAATGCCCGACGTATGGGTGAGCAGCCTGCGCAGGGTCAGCTGGGCAAACCGCTGCCGGGAGGTTTGGGAACCCAGCAGATCCGGCAGGCCAAAGGACCCCAGCGGCGCGTCCAGAGACAGGCGCTGGGCCTTGGTAACCCCCAAAACGGCGGTGGCGGTAAACACCTTGGTGACGGAGGCCAGGTCATACAGCGCGTCCACAGGCTCCTGGCCTACGCAGTCCAGCTCCTGAACGCCGCTATCGGTAAACACGCACCAGCTGCAATCCCGAAAAAGGCCGTCCGCCAGCGCCTGTTGCGCCAGCTGTCTGCGCTGTGCAGCGCCCATAGTATCCATCCCCTTCGTTATTTTGCAAAAAAGGTCATGACCCGCTCCAGCGCCCGGGGAGAGTATTCCCAGGCGCGCACCCGGCAGGTGTCCGGCTTCAGCCGGTCCAGCTCAAAGGGATTGCGGAAGGTAACACACGCCATGGGCAGGTCCAGTTTTTCCAGCGCCAGCAAAATGTCCAGCTGTCCGGTGTACACGGTAGCGTTCAGCGTGCCCATCACAATGGAGGTGGCTCCATCGGCGGCTGCCAGAGCCTGGGTCAGGTCCTCCGGGCCGGGCCGCAGGGGCAGGCGCACGCACCGGCCGCCAAAGCGGCGCTGCATCTCCTGGGCAAAGCACAGGGAATCCTCCGCATTGGACACCTGGGATACCTGCGCCTGGGCCGGGCTGATAAAGCAGGGCCATTCGCCCAAGGCAAAGGGGCGGTCCGCCTGCACCACGTCCCGGAACAGCTCATCCGCGGCCTGACGGCAGGCGGACAGGGTCTGCTGGTCATCGACCGGCTCCTCATAAGCGTATTGCTGTTTATAGGTTAAAATACGTTCCACGGCGGCGTCAATCGCCGTCATGGACACCCGGCCCTGCTCCACAGCCGCGGCCAGCGCCTCCATGGAGCTGCGCACCTTGTCATGCAGGTGGGACACAAAAATCAGCTCAATGCCCGCCTGCACGGCACGAATCACGCCCTCCTCAATGCCGTAGGTACGGCTGATGGCGTTCATCTCCATACAGTCGGAAATAATCAGTCCCTGAAAGCCCAGCTCCTGCCGCAGCAGGCCGGTGACGATCTTATGGGACATGGTGGCGGGCACATCGTCCAGGGTGGAATAAACCACATGGGCGATGGTGGCCCCGGGCAAACCGGCCTTTACCGCCTGAGCGAAGGGGAACATCTCCGTCTGGCGCAGCTGGTCCAGGGTTTTGCCGCTGGAGGGCAGCTCCAGATGGGAATCCGCCATGGTATCGCCGTGGCCGGGAAAATGCTTGCCGGAGCACATAACCCCTGCGTCCAGGTAGCCCTGCAGCGCCTGGGCGGCATAGGTCCAGGTATCCTGCGGGTTTTGCCCGTAGCTGCGAATGCCGATGACCGGGTTTTGCGGATTGCTGTTAATATCCAGCACCGGGGCCAGGTTAAAATTGATGCCCAGACTGCGCAGCAGCTGGCCGCTTCGCAGGGCCGCCCGGTAGACCTTTTGCGGGTCCTTCAGGCTGGACAGGGCCATGGCGGAAGGCATTTTGGGCATGTCCTCCGGCAGGCGGGACACCACGCCGCCCTCCTCGTCAATGGTGATAAAGGGTGGAACGCCTGTTTGACTACGAATCAAAAGGTGCAAATCCCGGCTCAGCTGCAGGGTCTGGGCATAATCGGTCAGGTTGGCCTTAAACAGAATCACGTTGCCCAGCTTTTGCTCCTTCACCAGCTGGATAAAGGAATCATTGATGCTTTCCGCCGGAAAACCGGTTACAAACATTTGTCCCAGCTTTTGCTGCAGGGTCATTTCCTTTACCATTTGGGCAGCGGTTTGATGGCTTTGCATATGCGTTTCCTCCGAAACTAACGGTATACCGCCGGACAAAAGGGACATTTGATCCGGCCGTATGTTGCTAAGCGAATGATAACATAAATATTTTTCAAAATCAATAGTGGTGAAATTTTATTTTGCTTTACTATGGATTTTTACGGAAAATAGGATAAAATGAAAGTATGGAAACGCCAAGGAGGAGCCGGAGAGATGAACGATATTTTTATCCGCATTCGCGGCATGCAGGACAGTCTGCCCCGGGCCTGTCAGCAAATTTGCGCCTATCTTTTGGAAAACCCCAGCCAGGTGCTGCATCTGTCGGTACACGAGCTGGCCCAGTGCAGCCAGACCAGCGACGCCACCGTTATACGCTTATGCCGCCTTTTGGGCTTTGAGGGGTACCGCGCTTTGCTCATCAGCCTGTCGTCGGCCCTTACGTCCGCCCAGGAGCAGCAGGACGGCGGGCGCTTTACGGACATTGGACAGGACATGCCGGTGCCGTCCATCATCAGCAGCATATCCCGGGCGAACCACCAATCCATTGACGACACCCTGAAGGTGCTGGAGCCGGCCCGGGTGGAGGCGGCGGTGAAAAAGCTGGAGCAGGCCCGGCAGATTCTTTTTTGCGGTATTGGCGCGTCCGGGCTGGTATGCATGGACGCGGAGCAGAAGCTGCTGCGGGTGGGCAAAAGCTGCCGCGCCTGCACCGACGGCCACAGCCAGCTGACGGCGGCGGCGCTGCTGGGCCGGGAGGACGCGGCGGTGCTGGTATCCAACTCCGGCGAAACCAACGATATTCTGGAAACCCTGCGGGTGCTGAAAAGCAACGGCGTATGCACCATCAGCCTGACCCGCTACGGCAAAAACACCCTGGCGGAAAACAGCCACATTGCCCTGTACATTTCCACGCCGGAAATTTTATTTCGCAGCGGGGCCATGGGCAGCCGCATCGCCATGCTGAACGTGGTGGACATTTTGTACGCCGCCCTGGTCAGCCGCAGCTACCAGCTATCCCAAAGCAAGCTGCTGCTTACCCGCGAAGCCATCGAGCGCAAGCGCCGCCACCACCAGGGTTTCACCCTGGACCCAAATCACGAAGAAGGTTGAGTGTGCTTTCTGACAGCTTCCGTGCCAGGGTTTCACCCTGGACCCAAATCACGAAGCGAATTGAGTGAGCTTACCAACATTTTCCGTGTGATAATTGGGAGAAAGGTGCCGGAGCAATCTGGCTGAAAAACGCGGTCGAAAACAAACAGGGACATGACGTCATGTCCCTGTTGGCGTTTTTGCAAATTTATCGCTCGATACGGTAGTATTTAAACATTCCATCTTCGCCAACCAGGCGAAAGCCCACTTTTTCCAGCACATGCTGACTTCGCGTGTTCTTCAGGACGGCATCCGCGTTCACAGCGGTCATTCCCAGCTTGTCAAAGGCAAATTCCACAGCCAGGCGCTCCGCCTGCGTTCCGTACCCCTTTCCCTTTACAGCGTCGTTTTGCATATGGATGCTCAGGGTACATTCTTTTTTATCGTAATCGATTCGCTTCAGCTGCAATTCCCCAATCACCTTATCCCCAAGCAGGATGGCAAACAGCCTGCGTGAAGCGTCCATCCCCTTTGCGTCAAAATACCGGTTTACCGCGTCCTCGTCATAAACATAGGGATGGAACAGGCCCATGTCCATATAAATGGACGCGTCATTCGTCCAATGTCTGTACAACGCGTGACATTGTTCTCTCGTCATCGGCTTTAACTGGACCGTCATGATTGATTCGTTCGCCAGCTTTCCCATTTTTTCACACAAAATTTCCGAAAGTTCCTTCGGCGACTCAATCATGGCCATATGGCAGCTGTTTGGCACAAACGTAATCCTTACTTTATTTAACGTTTCTTCAGATAAATGCAATTCGCTTATATGGCTCCTGGCATCCGCGTCATTACGGTCGCCAAGCAGCAATTCCACCGGATTTTTTATCTCCATCAGGAAAGGCGTGTAGTCAAATTCCTCTTGCAAGGATTTGAACATAGCCTCTGTGTAGTAAACACGTTCTTGAGCCATCATCGTGCCAACTGTTTCTCCATACATTTCCATATGCTCAGGAGTCATCAGGTTACGAAAGAATGGGCCTGCCGGTTTTAGATTTGTATCAAGGCAAACAATTCGAGTCCCTGCCGGTATGTCATGGCGTGCGGCCAGCTCAAGAGCCATTAGCCCTCCCAAACTATGACCGACAATCACATCATATTCTTTTCCCTTTATTTGCGAGGCTACCCATCTGGTTAAATCGTCCACGCAATTTGCCCTTTGTGTAACTTCATGAGGATAAACGAGCGTCTCGTATTCCCAGGATGGTAACAAGGGCAGCAATTTGTCCCACACTTTTTCTGTACAGTTGACGCCATATAAAAATAACGCTTTCACCATTTCGTTTTCCTTACCTTCCGGCCTGTATATTCAGGAATAGCCCCGGCCGAATGAAGTCGGCCGACAATAGAAACGGCTCTGTAAACCGGAAGCCGTTACGCTACATATACGGCAATTCCAGTACAGATTCCGCTATTTGTATCGCATTCAGATACACTGCAAGCGGATATTCCCAAAACACAATCAGCAAGTGCCGTTAATCTTATTTTGTCTCCGGCTTTTGACAAGGGTTTTCTGATTTCAATTTTGCCATTTGAATCAATGACAGTATTCATAAAAAAGTTAATCGGCTGGATAATCGTTCTTTCCGTTCCAAGAGCATGGTTTAGATTGTCCAAACAGTTCAGGTGATTAGAACCGTTTTGGTAAAAGAAATCGTACATATTTTTGCTGCATGCTGGAAACAGCAAATCATGAGCGCCTACATCATCGCTTTCTACTCTGAACATGGGTTTATACTGGTTGGAATACAGGATACTGCCAGCTTCTATCCTTAACGATTCGTTGCAGTCTATAGCGAGCGGTGGGAGGGCTGTTACCCTCCCATAAAGCGAGCGGCACCCAGGACTATGGGTTTTTAAGCACGGGTCGCCTTTCGGCGGGACGTGCGCCTCATGCAGGGAAGTCAAGTTACTCTATAGCGAGCGGTGGGAGGGTAACACCCCTCCCACAAAGCGAGCGGCACCCAAGCCTGCGGGTCCTTAAGCGCGGCCCGCCTTTCGGCGGGACGTGCGCCTCAGTGTTACCACCACCATCATCACCACGGTTACCAGATAGGGGGCCATGGCGGTCAGGTTGCTGGGCACATACTTTTGCAGCCGCAGGCCCAGCGCGTCAATAAAGCCGAACAGCAGCGCCGCCAGAAAAACCCGGGGCGGGTTGCCCCGGCCAAAGATGACGCAGGCAAAGGCCACATACCCGCGGGAGGCGCTCATGTTCTCCGAAAACATGGTCAGGTAGCCCAGGGACAGGTGCGCCCCCGCCAGGCAGCTGAGCATGCCGCACAGCACGCTGGCCAGGCACTTCATTTTTTCCGGGCTTTTGCCGCAGGCGGTCAGGGCGTCCGGGTATTCGCCGCTGGCCCGCAAATGCAGCCCCATCGGGGTTTTGTAGATGAAGGCCCAGCATACCGGCACCAGCAGCCAGCTGATGTACACCAGCAGCGTATTGCCGCTGAGCAGCCGCCCCAGCACGGGTATCTGCGCTATTCCGGGAATGTGCAGGGTGGGCAGGGGCACAATCTGCGGACTCTGGAAGGAACCCTTCACATGAAAAATGGTGCGCAGCAAAAATACCGTCAGCCCGCCCGCGAAAATGTTCAGGGCAACGCCGATGATAAACTCGTCCGAATGAAAATGAATCACAAACACATAGTAGAACAGCCCCAGCAGCACGCCCAGCAGCAGGGACAGCGCCAGCCCCGCCACCCAGCTGTGGCAGAAATAGCTGCCCAGCACCGCAAAAAACGCGCCGATGAGCATCATGCCGTCGATACCGATGTTGGTCATGTTCACATGCTGGGTCATCAGGCAGCCCATGGCCGCCAGCACCACCGGCGTGGCGGTGCGCAGGGTGTTTTGCAAAAGCAGCACGTTGAAAATTTCGCCCATTTAAGCCGCCTCCTTTTTGCGGGCCCGCCGCAGGGCCGCCCGGTTGCTGAGCCGCTGGCGAATGCCGCCCTCGGCCGCCATAAAGAAGATGATGACGGACTGCACAATCAGAATCAGCTCGCTGGATACGCCCACCGCCTCCATGCTTTTGCCGCCGATGCTCAATATGGCGAACAGAAAGCTCATCACGATGACGCCAAAGGGATTGTAGCGCATAATCATGGCCACCAGCATGCCGTCATAGTAAAATTCGTTGGACACGGTGGTAATGAACCGCTTGTGCAGGCCGAATACCTCCAGCATGCCCACCAGCCCGCAAATGGCCCCGGAAAACACCATGCTCCAAAGCATCAGTTTGCCGGTGGAGATGCCGCCGTACCGGGCAAAACGGTCGTTTTCACCGGTCAGCTTCATTTCAAAGCCTACGGTGGACCGGCTCATCAGGTACCATACCAGCAGGGCCACCGCCGCCGCGTAAAAAACGCCGGTGGTCAGGTTGCTCAGTTTGATCAGGGAGGGAAAAGCCGCCGCCTTCAGAATGCTGTCGGTACCGCTGGCAATGCCCCGCTCCGTGGTTTTCAGCGGCCCGTTGGCCAGGTAGGAGCAAAAGTAAATGGCTGCCGAATTGAGCATGATGGTGGTGATGACCTCGTCCACCTTCCATTTCACCTTCAGCACGCCGGGAATCCAGGCGTAAAAGCCGCCTGCCGCCAGCGCCGCCAGCAGGGACAGCACCACCACCAGCCAGGCGGGCAGGTTCTTCAGCTGCGCGCCCACTACCGCCGCGGCCATGGCCCCCAGGTACAGCTGCCCCTCGCCGCCCACGTTGAATACGCCCGCCTTGGCCGCCAGACTCATGGCCAGGCCCGTCAGGCACAGGGTAACCATCTTGGCCAGGGTGTTGCCCACGGCCCGGGGCTTGCCCAGCGCGCCGGTCAGCAGCGCGCCGTAGCATTCCAGCGGGTCATGGCCGCACAGGGCCATAATACCCGCGCCCACCAGCAGGGCCAGCACCACCGCCGCCACCAGCGACAGCAGGTAATCCCGTGTCAGCTTTTGGGACGGCTTCAGCCGCAGCAGCGCCCGGATGGATTGCACAAAACCTTTCACTTGGCCGCCTCCTTTGCTTTGCCGCCGGTCATGTAATAGCCGATTTCCTCTTTGGTGATGCCGCCTGACGCAAAGTCCCCGGTGATGCGCCCCTCAAACAGGGTAACCAGCCGGTCGCTCAGACGGAACAATTCGTCCAGATCGGCGCTGATCAGCAGTACGGCGCAGCCCTGGTTGCGCTTTTCAATGATGCGTTCATGAATAAATTCCGTTGCGCCAATATCCACGCCCCGGGTGGGCTGACACACCAGCAGCACCGGCGTGCCAAAGGTAAATTCTCTAGCGATGACCACCTTTTGCATGTTGCCCCCGGACAGGTCGCCCGCCGGTTCGGATACGTCGGACAGGCGAATGTCAAACTGGCGCTGCATGTCCTGGGCGTGACGGCGCATTTGGCCCCGCCGCAGGTGCAGGCCAAAGAAGCGGCTGAACGCAGGCTTTCGCTGGCTGCCCAGCAGCAGGTTTTCCGCCACGCTGGCCCTGGCGTCCATGCCCATGCTCATGCGGTCCTCGGGAATGTAGCTCAGGCCCATTTCCCGCAGCTGGCGGGGCGTGCGGCCCAGCGCCTCCCCGCCGCACAGGGTAACGCTGCCGCCGGTGGCGGCCCGCATACCGGCGATGCATTCGGCCAGCTCGGTCTGGCCGTTGCCCTCCACACCGCAAACGCCTACGATTTCCCCCGCGTGGACGGTCAGGTCAACGCCGTTCAGGGCGGGCAGGCAGCGGTCGCTGAGGGCCGTCAGGCCGCGAATGACCAGCTGCTCCTGCCCGGCGGGATGTTCCGTGCGCAGGTCGTCAAAAATCACATCCCGGCCCACCATCAGCGACGCGATTTCCCGCTCGCTGGTGGCGGCGGTGGGCAGCACCTTTTCCAGCCTGCCCGCCCGCATTACGCCTACCCGGTCGGAAATGCGCATGACCTCCGGCAGCTTGTGGGTAATCAAAATGACCGTCATGTCCCGCTCATCCACAATGCGCCGGATGACCTGAAACAGCTCCTCCGTTTCCTGAGGGGTCAGCACGGCGGTGGGCTCGTCCAGAATCAGCACATCCGCGCCGGTGCGCAGAGCCTTTAGAATTTCCACCCGCTGCTGAAGGCCCACGCTTAAATCCTGCACCGCGTCGGTGGGTTCCACCTTTAAGCCGTATTCGGCGGATAACCGGCGCACGGCTTCGTTGGCGGCCTTTTCATCGTAAAACAGGCCGCGCTTCGGCTCGTGGCCCAGCAGCACGTTTTGGGCCACGGTAAAGCTGGGCACCAGCTTAAAGTGCTGATGCACCATGCTTACGCCCATCGCCATGGCCGCCTCCGGGCTGTGGCTGGCGGACGTTTTCTGATCCTTGATATAGATTTCACCGGAGGTGGGCCGCTGCAGGCCGTACAGCTGGTTCATCAGCGTGCTTTTCCCCGCGCCGTTTTCCCCCACCAGGGCGAATACCTCGCCCTGGTGAATGGACAGGGTTACATCGTCGTTGGCCAAAGTGCCGGGAAACTGCTTGCTCACATGGGAGAAGCGGACAATCTCTTGCTGCATGGAGTACTCCTTATCACAGGGCCATAGAAAAAGGGCTGCACATCGGACGGATGTGCAGCCCCTGGCACGAGCCGCCGAAGCGGATAAATTCCGTTGCAAAAATGATTTACACCGCTTACGCGGCAGCGCAGGGCGCTTTGCTTTTCCGTGTCCGGAAAAACAAAGCGTTCTGCACCCTTCAATACAACCCAAGCCCCCGCGAAGCGGTTTAGCAGGGGCCTTGCCCCCAGGGGCACTGCCCCTGCTACCTGGTGGATTCTACCACAATTTCGCCGCTGACGATCTTTTCCGCCAGAGCTTCCACCTCGGCCTTCAGCTCGTCGGATACCTGCTGGGTCATGGTTTCGTCGCCGTAGCCCAGCTTGACATAGCCGCTGGCCATGTCGGCCTCCCAGATGGCGCCGCCCTCAAACACGCCGTCCTCCAGCAGGTTGGCCACGGCCTCGTATACGCTGCCGCCCGCGTCCTTGATCATGGAGCAGATGATGGTGTCGGGGTCAATGTACTTCTGGTCGCTGTCCACGCCGATGGCATACTTGCCCTGCTCCTTGGCGGCCTCAAACACGCCCAGACCGGTCTTTCCGGCCACATGGTACACCACGTCCGCACCCTTGCCAAACAGGCTTAGGGCCGCTTCCTTGCCCTTGTCGGGGGAATCATAGTCGCCGTCGGTGTATACGGTGTCCAGCACCTTTCCGTCCGGGTTGGCGTACAGAGCGCCCTGGCGGTAGCCCACCACAAAGTTGTTGATGGTTTCGCTGTCCTCGGCGGCCACCACGCCCACACAGGCGTTGGGCGCTACCTTCATGGCCACATAGCCCGCCAGGAAGCTGCCCTGGTTGTCCGCATAAACGATGGACAGCAGGTTGTCGCCCACCCCGTCCAGACCGTTGTCCACAAAGATGAACCTGGTTTCGGGCATTTCGGGCACAATCTCGGTCAGCGCGTCCCAGAACTGCCAGCCCGCGGCAACCACCACATCGCTGCTTTCGGCGGCTTCCACCAGAGCTACCTGATACATGCTGCCGTCGCTTTTGCATTCCACAGTGGAGGTTTCCACGCCGTAATCGGTGGCCAGACGGCCGATTCCATCGGCGATGCCGTCATAGAAGCCCAGGTCGCCCAGGGTTTCGGCCACGCACAGGGATACCTTCAAAGGCGCGCCCTCCTCGGCGGCGGCGCAGGAGGTCAGGGTGGCCAGCAGGGTCAGACTCAGCAGAAGGGCCAGGATTTTTTTCATGGTGATGTTCCTTCCTTTCAGTTGTTCACGGGTAAAGGTCATGCTTCATTATACTATGATGCCCGGTTTGGCGCAAGGCTTTATACGTCCCAGGCAGGGTTGCGGCGCTGTTTTTTCTTTTCGTCCTCCGGGGCGATATAGCTGATTTCCATGCTGTCAAACCATACCGGCTCCATAAAATGCTCGGGCAAAAAGCGGGTCATGGCGTAGTCCCGCCAGTCCGCCCGGTGCCGGTCCAGCCAGATGGGCTGGCTTAAATCCAGCTGCGGCAGCAGATGCATCAGCGCTTCCTCAGCCCCGTCCCGGGTGCAGGGCGCCACCGCGTCCCTTTCCACCCGGTGCTTTTTCATCAGGCGCACCCACAGGCGGCCCTGTTCCTTTTGCGGCATTGCGCGTACCTCGCTTTCAGGGTAAGTACCTGCCATTATACACATTCCGGCCCGTTGGCGCAACGCTTGCGCGCAGGCCCCGTCAATGCTATAATTGAGGATGGAAGGTTGTTTTATTTTTGATTGCGCCTGCGGGCGCTTTGGAGGACGATAGCTTGAAGGTTGGCGTAGTTTCCCTGGGATGCAGCAAAAACCGTGTGGATACGGAAATGATGCTGGATATTTTGCAAAAAGCAGGCTATGAAATCACCACGGACGAAAGCGACGCGGATATTCTGATTGTGAACACCTGCGGGTTTATCGACCCGGCCAAGCAGGAGAGCATCGACACCCTGCTGAGCATGGCCCAGTATAAGCAGGAAGGCCACCTGAAGCTGCTGGTGGCCACCGGCTGTCTGGTGCAGCGCTACGAGAAAGAGCTAAAGGAAGAAATGCCGGAAATCGACCTGTTTATGGGCGTAAGCGAATATGACAAGCTGCCCGAGGCCATCGAGCAGGCCCTGGGCGGCCAGCGCCCCAGCTACTGCCACCGGTCCAACACGGTGCTGGAGGGCGGCCGGGTGCTGACCACCGCGCCCTACAGCGCCTATGTGCGTATTGCCGACGGCTGCGACAACCGCTGCGCCTACTGCGCCATTCCCCTGATTCGGGGCGGCTTCCGCTCCCGCAGCATTGAAAGCGTGCTGGCGGAAATTCGGGACCTGGCCGGCCGGGGCGTAAAGGAAATAACGCTGGTGGCTCAGGATACCAGCCGCTTTGGCGTGGATACCCACGGCAAGTCCCTGCTGCCGGAACTGATGGTGCGGGCGGCCAATATTCCCGGGGTGGAATGGCTGCGGGTGCTGTACTGCTACCCGGACGAGGTGGAGGACGA
Source organism: uncultured Clostridia bacterium (assembly GCA_934621505.1). Lineage (GTDB taxonomy): Bacteria > Bacillota > Clostridia > Christensenellales > Aristaeellaceae > Limiplasma. The sequence continues at coordinate 68,572 of CAKTUU010000005.1, forward strand.
ATTGCTGGAGGCCATGGCGTCCAAGCCCAATATCTGCAAATATCTGGATTTGCCCCTGCAGCACGCCGACCCGGAGCTGCTGAAGGCCATGAACCGCCGCGGAACGGTGGAGCATACCCGCCAGTTTTTGAAAAAGGCGCGGGACATGGGCTTTACCCTGCGCACCACGTTTATTGTGGGCTTCCCCGGCGAAACGGAGCAGCAGTTTCAGGCCCTGATGGACTTTACCCGGGAAATCGAGTTTGACCGCATGGGCGCGTTCGTCTATTCCATAGAGGAAAACACCCCCGCCGCCTCCATGCCCAACCAGATTGACGAGGAGGTCAAGCAGGAGCGGCTGGACCGGCTGATGACTCTTCAGCAGGAAATTTCCCTGCGGCATAACAAGGCGCGGGTCGGCACGATGGAAAAGGTGCTGGTGGAGGCCGTGGCGGACGATGGCAGCGGCACGGGCCGCTCCAGCCGGGAAGCCCCGGAGGAAACCGACGGCGTGATTCGCCTGACCGGCCTTAGCGAAAAGGACATCGGCGAGTTTGTGCAGGCCCGGATTACCGGCGCGGAAGTATATGATCTGATAGGAGAAAAGCTATGAACTGGCCCAATCGACTGTCGCTGATCCGCATTGCTCTGGTACCCTTCATCATTCTGATGATGTACGTCAATCTGCCCGCGTCCTACATCATCGCGCTGGCGCTGTTCGCTCTGGCCAGCTTTACGGACTTTCTGGATGGGCAGATTGCCCGCCGCAGGCACCTGGTGACCAATTTTGGCAAGTTTATCGATCCGGTGGCGGACAAGCTGCTGGTGCTGTCCACCATGATCGGCCTGTGCGGCCAGGGATGGATTCCCGCCTGGGCCTGCGTTGTGGTGCTGTTTCGGGAACTGGCGGTGGACGGCCTGCGTCTGGTGGCTGTGCAGCAGGGCAAGGTGATTGCCGCGGGCAAGCTGGGCAAAATCAAGACCTGCACCCAAATGCTGACGGTGATTCTGCACCTGATGGCCGCCAGCGGATTTGCCATGGCCCTGTGGCCGGAGGTGACCCTGTACCTGGCGGTAGCCATGACGCTGCTGAGCGGCGTGGATTACTTTGTTAAAAACCGCGGCGTATTTAGCGATACCCAAAGCCCCGCCGCCGAACTGGAGCAGGTAAGCCGCCGGGTGGTGGAAGCCTTTACCCGGGAAGGGATGACCCTGGGTACGGCGGAAAGCCTGACCGGCGGCATGATCGCCGCCTCCGTGGCGGGGGTCAGCGGCGCCAGCGCCGTGCTGATGGGCGGCGTGGTCAGCTACGACCCCAAGGTGAAGCACGACAGCCTGGGGGTGGAGCAAGCCGTGATCGACACCGTGGGGGTGGTCAGCGAACCCTGCGCCCGCCAGATGGCCGAGGGGGCCCGCAAGGCCCTTCATGTGGATGTGGCCGTCAGCGCCACAGGCATTGCCGGGCCTACCGGCGGCACCAGCGAAACCCCGGTGGGCACCGTGTTCATCGGCGTGGCCACCGCGAACCAGACCAAAGTAGAAGAATGCCACTTTACCGGCGACCGGCAGAGCGTGCGGCAGCAAAGCGCCGCCCACGCCCTGAAAATGGCCCTGGACATGGCAAAGCGATAAACGCAAGGGAGGGCACGGCACATGGCCAAAAAGGAAACGGCGAAAAAAGAGGTTGTAAAGGCGGACGCCGTCCGTGAGGAAAAAATGAAGGCGCTGGAAAACGCGCTGGCCCAGCTGAACAAAACCTATGGCAAGGGCAGCGTGATGAAATTCTCGGACGCGGTGGCGGATAAGGATTTGCAGGTGATTTCCACCGGCTGTCTGGATCTGGATCTGGCGCTGGGGGTGGGCGGTCTGCCCCGGGGACGTATTGTGGAAATTTACGGGCCTGAAAGCAGCGGTAAAACCACCGTGGCCCTGCACTGCGTGGCCGAGGCCCAAAAGGCGGGCGGCGTGGCCGCGTTCATCGACGCGGAGCACGCGCTGGACCCGGTATACGCCAAAAAACTGGGCGTGAACATTGACGATTTATACATTTCCCAGCCGGACACCGGCGAACAGGCGCTGGAAATCTGCGAGGCTCTGGTGCGCAGCGGCGCTGTGGACATTGTGGTCATCGACTCCGTGGCCGCCCTGGTGCCCAAGGCGGAAATTGAGGGCGAAATGGGCGACAGCTTTGTGGGCCTGCAGGCCCGCCTGATGAGCCAGGCCCTGCGCAAGCTGACCGGCGTTATTTCCAAAACCAACGCAGTAGCCATCTTCATCAACCAGCTGCGTGAAAAGGTGGGCGTGATGTACGGCAACCCGGAAACCACCACCGGCGGCCGGGCGCTGAAGTTTTACGCCTCCATCCGTCTGGACGTGCGCCGCGGCGAGCAGCTGAAAAACGGGTCCGAGCCCATTGGCAACCGCACCAAGATCAAGGTGGTCAAAAACAAGGTGGCGCCCCCCTTCAAGACCGTGGAGGTGGATATCATCTACGGCGAGGGCATTTCCAAGTGGGGCAGCCTGCTGGATATGGCTGTGGAACGGGACATCATCCACAAGAGCGGCGCCTGGTTCTCCTATGAGGACCAGCGCATCGGCCAGGGCCGTGAAAACGCCCGCCAGTACCTGCGGGATCATCCCGATCTGGCCGACAAGATTGAAGCCATGGTGCGGGCCGAAGCCGCCGCGGCGCAGGCCCCCGGCGAACCCGTCAGCGTGGACGACCCCGCCGACGAGCCCATGGACGATCCCGATCTGGCCCTGCTGGACGAGGAAGAATAAATTTTTAAAATTTTCTGCACCCTGTCAAATCAAGCGTCCCTGCGCCAAATGAAATTTAGCGCAGGGATTTTTAAGTTCGGAATAAAGAACGTCTAAAGGTAAAAAATCATTCTTTCCTTGACAACTTACACATATTTCCGTATAATAACAATGCGTTTTGCGAAAAACGTTCCCCAAAAAACAAGCAAGCGAGAGGAGAAAAGATCATGAAAAAGGTTCTGTCTTTGGTATGCGCTCTGCTTCTTTGTCTGTCCCTGATTCCCGCGGCGCTGGCTGACGAGGCCGCTTATACCGAAACGGTGGTATCCATTCCCAACGGCGACCATGAGGTGCCCGCCACCGTATGCATGCCCACTGGCGATGGCAAATTTCCCGCTGTTGTAATGCTGCACGGCACCGGCTCCAACCGGGACGAGGCGGGCAACGGCTACAAGATGGCCGCCCCTGTGCTGGCCGAAAAGTACGGCATTGCCACCATTCGCATTGACTTTATGGGCAGCGGTGACTCCACCGCCGACTATACCGGCTATACTTTTGAAAGCGCCGTAAGCGACGCGGTTGCCGCCGCGGCGTATATGCAGGGTCTGGACAATGTGGACGCGGACCATATCGGCGTTATGGGCTGGAGCCAGGGCGGCACCGACGCACTGCTGTGCGCCGCCCGTCATCCCGAGGTGTTCAAGTCCCTGGTTACCTGGGCCGGCGCTCCTGATCTGAGCGACATGCTGACCGATGAACTGTACGACGAGGCCAAGAAGAACGGCTACTTCGTGATGAGCTTTGACTGGCGTGATGCGCTGAACGTGTCCCTGGCCTGGTGCGACGATGTGGCCAACACCGATGTGCTGGCCGAGTTTGCCGCCGGTTACACCGGCCCTGTGCTGGCCATCCATGGCGCGGACGACACCACCGTTGACCCCGACTGGAGCAACAAGATTGTGGCCGCCAGCACCAACGCCGCCTCCAAGACCTACTTCATCGATGGTATGGACCACACCTTCAACGTGTTCAGCGAGGAGGACTTCCACTCCCTGTACAACGCGGTGGACGCCACCGGCGAATTCTTTGCCGAAACCCTGAAGTAATTTTTCTGCGGCCCTGCCAGATGGCAGGGCCGTTTTTTCTTCCCAAATAGAACAAAAGCCCAAGCAGTTCACTTGGGCTTTTTTAGAGCGTTGCCAAACACCGGCATGGATGCCGCCGTTCCGCATTTTTGCGGGACGGCGGCTTTGCATGTTAATACTGGCAGACATTCTCCGGCTTACCGGCCAGGTAAGCCTCGATGTTCTGGAACACAATCTTTGCCCGGCGAATCATGGATTCCTGAGAGGCAAAGGCAATGTGGGGGGTCAGCAGGGCGTTGCGGGCGTGCAGCAGGGGCTCGCTGTCGGGAATGGGGGGCTCCTGGTTAAACACGTCCACGCCCGCGCCGGCCAGACGGCCCTCGTTCAGGGCCTGGGCCAGGGCGGCGCTGTCCACAATGGGACCGCGGGCGCAGTTGATCAGCAGGGCGGTGGGCTTCATCAGGGCGATCATCTCCGCGCTGATCAGGCCGCGGGTGGAAGCGTTGTTGGGGGTGTGAATGCTTACGATGTCGCTTTGGGCCATCACATCGGCCAGGGGCAGGTAGGTAATGCCCAGAGCCTTGGCTTCCGGCTTTTCGGTGCGGGAGTAGGCGATCACGTTAGCGCCAAAGGCCAGGAACAGCTTGGCGGTAATCATGCCGATGCGGCCCGTGCCGATGATACCCACGGTTTTGCCCATGATTTCACGGCCGGTGAGCCCGGCGGCGGTGCCGCCGTTATGCACCCGCTGCTGGGCCTCGTCCATGTGACGCAGCAGGTCGATGGTCATGCCGATGGCCAGCTCGGCCACGGTCTGGTTGGAATAGTTGGCGGCGTTGCAAATCTGCACGCCCTTGGCGCGGCAGGCTTCCAGCCCTACATGATCGATGCCGGTAAAGGCCACGTTGAGCATTTTCAGCTGGTCGGCGGCCTCCACCACCTGGTCGGGGTAGGGATTATTGGCAATGGTTACAATCTCGCAGCCGGCGCTGCGGCGAATCAGCTCGGCAGGGTCGGTGGTCTTTTCCGGATAATAGATGAACTCATGTCCGGCCTTGCGAATGGGCGCGGACAGCTCGTCAATCAGCTCCTGGCTGACGCCAATGGGTTCCAGCAGGCTAATACGCATGAAAACAGCATCCTTTCTGTTAATGCTCGGGGCACAGGTAATGATCCATCCAGCGGGTGATTTCCTCCAACCGCTTTACGCGGTTTTTGGGCTTGCCCCCGCGGGACAGTTCGTGGTTTTCTCCCTTGAACAGGCACAGGCGCGCGTCCACCCCGTGGGAGCGGATGGCGTTGAACATTTGCAGGCCCTCCACCTTCCAGCAACGGTAGTCCTCCTCGGAGTGAATGAACAGGGTGGGAGTGGTGCACTGGTCCGCCGCGCTCAGGGGGGACTGGGCCCATACCTTGGCCACGTCCTGGGTGGTGTGAGCGCCCAGGTGGCCGTCCACAAAGGTGCGGCCGCAGTCGCTGGTGCCTTCCATGGATACAAAATTGGAAATGGAGCGCTGGGAAGCGGCGCAGGCGAAGCGGTGGGTGTGGCCGATGATCCAGTTGGTCATGAAGCCGCCGTAGGATCCGCCGGTAACGCCCAGACGGCTGGCGTCCAGCTGGGGATACTTGGCCAGCACGCAGTCGGTAAAGTCCATCAGGTTCTGGTATTCCACCGTGCCGTACTTGCCCCGGATAAAGGCGAACTCGTCCCCCCGGGCGTCGCTGCCCCGGGGATTGGCGAAGAATACAAAGTAGCCCTTGTTGGCCCATACCTGCATTTCATGATAATACACGGGGCCGTAGCAAAGCCGGGGACCGCCGTGGATATCCAGAATGCCGGGATAGGTTTTGCTGGGATCAAAGTGGGCGGGCTTCAGCACAAAGCCATGAATTTCAAAGCCGTCCGGGTCGGTAAAGCGCACCTGCTCGGGCTGGATGATCTCATGGCTGTCGCACCAAGCCTGGTTAAAGGCGGATACCTGGCGCAGACCGTCCGCCTCTATACTGTACACCTCCTGCAGGCGCATGTCCAGCATGGCGACGCAAACCAGCCTGCCCCGGCATACGTCAAACAGGTCGATGGAGCCGTCGCCCTCCCAAATGGGGGTGAGCTGACCCTTCAGGTCAACGCGCACCAGCCGGGCGGAATCCTCCTGGCCGGAGATCAGGTACAGGGTATCGCCCTCGGCCTTAAAGCAGGCGCCGCCGCCGTAGCGGGCGTCGCTGCCCACCGGGTTGCCAATGGACAGGGCGCTGCACCCCAGGCGAACCGGCTGACCGCCCTGGGCGGGCACCCGCCACAAATCCGGGGTCTGGCTGTAATCATACTCACCCATATCCGTACCGGCAAACACCACCTGACCCGCCCAGTAATCCACCTGACGGATGCGGTAAATGCTCTGGGGCACCACCTGACTGGTTTTGCCGGTGGCAAAGTCATACAGCCGAATGCCGGTGCGGAAGTCGCGGTAGGTTTCAAAGTCGCCGCCGTGGAACACCACAACGCCGTCGTCGGGGCAGACCTTCACACCCTCCACGTCAAACAGGGGCGTAGTGATGGGCGTCAGGGCCTGGGTGGCGCTGTTAAACAGGAACAGGCCGACCCGGGTTTTGTTGATGACGCCGGAGCCGTTGAACCAGAAGGGATATTCGTCAAAGACGGTAAAGTGCTGCCGCTCAAAAGCCAAATCCTGCAAAGCCTGCTGGCGGGCCTCGCCGGTCAGGTTTTGCAGGCGGGCTTCCTTTTCCAAATCCTTGCGGGCCTTCAGCACATAGGTATTGGGAGCCAGCTTGCCAATGGCCGCGGCGTTCAGCGGTACGGCGAATGCGCGCGCGGCTTCGCCGCCGCAAAGGCTCAGACGGTAGAAAGCGGTGTGCTCCTCTCCGCTGGCCCGCAGGGCCTGATCCGCCGCGTCCCGCTGGGCGGGGAACAGAATCGCATCGCTGCCGTCCCAGAGAAAGGATTTTACATCGCCCTGGCTGGTCAGCTGCCGCATGGGCTGGCCGGGGGTATACAGCCACAGGTTGGAGTCGTAGCCGTTCTTTTCCTCGTTTGCCCGGTGGGCGATCAGGGCGGCGGCGTGGCCGTCCGGGGCCCAGGCCAGATCCGACAGGGCATAGAAGGATAGAAAATCTTTCAGTTCAATTGCTTGCATTGCTTTTCCCTCCCTTACGCCTTCAAATGGGCGTCCATCCAGGCGTCGATTTCCTCCAGGCGTTTGACCCGGTTCCAGGGCTTGCCGGAACGGGACAATTCGTGGTTTTCGCCCTTAAAGAGGCAAACCCGGGTTTCAATGCCCTGATGAATCAGCTGGGTGTACATTTGCAGCGCCTCGCCCAGGGGGCAGCGGAAGTCCTCGTCCGAATGGATGAACAGGGTGGGGGTTACGGCGTTGCCCACAAATTTCAGGGGCGACGACGCCCAGCCCAGCTCCGGCTTGACCCGGGCGGACACGCCGCCAAAGCGGCAGGGGCTGTACATATAGGACCAGTCGCTGGCGCCCTCATCGGTAATCCAGTTGGAGATGGAGCGCTGAGAAGCGGCGCAGGCAAAGCGGTCCGTATGGCCGATGATCCAGTTGGTCATATAGCCGCCGTAGGAGCCGCCGGTAACGCCCAGCCGCTTGCCATCCAGCTGGGGATAGCGCTGCAGCACCACGTCGGTAAAGGCCATCAGATCGTCATAGTCCACCGTGCCGTAGCGGGTCATCAGGAAGCCGAACTCGTCGCCCTTGCCGTCGCTGCCGGTGGGGTTGCAGAAGAACACATAATAGCCCCGGGCCGCCCACACCTGCATTTCATGCACATAGGCGGGGCCGTAAGCGGTTTTGGGGCCGCCGTGGATGACCAGAATGCCCGGGTAGGTCCGGTCCGGCTGCTCGTGGGCGGGATGAATGACCCAGCCCTGTACCGTATCGCCGTGGGCGTTTACAAAGTCGCAGGCGTCGGGCCGCATGATGGCGTGGGTCTGCACATAATCCCGGTTAAAGGCGGTCAGGCAGGTTTCCCTGCCGGTGGCCAGATCCAGCGCGTAAATTTCCTGCAGGCCCATATGGCGGGTGGCGATCAGGTAGGCCGTGCCGCCCCGCACGTCAATCGCGTCAATGGAGCCAATCTCCCGGCTGACAATCTGCTCCCGGCCGTCATGAATCCGCGCCAGATGAGCGGAGCCGTCCTGGGTCAGCACATGGTATACGTCCCCGTCCACCACTTGCAGCATCCGGCCGCCGCCATAGCGGCAGTCGCTGTTGATGGAGTTATTCACCGGCATCTGGAAGGGGGCGCACAGCACCTGCTCATCACCGGTAGCCGCGTCTAGGGTATAGAACCAGGCGTTCTGGCTCCAGATATAGCGGCTGCCGTCCGCGCCGGTAAAGAGCACCTTGTCCCCCAGAAAGTCGATATGGCGCAGCTTGTAGCGGTCCAGCGGCAGCAGCTGGCGGGTTTCGCCCGTGGCAACGTCATAGACGAAAATGCCCAGCTTTTGCACTTCCATGTAGTCGATATCCATGCCCATGTAGGCGATCATGCCGCCATCCCTGCGCACGGCAAAGCCGTTGCGCACCTGGAAGGTTTCGCCGGTGACGGGGGTCAAAGAGCCGTCGGTCTGGTCGTACAGGTACAGCCGGTGGCGAATGCCGCTGACGTAGCCCGCGCCGTTTTCGGCAAAGGGCAATTCGTTCAGCACCGTCCAGTCCGCGCCGCCCTCGGGCAGGTCCTCGGCGGGGTACAGGGTGGTTTTGGCCAGCAGCGCGAAGCGGTGGCTGTCCACCTGTTTGATCTCCTCCACAAACAGGGGCACGGTAAAGGCGGGCAGCGACTCGCCGCCATCCAGCTTTAGCTGCATAAAGGTTGTGGAGGGCGACAGCAGGGAGGCGGATTGCTCCCCTTTGAACAGCACCGTGTTGTCATCCAGCCACAAAAAGTTGCGTACCCGCCCGCTGCGGGTCACCTGATGGGTTTGGCCCGTGGCCACTTCCAGCCGCCAAAGATCGCACTGGTAGCCGTCCCCGGCCTCATCGCAGCGGCTTACCACAAAGCCGGCGTTTTTGCCGTCAGGGGAAAGGGTCAGGGCAGAAAGAAAGGAAAAGTTCAGAAAATCCCGCAGCTGAACATCCTGCATGGAATGTCCTCCCTCCGTAAGCTTACATGCTTCAACGCCGGGCAAATACGGTGGTATCTGCCCGGCGCAGTGTGTCAAAAAAGCTCGCCTATGGCGACCTTTTTTGACAGATACTGTCGGTAATGTTTTCGGCAGTGCCGAAAACTCCCCGCCCGCCTGGGTGCTGCGCACAGCAAATGGAACAATCACATTTGCCGACCGCAGGTCAGCCAGGCGATACGATTACAGTCAGAGGGGCTACAGCCCCTCTGACAACTCCCCAAAGGAGTTCATTGACAGTCTGCGTCGATCAAATACGGTGGTATCTGCCCGGCGTTTGATCAAATTACAGATGACGGCGTTTCTTTTCCACCAAAGAGGCCTGGTAGCCAAAGGCGCTCCACGCGTCTTCCTTGCCGGCTTCCAGCACCTTGCGGATCATATCGTCGCCCTTGGCGTCCTCGCCAAGCTCGTAGTAGTAGTTCGCCAGACCAAAGCCCATGGTGACCAGCTCCAGATCGCTGGGGTTGGGGGTCAGCAGGTCTTCGGGAGAAATCAGGCCCTTGTACATCAGCAGGCGGCGATGGTAGGAAACCACCATGCCGGGCTCCATGTCGGGGGTGATGCGGTCCAGCAGACGGGCGGCTTCTTCCTTTTTGCCCAGACGGCGCAGGGTCATCCACAGCCAGTCGGTGCAGGAAATCACGTCCAGGTCCTCATCGCTCATGGTATAGCAGACCTTGTAGATTTTCTCGGCCCGTTCATAGTCCTGCAGCAGGAAGTAGCTCAGGGCCAGGTGATACCAGCAGTCCACGTTGGTGGGGTCCAGGCGGATGGCAAACTCAAAATCCGCGGCGGCCTCGGCGTAGCGGCCGGTGTTGATATAGGCATGGGCCTTATGCCGGTACAGCAGGGGATAGAAGGGGCTGTAGCTGATGCCCATGGAATAGGCGTCGATGGCTTCGCGGTGCATGGACTGGCGGCGCAGGGCGCGGCCATACTTAATCCATTTTTCGGGATCGGTGGGGTCCGCCTCGGCGGCGGCCTTCAGTTCCAGGGCCAGGTCGGAAACGGGCTGAGTGGTGCGCTCTACATGCACCTGAGTATCCATAGGCGCCACGTCATGCAGGGACGGTTCGGAAAGTACATTGGCCATAATAACACCTCTTTCTCGTTTGCTTAGTTGGGCCAGTTCTGCACGTCTACGCGAGCAGCGTGCTCAGCGAAGCCGCCCCAGCTGTCCGAATCGGCAATCTTCTTCAAAATGGTCCAGGCCTTTTCGGTTTCGCCCTTGGACAGGTAGTAGCGGGCGATACCGTAAGCGGCGGTGGCGTAGTAATGGCCGTTGGGATTTTCCTCGGCCACCTTCAGGGCTTCCTCGGGGGTCATGGTGCCGTTGTATACCAGCACGCGGTTGTAGTAGCCGCAGTCGGCGTACTGCACTTCATGGCCGGGCTTGATATCCTTTACAATCTCGGCGGCCTCCTCATGGCGGCCCAGCCGGGTCAGGGTCATCCACAGCCAGTCCTTGGTGGCCACGATGTCGTCAAACAGCTCGGACCGCTTCAGCGTTTCCTGGAAGGAGGTCAGCGCCCGGTCATACTGGCGGGACAGATAGTAGGCCACGCCCTGATGATACCAGCAGTCCCAGTTGGTGGGGTCCAGCCGCAGAGCGATTTCAAAGGTGGCGGCGGATACGGCGAACTCGCCGATGTTGATGTAGGCATGGGCGCGATGACGGTACAGCAGGGGATAGAAGGGGTTGTAGGTGATGCCCATGCAGTAGGCGGCGATGGCCTCGCGGTGCATGGACTGCCGGCGCAGCACGCGGCCGTATTTGATCCACTTTTCAGGATCGGTAGGGTCGGCCTCCGCGGCGGCCTTGGCTTCCAGCGCCAGGGGATCCATGGGGGTTAGGTCTTCCTTGAGCAGTACCTCGGAACTGCGGGACGCGCAATTCGGCAGGGCGGGTTCAGACAATACGTTTGCCATAAGGACACCTCTTTCGTCTATTGATTTTTGTTTATTTCTTCACCGCGATGACGGATACTTCCATCAGGTAGGGCGTTTTGCCCAGACCGGCCTCCACGCACACGCGGGCGGGGGCGCAGCCCTCGTCAATCCACTGATCCCAAACCTGGTTGAAGGTTTCCTTTTGGGCAATGTCCGGCATATAGATGGTAGCCATCACCATGTGGTTCTTATCGGTGCCGAAGCGCTCAAACAGCTCGTCCAGACGGGCGAACAGGGCGTGAGCCTGCTCCTCCATGGTATCGCCCTTGGCGGCCACATGGCCGGAGAAGAACAGGAAGCCGCCGGCCTCCGTTACGCGGCTCATGGTAGCGCTCACATCGTAATGCTTGATTTCCATGGTATACCTCCTTCGTACTTTATGCAAAGGCCCGTAGGGCTTTTGTCAACGCATTTACAGCTTGCCAGCCAGGTGGCAGGCCACAAAGTGACCGTTGCCCATATCCCGCAGGCAGGGCTTTTCCCTGCTGCACTGCTCGCAGGCGTGGGGGCAGCGGGTGTGGAAGCAGCAGCCCGTGGGCGGGTTCATCAGGCTGGGCACGTCGCCCTCCAGCATGTTGCGCATGGTGGGCCGGTCCGGATCGGGAATGGGAATAGCGTCCAGCAGGGCCTGGGTGTAGGGATGGGTGGGATGGCAGAACAGGTCCTCCGTCTCCGCTACCTCTACCAGATTGCCCAGATACATGACCGCCACCCGGTCGCACAGGTGCTCCACAACCGCCAGGTTGTGAGAGATGAACAGGTAGGTCAGCTTGTACTTTTCCTGCAAATCCTGCATCAGGTTCAAAATCTGGGCCTGAATGGACACGTCCAGAGCGGATACCGGCTCGTCGCACACAATCAGCGAGGGGTTCAGGGCCAGGGCCCGGGCTACGCCGATGCGCTGGCGCTGGCCGCCGGAAAACTCGTGAGGGTACTTGGTGTAAGCCTCGGGCCGCAGGCCCACGTCGTGCATCAGGGAGCGCACCCGCTCCTCCTGCTCCCTGGCGGTGCCGATTTTATGCACCCGCATGGGCTCGGCGATGCAGCGGCCTACGGTAAACCGGGGGTCCAGCGAGGAGTAGGGGTCCTGAAAGATAATCTGAATTTTTTGGGACAGGTCGCTTTTGGCCCCCTGGGCAAAAATGTCCTGGCCCTCAAACAGCACCTGACCGCCGGTGGGCTTCAGCAGGCGCACAATGGTTTTGCCGGTGGTGGACTTGCCGCAGCCGCTTTCACCCACCAGGCCGAAGGTTTCGCCCTGCTGAATGGAAAAGGAGATGTCGTCCACGGCCTTTACATAGCGCTTTTCGGAGGTGAGCACGTTTTTGCGCACCTTCACGGGGTAGTATACCTTCAGGTTTTTAACCTCCAGCAACGCCTGGCTCATTCCTGGGTCGCCTCCTTCTGTGCGGCATATTTCCAGCAGCGTACCTTACGGCCGTCCGGCATGGTAACCAGGTCCGGCTTCTGGGTGCGGCAGATTTCCATGCAGTCCTCGCAGCGGGGGGAGAAGCGGCAGCCCTGGGGGAATTCCTTGGGGCTGGGAATGCTGCCCTTGATGTTGTACAGCCGCTCCTGCTGGTCGTGCAGCTTGGGGATGGATTTCAGCAGGCCCACGGTATAGGGGTGCAGGGGCTGCTTGTAAATGGACTTGACGTCGGAATACTCCACTGCCTGTCCGCCGTACATGACCAGCACGTTTTCGGCGGTCTGGGCCACAATGCCCAGGTCGTGGGTAATCAGGATAATGGCGGTGCCCAGCTTTTTGCGCAGGTCGCCGATCAGCCGCAGAATCTGTGCCTGAATGGTTACGTCCAGAGCGGTGGTAGGCTCGTCCGCGATCAGAATATTGGGCTGGCAGGACAGGGCCATGGCAATCATGACGCGCTGGCGCATACCGCCGGAAATCTGGTGCGGGTAACGCTCCATGCTTTTTTCCGGGTCAGGGATGCCTACCAGACGCAGCATTTCCACCGCCCGGTCATGGGCGCGCTTCTTGTCCTTTTCACCATGGTACAGCAGGGATTCCATAATCTGCCGGCCGATGGTGAACACCGGGTTCAGGCTGGTCATGGGCTCCTGAAAAATCATGGAAATTTCCTTGCCGCGAATCTGGCGCATCCGCTTTTCGCTGACCTTGCACAGGTCCTCGCCGTGATACACGATGCTGCCGTCGATGATTTTTCCCGGCGGGTTGGGAATCAGCCGCAGGATGGACAGGGAGGTGACGGATTTGCCGCAGCCGCTTTCGCCTACAATGGCCAGGGTTTCGCCGTTGTGCAGTGTAAAATCCAGGCCGTCCACGGCGGGCACCACGCCCTCCTCAGTATAGAAATAGGTTTTGAGGCCATTGACTTCCAAAATGGGTTCAGACATGGAAAATGCCCTCCTTCTCAGCTATTCTTCAGCTTGGGATCCAGCGCGTCGCGCAGGCCGTCGCCCACCAGAGAAAAACTCATCACCACCAGCGTGATGGCGATACCGGGAATCAGCACGGCCAGAGGATAGGCGCGAATAACGTCGCGACCCGTGGACAGCATGGCGCCCCATTCCGGCGCGGGGGGCTGAACGCCCAGTCCCAGGAAGGACAGGGAGGAGGCGGTCAGAATGGCGGTGCCCAGGTTCAGGGTAATGTTGACAATGATCTGGGAAACGGCGTTGGGGATGATGTGGGTAAAAATCATGCGGGCATTGGACGCGCCCATGACCCGGCACGCCTGAATGTACTCCGCGTCCTTATTGGCCATAACGATACCGCGCACCATACGGGCGATGGAAGGAATGGAGAAAATGGCGATGGCGATGGCGGTGTTTTCCGTGCCGCTGCCCAAAATGGCCACAACGGTGATGGCCAGCAGCAGGCTGGGGAAGGCAAGCAGAATATCAATCAGCCGGGACACCAGAGTATCCACCCAGCCGCCGAAGAAGCCGGCGCACACGCCCAGCAGCACGCCCACCAGACAGCCGCTCATAACGCCGGCAAAGCTGATGGACAGGGACACCCGCGCACCGTAAATCATACGGGTAAAGGTGTCACGGCCCAGGTTATCGGTGCCAAACCAGTGCTCGGAGGAGGGCTGCTGGTATTTGTGCACCAGGTCCTGCGCCAAAGGGTCCTGGGTGCAGAACATGGGGCCAAACAGGGCTACCAGCAAAAAGAAAAGCAGAATCACAGCGCCCAGGACGGATACCTTGCGCCGGGCAAAGCGCCGCAGTACGGTTTTGAACATGCGTTTCGTCCCCCTTCCTTACTCGCACTTGATTCGGGGATCAACAAAGGCGTACATCAGGTCCACCAGTGTGTTGATAACCACGAAGGTAACGGCCAGCACCAGCACGCAGCCCTGCACGGCGGGGTAGTCCCGCTTGGATACGGAGTCCACCACAAACCGGCCTACGCCCTTGATGGAAAAAATCGTTTCCACAATGGCGGAGCCCGCCAGCAGACCGCCAAACCGCAGGCCGATGGCCGTCAGGATGGGAATCAGGGCGTTTTTAAACGCGTGGCTGAAGGTGATGACCCGGTTGGGAATGCCGCGGGAACGGGAGGTGCGGATGTAATCCTGCCCAATCACGTCCAGCATGGCGGAACGGGTGGTGCGGGCGATAAAGCCGATGGCCTGAGTGCCCAGGGTCACGATGGGCAGCACCATACGGGCCGGAGTAATGGCGCCCATGCTGGGGAACCAGCGCAGGTTCAGGGTAAATACCAGCATCAGAATCAGCGCCAGGAAGAACGACGGGGTGGAAACCGCCAGCATGGACAGAACCATGATGCAGTTATCCCAGAACTTGTTGTGGAAAACCGCCGCCAGAATGCCCACCAGAATGCCGCCGATGGCCGCGATGATGATGCCGCCAAAGGCCAGAATCAGCGTGTTGGGGTAGCGGCTCATCAATTCTTCCCACACCGGCTTGCCCGTTACGATGGACGTGCCCAAATCGCCGTGGAACAGCTCCTTCATAAAGCGCAGGTACTGCTGGGGCAGGGGGTCGTTCAGGCCAAGGCGCTCCCGCTCCACCTCTACCATTTCCTGGGGTACATCGATGCCCAGCATGTTCTTGACCGGATCGCCGGGAATCATGCGAACCATAAAAAATACAATCAAGGACAAAATCAGTAGCATGGGAATCAGTTGCAGCAGCCTTTTGAGAATGTATCTGAACACGGCGTTTCTCCTCCTTTGTAGCCCTTTCCTCCAACCGGGCCAAGCACGGCGCGTTTTTTAGAGGCCGGTACTTGACGGTATTTTCACAAGGATGTATACTAGCCTCGAAACAGGATTGTATGCAATCCGTGTGTGGATTGTTTGAATTGTATGCAATAAAGTATACAAAGTCAATAACGCCGGGCAAAAAAACAAAGCAAAAACAATGGAGAGACGACAGCATGAAAAAAACGGACAGTCTGGAACTGGCGGACCTGCTCAGACGTTCCATCATTAACGGAGAATACAAACCCCGGGAACGCCTGGTGGAAACGGAACTGGCCCGGAAATTTTCCGTCAGCCGCACGCCGGTACGGGAGGCGCTGAAGCATCTGGAGGCGCTGGGCATGGTGAAAATGGAGCGCTACAAGGGCGCTATGGTGGCGGATATCAGCCAGCAGGAAATCAAGGAAATACTGTATGTGCGCGCCAATCTGGAGGGCATGGCCGCCGGGCTGGCCTGCGCGAACATGACCCCGGACGACCTGCAAAGACTGCGCGCCTATCAGCAGGCCATGGAACGGGCGGTGGAGGAGGACGATGTAAAACGCTTTTCCGCCAACAACGAGCAGTTCCATTACCTGATCTTTGAAAAAAGTGGGAACCGGTATTTGTACGAAACCATTACGGGCCTGCTGAAACGGTCCTGGCACGAGCCAAGCACGTCCTGGAAAGGACTGGGCGACATTCCCCTGACCCTGGACGGGCACCGGCGCATTCTGCGGGCCATTGAAACCCGGGATGTGAGGGAGGCCCGCGAGGCGGCGGAAAAACACATTCTGGACGCGATTGCCATTAACGAAGCCCAGAACCGCGCCTACAAAGGCATGGCGGGTTCCCGGGACGCCTGATGTGCGAAGCCCTGGCACCGCATACGCACGCGTATGCGGTGTCGTTTTATTCTTGATGAAATACGGGAAAGGATGAAATGACGATGGAAAAAACCTGGTATGGCTTTACTTTGCTGGATGTATGCAACGAACGGGAGCTGCCGGACAGCGCCATTACCGTGCGGGATGGAAAAATTGCCTGGGTGGGCCCGGCGGCCGCTCTGGCCCCGGAACAGCGGGCCCAGGCGGAGAACCTGACAGGCATGACCGTGATGCCGGGCATGTTTAACTGCCACGTCCACGCCCTGGCTACGCCCACGGCCAACCCGGTATCCTTTAATACGGAGGACGCGGCCAAGTTTGCCCTGCGGGGGCTGAACCATTTGCAGCAGCACCTGCGGTCCGGCGTTACCTTTGTGCGGGATATGAACGGCCGCAAACAGGCCGAGGTAGGCCTGCGGGACGCAATTAATCAGGGCATTGTCATTGGCCCGCATTATATCATCAGCCGCCAGTGTCTGTGCATGACCGGCGGCCATGGCAGCAACACCGGTATGGAATGCGACGGCCCTGACGCCTGCCGCCGGGCTGCCCGGGAGCAGATCAAGCATGGCGCGGACCTGATTAAAATCATGGCCAGCGGCGGCATGATGTCGCCGGGCATGGAGGCCTCGTCCCCCCAGCTGACGGAGGAGGAAATGCGGGCCGCCATTGAGGAGGCCCACAAGGCCGGTAAAAAAACCGCCACCCATGCCCACAGCGCCGCCGCCATCAAGTGCGCCATTCGGGCCGGAATCGATTCGGTGGAGCACGGCACCTATCTGGACGACGAGTGCGTGCAGATGATGCTGGACAGGGGCGTGTGGCTGGTGCCCACCCTGTCCGCCATTCATTTTCTGATGCTGCACCAGAACGACCCGGGCATTCCCAGTTACGCGCTGGATAAGTGCAAGCGGGCCCGGGACGCTCAGGTAGCCAGCTTCCAAAAGGCGCTGAAGGCCGGGGTATCCATCGCCGCCGGTACGGACGCGGGCACGCCCTTCAACCCCCACTGGGGTTCATATACGGAATTATGCAAAATGGTGGAGTATGGCTGCACACCCTGGCACGCGCTGCGGGCGGCTACCATTGACGCGGCACACATGATTGGTGTAGACAGCTGGACCGGTTCTCTGAAGGCGGGCAAAACCGCGGATTTCCTTGCGCTGGACAAGAACCCGCTGGAGGATATCAGCAGCCTGTCTCAGGTGGCCCGGGTCTACCTGGGCGGCCGGCGTGTGCATTTGGATGATTTGCAGCCGGATGCATAAATACTCAAATATGCTGAATTTTCAAGCCTGTTTATGTATTTTATGCATGAAATGATTGCCAAATACAGAAAATATACAATCGAATTTTGCACACACAATTGCATACAATCCAAACGGGTGCTATAATACCGATTAGTTTCCGGAACGGAGACGGCAAAAACGCCTTGATGCGCAAAGGCGTGTACGGCAAAGCTCAGGAAACAAAACCCACGAAAGGAAGGATAGAAACTTATGAAGAAGACACTCGCGTTGCTCCTTACGCTGGTGCTGCTGCTTCCCACTGTTGTTGGAACAGTCGCCGTGGCGGATGAGACCCAGTACCAGGATACCTTTACCATCGCCGTTACCAACGACCAGGAAATTATGGACGGCCAGATGAACGTCAACAATGACCTGGTGCTGCCTCAGGTATATTCCTACCTGGTAAAGCGCGATCTGGAAGGCAAGATCGTGGGCGACGTTGCCGAGAGCTGGGAAGTTTCCGAGGACGAGCTGACCTGGACCTTCCACCTGAAGAAGGGCGTTAAGTTCCACAGCGGCAAGGAATTGACCGCCGAGGACGTAAAGGCCACCTACGACCGTCTGCTGAACAAGGACGACCCGGTGCGCTACACCCAGACCATGGGCTTTATCGATCACTGCGATATCGTGGATGATTACACCATCAACCTGGTGACCCTGGAGCCCGCCGGCCCCATGCTGGCTTCCCTGACCCTGCGCGCCAACACCCTGCTGAACAAGGACTACATTGAAAAGTACGGCAAGGACCTGGGCAAGGACGTGGAGAGCGTTGACGGCACCGGCCCCTTCAAGCTGGTTGAGTGGAACAAGGACGAGGATATGCACCTGGTTCGCTACGACGACTACTTCAACGGCCCCGCCGCTACCGAGAACATCGTCATCCAGGTCGTTCCCGAAGCCGCTTCCCGCGCCATCGCCGTGGAAAGCCATCAGGTTGACGCCGCCATCAATATCTCCGCCGAGGACGTGCTGCGCTTCAAGGAAGACAGCAGCCTGAACGTGTTCTCCATCCCCGGCCCTGGCTGCCACCTGTTCCAGTTTAACTGCTCCAACCCCATCATCAAGAACACCAAGGTTCGCCAGGCGATTTCCTACGCTCTGGACCGTACCGCTCTGGTAGACGCCCTGTGGGGCGCCATGGGTGAGAAGCCCCGCGACAGCGTTGCTCCGCCCGCCGCTTTTGGCTACATCAACCTGGGTGTGATCCAGCAGGATCAGGCCAAGGCCAAGGAACTGCTGGCCGAGGCTGGCTATCCCGACGGCTTTGAAATGAACCTGATGTGCACCGATGTGTACAACAAGGGCGTGCAGGCTGGCGAAATCGCCGCCGCTCAGCTGGCTGAAGTAGGCATCAAGTGCAACCTGGTGGTTGTGGACAGCGCTACCTTCTCCGCCGCCTGGAACGGCCTGACCCCCGAAGAATTCCCGGATTGGGGCATGTTCCTGATGGGCGCCGGCTACATCACTCTGGATGGCGACGAGGGCCTGAAGCGCCGCTTCGCTACCGCTGAGGACGGCAAGAACAGCAACAACTACGGCTTCTATTCCAACGCCGAGGTGGACGAGCTGCTGAATGGCGCCGCCAAGACCACCGATCAGGAATGGCGTGAAAAGGCCTACCAGCGTGCCGCCGAGATCCTGTACCTGGAGGATCCGGTGGGCTGCTACCTGAACAGCCGCAACGAGACCATCATCCTGTCCGCCCAGGTGGAGGACTTCAACATGACTCCCGTTGGCATCTACGATTGGCCCAGCATCAAGGTGCGCGCCAACTAAAATCCTTCTGATTCAGGAGGGCTGCCGGAAACGGCGGCCCTCCTTTTTTCTGTCCAAAATGAAGCGGGCCGAAACGCCGGTACGCGTTTCGAACCGCTGGCTATGGACATTGTGGGAAAATTTCTTCCTATTATAATAGGAAGAAAAACCTGTCAAGCGGAGGGCAGCCGCTGCGCCTGCTCCAGGACGTTTCGCAGAAAAACGTTGATTTGTGCCAGCCGCTGGGGCCAGTCCTGGCGGCCGTCGTGCCAGCATTCCGCCGTGAACAGCCGCACGCCAATGGCCATGGCCTGGCGCGCGCCGTGTACAAAGTCGACCCGGCCTGTGCCAAAGTCCATATCCCGGTATACGCCCTCCACGGTTTCCTTCAGATGCATGGCAAAGCAGTGCCCGGCCCCGGCCTGAATTTCCCGCTCCACATCGGTATGGTACAGGGCACAGGCGTTGGTCAGGTTGCCCAGATCGGGGTACATGCCCAGATACGGGGATTGCAGCGCGTTTACATAAGCCATGCCCTTGGTGATGGTATCCATAAACGGGGTTTCCATGGTTTCAAAGCCCAAAACCACCCCGCAGCGGGCGGCGTATTCCACCGCCCGGCTCAGGTTTTCCACAAACCATGCGCGGGTCTGTTCATCCCCGGTTTCGTAATACACATCGTATCCGGCCAGCTGAATCAGGCGAATGCCCAAATCACAGGCCAAATCCACCGCCTTGCGCATCATTTCCAGACTGCGCTGGCGGGTGGCCCTGTCATGGCTGCCAAAGGGGTACTTGCGGTGCCCGCTCAGGCACATGGTGCGCACCGGCAGTCCAGCCAAATCCATAGCCTGCCGCAGGTCCGCCCGCTGCTTCTGCGTCCAGTCCAGCCGGGACAGGCGCGCGTCGCTTTCATCAATGCTGATTTCCAACTGGTCAAACCCGGCGGCTTTGGCGGCCGTCAGCATTTGCTGCCAGCTCATACCGGCGGGCATGGCCTTTTCATATAATCCCAGAGCTATTTCCATGTTTCGGATCCTCCTGGCTGTTATTTTGCGCGATTCCTGACGGGGAAAGCCATTGCTGCTGGTCCCGCAAATACTGGCGCAGGAAAAAACCGGACAGGACCAGACAAAGCACCTCGGAAAGAACGGGAGCCCTCCAGATTGCGCCGCCGCCAAATACGGCGGCAATCACAAGCAGCGCCGCGCCCTGCACCACAAAGCCGCGCCCCACCGAAACGAAAATGGCGCAGCGGGAGCGTTCCTGCGCCGTCAGATAACCGGCGGCAAAAATGTTAAAGCCCATCAGCCCAAAGGCGGGGGCATAGCTGCGGAAGGCGCGGATGGAGTCCTGCAAAAGCTGCGGGGTAGCGGAGGTCAGATAAACGCCCACCACCTGCGGCGCAAACAGGTACAGTCCTGCAAAGCTGGCCGCCGACAAAACCGCGACCGTAACCAGCCCGTAGCGCAGCAGCCTGTGACATTCCGCCCTGGCGCGCTTGCCATAGGAAAAGCTGAGCAGGGGCTGGGTGCCCTGGGCCACGCCAACCATCAGGTTGGTCAGCAGGGTATTGACATAGGCGATGACCGTATAGCTGACCACGCCGTCCTGACCGATGCAGCGCAGCAGGGTCCGGTTAAACAGCAGCACCATGGCGCCGCTGCACAATTCAATGGAAGCATCTGAAACGCCGATGGGCAGCAGGCGGCGGTAAACGCGCCAGTCAAAGCGGAAGCGGGACAGATGAAACGTATTGTGCCCGCCCACAAAATGCCGCAGAAACAGCACGCAGACCAGCAGCTGGGACAGGCCTGTGGCCACGGCTGCCCCCAGCACGCCCAGTCCCAAATGGAAAATGGCAATGTAATCCAGAACGCAGTTGGCAACCGCGCCTATGACCACGTTCAAAAGGCTCAGCTGGGGATAGCCGTCCACCTTGATCAGCACTTCCATATGATAGGACATCATATAGCAGCAGGCAAAAGGGGCAAGCCCCAGCAGATACTGGCGCACATATTCCCGGGTAATGACGTTTGCGCCCAGCATGCGGCCGATGGGTTCCTCAAACAGGAAAACCAGCACGCTGATGGTCAGGCCAATGAACAGCAGAAGCAGCAGGTTTTGGGAAAAAAGCTGGTTGGCTTTGGACAGCTGGTCGTTGGCCTTATAGATGGCGATGATGGTGGAGGCGCCCACTGCGAACATAACGCCAATGGCAAACAGCAGGTTGGTATAGGGCAGCGTCAGGTTGACGGCGCTCATGGCGTATTCGCCCACGCCGTAGGACACCATAAACCCGTCCACCATGGCATACAGCGAATAGACCAGCAGCGAAACCATGGTAGCCCCCACATAGCGAAGAAAATCCTTTAGCAGTGTCGTACCCTTGTTGGAACCCAAAATAACAAATCCTTTCTATTGATTGCTTCCCATGACAGTATAACATACCCTTTGCTTTGTGAAAAACGAAAATGACAAATTGTTTTGAAAAAAGCGCATGCCCCTGACGGGAGGCGTGCGCCCAGGCCGTCAAAAAAACTCGCCTGAGGGCGATCTTTTCTGACGGGAAGCGCTCTTTGCCTACTCGCCTGCGGCTCGCCGGGCGGCAAAGAGCGTAAGGAAAGCCTTGCTGCGCAAGGCAGCCGAAACCGACGTACACGCCGCCGGTTTCGGAACCAAAATCGGAGGGCTGCGGCCCTCCGATGCCTCCCAGGGGTTTTTTGACAGACTTAGCGCACGCCCCCTGACGGGAGGCGTGCGCTAAGCGGCGTTTTTGTTTATGGCTTTCGTTCGCCCCAGGTAATCACATCCGGCACATAGCGCCGGTCCTTGCGGGTATCGTCCACAAAGGCATACCTTTCGCCGGTTTGCGCGTTGACGGCGCAGACGGTGGGGTTCATATAGCCCATAAAAACAAGACTTTCCGAGTCCTCGTCAAAGGAGAAGGGCATGCCCGGCTCCCCGCGGGTAACGCCCTTGGCCGCCCATACGGGCAGCAGCACAAATTCCTGTCCAAGCCGTTCAGGGTCGAGAAACGCCATGTACCCAAAGCGCATTTCATCAAGGGAATAGACATAGCCCTCCGTCACCCACTGCTCAAAAACCGGAAGAATGCGCTCAAAAGGCAGCAGGGGAATATCCTCCACATCCACGCACACTTCCTGCGGGGCGCACAGCGTAACGCCAGCCGCGTCCGCAAGCAGGCAGCCCTGGGTTACATTCGCCGGAACCGCCGGAAGGTCGCCCGGCCTTTCACTGGGAACCTCCAGACGAAAATTGTTGCCGATCAGATAGGGAATGCCGTGAAAGCTGCTGTAAAAAGCCATTCGATACCGTTTGCCGTAGGGCTCGCCGGTTTCTTCCAGCAGCATATAGTTTTCCAGCGCACGGCCTTCCAACTGGGGGATTTTTTCTCGCAGGCGCTGTACATAAATTTCCGGGGCGGTTTCCAGGGACACCCCTTCGTTTGCCGGGGTTGAAAATTCGGCAATCAGGTGGTTCGCGTCGTTTTCGTCCGCTACAACAGACCCATCCAGCTGGGCGTATGGCCCGCCCCAGGTGATGCGCACCACTGGAACGGCCTCCACCTGTGGCACCACAATGGGCGTGTCAATGGAAACGGCGCTGCCCTCCCGGTCTGTATACACGCCTGTCCAGTGCGCGGGAACGCCGTTGCGGATTTCCCTGATGGAAACATAGTCCCCCTCGGCCCGGGCGGCGGTGCAGAGCAACGTCAGTGCCAGCGCCGCCAGCAGAACCTTGCTTTTCTTCATGGCTTTTTCTCCCTCCGGTCGTCGTGGTGCTGCAAACAGGTTACCATATTCCGGTGAAGCCGTCCATGAAAAAGCCGCTTTTTTACAATTCGCCGCCGGTGATAAAGCAACGCCCGCCGAGAGAACCCGGCGGGACGCGGTTTCGTTATTCAGCCAGACGGCGGCGCAGCAGGCCGCGCACCGCGCCCGGCCCTTCCAGCATGGCAAAGAAGTCCTCCTCCACCTTGTGCGCCAGACCGGAGGCGTACAAATCCACCCCAAACAGTTCGGCGTTGGACAGAATGGGCTTCAGCAGCGTTTCCCGGCGGCGGGGGTCGCCCAGATGGGCGTCAGCCAGATAGCCCTGCAGCTGCGCCGCCATGGGGTCCGGGCTCACCTCAAAGGGCTGTCCCCGGTCGTCCACCCCCATCAGGTAGCGGCACCAGGCCGCAAACACCAGAGGAATC
Organism: uncultured Clostridia bacterium; assembly: GCA_934621505.1. Classification (GTDB taxonomy): domain Bacteria; phylum Bacillota; class Clostridia; order Christensenellales; family Aristaeellaceae; genus Limiplasma. The sequence goes on from CAKTUU010000005.1 coordinate 91,856, forward strand.
ATTTTCAGGCTTTGCAAATCGGCCTCAGGCCGCTTCAGATACGCCTTGATGGTTTCGCCAAAGCGCACGGGAATCTTTTGGGAGGTGTCGCAGGCAATGCGCTGGGGCGTATCGGGCAAAAAGGGATTGGGCAGGCGCTTTTCAATCACGTCGTCCAAAAATTCCTTAGGGGATAATACGCCCGGGTCCGTGACCACCGGCAGCCCCTCCTGATAGCCAATCCGCTTCACCAGCGCCGCCAGATCGGCGTCCTGCATCTCGTCGCAGATTTTGCGGTACCCCAGCAGGCAGCCAAACACCGCCAGGGCCGTATGCAGCGGGTTCAGGCAGGTGCATACCTTCATGCGCTCTACCTTTTCCACCGTTTCCCGGTTGGTAAACAGCACCCCGGCGCACTCCAGCGGCGGCCTTCCATTGGGGAAAGCGTCCTCCACCACCAGATACTGCGTTTTTTCGGCGTTCACAAAGGGCGCTGTATAGGATCCCCGCCGGGTCACATATCCGCCCATGTCCTCCAGACCGCATTCCAGCAGCTTTTCCTGCACGGCGGCATCCGGCCGGGGGGTGATTTTGTCAATCATCGTCCAGGGAAAGGCCACGCGGCTAGGATCGCTTACATAATCCGCAAAGCCCTTTTGACACACGCCGCTCTCTTCCCAGGAGCGGGCCATGGTCAGCATGGCGTTCAGCAGGTGGTCGCCGTTGTGGGAACAGTTATCCATGCTGACCATGGCCAGGGGATAGGCCCCCGCCAGATAGCGCCGGTACAGCATGGCCGCCACCCTTCCCATATAGCTGACGCAGAATTCCGGCCCGGCCATCAGGTCATGCTCCACATCGTCGGCATAGCCGCCCTGACCGTCCGTCAGGCGGTACCCCTTTTCCGTAATGGTGAAGGACACCATTTGCAGGCTCTTTTGGCAAAACACATCCTGCAGGCGGGGCGCGTCCTCCAGCAGGCGGAGGGATTCGCCAATGCTGCCCAGCACTTCCTTTTCCATGCGGCCGTCCGGGCACAGCCGCACCACCACGGACAGGTTGTCGTGAGGCTGCAGCACCTTATCCACCATACCGGCGGAATCGGCCACGGTAACGCCGCAGCGGGCCATTTGGTCGTTCAGCAGCTTTTGCTGGCACATGGCAGGAAAGGCGCGAAACAGGTTGCCCGCGCCAAAGTGCAGCCAGATGGGGGCTTTGCGGGTCGCCTCGCTCATGGCGGCCCGGTCGTAGCCCGGCAGGGCGATGCCCGCCGCCTGCCAGGAGGCGGAATCTCTGAGTCCACGGTCTGTCAGCTTCACGGCTTTGCCCTCCTCGCGTTTTTGTCAATGGCCTCCCACAGGCCGTTCAGGTAGCACGCGCCCAGGGCCCGGTCATACAAGCCGTAGCCGGGCATGGCGACCTCGCCCCAGATCATGCGGCCATGATCGGGCCGGATGGGGCCGTCAAAGCCGGTATCGTACAGCGCCTTCATAATGGCGTACAGGTCCATGGAGCCGTCCGCCGACAGGTGGGCCGCCTCCTGGAAATCGCCGGGGGCGTTGTATTGCAGGTTGCGCACATGGGCGAAGTGAATGCGCCCCTTCAGGGCCGCGATGATGTCCGGAATATCGTTCTGGGGGTTGGAACCCAGGGAACCGGTGCACAGGGTTGCACCGTTGTGGGGATCGTCCACCGCCCGCATCAGGCGCAGCAGCTGTTCCTTTCCGGTGATAATGCGGGGCAGGCCAAACACCGGCCAGGCCGGGTCGTCAGGGTGAATGGCCATATGGATGTCATATTCGCTGCACACCGGCATAATCCGCTCAAGGAAATAGCACAGGTTGGCAAACAGCTTTTCCTCGTCCACATCCCGATACAGTTCAAACAGGCGCTTTACATCCGCCAGCCGGTCCGGTTCCCAGCCGGGCATGATAAAGCCGTTGGCGTTCTGGTCCACGCTGGCGAACAGCTGCTCCGGGTTAATCCGGTCCACCGCCTGCTGGTTATAGGCCAGCACCGTGGACCCATCCGGCCGGGGGCGGGCCAGCTCGGACCGGGTCCAGTCAAAAACGGGCATAAAGTTGTAGCACACCAGATGAATGCCCTCCTGGCCCAGGCTGCGCAGGGTTTCGATATAGTTGTCAATGCAGGCCTCCCGGTCCGGAGAGCCGATTTTGATAGCGTCGTGAATGTTGACGCTTTCAATACCGGCGATGGTCAGGCCCGCGTCCTCCACCTGGCGGCGAAGGGCCTGAATGGCCTGCCGGGACCATGCCTGGCCGGGCTTGGTATCGTACAGGGTGGTAATAACCCCGTGAACGCCGGGAATTTGCCGGATCTGCTGTAAGGTGACCGAGTCAAAGCCTGTGCCGAACCAACGAAGCGTCATTTGCATGAAAATTCCTCCTTTACAATGCGAAATTCCTGCGGCGTCTGTCCGTATTTGCCGCGGAACAGGTGGTAAAAGTGACTCAGGCTGTCGAAGCCTGACGAGAAACAGACGTCTGTAATGCTGTCGCAGGAATGCAGCAGCCGGTTGGCCGCGTATGTCAGCCGAAGGTCGTTCACATAGGCGGTGGGGGTCATGCCCAGCCGCTGCCGGAATACCCGGCAAAGATGCTCGTGGCTTTTGCCGCAAAGCCGCACCAGCCCATCCACTCCCTGACTGACCGCCTCCGGGGTTCGGGCCTGCTCCAGCAGGCAGACAAACCAGTCGCCGCCGGCTTTGGAGGCTGTGCCGGGCTGCATCAGCTCCCGGGTGAAAATTTCCATCAGCAGCGCCCGCAGCACGGCGCGGGAACGGGCCGCCTGCTCGACGGGGATCAGGTTCAGCTGGTCAAACCGCTCTCGGTAGGACTGGGCCCGGGCCGCTGGCAGCAGGGCGCATACGGGCGGCGGCGCGCTCAACAGCCCCTCTGACGGAAAGCCCGGCCCCAGATAGTCAAACATTTTGCTGGCGATTTCCGATGAAAAGGCCACGTTGATGTGCCAGCCCGGCTGCACATAGCGGCGGGTGTGCACCTCGCCCGGGCGAATCAGCACCAGCATGCCGGGTCCGGCCGTCATGTGGGCCCCGTCAATCCACAGCTCCTGCCGGCCGCTGATGGGCAGCACCAGCTCAAAAAAATCGTGGGACTGCGGGTAAACCGTCTTTTGATACCCGGATAAAAGCGCGTAGTGCATCTGTGTGTCAGGGTTGATGACATCCGCCTCGTTTTCACGGTACACCACCATAGCGCCGCCTCCCCAAATATCAATCCAGAACAATTGTCGGGCTAACGCCGGACAAGACGGCCGCTTCGCGAATGGCTATACTTACTGTAACACAATCCATACCATACGCAAAGGAGGGTTTTTCATGTACCTGGGCATCGGCCTGTATAAAAACATGCTTACCAAGGACAATTACCGCTTTGCCCGCCAGTGCGGCTGCACCCACATTGTCGCCCACCTGGCCAACTACTACACCCAGACCATTGTGCCTACCACAGACGGCAGGCAGAATTACGGCCATACATCCGCCGACGATGTGTGGAGCTACGAAGCGCTGTGCCGCCTGCGCGGCGAAATCGAGGCCGAAGGGCTGAAGCTGCACGCCATTGAGAACTTCTGCCCCTCCCAGTGGTACGATGTGCTGCTGGACGGCCCCCGCAAGACGGAGCAGATGGAGCATTTAAAGCAGATCATCCGGGATGTGGGCCGGGCCGGTATTCCCGTATTCGGCTACAACTTTTCCATCGCCGGGGTGTGGGGCCATACCCGCCGTCTGGCCGCCCGTGGCGGGGCGGATACCGCCTGCTTTGACTACGAGGACGGCGGCGAGGCCTTTCCCATTCCCAAGGGCGAGGTATGGAACATGACCTATGACGACAACGCCACCGATGGCTTTTTGCCCAAAACCACCAGCCAGCAGCTGTGGGACCGATGCAAATGGTTTCTGGACCAGCTGCTGCCCGTGGCGGAGGAAGCGGGCGTGCGGCTGGCCGCTCACCCGGACGACCCGCCCATGCCATCCATTCGCGGTCAGGCCCGGCTGGTATACCAGCCCCGGCTGTACCAGAAGCTGGCGGACCTGCACCCCAGCCCCAGCAACTGCTTTGACTTTTGCATGGGCAGCCTGCAGGAAATGAGCGAGGAGGACGTGTACGCCGCCATCGACCGCTACGCCCCCCAGGATAAGCTGGCCTATGTCCACTTCCGCAACGTGCACGGCAAGGTGCCCCATTATCAGGAAACCTTTGTGGACGACGGGGACATTGACATGATCAGGGCGCTGACCATGCTGCGGGATTATGATTACCACGGCGTGCTGATTCCCGATCACACCCCCCAGATGCTGTGCGGCGCGCCCTGGCACAGCGGCATGGCCTTTGCCCTTGGTTTTATGCGCGCGGCCCTGCGCGCCATTCACGCGGAGGAGGTATAACGACATGGAATGGAAAAACGATCAGGAACTGTTTGACTTGATGAAGCGGGAGCTGTACACCCCGGTGGTGGGCGACATTCTGGACGGCATGGGGTATTACCATCAGTTTCTGCCTCAGCCCATTCAGCCCGCCAGGGAGGAAATGAAGCTGGCCGGTTACGCCATGCCTGTGGTCATGATCGACGTATACGGCCCGCAGAAGAAGCCCTTCGGCCTGCTGACCGAGGCGCTGGACCAGCTGGAGCCGGGGGACGTTTACCTGGCCTCCGGCGGGGCCATGCGCTGCGCCTATTGGGGCGAGCTGCTGACCGCTACCGCCAAAAAGCGGGGAGCCGCGGGCGCGGTGATAAACGGCTTTCACCGGGACACGCCCCAGATGCTCAGCCAGAGCTTTCCCGTCTTTACCCGGGGACGCTTTGCCCAGGATTCCAGCGTGCGCACCCAGGTGACGGATTTTCGCTGCCCCATCGAGGTGGGACCGGTGACCGTTCAGCCCGGCGACCTGCTCTTTGGCGACCTGGACGGCGTGCTGGTGATTCCCAGAAAGCACATTGCCGAGGTGATTGAAAAATCGCTGGAAAAGGCCCGGGGCGAAAAGCTGGTTCGCAAAGCCATCGAGGGCGGCATGAGCGCCACGGAGGCCTTCCGCACCTTTGGCATACTGTAAGGAGGAAGAAACGATGAATCCCGCTTTCAGTCTGGAAGAAAAATGGATTTTGATTACCGGCGGCGGCACCGGCCTGGGACGGGCCATGGCGCAGGCTGTGGTGAAAAGCGGCGGCAGCGTGGTCATCACCGGCCGCAGCAGGGACACCCTGGAGGACGCCTGCCGCCAGATCGGCCCCAGGGCTCATTATCTGGTGAACGATATCTGCGACCGGTCCGGCATTCCCGCCTTGCTGGATACCATTGAGTCGCAATGGGGCCCCCTGTACGGGGTGGTCAGCAACGCGGGCAATCACCTGAAAAAGCCCTCCCTGCAAACCAGCGACGAGGAATTTTTGAACGTGATCAACACCCATGTGCTGTCCGGCTTTGCGCTGGCCCGGGAAAGCGCCCGCCGTATGACGGCCCGGGGCGAGGGCGCCATTCTGTTTATCGGCTCCATGAGCGCCATCTTCGGCCTGACGGACACGCCCGCCTACACCGCGTCCAAATCGGCCCTGCTGGGCATGACCCGGGAGCTGGCGACCGAATACTCCCCCCAGGGGGTGCGGGTGAACATCATCATGCCCGGCTTTATTGAAAGCCAGATGATGCGGGCCGTGTTCCAGCGGGATCCGGCCCGGGAACAGCGGGTGCTGGGGCGCACGCCCATGGCCCGCATTGGCGACCCGGCGGATATTGGCAACGCCGCCGCGTTTTTGCTCAGCCCCGCCGCCGGGTTTATCACCGGCGCGCAGCTGGTGGTGGACGGCGGCATGAGCATCGGCTTTTGAAGGGAGGCGGCTTTTTCATGGAACGAATGGTCGCGTATTTAACCGCCCGGCGGCAGATAGAGCTGCGTCCCGCCCCCATGCCCAGGCCCGGCCCGGGCGAGGTGCTGATTCGCATGAAAGCGGTGGGCGTGTGCGGGTCGGACGTATCCTATTTTGTGAATGGACGCACCGGTGTGGGGGAAATTCGTTTTCCCCACATTCTGGGGCACGAATGCGCCGGACTGGTGGCCCAGGTGGGCGAAGGGGTGGACGGTCTGCTCCCCGGCGACCGGGTAACCACCGAGCCGGGCTATTACTGCGGCGTTTGCGACGCCTGCACCAGCGGGCGTTATAACCTGTGCCGCCATATGTCCTTTATGGGCTCCGCCGTGGCGGACGCTTACGGCGAGGGCGCGCTGACCCAGTATACCCTGCGCCCGGCCCATCTGGTTTTTCGCCTGCCGGATAACGCCTCCTACGAGGACGGCGCGATGCTGGAGCCCTTCTCCGTGGCGCTGCACGCGGCGCGCAGGGCGGGTTTGGGTCCCGGCGACCGGGCGGCCATTTTGGGCAGCGGTCCGATTGGAGCCAGCCTGCTGCTGGTGCTGCGGGCCATTGGCGTGCACAGCGTACTGATGACCGACATGCTGCCCAGCCGTCTGGCCAAAATGCAGGCGCTGGGCGCCAGCCGGGTATGCAATGTGGAAGGGCTGACCTTTGCGGAAACCGCCGCTCTGGCCAGCAATCTGGACGCTGTGGTGGATACCACCTGCGCGCCCCAGGCGGTGAACGCGAGCCTGCACTGGCTGAAAAAAGGCGGCCGTTTGGTGCAGGTAGGCGTGCCGTCGGGAAAAGCGGAGCTGGATTTGCAGACCCTGTTTAACCGGGGCATTGACCTGAAGCCCTCCTTCCGCTACGCCAACACCTATCCGGCGCTGCTGTCCCTGCTGGAGGCGGGAACGCTTTCCTCTCAAGGACTGATTACTCATCGCTTTCCCTTCGAGCGCACCCAGGAGGCCTTTGATCTGGCCGCTTCCCGGGCGGAGGGCGTAATGAAGATTGTGATTACCTTCTAAACCCTGGGAAACGTAAACGGGAGCAGGAGCGTTTTGCCCTCCTGCTCCCGCTTTTTTCATTTGGCGGGCTGAGGGCCTTAGACCTCCTGGGGGAACGGCGCGGCCTTATCGCCGATTTCCCGGGCGATTTTTTGAAGCTCCTCAATGGTTTTGTCGTTTACGGGAATGCCCTGCCGCGCACGCAGCCTGCGGGATTCCACTTCCTTTTCGCCATGGGTGTAAATGCGGGGCTGGCCTTCCGCCTTTTCGGAATCCCGCAGCTTTTGCAGGTAGTCGGAAAAACTCTTGCGGATGGCCGCTTTATCGCCAAAGATGCCGTAATCCACCGCGATGAAGGACTGGCAAATGCCCGAACCGCTGCCGGTTTTGTAAATGCCGTCGGCGGTGGTGCCGCTGGCCAGAATGCCGGTAAACAATTCGCAAATCACGCCAAAGCCGTAGCCCTTGTGGCCGCCCATTTTTTCGCCGGAGCCGCCCAGGGGCAGAATGCCGCCGCCAGCCTTGGAAATGATGTTGGCCAGAATCCGGGCCGCGTCGGTGGAGTCGTGGCCGTTTTCGTCCACGCCCCAGCCCAGGGGCACCGGCTCGCCCCGCTTGGTGTATACCTCAAACTTGCCCCGGGGCACCACGGTGGTGGCGCAGTCAAACAGGAAGGGGTAGGGGTCCGCCGGCATGCACAGAGCGATGGGATTGGTGCCGATCATGGGCTGCTTGCCATAGGTGGGCACCATAATGGCCTCGGTATTGCACATGCTGATGCCCATCAAATCCTCGTGAGCGGCCATTTCCGCATAAAAACCGGCGATGCCGTAATGGTTGGAATTGCGCACCGTTACCGCGCCGAAGCCGCAGGTTTTGGCCTTTTGAATCGCCAGACGCATGGCCTGCTGGCCCATGACCTGCCCCATGGCGTTGTGGGCGTCTATCACGGCGGAAACAGGGCTTTCGTGCAGGGTTTCCGGCTGGGCGTGCACATCCACCATGCCGGTGGAAATTTCCTTCTGGTAGCGCACCATGCGCTGCACGCCGTGGGACTCCGTACCGTTTAAATCCGCCGCCAGCACCACCTGGGCGATTTCCTTACTTTGCTGGTCGCTGAAGCCGTGGGCCAGGAAAACCGATTCGCAAAAGTTCAGCAGCTGATGATAATCCAGATAATGATAATTCATGGCTGTTTTCCTCCTTGGTTTTGGGGGGGCTTATTCAAACAGCAGGCTGACCTTGCACACCTGCTCCGGGTGCTCCCGAATCAGGCGGATGGCTTCCTCCACCTGGGTAAAGGGGAAGGACGCGGTGCGCATCTGCTGGGGATGAACCCGCCCGGTTTCAAACAGTTCAATCACTTCGGCAAAACGATGGTTATTCAGGCGCGAGCCCAGAACGGTGGTTTCCTTTTTGGTAAAGACCACCTGGGGAATTTGGGACGGCTGGTCCCGCAGGCCCAGCACCACCACCCTGCCCGCCGGACAGACCAAGTCCATGGCCTGGGGCACGCTGTCCACGGAGCAGACCGAGTCCGCCGCCACCGCCACGCCCTCGCCATCGGAAAAGTCCAGCACGGCCTGCTTCAAATCCTCCCGGGTTACATCCACCACCCGGTCGGCTCCGGCCAGCCGGGCCCTCTCCAGCCGGGCGGGAACAATATCCGTCATCATGACCCGGGCGCCCCGGGCCTTGGCCACCTGCATAATGCTGATGCCAATGGGGCCGGAGCCCATCACCAGTACGGTGTCGTCGTCGGTAATCTGGGCCCGGTGGTTGACCTGAGCGCCGATGGAGTAGGGCTCCACCATGCAGGCCATATCGGCGGGAATTTTGCTTGTGTCAATCCGGTAGCAGGCGGCGGCGGGGGCCACCACATATTCGGCAAAGCCGCCGTCCCGGTGCACGCCGGTTACCTCTACCTGGCGGCACACGTTATGCCGGTGATGGCTGCAGGCGTAGCAATGGCCGCAGGACCGCACAGGGTCCACCGCCACCACGTCGCCGGGACGCAGACCGGTAACCTCCGGGCCCACTTCCTCAATTCTGCCGCCGTATTCGTGGCCGATGATGCGGGGATAGGTGGCCAGCGAATTGGTGCCGTTGTAAATGCCGATGTCCGACCCGCAGATGCCGCCGGAGATGACGCGGATCAGCACCTCATCCCCCCGGGTGATGCGGGGCTTTTCCACTTCGGCAATCCGAATTTCAAAGGGTTTTTCCACCACAATCGCCTTCATGCCGTCTGTTCCTCCTTAGCCGCCCAAATAGGCTTTTTTGATATCGGGGCTGTCCATCAGTTCGCGGCTTTCGCCCTGAGCCACCACATGGCCCACCTCCAGCACATAGGTGCGGCTGGAAATGGACATGGCCATAAAGGCGTTCTGCTCCACAATGACCACGGGAATTTTGCGGGTCTGGTTGATGCGGGTAATAATGTCAAACATTTCATCCACAATGACGGGGGCCAGGCCCAGGGACGGTTCGTCCAGCATCAGCACCTTGGGGTCGCTCATCAGGCCGCGGGCGATGGCCAGCATCTGCTGCTCGCCGCCGGACATGGAGCCTGCCAGCTGCTTTTCCCGCTCCTTCAGGCGGGGAAACATGGCGTGCATCTGCTCAAGATGCTCCTCCATCTGGGCCTTGGTATAGCGGCGGCTGTACGCGCCCATCAGCAGGTTTTCCCGAACGGTCATGCCCATAAAGATCTCGCGGCCCTCGGGCACATACACAATTTCGTTCTGCACCACTTTATGCACAGGCTGCCCGCTGATAAGCCGCCCGTTGTATTCAATGCTGCCCTTGCGGGGCTTGTTGATGCCCATGATGGTTTTCATCAGGGTGGTTTTGCCCGCGCCGTTCGCGCCGATGATGGAAACAATTTCGTTTTCCTCCACCTGGAAGGAAACGTCAAACAGCGCCTGCACCTTGCCGTAAAACACGTCGATTCCGTTTACATTCAGCAGCATGGGTTTCCCTCCTTATTTTTTGTATTTGTTGCCCAGATAGGCCTGAATGACCAGGTCGTTGGACTGAATCTGCTCCGGCGTGCCCTCGGCGATTTTGGTGCCGAAGTTAATGACTGTAATGTTGTGGGAAATGTTCATGACCACGTCCATGTTGTGCTCAATCAGGAACAGGTCCACGCCGGATTCAAACACCTTGACCAGAATATCCACAAACTCCACGCGCTCGGACGGGTTCAGACCGGCGGCGGGCTCATCCAGAAACAGCAGCTGCGGACTGGTCATCAGCGACCGGCCCAGCTCCGTCATTTTCTGGCGGCCGTAGGAAATGTTGTTCACATATTCGTCCCGCAGGCTGTACATGCCGATAAAGTCCAGAATTTCTTTGGCCTTTTCCTCCATCTGCAGCTCCTCGCGGGCGGTCTTTTTGGGGTTGACCAGGAAGGAGAAAAAGTTCTGCTCCATGTTCATGTGCATGCCCACCATCAGGTTTTCCAGCACGGTCATGGACTTGTACAGCTTCAGGTTTTGAAAGGTGCGGTTAACGCCGGTCTGGGCAATCTGATAGGCGGGCTTGTTGGTAATTTCGGTAGCCCGGTGGAATACCCGGCCCTCGCTGGAGGGGTACGCGCCGGTAATCATATTGATGGTGGTGCTTTTGCCCGAGCCGTTGGGGCCGATCAGGGCGTGAATGGTACGCTCCTGCATATCGATGGATAACTGGTTCACGGCCACCAGGCCCTGAAACCGCTTGGTCAGGTTTTCCAGCTTAAGAACGGTTGCCATTGCCAGCGCCTCCTTTCCGGAACAGGTTTGCCAGCGAGCTCTTTACAGAAAGCAGCACGCTGTACATGCCGTTGGGCAGGAATACCACAAACACCAGCGTAATGATGCTGTAAATAAACCAGTAGTAGTTTTGCAAAAAGCGCAGGATTTCCGGCGTGATGGTAACCAGAATGGCGCCCAGCACGCTGCCGGGCACGGTGCCCAGGCCGCCGATGACCAGCATGATCACATAGTTGATGGAAAAATCCAGCGTATAGGTAGCGGGGTTGATGTAACGGATAAAATGGGCGTACAGCGCGCCGCCGATGCAGCCGTAAATGGCCGCCAGGGTAAAGGCCATAATTTTCAGGGACGCGATGTTTACGCCGGCGGATTCCATGGCCTCCGGGTTATCCTTGATGGCCTTGAAGGCGCGGCCCCACTTGGAATGCACCAGCCGCCAGGCCAGCAGCAGCAAAACCACCGTAATGGCCAGGTACAGGTAGTAGTTGGACACGTTGTCCTTAAAGGTAAACCCGAACAGGCTGAAGGCGGGAATGCGGGTTACGCCCACCGCGCCGCCGGTCAGGTCGTCCAGATTGGTGATGAAGATACGCACCACCTCGGAAAAGCCGATGGTGGTCAGGGACAGATACACGCCCTTCAGGCGCAGGGAGGGGTAGCCCAGGCATACGCCGATCAGGCAGCCCATGACGATGGCGGCCAGCAGGCCCAGCCAGGGCGAGACGTTCAGTTTGGTGGACAGCAGGGCGGAGGTATACGCGCCCAGGGAGAAGATACCCGCCGTACCCATGTTCATCTGTCCGGTCAGGCCGGTGATGAAATTCAGGCCCGTTACCACAATGATATTGATGAGGCACTGGTTCATCAGGTTGGTGTGATACTTCTTGGGGAACAGCTGCGGCAGGGCGATGGCCACGGCCAGCAGCAGCACGGCCCACAGGAAGGACAGCCATTTTTTCTTGGTTTTCATAACGCCCCTCCTTAAATCTTTTTATGGCCCAGAATGCCGGAGGGCCGGAACAGCAGGAACAGAATCAGCAGGGCGAAGGACACACAGTCCTTGTAAATGGAGGGCAGAATCATGCTGGCAAAGTTCTCCACAACGCCCATCAGCAGGCCGCCCAAAATGGCGCCGGGCAGGTAGCCGAAGCCGCCTACCACGCCGGAGCAGAAGCCCTTGAGGCCGATCATGGTGGACATGGTGGGGTGTACGTTAAACAGGGGCACGATCAAAATGCCGATGCAGGTGCAGATGGCGGAGGAAATGCCCACCGTCAGCGCCATGTTGACAGGCACGTTAATGCCCATCAGCCCCGCGGCGTTTTTGTTGTTGGACACGCAGCGCATGGCCATGCCCAGCTTGGATTTTTTCAGGAAAAGGGTCAGGGCAAAGGTAATGATGGTGCAAACCACCACGATATATAGATACGGCCGGGAAATGGCCAAATCACCCACCATGAGGGTGCCCTTCAGGAAGGTATCCAGGGTGAAGGGAATGGGGCCCCAGATAAGGCGAATGCCTTCGGTAATGATTCGGCCCAGAATAACCGTGCCGATGATGGCGTACAGGTTGGTGGTCATTTTGGACAGAGGGTTGAAAATTAAAAAGGCGACGACAATACCAAACAGGAACATGGTCAGCACCGTGCAGACGATGGCCAGTTCATAGGGCAGGCCCATGCGGGCCACATAGGTTCCGGCAAAGATGTAAGCGCTGAGCATGATAAATTTATCATGGCTGAAGTTGAGCAGACCCGTCGCGTTCCAGATCAGCGTATATTCAATGGCTACCAGCGCGTAGATAAAGCCCATGGAGATACCGCTGATCAGAAGCTGTAGAACATTGCTCATGTCAATCCTCCTTTGGGGTAAAAATGAAGGCGATGGGATAAGGAGCGTTTTGCACGGGCCCGTCCATCGGCAATAAGACTTTTGCAAAGAAGGGAGGAGGATTTTCCTCCTCCCTTCCAGGGCATATCAGGATTAGTTCAGGCTGACCTTCTGCGCCACGGAGCATTCCTTGTTGGCGTCGATTTGCAGGATGAACAGGGTGGAGTTCAGCTCGCCATGCTCGTTGGCCTTCAGGCTGCCCAGCACGCAGGCAAAGCCGTCGGTAGCGGCCAGGGCTTCGCGGATGGCCTCGTGGTCGGTGCTGCCGGCACGGTTGATGGCGTCGGCGGTCAGGTAGGCGGCGGAGTAGTACATGGCGGCATAGCGTTCGGGTTCAACGCCCCAGCGCTCGAAGTAACGATCCCGGAAGTCCTTCATCACGGTGTCGTTCAAATCCAGGAAGAAGTCGGTGGAGGCGTACATGCCGGACACCTGCTCGCCGCTGACCAGGTCAAGCACCTGGGGCATGGGCAGCGCGTTGGGGCCGATGAAGGGGATGTCCTTCAGGCCCAGCTCGTTGTACTGGCGTACCACCAGGGCGCTGTCGGCGTCATGGGTGAAGGAGAACACCACGTCGGGCTGCCAGTCCTTAATCTTCAGCAGCTGGCTGGTCACGTCGGTATCCTCAGCGGTCATGCCTTCGGAATAGTATTCCAGGCCGATGGACTCGGCGAAGGCCTTGGAGGAGTTGTTGGCAGCCTTGCCATAGTCGTCGGTGATGTACATGGCGGCAATCTTCTTTGCGCCGAAGTTATCGGCGGCAAACTTCACCATTACTTCGCCCACAGCCGCGTCAGACACGGAAATGCGGAAGAAGTATTCGTTCTGCTGGTCCAGCAGGGAGGGGCTGGTGGCGGCGGAGATAAAGGGCACGCCCGCTTCCTTATAGAACTCCATCGCAGCCAGAGCCATGGGGGAGGTGTGAGGTCCAATGCACATGGCCACATCCTGGGACAGGATGTTGTTGACGGCGGTCACAGCGCCCGCGGCGTTGCCGGTGTCGTCTACCAGGTAGATTTCCAGCTGCTTGCCGCCAAGCACGCCGCCCGCGGCGTTGATCTCGTCAAAGGCCATGGTAATGGCCTGCTTCATGTGCAGACCGCCGGCGGCCATGGATCCGGTTTCCATGCAGGACACGCCGATCAGTACGGTATCCTCTGCCAAAGCGGGGGTCAGGCAGCACAGCGCCATCACCAGAACGAGTAGGGTGGCCAGGATCTTCTTCATGTTGGTTGCCTCCTTATAGGTTTCTTTTATTTTCCAACGCCATCTGGCGCGGGGTTCAAAATCAGCGGAGTTTTAGCGAAAAATTTCCCTGCGTTGCAGACAATCCACTTGGCCAAAACCTGTCAAAAAGGGAACAAAAATCCAGCGCCTTTTGAAAACTGTTTTGGACAAACGTTCAAAAAGCTGTTACAGAATCGCTTTTTTATTCCAAAAGGAACAAAAACAGCGTTCAATTCAGAGAGAAAATGGAAACGGGTCTCTGCTTGCTTCTTTTACATCTTAGCGGGAAAAGCCTGTCCTTTTCTTCTCTCTGATTGCATTTTTTGCTCTATATTGATATACTCTTTTCAAAAGTACAGAAAAAAGGAGTCCAAAAAACATGCGCAGCGACGCCCACTATAATCCATCGCCGCCGGAAACCGGCATTTTGTGTACCTCCTCCAACAACTATGACCACATTTATTATCCCCATTTTCATGTGGAGTACGAAATATCCATCGTGCTCAGCGGCGTGCATCTGCTGGAACTGGAAAACGAGACCTACCGGCTGCTGCCGGGCAATCTGGTGATGCTGCGTCCCAACGAGGTTCACACCCGCAGCATGGAGGTTCCCGGCAAATACATGGCCATTGTGCTGCCCGCGCGGGAGGTGTGCCGCATGGTGCGCTACCTGGGGGACGAAATTCCCACCCAGACCATCTGGGGCCCCCATCCGCCGGTGATCAAGCTGAGCCCTGTGGCCATGGAGCAATACATTCGCCGGATAGAGCAGATCAACCTGAGCTGCGTATCCAATCCCCCCAGGGCGCTGTTTGAGATCCGGGCGCTGCTGGTGGATTTATGCACCCAGTATTACCATAACCCGGATATTACCACCCCGGTGCGCACGCCCTGGTTTACCAAGCTGGTGCAGGACATGTCACGGCCGGAAAACATTCGCCGGGGGCTGCCCGCCATGCTGGAGATGGCCCCCTACAGTCACGAATACCTGTGCCGGGAATTTAAACGCATGCTGGGCTGCACCCCCACGGAGTTTATCAACAACGCCCGCCTGGACTACGCCCACAAGCTGCTGGAAAACCCGCAGACCAATATTGTGGATATCTGCTACGCGGTAGGGTTTGATTCGGTCAGCTATTTTTACCGCCTGTTTAAAAGCAAATTCGGCAACACCCCCAGCCGCTACCGCAAGCTGCGGTTTATCTCCTCCCCCGGCATTCCGCCGGAGCAGGCTGCCGGTACGGAGCAGGAATAAACTTTTTCTGCGACCGTGCAACCTGCGGCCGCGCTCAAGCATCTGTATAGGTGAAAAGCGCTTTTCAGTTGGGAGGTACGATATGACACAAGCGGAATTTGCCCGACGGGTGGTGGCCATGCAGGATACGCTGTACCGCGTGTCCACCACCCTGCTGCCGCAGTTGTGCGACCGGGAGGACGCCGTTCAAAGCGCCATTGAAAAGGCGCTGCGCAAGCGGGAGCATCTGCGCGATCCGGACGCGCTGGCTCCCTGGCTGAGCCGCATCCTGATTAACGAATGCTATGCCCTGCTGCGCAGACGCAAGCATGAGACGCTGATGGACGAATTGCCCCAGCGGCAGGTTGAGGCGGACGCCCGCCCGGATATTTACCAGCTGTTTACATCTCTTGAGGAAAAATACCGCCTGCCCATGGTGCTGTACTATGTGGAGGGCTATTGCGTAAAGGAGATTGGCTCCATTCTGCGCCTGCCCCAGGGCACGGTGAAAAGCCGTCTGCACCGGGGGCGGCTGCTGCTGCGCGACAGTCTTGCTCTGGAGGAGGTGCAACCATGAACCAACTGAAAACCATGTACGGAACCACGCCGGAGAGCTTTACCCTGCGGGTAAGGCAAACCCTGGCGCAGCAGACACGCCCCCTTCGGCCAGGACGCAGGCTGCGGCTGTCGCTGGCCGTCGCGCTGGTAGCGCTGCTGCTGGCGGCCACGGCGCTGGCGGTATTCCACAGCCGGGTGGCGGAGGTGTTTGGCCGCCACAACCCGGAGCTGGGGGAGGATTTGCAAAACGGCCGTATCGCCCCTGTGGCGGAAAGCTGTACCCTGGGCGACGTGACCTTTACCCTGGACGAGGTTACCTGCATTGACGACGGCCTGTACGCCGTGGGACACATCGCCCCGGCAGGGGGAGCCAATGTGCTGATCATGAGCGAAGATCAGGAGCATACCCCGGACGACCCTGTGGGAACCGACCACTACAGCGATGCTATCCCCGACGGACCCACCTATGGGGAAAAGGCCGCCCAGACAGGCGCGAAAATGCTGTTTCCCAATGTGTTTGTCGAGGGTGTGGGCGTAGAGGACGGGCCTGTGCTGCCGGTGGAAGGCTTTGGCACGTCCCAGCGGCCCCAGACGGACGGAAGCCTGCTGTTTACGCTGGAAATTCCCACCGGTACCGCGGTAACGGACGGCGAAAGCTATACGCTGGATTTGTGGGTAACGTATTACGAATACAATCAGGCGGACGAAACCTATCAGGGACAGGCTTGGACGGTTCCTGTGATTCCAAAGCCCGCCAAGGAGGTACCATGAAACGTTTTTTGTGTATGCTGTGCTGCGGGATGCTGCTAAGCGTCTGCGCGCTGGCAGAAAATGAGCCTTATGCCCAAACCGGCACGCTGCCCGTCTACCGTGCCGTTACCCGCAGTTCCAAGGCAATGCCTCTGTACGACCAGGTACAGCCGGAATGGTTTAACCAGAGCGGAGAACCTTCCTATAAAAATTGGAGCCGCCGGGACCGGTACGACCACTACCGCTTCCCGGACGGGGGCGAACTGAACATCGCCGCGGAGGGCATTGACTATCGGGAATACGACGGTACCATGGAAACCATTCCACTGGAGTCGGACGCTCCGGTGGAAACCCTGGACAAGCCTACGCTGAAATGCTCCATCGGAGAACTGGCCATGGGCGCCCGCCAGTGCTGGCCCAAGCTGGACAGTCAGCCCCAGCTGGAGCAGACCCGGCTGGGCCGTTTAACCCTGGAGGATGCTCAGACCCGGATGGAAACGCTGCTGGCCCAAATCGGCCTGACCGGCTACCAGTGCGTGTACGCGCTGGACATGAGCGTGGAGCGGATTTATGATCTGGGCGAAAAATTTCGGAAGGGGCTGGACAGCTCCAACGTGCCCCTGCCCGCCTTTGAAACCGCGACCGAAAAGGACGAGGGCTTTTACCTGTATTATGAAAAATTTCTGGACGGGGTCAGTCTGGAGCATGAGCGTCAGGACGCGGGACAGTTCAGCGCCTGCGCCTACATCACGGCGGAAGGGCTGCACCTGTTTCATCTGCGGGACAGCCATGTGATTGGCGATGTGTACGAAACGCCGGACAGGCTGCTGACCGCCGATGAGGCCCGTGCCGCCTTTGAAAAGGGCAACCCCAAGCGTCAGCGGGACGGTTTTCAGAACGCGCAGGCTGTTTCCCTGACGCTGACCTATCGTCCCATACGCGCCCCCCAAAAGAAGGACGGCGTGGTATTATCCCCCGCCTGGCTGATAGAGTACACTTTTTCAGACGGCGGACAAAACGACGGGTACGCCTGGTACTCCGCCACGGACGGTCACCTGATTGCGGACTGCTACAGCCGCTGAAAAAGACGCGCCGGAGGAATGGGTTTCCTCCGGCGCAGCCTGGTTGAGGGCAGCTTTTGACAGCGGTGGCTGCGTTTTTTATGGCAGAGGATTTGGCAATGGGCGGCCTTTTACAGGTCGTCCGCGTCCTGCACCGGCTCCTGCTGGTCTTGAGCCATACCGGTATAGCTGCCCAAAACATCCGTGCTGTCTGGCTCGTCAGCCATTTTTGCCAGTTCGCACAAATGTTTGGGGTCTTTAGGTTTCTTTTGGTGACACATACCGTTTCCTCCTTGATAAAAGGCGTCTTCACCGCACAGTATGCCCCGCTCCGGGCAAATGCTTACGCCCGTCATGATTTTTATTTTCAGAATTTTTGATTCAGGGTATTGCTTTTTTGAAATGCATTTGTTATAATAGACAAGCTGATTTGATGATTGTCAATGAAGCATGTGGGCTCGTAGCTCAGCTGGATAGAGTGTTTGACTACGAATCAAAAGGTCGTGGGTTCGAATCCCGCCGGGCTCACCACCAAAGAACTCGGATATTGATACAATGCCCGGGTTCTTTCTTTATTTGTATATTATTGTAGTGCGGTCGCTGTAAAACCAATTATATCGTATAGTTTCGGCAGAAAGCGCAAGTAAAAATTCAGCTAATAAAAATAATTATGCGTCATATCGTTCGCTCGTCCAAGCGGCACAGGATGTTTTCAAGTGTGATTTTCCTCTTTTTCCCCCGATTTTTTGTAAAGAGTGAACCGTCGAGCTCGCTTCAAAGACAACCGTCACGTAATTCGTGACGCTTACTCGGCGTAACGTTTGCGGGTTTGAGGGAAGTAATATAAAGAACTTTCAGGAGGAACAAAAGCGCGGGAACCGAAAGCTAAATGTTCACATCATTCCCGTACAGCAGGCGCGGTATGGCGGCAAGCACGGCATGACAAAAGGCAATGAGAGAGACGGCTCGACCGACCCGTTTGCACAGCGGTAGACGCGCATTCGCGTCACCCGGACAGCCGCCAGGCATCTGTATCTCCAAAGC
>CAKTUU010000006.1 GCA_934621505.1 uncultured Clostridia bacterium
GTCCTATCAGGCACGTTATACATCCAGCTTTTCAAAACGACGAATGGAAAGATGACAGCCCAGCCAGCTGAGCCCGGCAAAGGCCGTCAGCCCTATGACCAGAGCAATCGCTTTTTGCGGCAGATACATCGGGTCTGGAGTGTCCAGACAGTCCCGCATGAAGGGCAGCACATGGTCCAGGGCTTCCAACAGACCGATCAGCACAAACAGCAGGATGGAGCGGGTGGCAAACACCTTGCCCACCTGGTGGGGCGCAGCAAAGTACGAAGGAAAGAACAGCAGATTGTACAGCCCGTACACCCCTAAGCCCTCTGCCAGAAAGGCCAGATTCGCGTCCATGCCTACCGGGTTTGCGCCAACCCCTACCGCCCTGCGCAGAAACAAAAAAGGAAGGACGCAAAGCAGCTGAATGACCTCTGCCTGTACCGCAAAGGCGATACGGGCCCGCACTACGTCCCGCTTCTGCACGGGCAGCATCAGGGTATAAGGCAGGTCGTTATTTTCACGGCCTGTTAAGCAGATGAAGAATAAGCCTAACGTGGTGTAAAAGAAAATGACCGGATAAGGATAGGCGGGAATCATGACCATGGCGGAAAGCAGCCAGAATAACGCTACCGTGGGATGAAAAGCCAGTTTCCATTCCTTATAAAGCAGATTTTTCATGGGGCGCCTCCTTTTCCAGATGAATCATGACGGTTTCCAGGGTGGCAGGCTCGCCGGAAAGACCCAGCCTTTGCGCGTCCTGGGTACGAATCAAAGCGGTATAGCCAGTTTTGGCAGGCTTCGCGCCCAGCAGATAGGGCCGCGCGGACTCCGGCAGATCGGGCAGCGTCAGGAAGCGGTAGCCGCCTACAAAATCCTGCAAGGGCATGGAAGCATGAACCTGGCCGTTGTGGATATAGGTAATGCCATCGGCGCATTTATCCAAGTCCGACGTGATATGGGTGGAAAACAGGATGCTGACGCCCTCCCGCGCCAGGGCAAGAAATTCGTCCAGCAGATCGTCCCGGGAAACGGGATCCAGGCCGCTGGTGGGTTCGTCCAGAATCAGCAATTCCGCATGATGACTCATGGCAAGGGCCAGAGCATATTTGACCCGCATGCCCGCAGACAGCTGCCGCTGGGTTTTTTGTCCATCCAGGGCAAAGCGCTGCATGAACCGCTGATACGCCCCATCGTCCCAGTTGGGATAAAAACGTTTGGTGACGGCGGTTAAGTCATCCAGTTTTTTGCAGGTATAGGCGTCCACACCGCCGGAAACAAAGCCGATGCGCTGTTTGATTTCCTGCTCGGCCTGCTCCAGGGGCATGTCAAAAAAGCGCACCTGCCCCTCATCCGGGTGAACAAAATTCAGCAGGCATTTCAGGGTGGTTGTTTTGCCGGCCCCGTTTCGGCCAATGAATCCCATAATTTCGCCGGAACGTACAGTAAAGCTGACGTCCTTCAACTGAAAGGACGGGTAGTTTTTGCACAGGTCCTGAACCGTCAAGGGAAACATAGCATTCTTCCTTTCTTTAAATAACTCATGTTATATTATAGATGTGTTTTAACGGCCTGTCAAGCAAAAAACAGGACCGTTTTTTCTTCAAAACGGTCCCGTTTCAGTGCTTTCGGTTTTACGCCTGCTGCCTGGCGACTTCCAGCGCCACGCGAATCATGTTCATCAGATTGGTCTGGCGCTGCTGGGGAGTCATGGCCTGGGTTGGATCGCCGATAATGTCGCTGATGGTCAGCAGCCCCAATGCCTTTTTGCCCAGATAGGCGGCGTTCAGGTACAGGGCGGAGCATTCCATCTCAATGCCATATACGCCCAGCCTGCGCCATTTTTCGTTGATGGAGGGGTCGGGGTTATAGAACATATCGCTGGCCAGAATGTTGCCAATGCGCATGGGGTAGCCCAAGCGGGCGGCAGCCTCGTCCGCCTGCTTGAGCAGTTCGTAGCTGCAAATGGGAGCAAATGTGCCGGGAATGCCAAACTGCACGCCATAATTGCTGTCGGTGCAGGCTCCCTGGGCCGCCACAATGTCGCCCAGCTTCAAATCCGGCTGTAAGGCTCCCATGGAGCCCACCCGGATGATGGCGTCCACATCATAGTCGTTGAACAATTCGTAGCTGTAAATGCCGATGGAGGGAATGCCCATACCGTGTCCCATGACGGAGATGCGCTTGCCCTGATACATGCCGGTAAAGCCCAGCATGCCGCGGG
The DNA here is from genome assembly GCA_934621505.1 of uncultured Clostridia bacterium. GTDB lineage: Bacteria > Bacillota > Clostridia > Christensenellales > Aristaeellaceae > Limiplasma. Next base: position 2,207 of record CAKTUU010000006.1, read on the forward strand.
TCTGGTTAAAGCAGAAAGCGTCCTCCAGGAAGGTTTCCGCAATCAGCTTGGCGCGCAGCGGGTCGCCGGGCATCAGGCATACCTTGGCGATATCGCCTTTTTGGGCCGAGTTGTGAGGGGTCATAGCAGTTGCTCCTTTCTGATGGAATTCCATTTTTGAACAAACGGCCGCGCCGGAAGCGCAGCCGTCTGTTGTAAACAAAGGGCAGGATGTGGGGGGAAAAAACAATCCCCCCACAAGAGCAGGCAGCCCTGTTGGTTATCAGGCTGAGCGTGTCTGTTCGATTCCAGATCGGTGTTTTTCTGGGTAGTAGGCTTCATCCAATTGACACACGGAAGCAAGCGTGTTAGTAAACCCAGCGCCTTCGTGAAGTGGGTCCAGGGCATCAGCCCTGGTTCACCCCTCGCACGGAAGCAAGTTTGCCAGCAAACCCAACCCCTTCGTGAAGCAGGTCCAGGGCTTCAGCCCTGGTGGTAGCCGTTGGGGTTGCGGCTTTGCCAGCGCCAGGAATCGCGGCACATGTCCTCCAGGGTCTTGTGCGCTTCCCAGGCGAGCAGCTCCTTGGCCCGGGTGGGGTCCGCGTAGCAGCGGGCCACGTCGCCGGGACGGCGGGCCACAATCTGATAGGGAATGTGGATGTTGTTGACCTTCTCAAAGGTCTTGACCAGGTCCAGCACGCTGTAGCCTACGCCGGTGCCCAGGTTGATCGCCTCGCAGCCGGTGTGGCTCATCAGGTATTCGCAGGCCTTTACATGGCCCTGAGCCAAATCCACCACATGGATGTAGTCCCGCACGCCGGTGCCGTCGGGGGTGGGGTAGTCGTTGCCAAAAACCCGCAGCTCCTTCAGCTTGCCGCTGGCTACCTGGGTGATGTAGGGCATCAGGTTGTTGGGAATGCCTACGGGGTTTTCGCCCATCAGGCCGCTTTCGTGAGCGCCGATGGGGTTAAAGTACCGCAGCAGAGCCACGCTCCAGTCCGGCATGGCGTGGGCAACGTCCCGCAGAATCTGCTCGATCATGTATTTGGTCCAGCCGTAGGGATTGGTGCAGCCGCCGGTGTGCATGGTTTCCACCAGAGGCATTTCGTCGGACATGCCGTACACCGTGGCGGAGGAGCTGAACACCAGCCGTTTTACATCATGGGCACGCATGACCTCGCACAGGGTCAGGGTGGAATCCAGATTGTTGCGGTAGTATTCCAGCGGCTTGACCACGCTTTCGCCTACGGCCTTGTACCCGGCGAAATGAATGACCGCGTCAAAGGCCTCTTTGTCAAAAACTTCGCTTAGGGCCTGCTTGTCGCATACGTCCACGTTGTAGAAGGGCACAGGCTTGCCGGTAATGGTTTGCAGACGGTCCAGCACTTCCTGGCAGGCATTGTACAGGTTATCCACAATAACGGCGGTATGCCCGGCTTTGACCAGCTCCACATAGGTATGGGAGCCGATAAAGCCCGCGCCGCCGGTCAGCAGAATCTTCATGGGCCGCGGCCTCCTTAGAACAGATGATCGGGATAGGTGCCGTTGTCGTGCATCTTTTTCAGCTCGGCCTGCACATAGGGCTTATCCTCGTGATAGGTAACGCCAAACCACACCGCGTCGGTGGACAGCACATCCACCTTCAGGCCGTCGTTGTGCATCAGCTGGTCCACCAGAACGGGCAGCACATATTCCGCCTTCATTTCATCGGGAGCCAGACTCTTGAGGAAGCGGACAAAGTATTCCTCGCCCTTTTCAAACAGCCAGGGGGTAAAGCCGAAGAAATTCATGCTGACCAGGCTGTTGGGGTCCAGAATCACACCGGCGGGGTCGTTGTTGGTATCGCGGATGGTGCCGTCCGGGAAGGGCTGAATCTTGTAGGTTTCGGTTACGGAGGCCAGATGGCCGTTGTGGTCTACCTCGCATACGCCGCGGGTCACATGACCATGCTCGCTGACGGTGTTCTTCAGGTAATAGCCCACCATGCAGGCCTGCTTTTCGGGGGCCAGCTTCTCCAGATGGTCGGCCATGGTCTTAAAGGCGGGAACGCCGTAATAGTCGTCGGCGTTCAGCACGGCAAAGGGCTCGTGAATCAGGTCCTTGGCGGCCAGCACAGCCTGCACGGTGCCCAGAGGCTTGGTGCGTCCGGCGGGGATGGAGCAGCCGGCGGGCACGTCCATGGTCTGGAAGGCGTATTCCACCTTGACCTTGCTCTTGACCACATCGCCTACCAGTTCACGGAAGCGGTCCTCAAAATCATGCTTGATGACAAAAACCACCTTGGTAAAGCCGGCGTTGATCGCATCGTAGATGGAATAGAGCATCAGCACCTCGTTGTGGGGGCCCATGCCGTCAATCTGCTTGTTGCCGCCGTAGCGGGAACCCATACCAGCTGCCATAATCAATAAGGTTTTGTCCATGTTTCTTCTTCCTTTCATTTTTTAAAATGAAAACCTCGCAAGGAGGGGAAACGCGTGTTTAAAGGGCCACGGGCATTTGCGGCCCGTCCGCCTCCGGGGCTTCTTCCAGCGGAGCGGTGCGCATGGGCGGGCAGTGGATGGGCTTGTCGCAAAAGCCCTCGGTGCTGTCCTTGCGGAAAAACACCGTAAAGGTGCGCAGAAGCAGCTTAAAATCGTACCCCAGGGAAAAATTTTCGATATAGAGCAAATCCAGAATGGCCTTGTCCTTGGGGGACGTGTTGTACTTGCCCTCAATCTGGGCCAGACCGGTCAGACCGGCCTTCATCTGCTGGCGGTAGCGAAATTCCGGCACTTCGCGGATATAACGCTCCACGTTTTCCAGCATCTCGGGCCGGGGGCCCACCAGGCTCATTTCTCCCTTGAGCACGTTAATCAACTGAGGCAGCTCATCCAGACGGTACTTGCGCAGAAAACGCCCCACAGGGGTGATTCGGTCGTCCCCCTCCCGGACGGATACATTGGCGCTGTCCTCATACATGGTGCGGAATTTGATGATTTTAAAGATGTTGCCGTTTAAGGTGGCCCGTTCCTGCCAAAAAAGCACGCTGCCGTTGCCGGAGGCCTTCAGCACGGCGGCGATGCCCAGCATCAGGGGGCTGAGCAGAATCAGCCCCAGCAGGCTGACGGTAATGTCGCAGGCACGCTTAATCAGCCGCTGATACAGCGTGGGCTCCACCCGGTGAATGTACAGGAAGGGCGTATCCTCCAGTACATGCTGCTGGGCGGTGGAAATAATCACGTCCTCCAGCTCGGCCAGCAGGTACATGGTGCGGTTGTGCTTGTAGCAATAGGCCTCCAGCATGGTTTCCTCGGTGTCGGGAATGCCCGCCAGAAAAATCACCTCGTTTTGACGGATGGTTTTTTTCACGTCCGGGCATTCGTAATGCACCACGTCCCTCAGACGGTACTTTTGGGGGAACGTGGCCATTTTGGCCGCCACATGCCGGGCCAGCTCCTCGGAGGAGGTGATGATGCAGCAGTTTTTGGGCGGGTTAATGTGCCAGTACGCGGTATTGCCCAGCACCACGAAGAAATAGATAATGCCCACTTGCAGCAGGAAAGCGCCTGCCAGCAGGGCCAGGTCCTCGCCCCACAAAACCAGGTGGGCGTTGGCCTGGGGGTTTTGGGGGTTGGTGTTCATAATTTGCAGCTGCACATAGGTCAGAATATCGGCAAAAAAGGACTCCATGGACAGGCTGGCAAACACGGACCGCATTTTTTTAACGCCAATGTCAAAGCCGCCGTATACAATGGTCAAAAGGCCCATGGCCACCGCGAAGGTCAGCAGGGTGGTGACGGCGGTACGGCTGATGGTATGCAGACCGATATTGGTAATGGAAAGCGTGGCCCAAAAAGCGGTGAACAAAAGCGTATATAATAAAAGCTGAAGCAACAGTTTCATCAGTTGCGTCTTGTAAAAGCGTTTCTTTTGCATTGAACGCCTCCCACTTATCCCGGCATGCGTACAGCCAGGGGGCCGCACAACACCCATCCTATCCATATCAGCATAACACTTGTGGGGAAGGGTGTCAAGCAATGGGCGGTCTAATCTGCCGGGGGATTCGCGCCCGTTTTTTTACCCGGCGTCTTTTGGGGCCGGTCCCGCTGATTTGCGCCCGCATACGCCAAGAAAAATAAACGTCTCCCTCTTGCAAAGTCAGCCCTTTTCCCCTATAATAGCAAAATGAAAAATGGCGTAAAAGGGCTTTCTGCGCTTTCACGCAAGATTTTGAAGGAGGGTTTCTAATGGGCAAGGTATACATTTTCGACCATCCTCTGATTCAGCACAAGCTAAGCATTATGCGGGACAAGAACACCGGCGCGAAGGAATTTCGGGAATTGCTGGAAGAAATCAGCATGCTGATGGTATATGAAGTCACCCGTGACCTCTCTACCGAAGAAGTGGAAATTGAAACGCCGATCTGCGTGACCAAGTCCCGGATGCTCAGCGGCAAGAAGATTGGCATTGTGCCCATTCTGCGCGCTGGACTTGGCATGGTGGACGGCGTTTTGAATTTGGTTCCCGCCGCCCGGGTGGGCCATATCGGCCTGTACCGCGATCCCGAAACCCTCCAGCCTGTGGAATATTACTGTAAGCTGCCCGATGACAGCCAGAACCGTGAACTGCTGGTGCTGGACCCCATGCTGGCCACCGGCGGCAGCGCTTCCGCGGCCATTACCTTTCTGAAGCAGCGCGGCTGCCACAACATCCGCCTGGTGAACCTGATTGCCGCGCCCGAGGGCATCGCCCGGGTGCAGAAGGATCACCCGGATGTAAACATCTATGTGGCCGCCTGCGATGAAAAGCTGAACGAGCATGGCTACATCGTTCCCGGCCTGGGCGATGCGGGCGACCGCCTGTTCGGCACCAAGTAAAACGGCCTGCCAGAGGGAAAATCCCCCTCCGGCCTTTTCCGTCATTGCAGGCAGGCAATGGCGGAAAAGGCCGGAGGTCGTTTGTCATTTAACGGCAAAAGCGAAAATTTTGGGCAGGCAATAGCGAATGCCCATTGCTAATCTGTTTGCTTTTGGTCAAAATATTGGAGGACATGCCATGAGGAAGATTGACCCTACGGTGCTGAAGGAAACCCGATACATCGCCGGCTGGTCGCTGCTGCTGAGCGCGGTGATGGAGGTGGTGTTCTGGGCCCTGGGCAGGATGGACTACACCGTTCCCCTTGGCAACCTGCTGGGGCTGACCGCGTCGGTGCTGAATTTTCTGCTGATGGGAATCACCATTCAGCAATCCATTGGTCTGGAGGAAAAGGAAGCGTCCGCCAAGCTGAAGCTGTCCCAGAAGCTGCGTATGCTGATGGTGATGGTGTTTTTGGCCGTAGGGGTGGCCCTGCCCTGCTTTCAGTCCGTTGCGGTGGTGGTGCCGCTGTTCTTTCCCCGCATTGCCATTGCGTTTCGTCCATTGCTGGACAAGCGCAAATCTGATTCCTGAGGAGGGATTGCCGCTATGAATCGCAAGTCCCTGCGTTTCCGGGTGGTGGATATCCTGCTGATCGCCATGATGATTCTGCCCCTTGTGGCGGGCATGGCCATCAAAATTCTGACCACCCCGGCATCGGAGGGCCTGGAAATTACGGGCTCCAGGATTTATTTTACCATTCCCATGCCCATTCAGGATCTGCCCATTACGGAAAGCCAGGTAAACTCCTGGCTGGTGATTATCTCCATTTTGGGGCTGTGCCTGTTTATGGTGCACGGCATTGCCGTAAAGCCCCAAAGCAAGCGCCAGCTGCTGGCGGAATGGGTGGTGGAAAAAACCAACCATCTGGTGGAGGACAACATGGGCCAACGTTTTATGGCCTTTGCCCCCTTCGCGGCGGCCGTCATGGCCCTGTCCGCCTTTTCCAGCCTGATGAGCCTGGTGGGCCTGCGGTCCCCCACCGCGGATATGAACGTGGTGGCAGGCTGGGCCATTCTGTGCTTCGCGCTGATTACCCATTACAAGCTCAAGGGCGGCGTATGGCCCTATGTGAAGGGCTTCTTTGACCCCATTCCGGTCTTTGCGCCCTTTAACATCATCGGCGAGCTGGCCACCCCGGTCAGCATGTCCTTTCGTCATTACGGAAACGTGTTGTCCGGCGCGGTCATTTCCACGCTGATTGCCTACGCGCTGCAGAACCTGAGCAAAATGCTGCTGGGCTGGCTTCCCGGCGTGCTGGGGGATATTCCCTTCCTGCAAATTGGTTTGCCCGCCGTATTGTCCCTGTACTTTGATATTTTCAGCGGACTTATGCAGGCGTTTATCTTTGCCATCCTGACCATGCTGTACATCGCCAACGGCTTCCCGGAGGACTTGTACCAGCAGCGGCAGGAGCGCAAGGCCAGGAAACGCGCCCTGCATTCCGCCTGAACAAAACCACATTTATTTTAAGGAGGACACATCAAATGTTGGAACTTGCTATTGGTATCATGCTGGCTGCCTGCGCCATCGGCGCTGGTTTGGCTCTGATTGCCGGTATCGGCCCCGGTATCGGCGAAGGCAACGCCGTTGCCAAGGCCTGCGAAGCCATTGGCCGTCAGCCTGAAAGCAAGGGCGCGGTTACCTCTACCATGATTATGGGCTGCGCCATCGCCGAGACCACCGGTCTGTACGGCCTGGTTATCGGCATTCTGCTGATCTTTGTAGCCCCCAACCTGTTTGTGAATATCCTGCTGAACGCCATTCACTAATCCCCGGCGTTTAGGAAAGGCAGAATCATGAGCGTACAGTCTTTGGATATCATTTCGGTCAACCTTTGGCAAATATTGATTTCCCTTGCCAATCTGGTGATCATGTTCCTGATCCTGAAGCGTTTCCTGTTTAAGCCTGTGCAAAACGTGATGGAAACCCGCGAAAAGCAGGTGCAGGATATGTACGGCCAGGCGGACGAAAGCCGCAGGCAGGCCGAGGCCATGCGTCAGGATTATGAGGCCAGGCTGGCCGCCGCCCGCCAGGAGGCAGACGGTCTGGTGAAAAACGCCGTGGCCACCGCCCAGCGCAAAAGCGACGCCATGCTGGCCGAGGCCAACCTGCAGGCCGGCCATCTGCGGCAGAAGGCCCAGACGGAAATCGCCCAGGAAAAGCGGCAGATGCTGACCGACGTCCGCGGCGAAATTTCCGACCTGGCGGTGGAAATCGCCTCCAAGGTGGTGGAGCGTGAAATCCATAAGGAGGATCACGAAGCTCTGGTGGAGGAATTTATCAAGAACGTGGGTGAGCCTCAGTGACGGAACGCGGCAGAGAATACGGCGAGGGCCTGTACGAGCTGTGCCGGGAGGAAAACGTCCAGGCGCTGCCCCAGCTGCAAATGCTGATGGATTGCTTTAAGCGGCAGCCGGATTATATCCGTCTGCTGTCCAACCAGGCCCTGCCCAAAACCCAGCGTACATCCATCCTGGATGATACCCTGCATGGGCAGGTACATCCCTATGTGCTGAACTTTCTGAAAATTTTGTGCGAACGCGGGCTGCTGGGCGAGTTTGAAAATTGCGTGGCGGCCTATCGCCAGCGCTACAATCAGGACAACGCCATTGTGGAGGCCCGCGCCACCACGGCCGCACCCCTGACGGAGGACGAGCGGCAAAAGCTGCTGGCCAAGCTGCAAAGCATGACCGGCAGGCAGGTGGAGCTGACCCAGCGGGTAGACCCCTCCGTGATGGGCGGCGTGCTTTTGGAGATGGAAGGCAAGCGCTACGACAGCACCATCCGCCATCGTCTGGAAAGCATTCGCCGGGCGATGGTCACGAACCAGTGAAAGCGGTGATACAATGCAGTTAAAACCAGAAGAAGTTTCCAAGCTGATTAAAGAGCAGATTAAGCATTACCAGAACCAGATCACCCAGACCGATACCGGCACCGTGCTGATGATCGGCGACGGCATTGCCCGGGCCTCCGGCCTGGACAACTGCATGGCGAACGAGCTGGTCAAATTTCCCAACGGGGAATACGGCATGGCGCTGAACCTGGAAGAAAATTCCGTGGCTATCGTTATGCTGGGCGACGACGAGGGCATCCGCGAGGGCGATGTGGTGGAACGCACCGGCCGTGTGGTGTCCGTGCCTGTGGGCGAGGGACTGATCGGCCGGGTGGTGAACGCCCTGGGTCAGCCCATCGACGGCAAGGGCGATATCGAAAGCAGGGAACTGCGTCCTATCGAGCGCAGCGCTCCCGGTATCATTCAGCGCCAGAAGGTGTCCGTTCCGCTGCAAACCGGCATTAAGGCCATCGACAGCATGATTCCCATTGGCCGGGGCCAGCGCGAGCTGATCATCGGCGACCGTCAGACCGGTAAAACCGCCATTGCGCTGGATACCATCATCAATCAGAAGGGCAAGGATGTGCTGTGCATCTATGTGGCCATTGGCCAGAAGCGCTCCACCGTGGCCCAACTGGTGGATACCCTGACCGCCGCGGGTGCGATGGACTACACCGTTGTGGTCAGCGCCACCGCCAGCGAGCTGGCGCCGCTGCAGTATATCGCGCCCTATTCCGGCTGCGCCATGGCGGAATACTTTATGGATCAGGGCAAGGACGTGCTGATTGTCTACGACGACCTGAGCAAGCACGCCGTGGCCTACCGCGCCCTGTCCCTGCTGATTCGCCGTCCCCCGGGACGCGAGGCCTATCCCGGCGACGTGTTCTATCTGCACAGCCGTCTGCTGGAGCGGGCGGCCCGGGTAAACGCGCAGCATGGCGGCGGGTCCATTACCGCGCTGCCCATTATTGAAACCCAGGCGGGCGACGTATCCGCCTACATTCCCACCAACGTCATTTCCATCACCGACGGCCAGATCTTCCTGGAAACCGAGCTGTTTCACTCCGGCATCATGCCCGCTGTGGACCCGGGTATCTCCGTCAGCCGTGTAGGCGGCGACGCGCAGATTAAGGCCATGAAGAAGGTGGCGGGCAGCCTGAAGCTGCTGTACAGCCAGTACCGCGAATTGCAGAGCTTTGCCCAGTTCGGCTCCGACCTGGACGCCGATACCAAGGCCCGGCTGGCCCAGGGCGCGCGCATTGTGGAAGTGCTGAAGCAGAACCGCAACCACCCCGTGCCGGTGGAAAACCAGATTTGCATCTTCTACGCCGTTACTCACGACTTCCTGAAGGATGTGGACGTGTCCCGCGTGGCCGAATACGAGGATGGTTTGTATGCCCGTATGGCCGCCCAGCACGCCGATGTGCTGGAGGAGATTGTGACCACGGGCCTGCTGACCCCGGAAACCGAGGCGAAGCTGAAGGCGGCGCTGGAAGCCTATACCCGCGATTTTCTAAAGTAAGGAAGGAGGGGTTGCCATGGCTGGATCGTCCATGAAGGACATCAAGCTGCGCATCAAAAGCGTGGAAAGCACCATGCAGATTACCAAGGCCATGCAGCTGGTGGCTACCTCCAAACTGCGCCGCGCCAAAGAACGCATGGAAAACAGCCAGCCCTACGCCGCTGTGGCCGGGCAGGCGCTGGAGGCGGCCATTGCCCATTGCGAAAGCGAAAACGTGCCCTATGTAACCCCCCGTCCGGTGAAGCGCTGCTGCTATGTGGTGATTGCGGGCGAGCGGGGACTGGCTGGCGGCTATAACAGCAACGTGTTCAAGGCCGTAGCCGCCGATATGGGGGATACCTCCTGCTGCGTGCTGCCCCTGGGACGCAAGGCCATTGAAAAGTACCATCACCTGGGCGTTGAATTGCTGAGCAATGCCTATTCCAGGGTCGAGGGAATGTCCGTTGGGCAGTGCTATCAGCTGGCGAAGCTGCTGACCCGGGGCTATCAGGCCGGGCAGTTTGATCAGGTAAAGCTGGCGTATACCACCTTCCACAGCATGCTGGATCAGGAGGCGCGGGTGGAAACCCTGCTGCCCCTGCCGCCCATGAAGGAGGGCGGATCGTCCCCCGGCGCGGTGTATGAGCCCAGCGTGGAGGAAATGCTGGAGCAGGTGGTGCCGGACTTTCTGGCCGGCAAGCTGTACAGCGCGCTGTGCGATTCCTTCGCCAGCGAAGTGGCCGCCCGCCGGGGCGCCATGGACAGCGCCACCCGCAACGCTCAGGATATGATCGGCAGCCTGACGCTGAAGTATAACCGGGCCCGCCAGGGCGCTATTACTCAGGAGATTACGGAAATCGTGGCCGGTGCGGAGGAGTAGCATCGGGAAAGGAGAAAACCCAACGTGAGTAGTCAAAACATTGGCAAGGTGGTTCAGGTCATCGGCCCGGTGCTGGACATCCGCTTTGAGGACGGCCATTTGCCCGAACTGCTTTCCGCCATTGAGATTCAGAACGGCGATCAGAAAATCGTGGCCGAGGTGGCCCAGCTGATTGGCGACAATGTGGCCCGCTGCATTTCCATGAACGCCACCGACGGTATGGTGCGCGGGATGGACGCGGTGGACACCGGCAGCCCCATCACGGTGCCTGTGGGCAACGATTGCCTGGGCCGCATGTTTAACCTGCTGGGTCAGGCCATTGATGAAAAGCCCGACCCGAAGGACGCGCCCCGCTGGCCCATCCACCGGGAGGCCCCCAGCTTTGAGGAGCAGGAAACCTCCACAGAGATTCTGGAAACCGGCATCAAGGTGGTGGACCTGATCGCTCCCTATGCCAAGGGCGGCAAAATTGGCCTGTTCGGCGGCGCGGGCGTGGGCAAAACCGTGCTGATTATGGAATTGATTAACAACATCGCCAAGCAGCACGGCGGCCTGAGCGTATTTGCCGGCGTGGGTGAGCGCACCCGTGAAGGCAACGACCTGTATAACGAAATGAAGGAAAGCGGCGTGCTGGCCAAGACCGCTCTGGTCTACGGCCAGATGAACGAGCCCCCGGGAGCCCGTATGCGCGTGGGCCTGTCCGGCCTGACCATGGCGGAGTACTTCCGCGATCAGGAAAACCAGGATGTGCTGCTGTTTATTGACAACATCTTCCGCTTTACCCAGGCGGGCAGCGAGGTATCCGCCCTGCTGGGCCGCATGCCCAGCGCCGTAGGCTACCAGCCCACGCTGGCAACGGAAATGGGCGCTTTGCAGGAGCGGATTACCTCCACCAAGAAGGGCTCCATCACGTCCGTGCAGGCGGTGTATGTGCCGGCCGACGACCTGACGGACCCGGCCCCCGCCACCACCTTTGCCCATTTGGACGCGACCACCGTATTGAGCCGTTCCATCTCCTCCCTGGGCATTTATCCCGCTGTGGATCCGCTGGAATCCACCAGCCGGATTTTGTCCGCCGATGTGGTGGGTCAGGAGCATTACGAGGTAGCCCGTCAGGTGCAGAGCATTTTGCAGCGCTATAAGGAGTTGCAGGACATCATCGCCATTATGGGTATGGATGAGCTGAGCGATGAGGACAAGCTGATTGTGTCCCGCGCCCGCAAGGTGCAGCGCTTCCTGAGTCAGCCCTTCAGCGTGGCCGAGCAGTTTACCGGGATGGAGGGCAAGTATGTGCCCTTGAAGGAAACCATCCGCGGCTTCCGCGAGATCATCGAGGGCAAGCATGACGACCTGCCGGAAAGCGCTTTCCTGTTTGTGGGCGGTATTGACGAGGCTGTAGCCAAGGCCAAAAAGGGTGAATGAGCATGGCGAGCTATCATTTGCAGATTGTTACGCCGGACCGCATGGTGTTTGACGGCCAGGTGCAAAGCCTGATTGTGCGCACCGTGACGGGGGACGCCTGCATTTTGGCCGGGCATATCGACTATGCCGTGGCCCTGGCCATTGGGCAGGCAAAGGTGGTAGACGACAAGGGCAAAACCCGCACCGCGGCTTGCAGCGGCGGTATGCTGAGCGTATCCGGCGGTCAGGCCCGGGTGATGGCCACCACCTTTGAGTGGTCGGATGAGATTGACCTGGCCCGGGCGGAGGAAGCCAAGCGTCAGGCTGAAGAACGGATGCAGGCGTTGCGGCGCGGCGATCAGCAGTTTGCCAGTGCGGAAGCAAAGCTGAAAAGAGCCATTGCCCGTATCGGCGCAAAGAAATAAGGTGCAAAAAGCGTTCAGGAGCGTTCCTGGACGCTTTTGCTTTTAAGCAATCGCTTCTATTATTTCGTAAAAAATACAAAATAATAAAGAAAATGTTACAAAATTGCGTGCATTTTTATCAAAAGTGTGTTATACTATTCCGGCAAAGAGGACGGAGTTGAGGAGAAACCCCATGATTACGAAAGTGCAGGGCAAAACCCTGAGCGGAGAAATCGTTGCAGCAAAACCTCCCAAGCTGTCGGCGCTGGAAAAGGGAATGCTCAAATGGGCGGTGGTTAACCCGGACGACCGGGTGCTGGACGCCAACGTGTGCGAAGGCATGATCGCCGAATACCTGCGGCGCAATCTGCAATGCGAGGTCTGCGGCGTATCGTCCAATATGGACCATGTGCGCAGCGCCCGAAACCGCCTGCAAAGCTGTGATATTGTCTACGCGGGGGATATTCCCTGGCGGGAAAACGCCTTTGACGCGGTTTTGTACCAGGTGCAGGATGGAGAACAGCTGGACAGGATGGTGGGGGAAACGTACCGCGTGCTAAAGCCCGGCGGTCAGCTGGTGCTGGGCCTGCACAGCTATCCGGGTCCATTGGCCGTGACCGCCCGTTTGCTGGCGGAGGACCGGCTGGAGGGCGCTGTACTGCCCACCCGTCAGGAGCTTTGCCAGATGCTGACGAAGCGCCATTTTCAACAGGTAACCTGGCAGCGCACCGGTTTTGCCGCCGGGGTGGTCATTGCCTGGAAGCCGAAGGAAAACGTAGACGCTTTTTTGAAAAAAACAGAAATGTAAACAAAACTGCCGGGCGCGTGTAAGTCCGGCAGTTGTTCTTTGGACCGTTTTCAGCTTTGAGTCACGTCGCAGACAGTGTAAGCGACAGCCTTGCGCAAATCGTCAGGCGTAACTTCTACCTGATAGCCCACCTTGCCCGCGCTGAAGATCAGCGTATCGCACAATTCCACCGTTTCGTCAACCACCGTGGGAAACAGCTTTTTCATCCCGATGGGGGAACAGCCGCCGTGAATATAGCCGGTGAGGGGCAAAAGCTCCTTGCTTTTGATCATGGCGATGTTCTTTTCGTGAACGGCAGCGGCGGCCTTTTTCAAGGAAAGCTCCTCGCCCACGGGAATCACAAAAACATAGTTCTTACCTGACGCGCCAACGGTGACCAGGGTTTTAAACACATGGGTTTCATCCTGGTGCAGAAAACGCGCCACCTCCACCCCGCTGGGAACAGAGCCGTCGCAGGGGTATTCATAGGCTTTGTAAGCGATGTGCAGACTGTCCAGCACACGCATCACATTGGTTTTATCCATCAAAACTGCGTCCTTATTGTTCTTCGGGGGCCAGGGTGTTGACAGGCGCGCTGCACTTGATGCAGGGCAGCAAGCCCTTGCTCTTGTATTCTCCCAGTTCCCGGTAGGAGAAGGTGCCCGTCAGGGGCAGGTATTCTTCCTTTACGCTGGGACAGTAGGCGTCCAGGTGGTAGTAGCTGCCGCCGTTGGGGTTGTAGTACAGGGTGGTGCTGGCGGGCGGCGCGGGGGTCACGGTGGTGCGGGGCGGCTCGGTGGCCAGACCGCCGGCGTTTTTGTTGTTGACCACATTTTCATCATCGCTGCCGCTGGAGGTGGTTACCTCGTCATTGGTCGCCAGCGAGTTGGGGTTGACGTACCAGTCCTCGCCCTCCTTGACCATCATGACCATAAAGCGGTATACGGTGGGCGTTTTGCCGTTGTTTTTGTTGATGGTCGCCGTCATGGTAATGGTGCGGCTGGAATCCTGCTCCGATCCGCCCACTTCCTCAATGGTAAAGTCCTCGGGGGTGCGGTTGGCCAGCAGCATAAACAGCGCGGTGGTGCGGTTTTCCTGGGCGCTGGCCCAGCTGGGCTGCACCAGATTGACCATCTCGTTTACGTTGTTGCCCTCCCACAGGGTCATAAAGGTTTCCAGACGCTGCTGGGCTTGGGAAGCGCCCATGCCCTCCGGCGTGGGAGTGGGTTCTGCCGGCGCGGGCGTTTCTTCCGGAATCGCGCCCATCAAGGACGGGTCCTCGGAGGGGGCCGCGCTTACCTGAGCGCTGGCAGGCTCCACCCCGCCCGAAGCGGTGCGGCGGTTATCCTGAACGCCCTGCATCATCATGGCGATGCAGACGATGCACAGAGCCACATAGACCATGCTGACAATCAGCCGGGTAGCGGGCGCATAGGACTGACGGTACCACATGGCGCCCAGCCCGGCCACGGACAGCGCCATGAAGGCGTACCGCAAAAAGTCAAAGCTGCTGGAAAGAAAAATGCAGGGGATAAACAGAAGCGGCAGCAAGCCAAACAGAAAGATGGAAAGCAGTTGATCCGCGTTCAGGGATTTACGCGGCTTTTTGGTTTGCTGCTGGGGGGTAAAGGCGGCGGGCTGCTGAGGAGCCGCGGGCGCGAAGTTCATAAACGCCGCCTGCTGGGACTGCTGCATCTGGGGCGATTGAGCGAAACCGGCCGGTTGGGAAGCAAAAGGCATTACCGGCTGCGGAGCGGACGCAAAGGGCGCGGACTGCACGTTAGGCGCGTTCTGCGTCCGCGTGGGCGGCACATAACCCTGTCCCCGCAAAGAGAAAGGATTTTGCGGGTTGATGGCGGGGGCGCTGTTGCCCAGGGGCAGCTGCTGGTTGGACGGCGCCGCGAAGGGCGAGCCGCCTGCCGGAGGCACAAAGGTGGGCGTGGCAAAGGGAATCTGCGTTGTTTGCTGGCCCGGCTGCTGCATAAAAGGGGCGACTCCCGCCATGGGAGAGGTTCCCATCACCGGCATAGACCCCATCATTGGGGCAGCGCCCATCATAGACGGCGAGCCCATCAGGGGTGAGGAACCCGTCATGGGCACAGAAACCGTCGGGCCCATCATGGGTCCGTTCACTGGCGCGGCGGCGGGAAACGTTGCCCCGGAAGGTGAAAAAGCCGCCGGGGCAGCGGGCTGGGCAAACGGCTGCTGAAAGCTGGCGGACGGCTCCGGCACCTGGGAAAAATCAGGCGATTCCGGGGCCTGGCGCACCGGCTGGGCCGGGCGCTTTAAAAAACCGCGCTTTTGCATGCCATAGGTTGGGGTAACGGAATATCTCATTCGGTTTGCGTTCATGATGCATCTCCTTGCATAACCGGTTGGAAAAAGACAACGCCTTCTTTTTGCAGGGAAGACCAGGCACATGGCGTGCATAGTCCTTTCTATTATAGCACATATTGCAATTTTGTAAACGGAAAGCCGCTGGAATATGAAAGAAAAATAACAAAGTTATAACAAATCATGGAAAAATCGGACGCGTCCATTCCATTCACCCCATGGTGCGTATGCAGAACAGACGGCCGGAATGGAAAAATCCGCCCGGTCCGTCCGGAAAACCAGCCGGGAAGTTGTCAGAGGGGCTGTATCCCTTCTGACCATGGCGGAAAGGCTCACCGCCCGACGGACTTTTTTTGGACGGCCTGAGCAGGGATTGAAAAACCTGCCATGAATCAGTTGCGCAAAACGCCATAATCATGTATAATTAATCTGACTTGCTTTGCACAGAACAGAAGCGGGTCAGCATTGTGGGCGGTTTTCCGCCGCGCAAGGAGGCGTAAATCTTATGGAATGTAAGATCAAAAACGACATAGGAACCATTTCCATTACGGAGGACGTAATGCTGAAGGTTGTGGGCTACGCGGCCCTGGAATGCTACGGCATTGTGGCCATGTCCAGCAAGCGCGCCAAGGACGGGCTCGTGGAATGGCTGGGCCGGGAAAACCTGTCCAAGGGCGTGCAGCTGAAACTGGTGGACGATATGCTGGATGTGGATCTGTTCATCATCGTGGAATACGGCATCTGCATCGCAGAGGTTTGCAAGACCATCGTGGAAACGGTGCGCTACAAGCTGGAAAGCATGACCGGCGTAAAAGTGCGCCGCGTCAACATCTCCGTGGAGGGCGTCCGCGTATAATTACTAGCGTGTCGGGAGGAAACCACCTTGATCCAAACCAAAACGATTGATGGCGTGCTGCTGCGCGATATGGTTGTGACCGGCGCCGCCATGCTGGAAAAGAACCGGGAAGCGGTTGACGCTTTGAATGTTTTTCCCGTGCCGGACGGCGATACGGGCACCAACATGAGCCTGACCATGGCCTCCGCCACCAAGGAGGTAAGCCAGAAGGAATACCTGAGCGCCGGGGAGGCGGCCGCGGCGGTGGCCAAGGGCGCTTTGCGCGGCGCGCGCGGCAACAGCGGCGTCATTACCTCCCAGCTGTTCCGCGGCTTTGCCCGGGCGCTGGACGGGGTGGAGCGTATTACTCCGCCCCAGTTTGCCGCCGCGCTCCAGCGGGGTGCGGAAACCGCCTATAAGGCGGTAATGAAGCCCAAGGAAGGCACCATTTTAACCGTGGCCCGCGTCATTGCCGAGGAGGCCGTCAAGCAGGCCGAACTGACGCCGGACGATTATGATGCGCTGTTCCGCAATATCCTGACCACCGGCGAGGCCATTTTGAAAAAGACCCAGCAGATGCTGCCTGCTCTGACCCAGGCCGGGGTGGTGGACGCCGGCGGCCGGGGTCTGCTGCACATTTACAAGGGCTATGTGGCCTGTCTGCGGGGCGAGGAGCTGGAGGACGAGGAAGCGGCCCCCGGCGAGGAAGGCTTTGTGGATGACCATGACCTTATGGGTGAAATCAAATTCACCTATTGTACCGAGTTCAGCATCCAAAACCTGTTCTCCGACATTCTGGAGGAGGATATCGACTCCTTCCGCCGCCGCCTGAACCGCATTGGCGACAGCGTGCAGGTATCCGGCGATTTAAGCCGGGTCAAGGTGCATGTGCATACCAACGAGCCCAGCAAGGCCCTCGAATACGGCCTGAGCCTGGGCGAACTGGTGGACATCAAGATTGAAAACCTGCTGCAAAAGCGCCGGGAAAAAGAGGCCGCCCAGCAGCAGGACAATCCCCCCGCTCAGGAAGACCAGACTGAGGAGCAGCAGCCCGCCAAGGAATACGGCATGGTGGCCGTGTCCCTTGGGGAAGGCTTTAACCGGATTTTTGCCGACCTGCAGGTGGATTCCATCGTAGAGGGCGGCCAGACCATGAACCCCAGCATTCAGGACCTGGCCGAGGCCGTAAACAGGACCCACGCCTCCACGGTGTTTGTGCTGCCCAACAACGGCAATGTGATTCTGGCGGCCCAGCAGGCGGCGGAGCTTTGCGAGGACAAGAAGGTGCTGGTCATTCCCACCAAAAACGTGGCCATGGGCATTGCCGCGGCCATCGCCTTCCAGCCGGAAGCCACGCCGGAGGAAAACGCCGCCCGCATGGACGAGGCGGCCCAGCGGGTGCGTACCGGCACCGTTACCTACGCGGTGCGGGATACGGATTTGGATGACCTGCACATCAAGGAGGGCGACATCATCGGCCTGTACAACGGCAAAATTCATACCGTTGGCAGCAGCGTCCATGACGTAACCCGGGACCTGATGAAGGAAATCGTTACGGACGAGGATGAGCTGATTACCGTTTACTATGGCAAGGACACTTCCGAGCAGGACGCGCAGACCCTGACGGATGAACTGACCCAGATGTACCCGGATTGCGATGTGGATATGCAGATGGGCGGCCAGCCTTTGTATTACTATCTGGTATCTGTGGAGTAATCATGCAGCTTTCCGATTTAAAAGGAATTGGACAAACCAGGCTGGAAGCCTTACACGCAGCGGGCATCTGCTCGTTGCGTGATCTTTTATATACCGTTCCCGTCAAATATAAGGATATGAGCCGTACCCAGACCGTTCAGGAGGCGCAGCCCGGCCAGCGGGCCTGCCTTGCGCTGGTGCGGGAGGGGGAGGCGCGGCTAAGCCGCCACGGCAAACTGAGCCGGGTCACCTGCACCTTTACGGATGATACCGGCCGCATTACGGCGGTGTGGTTTAACCAGCCATGGATGCGGGACCACCTGAACAACCGCACCCGCGCTACCCTGTTTGGGCAGGTGGAGGCCCAGGGCCGGGGCAAAAAGCTGCTGAACCCCAGCCTGGAAACCCAGCTGCGCATCATTCCCGTGTATAAACCCATTGAGGGACTGCCTCAGCGGGTGCACGAAACCATTGTGCGTCAGGCTCTGGATGAAACGGTCGTTTCCGAAACGCTGCCCGCAGGTATTTTGCAGCGCTACCAGCTGTGCGGCGTCGATCAGGCCCTGCGCTTTTTGCACCAGCCCCAAACCATGGATCAGGTGGCCCAGGGGCAGCGGCGGTTTGCTTTTGAGCAGATGCTGCTGTATCAGGCGGCGGTGCGCATGATGAAGGATATACGGGGCCTTGGGCCGCAAATGCGCTTTGATTCCGATCTGGTGCAGGCCTTTTGGCAGGCCATGCCCTTTGCGCCCACCGAGGCGCAGCGGCGCACGCTGGATGAAATCGCCGCCGATATGCGGGCGGAGCGGGCCATGGCGCGCATGGTGCAGGGGGACGTAGGCAGCGGCAAAACCGCCGTAGCCATGGGGGCCATGCTGCTATGCGCGGAAAGCGGCTGGCAATGCGCCCTGATGGCTCCCACGGAAATTCTGGCCCGCCAGCATTATGAGGGCATGAAGAACTTTTTTGAACAGCGGGGCTATCCCTGCGGCCTGCTGCTGGGCGGCATGCCCGCCAGGGAACGCAGGCAGGCCCTGGAAAAGATTGAATCCGGCGAATGGCGGGTGGTGATTGGCACCCACGCCCTGATTAGCAAAGGGGTGCGTTACCATCGGCTGGGCCTGTGCGTCACCGACGAGCAGCACCGCTTTGGCGTGGCCCAGCGCACGGCGCTTTTGCAGAAGGGCGAGCAGGACGGCCGGGGCCCCCATTTGCTGGTGATGAGCGCCACGCCCATTCCACGGTCGCTGGCGCTGGTCATGTTTGGCGACTTGGATTTGTCCGTCATTGACGAAATGCCGCCGGGCCGCCTGCCGGTCAGCACCCGCATTGTGCCGGACGGCAAACGGCAGGACCTGTACGGCTTTGTGCGCAAAGAGCTGGAGGCGGGGCATCAGGCCTATTTTGTGTGCCCCCTGGTGGAGGAAAGCGAAACCGCCGACAGCTTGAAGGCCGCTAAGGCCCATGCGGCCCAGTTGCAGGAAGGGCCCTTTCACGGGTTCAGAGTGGGGCTTACCTATGGCAGTCAGCCATCCGCTGAAAAGGAGGAGGCGCTGCGGGCTTTTTCCAATGGGCAGATGGACGTGCTGGTGTCCACCACGGTGATTGAGGTGGGTGTGAACGTGCCCAATGCCACCCTGATGGTGATTGAGGACGCGGACCGGTACGGTCTGGCCCAGCTGCACCAGCTGCGGGGCCGGGTGGGCCGGGGCAGCGCCCAAAGCTGGTGCTTTCTGCTGGCCAGGCCCAGCGAACGGCTGCGCACGCTGGTATCCACCAACGACGGCTTTGAGGTGGCCCGGGCGGATTTGGAGCAGCGGGGCCCCGGCGAGCTGCTGGGCACCCGCCAGCATGGCGACGTGCTGATTCCCGGCGGAGCGGCCGCCTTTGGCAGCATGAAGCTGCTGTACGCCGCCGCCCAGTGCGCCCAGAAGATGCAAACCGACCCGACCCGGCAAGAGGAATGGCGGCAGGTTACCGCGGCGGCGCAGGCCATGGTGGCCCGGCTCAGCGACCGTGTGTCCATCAGCTAAGGATTGAAAAATGACCTCTGGGACGCTACAATATCGGTATATCAGACAGAATGAAGGGAAGGAACCATCCTTGCATATCGTGCTTTACCAGCCGGAAATTCCCCAAAACACAGGCAACATCGCCCGAACCTGCGCCGCTACCGGCAGCATGCTGCATCTGATCAAGCCCCTGGGCTTTTCGCTGGAGGACAAGTACCTGAAGCGAGCCGGGCTGGACTACTGGAATATGATGCAGTACCGGGTGTATGAAAATTTTGAGGAACTGATGGCCGCCTGGCCGGGGGCGCAAATGCACTTTTTATCCACCAAAGCGCCCCGCAGCTATACCCAGGTCGCCTACCAGCCGGATGATTTTCTGGTATTTGGCTGCGAGACCCGTGGCCTGCCGGAAAGCCTGCTGTCCAGGGTGTACGACCGATGTGTGCGCATTCCCATGGTGCCCGGAGCCCGCAGCCTGAATTTAAGCAATTCGGTGGCGATTGTCACCTATGAGGCCCTGCGGCAGCAGGGGTTTGCCCGGCTTCAGCAGGCGGGCAGCCTGACGGGCCGCCAGGACGAAGCCGCCCCATGGATGGATTATGTGTGATGCTTCGTTGGTTTTGGGAAAGGATGTGAGCGTTTTCATGGCAAACCGACGGCGGCGCTTTCATGGCCGCGAACTGGAAGATGAAACCGTGGAATTGGGCGATGTGCTGGAACCCTACGATTCCCAGCCCGCTCAGGAGGACGATTATTATCCCGAATATCAGGAAATGTACCAGCCCCCGATGTATGAGGAGGACCCTGACCAGCAGGAGGAGGAAGACTCCGAGGGGCATTTTCGCATTGCCATGGGCGTGTTTGACATGATCAGCATTTTGATTGGCGCGGTGGTCATTCTGGTGCTGGTGGCGCTGCTGGTAACGCTGGTGAACTGGCTGCGCACGGATATCCTGCACTCCGCCCTGCTGCTGCAAAGCGGGCTGCAATAAGGGATGAAATGCATAAAAATCCATAAAATGTAAAACACGGTTCTTTCGTGCGGTTTTCCGTCCATTCACGAAGAATGGCTTGTATGTTTCCTTTGATGCGGCTACAATCATTGTGGTTATAGGCAAGGCAGCTGCATGGGAGGAATTTTAGCGGCTACCTGATTAAGGATTTGACGGTTAGCGACGCGTATGTAAAAACAGCGTTTTCCGGGGGAAACGACCAATACGAAAGCGCTGGTATTTTGATCGGCAGCGCCGCGCAGGGCTATGGAATGAGCATTTCCGTACAAAACTGCCATGTAAGCGGAACGGTGGAAACCGAAGGTGACCGGGCATGCGCAGGCGGCCTGGTGGGCTATGCCAGTTACGCCGATTTTATGGATTGCTCGGCGGATGTAACCGTGCGTGGCAGCGGCAAAAGCGGCGGCTTTATTGGGGAAGCGTTTGAAGGCACTTATAAAGATTGCACAGCCAAGGGCAAAGTGGATGGCGGCTGGAGCGTAGGCGGCTTCGCAGGCATACTGTTTTATAAAACTCAGGTCGAAAAATGCGCCGCTGACTGCCGGGTAACCGCCAATGATTGGAATGTAGGCGGGTTTGCAGGCTATGTTGAGGAATCCGTGACCATTCGCAATTGTGTGGCCTTTGGCGATGGAAACAGTACAGTGACCGGCTGGCAGCCCAAGGCCGGCGGCTTCGTGGGAACGGTGGACGGTTCCGGCGGCGCTTGTACCATCCAAAACAGCCACGCTGCGGGAAAGGTGAGCGTAAATCATGCTACCCTTCCCGGACACGGCTTTGTAAGCGTTTTGTCCGGTGACGTGACATTGGAAAACAATTCCTTTGACGGGCAAAAGAACGCGGCCCTTTCGGCTGCCGCCGATGGGGAAGCGGCGGGCGTCGCCAAGGAAAACACCCGGAAGGTGCTGGCAAATATCTGCCGGGATTATTACGACGGTCACGACTGGGATATGGAGCATTGGGTGGTGGATAAACAACCTACCACCACGGAGACCGGCTACCGGTTCCACCATTGCAGACGCTGCGATATGGCGGGCGAAGCGGAGATTCTGCCCATGCTGGAGCCAACGCCTGTACCTGAACCGGGGACTGCCGCACCCCGTACCGGCGATACGTCGCCCCTGCTGCTGGTAAGCGCCGCGGCGATGCTCTGGGCGGGCACTCGCAAAAAGAAAGCATAAAACATTTGGGGGCGGCCAACGCGGGCCGTCCCCTTTCTTCATGCGGCAAAATCAAATTGCATTCCCCCGTTAAACATGATACAGTGTTGACAAGGGAGGCGAATGGGCATGGATTGGCGGCAGCTGTACAGCCATATTGAAAATTGCCAAAACTGCGCACTCTATCAGGGATGCACCCATAAGGTGCCAGGCCAGGGCGATCTGCGCGCGTCCCTGATGCTGATTGGCGAAGGCCCCGGCCAGCACGAGGACGAGCAGGGCCTGGCCTTTGTGGGGCCTGCGGGGCAGCTGCTGACCCAGATGCTGTCCGCCATTCGGCTGCCCAGGGACCGGGTATACATCTGTAATGTGGTAAAGTGCCGCCCGCCCCATAACCGGCAGCCCCTGCCGGAGGAGGTGCAGGCCTGCCTGCCCTATTTAAGGCGGCAATTTTTGCTGGTGCGGCCCCGGGTGATTCTGCTGCTGGGGGCTACGGCGGTGTCCGCCGTGCTGGGGCCGGAATACCGCATCACCCGCTGCCATGGCCAGTGGGTCAGCCGCAAGGGCGTGGATATCATCGCGACCTACCACCCATCGGCCCTTTTGCGGGACGCAGGCAAAAAACGCCCCGCCTGGGAGGACTTGCAAAAGCTGCGGGACCGGCTGAAGGAGCTGGAGCTGTATCAGGATTTGTGGAAGGAGACGTGAACCATGGATGAGATGGAGCGTTTTCAAAAGGAATGCTCGGCGTTTTTTGACGGGCTCAGCCTGACGGGCCAGCGGTCGCTGGTGTTTGGGGACGGCCCGTGCCGCCCGCTGCTGATGCTGGTGGGCGAGGCTCCCGGCGAGCAGGAGGCCCTGCAGGGCAGGCCCTTTGTGGGCAAGGCGGGCAAAAATCTGGACGGCTTTTTGCAGGCCCTGCGTCTGGAAAGAAAAGACATTTATATCACCAATGTGGTGAAGGTGCGCCCCACCCAAACCAGCGCCGCCGGGCGCGTGGTCAACCGGCCCCCGTCCCGGGAGGAAAAGGCCCTGTTTACCCCCTGGCTGATGCGTGAGACGGCCCTTGTGCGGCCTCATGCGCTGGTTACACTGGGAAACGTGGCCCTGCAGGCTTTTCAGCCCGGGCAGACCATCGGGCAGGCCCATGGGGCCTGGCGGCGGGCGGTTGTCGCGCCGCCACGGGAGCCCGCGTTTACCCTGCCGCTGTTTGCTCTGTACCATCCGGCCTCGGTCATTTACAACGGCTCCCTGAAACAGACCTATGCCCAGGACTTGCAGGCGCTGGCGGATTCGCTGCACACGGGGGACATTTGAAACGGCAAAGCGCGGCTTTGGAGCGATTTTTCGTGACAGAAGCCGCGCTTTGTGGTAGGGTATAGTCATCCCAAAGGAAATCGGGAGGAGAAGATGATGTGGCTTGAATTGTTGCCCATTCTACTGTGCTTTGTGCTGGGGCTTGGCTTCTTGATTGTGGAAATGTTTCTGCCGGGCTTTGGCCTGCCGGGCATATCGGGCATTGTGCTGGAAGGGGCCGCCGTGGTGATTACCTACCTGCGCTTTGGCGGGCTGGCGGCCCTGGGCATGACCCTGATTGTGCTGGCGGTGATTGCCATTGCCATTTCCCTGGCGCTGCGGTCGGCGGACAAGGGCAGGCTGTCCCGGTCGTCGGTGATTCTGAACCAGGCGGAAACGCCGGAGGAAGGCTATGTGGCCACCCAGGACATGGAGGTGTTTCTGGGCAGGGAGGGCGTTACCACCACGGTGCTGCGCCCCACCGGCATGGCGGAATTTGACGGCGTAAAGCTGAATGTAACCGCCGACGGCGAATACATTCCCAAAGATCAGCCGGTGCGCATCGACCGGGTGGAGGGCGCGCGGGTGGTTGTGAAACGGTTGTCCTGATTGGCACTTGATTTGTAAAGGAGAGAAAAATCATGTTTTATCCGGAATCGCTGGCCATGATTCTTTTGATTGTGTTTGTAGCTCTGGTGATCGTACTCATCTTCCTGCGTTTTGTGCCTGTGGGCCTGTGGATTACCTCCCTGGCGGCGGGCGTGCATGTAAGCATCGGCTCGCTGGTGGGTATGCGGCTGCGCCGCATCCAGCCCAAAATGCTGGTAAACCCGCTGATTAAAGCGCGAAAAGCCGGTCTGGACGTAACCCTGTCCAAGCTGGAAACCCACTACCTGGCCGGCGGTAATGTGGACCGGGTCATCAACGCCCTGATTGCCGCCCAGCGTTCCAATATTGAAATGCCATTTGAAAAGGCGTCCGCCATTGACCTGGCCGGCCGCGATGTGCTGCAGGCCGTGCAGATGAGCGTAACCCCCAAGGTGATTGAAACCCCCGTGGTGGCTGCCATCGCCAAGGACGGTATCGAACTGCGCGCCAAGGCCCGGGTGACCGTGCGCACCAACATTGAACGTCTGGTGGGCGGCGCCGGTGAGGAAACCATCATCGCCCGCGTGGGCGAGGGTATCGTTACCACCGTCGGCAGCAGCGAAACCCACAAGCAGGTGCTGGAAAACCCGGACCTGATCAGCCAGACCGTGCTGAACAAGGGCCTGGACGCTGGCACCGCCTATGAAATTCTGTCCATTGACATCGCGGATGTGGACGTGGGCCGCAACGTGGGCGCTCAGTTGCAGATGGACCAGGCTGAGGCTGACCGCCGCATTGCGCAGGCCCGCGCCGAGGAACGCCGCGCCATGGCCGTGGCCCACGAGCAGGAAATGAAAGCCGCCGTGCAGGAAATGCGCGCCCGCGTGGTAGAGGCCGAGGCCGAGGTGCCCAAGGCCATGGCCGCCGCCCTGCGGGAAGGCCGCATGGGTGTGATGGATTACTACCAGCTAAAGAACATGGAAGCGGATACCGATATGCGCGAGGGCATCGCCAAGGCAAGCACGCCGGTAACCAGCGCTGCGGTTCGAGAGGAAAAGAAATAAAACCGGCCGCCCGGGGATAAGCCCCGGGCAGCCCTTTGAAAGGTGAAAGCGATGGATGGCCTGCTGTTTTTGCTTATCTTGTTCTGGATTTTCAAGGCTGTTATGAAGGCCTCCAAAAACCACTCCTCCAAGACCAAGCCCGCGTCCAAACCCGAGCCAAAGGTATACCGGCCGGCACAGCCCACGGTGCAGGAGCCTGTTTACCAACCTCAGAAGCTCTTTTCTCAGCCCCGGGAGCAAAGCCAGGGAAGCATGGCTTATGTATCTGCCGAGGGAACGGCTTCGGAGGAGGGTGAGGACGAATGCGACCCTTCTCTGGGACACGGCCATTTCCAAACGCCGGAGCCGGACGGCGTGTATGGGGATGAAATCGGCGGCGAAACCATCCCCGCCTTAACGCCTCAAAGCCTGGTACAGGGCGTGGTTATGAGCGAAATTTTGCGGCGGCCCGTATCCATGCGCCGCCGCTGATGGAAAGGAACGGCCCATGGAAGATTTGCGGGTGCTGATCGCGGATGACGACGCGGGAATGCGCGCCGTTATGCGCAAAATTGTGGAGCGGGTGGACGGCTTTACCCTGGCGGGCGAGGCGGACAATGGAAAGGACGCTTTGGCCCTTGCAGAAAAGGAGCGCCCGGCGGTGGTGTTTCTGGATGTGGAAATGCCGGAGATAAACGGTGTGGAATGCGCCCGTGCCATTCAGGACATGGACCCCAATACGGTTATCATCTTTGCCACCGCTCACGAGGGGTATATGGGCGACGCTTTTGAGGTGTACGCCTTTGATTACCTGATGAAGCCCTTTAAGGTGGAGCGGGTGATTCAAACCCTGGAAAGGGCGCGGGAAAGGCTGCTGGCCCGGCAAAGCAACGTGGTCAACCCGGTACGGCCCAGGGCGGTAGACGGCCGCATGATGCTGAAGCATCGGGAGGGCGTTACCTTTCTGGACCTGAAGGACATTCTGCTGGTGCAGCGGGAGGAGCGGGCCACGGTGCTGTATACCGCCGACGGGGAACGCTACGTAACCGGCGATTCCCTGGCGGACATGGAGGAGCGGCTTCCGGCGGAAAGCTTCTTTCGCTGCCACAAAAGCTATATTATCAATCTGAACCATATCAAGGACATTACCCCCTATGGCCGCTGGACCTATGTGGTGAGGCTGGAGGGAACCCGCCACGACGCCCTGATTACCCACGAGAAATACGAGGAGCTGGAGCGCATGTTCCGCTGAAACGGCCCGCAGGGGCCGTTCAGGCCGTCAAAAAAGCTCGCCTGAGGGCGATCTTTTCTGACGGGAAGCGCTCTTTGCCTACTCGCCTGCGGCTCGCCGGGCGGCAAAGAGCGTAAGGAAAGCCTTGCTGCGCAAGGCAGCCGAAACCGACGTACACGCCGCCGGTTTCGGAACCAAAATCGGAGGGCTGCGGCCCTCCGATGACTCTCAGGGGTTTTTCAACACGCTGAAACGGCCTGCAGGGGCCGTTCTTTTGCGTATGCATAAGGAGGACTGGCATGATATGTCAATGGACCAACCCCGATGAAAAGGACGCCGCGGCCCGTCTGGTGCTGGAGGCGCTGCCGGAATGGTTTGGAATGGCGCAGGCCCGGGAAGCCTACATTCGTGAAAGCAGAAATCAGCCCTTTTTTGCCGCTGTGGAGAATGGCGAACCGATTGGCTTTTTGTGCCTGAAGCAGACGGGAAAGGCAACGGTAGAACTGGCGGTGATGGGCGTGCTGAAGCCCTGGCATCGTAAGGGCTATGGCCGGGCACTGGTCAGGGCGGCCATGGACTGGGCCCGCCTGCAGGGCTATGGCTTTATGCAGGTGAAAACCGTCCAGATGGGCCGCTATCCGGAATATGACGCTACCAACCGCTTTTATCAAAGCCTGGGTTTTCAGGAGTTTGAGGTGTTTCCCACCCTGTGGGACGAATGGAACCCCTGTCAGGTCTATGTGCTGGCACTGTAGCGGGTTTTTGCAAATTTCTGATGCGAATCCACCCGTTTTATGATATACTGCATAGGCGTTGATTCCATTCAGACGCGAAGGAGGGGGCAAAGCATGGCGGCCTGGCGTAAAACGGAGTATCCCGGCGATGCGGCGCAGATGTACGCCCTTTTGCAAAGCCAGCTGGAAGGTCTGCTGGACGGGGAGCCAAATGTGATTGCCAATCTGGCGAACGCCAGCGCGCTGCTGTTTCAGGCCCTGCCGGATATCAACTGGGCGGGCTTTTACCTGTGGACGGGGTATGAATTGCTGCTGGGACCCTTTCAGGGCATGCCGGCCTGCGTACACATCGCTCCGGGCCGGGGCGTGTGCGGCACGGCGGCCCAAACCCTTGCCACCCAACGGGTACAGGATGTGCACCAGTTTCCGGGGCATATTGCCTGCGACGCGGCTTCCCGCAGCGAACTGGTGATTCCGCTGGTAAAGGACGGCGTGCTGCTGGGTGTGCTGGATTTGGACAGCCCCACGGTAGGACGGTTTGACCAGCGGGATCAGGAAGGGCTGGAGCGTTTTGCCCGGCGACTGGTTGAGGGCTGCCGGTGGCAGTCGGACGCTTATTTCTATGAAAACGAGAGGTGATGGCAATGGCTGCACAGCGCAGATTCGCCACGGAAAAACTAACCTATGCGGCGCTGCTGACGGCGCTGCAAATTGTGCTGGGCAATGTGACCCAGATACCGTTTGTTGGCAAGCAGTTTAATTTTGGTTTTTTGCCCATCATTGCGGCGGGCGCTTTGCTGGGGGCTCCGTGGGCGGTGCTTGTAGGCGCTTTGGGGGATTTTGTGGGCGCGCACCTGTTTCCCCAGGGGGCGTACTTTCCCGGCTTTACGCTGACCAGCGCTTTGGTGGGGCTGGCCTATGGGCTGATTCTGCATGGACGGAAGCCGCGCTGGGGGTTTGTCATCGCCGCGATTGCCGCGGGCACGCTGCTGAATTGGAGCTTGAATTCCCTGTGGCTTAGTATGCTTTATGGCAGCAAAACCTTTTGGGGCTGGATGGCGGCTCGCGGCTCCAGCTACCTGATTGAGGCCCCGGCGCAGGTGATCGTATCGTTCCTGTGCCTGAAGGGGCTGGAAAAGCTGCGTCTGCCAGCCAGTATGCGCCTTGGCGGCAAGGGGGAGGAAACGCCGTGCGAGTAAACAAAAAGGCCATTTTGGCCGGGCTTAGGGAAATGTACCCGGACGCGGGGCCGGAGCTGCATTTTCAAAATCCCTATGAAACGCTGGTCGCAGTCATGCTGTCCGCCCAGTGTACGGATAAGCAGGTCAATAAGGTAACCCCGGCGCTGTTTGAACGCTATCCGGATGTAAAAGCCATGGCCGGGGCTAACGTGGACGACGTATACCAAATGGTGAAAAGCTGCGGCTTTAAGAGCAAGGCCGGCAACATTGTGGAAAGCTGCCGCCTGATCATGCAGCGCCATGGGGGAGAGGTGCCCGGCGATATGAAGGCGCTGACGGCCCTGCCCGGCGTGGGGCAGAAAACCGCCAACGTGGTGCTGGCCAACGCCTTTGGCGTGCCTACCATCGCGGTGGATACCCATGTGTTTCGCGTATCCAACCGGCTGGGACTGGCCGATGCCAAAAACGTGGAGGACACCGAGGAACAGCTGAAAAAGGCCATTCCGAAAAAGGATTGGGTGGCGGCTCACCATTGGCTGATTTTTCATGGCCGCCGGGTGTGCCACGCCCGCAACCCGGAATGCGGACTGTGTCCCCTGTGCCCGCTTTGCAAGGCGGCTCAGGCCTCCGGCGGCGCGGTCGTGACCCCGAAGCCCAAGAAAAAGACAACAGAGATTCCCGTCGGGATGTAACGGGCAGAGCAACAAAACGGATTACCCCGCATGTCCGGGATGAATCCACGGGAGGCGCGGGAGGGGCTTCGGCCCCCCTGCCGGGGTTTGGGGCGGCGCCCCAAGAAGGGAGAGAATCATGGCGGCATTCGTAGACCGGGTGCGCATCACCGCGAAGGCTGGCAACGGCGGCAACGGTTGCGTGTCCTTTCATCGTGAAAAATTTGTACAGAACGGCGGCCCGGATGGGGGCGACGGCGGCAACGGCGGCAACATTGTGCTGTACGCCGATCCCAATATGCATACCCTGCTGGACTTCCGCTTCAATAGTAAGTATCTGGCGGAAAACGGCGCGGATGGCGGCGCGGGACGCTGCCATGGCAAGCGGGGGCAGGATCTGCTGATCAAAGTGCCTGTGGGCACCGTTTTCCTGCGGGATGAGGACGGGGCTGTGGTGGCCGATATGAGCGAGCCAGGACAGACCAAAGTGCTGCTGCGGGGCGGCCAGGGCGGCTATGGCAACCAGCATTTCGCCACGCCCACCCGGCAGGCGCCCAACTTTGCCAAGCCGGGCATCCGCACCGAGCTGCATGTGTTTCGGCTGGAGCTGAAAACCATTGCGGACGTGGGTCTGGTGGGCTTCCCCAACGTGGGCAAAAGCACCATTCTGGCAACCCTCACATCCGCCAAGCCCAAGATTGCCAACTACCATTTTACCACGCTGACCCCCAATCTGGGCATTGTAAAGCGCTATGAAACGGAGTTTGTGCTGGCGGATATTCCCGGCCTGGTGGAGGGCGCCAGCGAGGGCGTAGGGCTGGGCTTCGCCTTCCTGCGGCATGTGGAGCGTACCCGCCTGCTGCTGCATGTGGTGGACGCGTCCGGAAGCGAAGGCCGGGACCCCATGGAGGATTTCCGCATCATCAACGGCGAACTGGAAAAATACGGCGAGCCCCAGGGCCGTCCCCAGCTGGTGGTGCTGAATAAGTGCGACCTGATTTACGACCAGCAGCAGATTCGCAGCCTGCAAAAGCAGTTTGAGGAGATGGGCTATCAGGCCTACCCCGTCAGCGCCGCCACCAATAAGGGCTTTGACGAGCTGCTGGACGAGGTGGCGCGTCTGCTGCCCCAGCTGCCCCCGCCCCGCATCTTCCAGGAGGAGGAAGTGTCCGACGACCGGGTGCTGCCGGACGACGGGTTTATCATCCGCCGGGAAAATGATGTGTTCTATGTGGAGGGCGCGGCGATGCAGCGCTTTATCGACAGCGTGAACTTTGAGGACGAGGAAAGCCTGAACTGGTTCCACCGCACCCTGCGCGACCGGGGCATTATTCAGGCCCTGCGGGATAAGGGCGCGCAGGAGGGTTCCACCATCTGCATCGGCGATATGGAATTTGACTTTATTGAGTAGGAGAGTATGCAAATGCTTACCAGCAAACAGCGGGCCGCGCTGCGCAGCATGGCCAACACCATGGACACCATTTTGTATATCGGCAAGGAAGGCATTACGGAAAATACCGTAAAGGAAGCCTATGACGCGCTGGAGGCCCGGGAGCTGATCAAGTGCGCCGTGCAGCAGGGGTGCGATCTCAGCGCCCGGGAGGCTCTGGACGAATTGTGCCGGAAGGTGCACGCCGAGCCGGTGCAGTGCATTGGCCGCCGCTTTGTCATGTACCGGGAAAGCCGGGATAACAAACGGATTCAACTCTAAAACAGGATTGACGTGTGGAAGGGAGGCCGCGGCTTGCTTGATCTTGTGCTGAGCGCATTGGGCGAGCTGCGGTCTCCCTTTGCGCTTTATGAAAGCGATATCCACCAAATGGTGGAAAAGCAGCTGCAAAAGGCCCGTTTGCCCTATGTGCATGAGGCCAAAATCGGTCCCGGATGCCGGATTGATTATCTGGTGGGGGACGTGGGCATTGAAATTAAAAAGGGCAGGCCGGACGCGGGCCGGCTGAAAAGACAGCTGGCCCGGTACGCCGCCTGTGAGGACGTGGCCGCGCTGGTGGTGATTGCGCCCCGAAGCGTGGCCCTGCCGCAGACGGTGCTGAATAAGCCGGTGCGGGTCATTGCGCTGAATCAATTGTGGGGGGTGGCGCTGCCGTGAAAGAGGATTACGCATTGATTCCGCCCTATCTGCTGGATTCCGAAGGGGCGCAGCCGGAGGTGGGCGCGCGCCAGCGCACCTATGGCACCCTCAGCTATAACAAACGCCGCAACTGCTGGGTCGTCAAGGGCGATCCCAGTGTAACGGAGCTGTGCAAGCGCCTGTTTCCCGGCACGGAAACCAACCGGCGGGGCGAGGCGCGCTTTACCGCCCACCGGCGCATCATCGGCGATTTAAACTGGCTGATGCTGCGCTATCCGCTGGCCCTGCGCCAAAGCGACATGGAACGCTGGGAAAACGCTCTGGCGGACGCGAGGGCATATGTGGTGCGCCGGGAGGAAGCCCGGCAGACGCCCCAGCGGTTCGCGCCCAATTCCGGCACGTTTCTGGGCAGGCTGACGCCCTTTCAGGAGGAAGGGCTGGCGTTTCTTCTGCGCAGCGACAGGTGCCTGCTGGCGGATGAAATGGGCCTTGGCAAAACCGTGCAGGCGCTGGCCATGCTGGCGGAAACCGGGGCGTACCCGGCGCTGGTTGTGGCTCCGCCCCATCTGATGCATAATTGGCAGAATGAAATTGCCCGTTTTGTTCAAAAGGCCGATGGTACGCCTTTGCGGGTGCATGTGATTCGGGGGCTCAAGCCCTATCCGCTGCCGCAGGCGGATATTTACCTGATGCATTACCTGCTGCTTCGGGGCTGGAAGGAAAGCCTGCCCCAGGCCGCCATCCCGACCGTGATTTTTGACGAGGTGCAGGAACTGCGTCACAGCGGCACGGAAAAATACTCCGCCGCCAGCCTGCTGGCTGAAAAGGCCGGCAGGGTGGTGGGCTTGAGCGGCACGCCCATTTATAACCGGGGCGCGGAAATCTGGAACGTGGTGAATATTCTGGATTTTCACTTTTTGGGCGATTATGAGAGCTTTACCCGGGAATGGTGCTACGGCTACGGCAACCAGATTGTGGCCAAACCGGAGCTGCTGGGGCAGAAGCTGCGGGACGAGGGTATGATGCTCAGGCGTACCAAGCAGGAGGTTTTGAAGGAGCTGCCGCCAAAGCGCCGTCTGGTTATGGAAATTGACAGCGACGACAGCGTATACAAAAAGCTGATGCAGCCGGTATGGGAAAACCTGCGCCAGTTAAAAAACAGCCGGGACGCCGACGCCAGCCAGCGCGCCCTGTGGGAAATGGCGGTGGAAACCGGCGAGAGGCAGGCCACGGGCATTGCCAAAGCGCCCTATGTGGCCCAGTTTGTACGGGCGCTGCTGGACGCGGGGGAAAGGGTGCTGCTGTTTGCCCATCATCATGAGGTGATGGATTGCTACCGGCGGGAGCTGAAAGCCTTTTCGCCCGCCTTTATCACGGGCAAGGAAACGCCCGCCATGAAGGAGCGGTCCGTGGAACGCTTCATGACGGGCAGGACGGATTTGTGCTGCATCTCCCTTCGGGCCGCCGCGGGGCTGAACCTGCAGCGGGCCAGCTGCGTGGTGTTTGGCGAATTGGACTGGTCGCCCGCCGTGCACAGTCAGGCGGAGGACCGGGCCCACCGCATGGGCCAGACGGATTCCATTCTGTGCTATTATCTGGTCAGCAAGGGCGGCAGCGATCAGGATATGCAGGATGCTTTGGGCCTGAAGGTCAGCCAGTTTGTGGCCCTGATGGGCGACGCGCCCCAAAGCCAGGCGGACGCGCTGGGCAGCGCGCAGGAGGCCCGGCTGTATGTGGAACGACTGGTCAGCCGCCTGATGAACCAGGCGGTTTAACGGGGCAGCACCACAATGGCGCCCTCCTCAAAATCCTGCGGCGCTAAACAGGGGTTGGTTCTGAGCAGGCTGGCCACGGGCACGTTGTAGCGCACCGCCAGACTTTCCAGGGTTTCGCCCTGGGTCATGGTGTGGGTTTCGGGAATGGCGCAGGGCACGTTTTCCTTGGGAATGCATACGGTTTGCCCCACGCTCAGCTGGTCCAGATTCAGGCCCGGATTGGCGGTTTCCAGCGTGTGGCGGCTCACCAGCCCCTTCAGCTGCAAATCCGCCACGGTTTGGCCGCTTTCCACGGTGTATTGCTCCGTTTCCGGACAGGACAGGGTGGTATCCGGGGCGGTGCCGGAATTTCCAGTGCTGCCTGTAGAACCGGCATTGCCGGTACTCCCTGTGCCGCCAGCGTTGCCTGTGCTTCCTGTGTTTGTATTCCCGGTTGCTCCGGTGTTGCCGGTAGAGCCAGCGTTCCCTGTGCTTCCAGTGCTGCCCGCGTTTCCGGTGCTTGTATTTCCGGTGCTGCCGGTACTTCCGGCGTTGCCGGTATTTCCAGCATTGCCGGCGTCCTGCGGCCGGTCGTCCTCCTCACGGGGAATGCACAGAATGTCGCCTACCATCAATCTGGCGGGATGAATGTCCCGGTTGGCGGCCAGCAGGTCCCGAAGGGGTACGCCCAGCTTGTGAGCGATCAGGTAGAAGCTGTCGCCCCGCTTGACAACGTACTCCTCGGCGCAGATTTTGTTTTGTTGGGTCATGGCCTGTATCTCCTTTCGGAATGGTTTTGTCCATACAGCCTATGATCCGAACCGGCTATTGATTCTGCTCCTGGCGGCGAAATGCCGCCGCGGCCTGTTCAAGCTCCTGAGGGGTACGCACGTCCTGCCGCTGCTGCATAAGCATTTCCCGAAGGGTGGGGGACAGTCCGTCAAACAGGCGGCGGCTTTCCGGGCTGGCAGCGAGCAATTCCTGCAACGTTGTGGGATTCATCCTTTCATCACCTCGGGCAAAGTGTGCCCGAAGGGCAAAAAGATCATACGAAAGGTGGGTAACAAGCGATGCCGCTGGTAAACTATTGCCGCAAATGTCAGGCGGAAACGCCCGTTGGCGAAACCTGTCCCTATTGCGGCGGCAAGCTGGCCAAAACTGGAGAACAGCTGTCCTTTGGCATGGCGGTTACGCCGGTACGGGACTGGTTCAGCTGGAACAACCTGCTGCGGGTGGCGCTGCCGGTTTTGGGGCTGGTCTTTGTTTGCACGCTGCTGGCGGAATGGGCCGCCGCAGGGCCCGCCGGTGCGGCGGCGCTGCTGAAGCAGGGCTTTTTTTGGAAAATGATGGGCCTGCTGGCGCTGGTGCTGCTGGTCTGCCTGACGCTGCTTTGCTTGCAGGGGACGGAAAAGGTGCATTATGTACTGGATAAGCAGGGCGTTCATATACGGGTTTATCTGCCAGAGGACGCGGGCGCGCTGCGGCTGTACGCCCGCTTTGTAACCCCGCAGCAGGTGCAGGCTCTGGAGGACGACCGTCCCCCGCTGGAGGGGTTGACGCTGGTGCGCCGGGTGACGCTGCCCTGGGAAACCGTCTGCCGGGTCAAAATATGGCGGGAGGGAGCCATGCTGCTGTTTTACCGGCCCGGCTTCTGGCAGGCGGCGGCGCTGCACTGCCCCCTGGAGGATTTGGAGCAGGCGGAGGACTACATCCGCAAAAAGCTGAAGCGCTTTCCCAAGGCCCGGATTTCGCCTCAAAAAGCGCCAAAAAGATGATGAAAATGTTACGCAAATATGAAACGAATCCTTGACAGATTTAACAAACTATCCTACAATAACCATGGGAACAAGGTTTTACAATCACTTTGGGGGTATATGGCAAATGAAGCAAGCAAAACGTTGGATGCGCCTGCTGGCCGCTTTATGCGTTATGGCATTGGCGCTGCCGCTGCTGCCTGCGGCGCGGGCGGCGGCTTATCCATATGATACCATCAGCGTGGAGGACGTAAACCTGCGCAAGCGGGCCAGCACGTCCTCCCTTGTGCTGAAAAAAATCAAGGCGGGCGATA
The DNA here is from genome assembly GCA_934621505.1 of uncultured Clostridia bacterium. Classification (GTDB taxonomy): domain Bacteria; phylum Bacillota; class Clostridia; order Christensenellales; family Aristaeellaceae; genus Limiplasma. Next base: position 36,592 of record CAKTUU010000006.1, read on the forward strand.
CCGTCACCATTTTGGGAACCACCGGCAGCTATTATAAGGTCAAATTTGAGGGCAAGACCGGCTATGCCCAGAAGGCTTTTATCGACGGTACGGATCCCTCCCCCGACCCCACGGTGGACCCCTCTCTGACCATGCAGGCGCCGCCTGCCATTACCACCTACCCCTATGATACCACGGTCATCGCCCAGGTAAAGCTGCGCAAAAAGGCCCAGGCCGACGGCGAGGTGATGACCACTTTGCCCGCGGGCAGCATGGTAACCGTGTACAGCCGCACCGGCACCGGATTCGCCAAGGTAAAGTACAACGGCAAAACCGGCTATGTGGTGGAAACCCATATCAATCTGGCGGATATTCCCGTGGACGCTTCCGGCAACGCGGCCGCTACCCCCAAGCCTGGCAGTGAAAAATATGCCGAATTGAAAAACGGCGACCAGGGCGAGGCGGTAACGGCGCTGCAATCCGCCCTGGCGGAGCTGGGCTATCTGGACGAAAAAGAAGTGGACGGCAAATTCGGCGTTAAAACCGAAACCGCGCTGAAGCTGTTTCAAAAGCGCAACGGCTTTACCCAAAACGGCGTGGCCAGCGGCGAATTGCAGCTGAAAATGTATGAATCCACCCCCAAGGATATTAAGGGCTACCGTCAATATGTGAAAACCATCCCGCCTGTGGCCGGCGCCACCATTCGCAAGGGGTCCAAGGGCAGCGCGGTTACCAGGGTGCAGACCCGTTTGAAGGAACTGGGCTACTATTCCGGCGAGCTGACCGGCGTATGCGACGACGATACGGTGGCCGCCTTTAAGCTGTTTGAGGGCCGTCATGGGCTGAACGCCGACGGCGAGCTGGACGCTACGGACCAGTCCACCCTGTTTGGCGCAACCGCCATGGACGCCTCCGTGCAAATTACGCCCACGCCCACTCCCACGCTGGCCCCGCCCACCAAGACCCTGCGCCGGGGCGACAAGGACGAGGAGGTAAAGTCCCTGCAGCAGCGGCTGAAGGATTTGGGCTATTATACCGGCAAAATCACCGGTACCTATAACGAGGGAACGGAGGAAGCCATTAAGGCGTTCCAGAAAAAAAGCGGGCTGGATGTGGACGGCGTTTGCGGCAACGTGACCCGCGCCGTGCTGTACGGCGTGAACGCCATTTACGCCGTGCCCACCGCCATGCCCCTCAACTCGCCCGCTCCCGCTACCAGCTACGCCCCGATTACCAAGGAGAATGTGATTATCATCCGCTCCGGCAGCACGGGCGAAATTGTGAAACGGCTGCAAACCCGTTTGCAGGAGCTGGGCTACTATACGTCCCGTCAGGATGGCGTGTACCTGACCGACGATATCGAGGCGGTGCGCGCCTTCCAGAAGGCCAACGGCCTGAAGGTGGACGGTAAGGCGGGCTATGAAACCCAAACCGCCCTGTACAGCGATTCGGCTGTGCGTGGAAACGCGGGCAGCACCACCCCCACCGTTACCTCCCTGCGGTATGGCAGCGAGGGCGCGGATGTGGTGACCCTGCAAAACCGGCTGATTAAGCTGGGGTATCTGAGAGGCACGGCGGACGGCAAATTTGGCCGGGATACCAAGTCCGCCCTGATTGCCTTCCAAAAGGCCAACGGCTTAAAGACCGACGGCGTGGCCGGTACCAACACCCTGGCCGCCCTGTCCGGCGACAATGCCAAGAGCAATACAACGACCACCAACCTGCGGGTAGGCGCTATCAGCGACGCGGTAAAGGATTTGCAAAATCGCCTGATCAGCCTGGGCTATTTGAAGGGCAAGGCGGACGGCAACTTTGGCGTGCAGACCAGCCTGGCGGTCATCGCTTTCCAGAAGGCCAACGGCCTGAAAGCGGACGGCATCGCGGGGGCGCAGACCCTGGCCAAGCTGAACGCGGCCAACACCAGCGGCACAACGGATAATACCACCAACACGACTCCGGCGGCCCCCAGCGTATACGGCATCAACGCCTCCCAGGTGCGGTACGCCAACTGGTATACCGAAATCAAGGCCAAGGCCCGCAAGTACCCCAACGCGACCGTGTACGACTTTACCACGGGCATCAGCTGGCAGGTGAACATGTTCAGCTTGGGCGCTCACGCGGATTCCGAGCCGCTGACTGCCACAGATACGGCCAATATGAACCGTGCCTTTGGCGGTAAGACCACCTGGACCCCCAAGGCGGTATGGGTGGTATTCAGCGACGGCAGCGTGTATATGGCCAGCACCCATAACGTGCCTCACTCGCCGCAGCATATCCGCGATAACGATTTTGACGGCCATCTGTGCATCCATTTCCCCCGTACACAGGCTCAGGTGGAGAAAATCGGTCCCTACGCCACCTCCCATCAAAAGGCCATCGACCTGGGCTGGGCGGCTACCCTGCGCCGGGCGCAATAAAAACAAACGGTCTGACCCGCCGCGGTATCACGCAAAATGGATGCCGCGGCGGGTTTTCTTTATGCCCCAAGGGCTTGTCCTGGCCCTTGGGGGTGTTATATAATAAGGCTGTTTACAAATGTTGCGGGAGGTGGGGGCTATGGTTACTCTTTCCAAAGAACAGGCCTGCCGCTTCCTTCTGGCCAAAAACGGCCTGCTGGGAATGAAGCGCTTCGCGGGCCCCCAGGGCGTGGTGGACTATGTGCGCCAAGCGGGCTGTGTGCAGTTTGACCCCGTTGATATCTGCGGCCGCAGTCATGAACTGGCTTTTTTAACCCGGGTAAAGGGCTTTACCCGGCAAATGCTTTATGACCTGCTGTATAACCAGCGGGTGCTGATGGACTATTTTGACAAGAACATGTGCATTTTGTGCACTCAGGACTGGCCCTGCCTGGCCTTTCTGCGGGAGGGCTTCCGGCAGAACACCCGGTCCAGCCAGGCGGTTAACCCCATTGCGAAGCAGGTGATGGAGGCGGTGCATCAAAATGGCAGCCTGTCCGCCCAGGAACTGGGGATGAAGGAAAAGGTGGACTGGCCCTGGGGCGCCACCAGCCTGGGCCGCGCCGCCCTGGAAACGCTGTATTTTCGCGGGGATTTTGTGATTCATCATAAAACAGGCACGGTGAAAAGCTACGCCCTCAGCGTCGATTGCCTGCCGCGGGAATTGCTGGCCGCTCCCTATCCCTTTCCCAACGAGTGGGAGCGGATGATCTGGCAGGTGCGACGCCGCATCGGCGCGGTGGGCCTGCTGTGGAACGCGCCCAGCGACGCGTGGCTGGGGGTGAACGGGCTGACGGCCCAGACCCGGCAAATGGCGTTTGACATGCTGCAAAAACGGGGCGTGATTTTTCCCGTCAATGTGCAGGGGATCACCCGGCCCCTGTATGCCCTGACCCAGGACGCGGCCCTGCTGCAAAACCCGCCCCAGTGCGTGGACCGGCAGGCCCGCCTGCTGCCGCCCCTGGACGCTATGCTGTGGGACCGCAAGCTGATAGCCGCCCTGTTTGATTTTGCTTACAAATGGGAGGTATACACGCCCATGGAGCAGCGCCGCTACGGCTACTATGTGCTGCCGGTTTTGTACGGCGACCGCTTCGCGGGCCGTGTGGAGCCCATTGCCGACCGGGGAAACGGCACGCTGGAGGTGCGGCGCTTCTGGCCTGAGGTGGGTTTTGCCGTAACCAACCGTTTTTTGTGGGATTTGGAGGACGCGCTGACGGGGCTGATGCGCTTTTTGGAGCTGAAGAACCTGAAATGGTGTGCAGACTGGCTTTCGGAAGGAAATTAGGGGTTGGAAGCAGCTACAAATTTCGCCAGCCATTGAATTTTTTCTTGGAACCATGTATAATGAAAGGGCGAACTTGAACCAATCGCATGGAGGTAGCTGCGTGTACAGATTGCTGATTGTAACTGGTGACCAGGGCGTAAAGGAACGGATTGAAGCGATGGAAGGCTGGGAAAAGCTGGGCTTTAAGCCGCCCCGGATTCGCTCCACGGTTCAGGAAGCGGTGGAATGTATGGAAAAGCATCCCATCGACGCCATTGCCGTGGACGACGACCCCGCCTTTGCTCCGCTGTATGATTTTTTAAACGAGAAGCGCCCGGCAATGCTGCTTTTCAGCATTGAACCCACGGCGGAAAAGCAAATGGAAACCGTGCGGGAGGTAAGCAGTCTGCTGGCCCGTATGAACGCTGACGATTCCAACGACGATTACTATCCGGCGGATAAGCTGGATCAGCAGCGGGAACGCTGGCTGTGCAAGGTAATCGCCGGTGTGGAAGAGGACCCGGACAAGCTGGCTCAGCGCCTGCGCCTGTACCGCTGCCGGGAAAAGCTGAACGTGCCCTGCGTGCTGGCCCGCCTGGCCATGCCGGATGACGATACCTTTTTGTCGGAACGCTGGCATTATGGCAGCGAACGGCTGGAAACCGCCCTGCGCAACTTCTTTGGCCGGGGTCACGATCATATGGTGATGCATGTGGCGGTGGTTTCCCCCGAGGAGGTACGGGTGCTGTGCTATCCGGAAAACGAGGCGGAGGGCATCAGCGAAAACATTGCGTTTACCTATATTCAGGAAACGGTGGACCAGATTGACAAGTATCTGGGGCTGACCATGCGGCTGCTGGATGTGCGCCGGGTGGACGGCTTGCAGGTATTTGCCGGCCAGAATTGATTTTTTATGATAACTTAGGAGGCTATGACAATGGGATTTATTAAGAATATCGTAACCAGCCAGCTGATTGACGTCATCGAATGGTCGGACAGCACGTCCAACACCATGGTGCATAAGTATGACATGAATGGCAAGGAAATCATGATGGGTGCGCAGCTGACCGTGCGGGAAAGCCAGGTCGCCATTTTCGTTAACGAAGGCCAGCTGGCGGATGTGTTCCAGCCCGGCCGCTACGAGCTGTCCACCCAGAATATGCCCGTGATGACCGCCCTGAAGGCCTGGAAGTATGGCTTCAACTCTCCCTTCAAGAGCGACGTTTACTTTATCAACACCAAGCAGTTTATGGACCGCAAATGGGGCACCGCCAATCCTGTGATGATGCGCGACGCCGAGTTTGGCATGATCCGCATTCGCGCCTTCGGCTCCTATTCCTTTAAGGTGAAGGATCCCACGGCGTTTATGAAGGAGTGCTTCGGCACCGCTTCCCTGTTTACGGTAGAAGGCGTGGAAGGCCAGATCAAGAGCATCGTGGTCAGCGGCCTCAGCGACGCCATCGCCCAGAGCAAGATTCCCGCTTTGGACCTGGCCGCCAATTATACCGAACTGGGCGACTATGTGCTGCAAACCCTCAACCCCAAGGTGGAAAAGCTGGGCCTGACCCTGTGCCAGTTTGTGATTGAAAACATCAGCCTGCCCGAGGAAGTGGAAAAGAGCATTGACAAGCGCACCTCCATGGGCGTGGTGGGCGACTTGAACAAGTACACCCAGTACCAGGCCGCCGAGGCCATGCGGGAAGCCGCCAATAACCAGAACGGCGCTGCCGGTATGGGCGTGGGAATGGGCGCCGGTATGGGCATGGGCCAAATGTTTACCCAGGCCTTTGGTATGGGTCAGCAGCCCCAGCAGCAGGCGGCCCCCGCTGTTCAGACGGTTGCGTGCACCGCTTGCGGCAAGGCCATTGCGGCCGGCAGCAAATTCTGTCCGGAATGCGGCGCACAGCAAAACGCCGGCGGCTTCTGCCCCGGCTGCGGCGGCAAGGTGGACGCTGGCGCAAAGTTCTGCCCCAGCTGCGGACAGAAGCTGTAAGCATAACGTTTCATCCTTTCGCGCATGCTACCCCCAACGGGGCGGCATGCGTGTTTTTTTGCGCCGCCTGGAAAGGATGGTTGCGGGAATGGGCGGCTTGCGGACAGACCTGGCCATGGAATGCATCGGCCCGGAGGAAAAACAGATTGACGGGGTTAAAATCATCACCCATCGGGTGGGGGATATTACCCATACCCGAATCTGCATTCAGCAGGAACGGGCGGCCCGTATGCTGGGCCGCAAACGGGGCGAATACATCACCATGGAGTGTCCGCAGCTGCCCCATTGCGATGCGCACAAGCGGGAAATTCTGGCGCAGATGGTGGCGCTGGGCCTGCGCAGGCTGCTTCCCAAGGGCGGCGACGTGCTGGTGGTGGGCCTGGGCAACCGCAACGTAACGGCGGACGCTTTGGGCACCCGCGTGGTGGAACGCATGTTAGTAACCCGGCACCTGAAGCCCGCCATGAACCGGGAGCTGCGGGGCAAGCTGCGGGGCGTCAGCGCCATAGCGCCGGGCGTGCTGGGGCTGACCGGCATAGAAACGGCGGAATTGTGTCGCGGGCTGGTGGGACATGTGCGTCCGGCGGCCGTGGTGGCCATTGACGCGCTGGCCGCCTTTGAAAGCGAACGGATCTGCACCACGGTGCAGATTACCGATACGGGCATCGAGCCGGGCAGCGGTGTGGGCAATCACCGGCTGGGGCTGACGGAGGACACCCTGGGGGTAAAGGTTGTGGCCATTGGGGTGCCCATGGTGGTGTACGCCTCAACCATTGCCCGGGACGCCATGCAGCGGCTGATGGACGCTTATGACGGGCAGGAGCACCAGCAGGCCCGGGAAATGCTGCTGAACCAGCTGACGGACGGCTTCCTGAACGATATGGTGGTAACGCCCCGGGAAATTGACGACCTGGTGCTGAATGTGGCGGATTTGCTCAGCGACGGCCTGAACCGCGCCCTTCAGCCGGCTTTGGACGCGGACACCCTGCATAGTTACTTGCATATTTAGCATATCCTTTCGGGCAGAACGCAAAAGGCGGTGAACCCGATATGCAGGAATGGAAGCAAGTGATTTGTCTGGCGCTGGCCCTGTTCAGCGGCCTGACGGTGGGACTGACGCTGAGTAGCAGCGGACAGGCGCGGGAAGAAACGGCAACCCCAGCTTTTGCCGCCTGGCTGGAGGAGGAAGGAGTCATTGTTCCCGAAGAAAACCTGTTTCAACTGGAAACCCCCGCGCCAACGGCGGCAGAGGATTTCTCCGTGGAAGTGATTCGCACCCAGCGGTCGGCCCAGCGGGTGCTGATTTATCATACCCATACCTATGAGGCCTATGCCCAAGATGCCGATCACCCCTACAAGGAAACGGAAAAGTGGCGCACCGCCGACGAGCGGTACAACATGGTGCGGGTGGGGGAAGAACTGGCCGCCCTGCTGCGGGGCCTGGGCATGGAGGTGGTGCATGATACCACCGCCTTTGAGCCGCCCAATCTAAGCGACGCTTACACCCGTTCCCTTGCCATGCTGGAAGCCCGCGTTGCCGCAGGAGAAAGCTATGATTTGTATATCGATTTGCACCGGGACGCATACGCCGCCTCTCAGACCGGCCCCAATACGGTAGCCGTGGGCGGGCAGGAGCTGGCCTATTTGATGGTGCTGATTGGCAAGGGCGAGGGACAGACCGGACAGGGCTTTGACCAGAAACCGAACTGGCAGGAGAATATCAAAATGGCTCGGGCCATTACCGATTGCCTGAACGATCAGGTAAAGGGGCTGTGCCGGGACGTGCGGGTGAAAAACGGCCGGTTCAACCAGCACATTTCCACCGGCTGCGTTTTGATCGAGGCGGGCAATAACCGCAACACCCTGGAGCAGGTGCTGGCCGCCATGCCGTATCTGGCGGACGCTATCGCCCAGAGCCTTGAAAAGGTTAGTCTTGAAAAATAGGGCGCTACCGGTTATAATCGTCTGCGGAGGTGAGCGGCGTTGGACCATCGCCCTGTGGGCATCATGGACAGCGGCCTGGGCGGCATTAGCGTGCTGGGCGAAATGCTGCGCGTGCTGCCCAACGAAAACTTTGTGTATTATGGCGATACCAGCCACATCCCATACGGGGATAAGCCGCCGGAAAAGGTGTTTGCCTATACCCATCAGGCGGTAGACCAGCTGATTGAGCAGGGCTGCAAGGCGGTGGTCATCGCCTGCAACACGGCCACCAGCGTGGCGGCCGCCCGCCTGCGGCAGGAGCTGACCCTGCCGGTGATCGGCATGGAACCGGCGCTGAAGCCCGCGGCGATGATGCCCGGCCAAGGACGGATTTTGGTAATGGCCACCCATGTAACGCTGACGCAGCCCAAATTTCAATCCCTGATGCAGCGCTACGGACAGGACGCGATTCCCCTGCCCTGCCCCGGACTGATGGAATGCGTGGAGGCGGGTCAGATGAGCGGCCCCCGGGTGGACAGGCTGCTGGACACCCTGCTGGCTCCCTATCAGTATACGCCCATCAAGGCTGTGGTGCTGGGCTGCACCCATTACCCGTTTTTGCGGGGCGCAATCGCGGCCCATCTGCCTCCCGGCACGCCGCTGATTGACGGCAGCCTGGGCACGGCGCGGCAGCTGAAGCGCCGTTTGCAGGAGGAAAACCTGGCCTCGGACGGCCCGGGGGGACAGGTAACCTTTTTATCCTCCATGGCCGGGCAGCAGCCCATTACCCAGATGCAGCGCCTGCTGGACTGGTGGCGCCAAAACGATACAGGCCGCGTGGCGGCAGATTGAGGTATGCAAATGAAAAAGGTGATGCTGATTTTCGGCACAAGGCCGGAGGCAATCAAGATGTGTCCCCTGGTGTTGGAGCTGGAGAGGCATCCCGAATTTGAGACGGTTGTGTGCGTAACAGGGCAGCACAGGCAAATGCTGGATCAAATTCTGGATTGTTTCCATGTACAGCCGGATTACGACCTGTGCATTATGAAGGAAAAGCAAACCCTGTTTGATGTAACCATTTCCATTCTGGAAAAGCTGAAAACCATTCTGGAAACGGAAAAGCCGGATGTGGCGCTGGTGCATGGGGATACGTCCACCGCCTTTGTCACCGCCCTGGCCTGCTTTTATATGCAAATTCCCGTGGGCCATGTGGAGGCGGGGCTGCGCACCTACAACCTGTATTCTCCCTTCCCGGAGGAGTTTAACCGTCAGGCCGTGGATTTGATCAGCCGGTTCTACTTTGCCCCTACGGAGATGAGCCGTCAGAACCTGCTGAAGGAAGGTAAGCCGGACAGCCACATTTTTGTAACCGGCAATACGGTTATCGATGCGCTGGACACCACCGTGCGGCAGGATTACGACCATCCGGAAATTGAATGGGCCAAAGGCAGCCGCCTGATTTTGCTGACCGCCCACCGCCGGGAAAACCTGGGCCAGCCTATGCAGGAGATGTTCTCCGCCATTCGCCGTATTGTGGATGAAACCCCGGATGTAAAGGTGCTGTACCCCATGCACATGAACCCTGCCGTCAGGGAAATGGCTCACCGTTGCTTTGACGGGCAGCCGCGCATTCACATGATCGAGCCTCTGGACGTGCTGGATTTTCATAACCTGATGGCGCGAGCTTACCTGATTATGACCGATAGCGGCGGCATTCAGGAGGAGGCCCCGGCGCTGGGCAAACCGGTGCTGGTGATGCGCGATACCACCGAGCGGCCTGAGGGCGTAATGGCGGGCACGTTAAAGCTGGTGGGCACGGACGAAAACACCATCTATGCCTCTGTGCGGGAACTGCTGGACAACCCCAGCAGCTACCGCCAGATGGAGCACGCCGCCAACCCCTACGGCGACGGCAAGGCCAGCAAACGCATTGCGGATATACTGGATCAGCAGCTGTAACGCATGCAGCGGAGGGCCGCGGCGCTGATAAGGCACCAGGCCGCCGTATAGGGAATGCAAATCTGTCCCTGAACATTCAGCGGCACGCGGCGGTAATCCCAAATCTGGTAGCGCCGGTTAAAGACGCGACCGGCGGCATATTCAATGCCGGTAATGGTCAGGCCGCCCAGCAGCGTTGGCTGCCACAGGGGGCGGCCTTTCATCATTCGGCCAATGCGGCGCAGGGCGCACAGGCTAAGCCCTCCCGCCAGGGCCATGGCCGGGTGGGTGCGGCCGCGCCAGCCCAGCTCTATCAGCGGATATCCGGCGGCCCCGATACAGAAATCCTTAAACAAACCAATCGCCCCCTTTGGTTGCATCCTGCGCAGAAAACGGCGGTTCCATGCGCGCAAACGGGGGCAGACAGGAGCTAGCATGACCTATTCTTTTCTGGCTACGGCGGCCTTTGGACTGGAGGGCGTGGCGGCAGGCGAATTGAAGCGCATGGGACTGGAAGCCCGGGGAGAAAACGGTGGAGCCCGCTTTGAAGGGGAGCCGATAGACGCCTTTCGGGCCAATTTATGCCTGCGCACGGCGGACCGGGTGCTGATGATATTGGCCGAAAAGCCCGTCCGCAGCTTTGAGGAGCTGTTTCAGCTGGTAAAGGGAATCGCCTGGGAGCGGCTGATGAGCCGCAGCGCCGCCATTCACGTCAGCGGCAAATGCGTGCGCAGCCAGCTGATGAGCGTGCGGGACTGTCAGGCCATTACCAAAAAGGCGATTGTGCAGCGCCTGGGCCAACAGTGGCATATGGACCGTCTGCCGGAAAACGGCCCCGTGTATCCCGTAGAGGTGGCGGTGGTGAACGATAGGGCACGCATTACGCTGGATATGAGCGGCGATGCGCTGAACCGCCGGGGCTACCGTACCTGGAACGGCGAAGCGCCCATCCGGGAAACGCTGGCGGCGGCGCTGGTGGACATCAGCCCATGGCGCAAGGGCATGCGGCTGTATGATCCCTGCTGCGGTACCGGCACCCTGCTGATCGAGGCGGCCATGCGGGCTGTAAACCGTCCCGCTGGCATTCGGCGTAGCTTTGTCTGCGAAAAGTATCCATTCTTTGATCAAGCCCAGATGCAGGCTGTGCGGCGGCAGCTGGCGGAACAGGAAACGGACGATGTTTTTGATATCGGCGGCAGCGATATCAGCCAGGAGACGCTGGAACTATGCGGCCGCCACATTCGCCAGGCGGGATTTGAGGGACGCATTCAGGTGCGTCAGCAGGATTTGCGCACCCTGACGCTGGAGGGAGCCCCGGGAGTTTTCCTGTGCAACCCGCCCTATGGCGAGCGTTTGAGCGACCAGAAGGGCGCCAGAGAGCTGTACCGGGCCATGGGGGAGATGTGGCGAAGGCACCCGGGCTGGGCCTTATGCGCCATTACGGCGGACCCGGGCTTTGAGCGGGCCTTTGGCAGGCGGGCGGATAAGAAGCGCAGGCTATATAACGGCCGTCTGGAATGTGAGTTTGTAACGTATTTTGGTCATCCTGCTTCATTTTATCACGGAAAGGAAGATGTCTCATGAGCCAAACCGTTATTCCCAGCGGTTACGAGCCGAAATTGTCCCTGTATGAAACGCAGGCGGCCATCAGCCTGATCAAGCGGTCCTTTCAGGATCATCTGGCCATGGCGCTGAATTTGAAGCGTGTGTCCGCTCCCCTGTTTGTGGAGCCGTCCACAGGTCTGAACGACGACCTGAACGGGGTGGAGCGCCCCGTTACCTTTGACGCGCCCGGCGCGGGCACGGAGGCTCAGGTGGTGCATTCGCTGGCCAAATGGAAGCGCATGGCGCTGTACCGCTACGATTTTCATCCGGGCAAGGGCATTTATACGGATATGAACGCCATTCGCCGGGACGAGCAGCTGGACAACCTGCACTCCATCTATGTGGACCAGTGGGACTGGGAACGGGTTATCACCCGGGAAACCCGCACCGAGCGCATGCTGAAGGATACGGTTCGGGACATTGTGGGCTGCATCAGCGACGCTTCGCTGATTGTAAACGGCCGCTATCCCACCCTGCATACCCAGCTTGGGCGGGAGGTCAGCTTCATTACCACCCAGGAGCTGCTGGACATGTACCCGGACCTGTCCCCCAAGGAGCGGGAAAACGCCTATGTGCGCCAACATCCCATTACCTTTCTGATGCAGATTGGGCACAAGCTGTCCAATGGGCAGCCCCATGACGGCCGCGCCCCGGACTATGACGACTGGAACCTGAACGGGGATATTCTGTTTTACAACCCGGTGCTGGACTGCTCCTTTGAGATCAGCTCCATGGGCATTCGGGTGGACAGCGAAACCCTGGACAACCAGCTGACGCTGGCGGGCTGCGACAACCGGCGCAACCTGCAATTCCACCGCATGTTGCTGAATGGCGAACTGCCTCTGACCATCGGCGGCGGTATTGGGCAGAGCCGCCTGTGCATGCTGCTGCTGGGCAAGGCCCATATTGGCGAGGTGCAGTCCTCCATTTGGGATATGGATACCCAGCGCAAGTGCCGGGAAGCGGGCATTACGCTGCTGTAAGGGCAAAAAGGAAGGGGCCGCGCGGTTTTGCGCGGCCCCTTCCTTTTGTCTGTTTTACTTTTTATCTTTTCCCAATGCCCGCATGGCGTTCAGCACCGCCAGCACGCATACGCCTACGTCGGCGAACACGGCCCACCACATATCCGCCAGGCCCAGGGCGACCAGTACCAGCACCAGCAGCTTTACCGCCAGGGCAAAGATGATATTCTGCCGGGCAATGGACAGGGTGCGGCGGCTGATGCGCATAGCCACCGCCAGCTTGCGGGGGTCGTCGTCCATCAGCACCACATCGGCGGCTTCCACGGCGGCGTCGCTGCCCAGCGCGCCCATGGCCACGCCTACATCGGCCCGGGTCAGCACAGGCGCGTCGTTAATGCCGTCGCCCACAAAGACCAGCGTACCCTTGGGGGATTTTTCCTTCAGCAGGCGTTCCACATGCTCCACCTTTTGGGCGGGCAGCAGCTGGGCGTGGTATTCGTCCATGCCCAGGCGCCTGGCTACGCTTTCGGCCACAGCCTGACTGTCGCCGGTGAGCATAACGGTTTTGCGTACGCCTTCCTTGTGCAGGGCGGCAATGGCGTCCTCCGCGCCGGGCTTTACCTCGTCCTCAATGACGATATGGCCCAAATAGGTTTGATCCTGCGCTACATGCACCACGGTGCCGGTGTGGGGGCAATTGGGCACCTGCACGCCTTCCGCGGCCATCAGCTTCTGGTTGCCCACGGCAATCAGGTGGCCGTCCCACATGGCGGTCAGGCCCTGACCGGCAACCTCCTTCACATCCGACAGGACGGAGGCGTCCACAATGCCCTGCCAGCCGGATACGATGGAACGGCTGATGGGGTGGGTGGATTGACTTTCCACCGTGGCAGCCATGCGCAGCAGGTCGTTTTCGCTGATGTGGTCGGGGTGAACCACCGTTACATGGAAGCTGCCCCGGGTCAGGGTGCCGGTTTTGTCAAACACCATGATATCCGCTTTGGCCAGGGATTCCAGATAGTTGCTGCCCTTCACCAGCACGCCGTTGCGGCTGGCGCCGCCGATGCCGCCAAAGAACGCCAGCGGCACGGAAATAACCAGCGCGCAGGGACAGCTGACCACCAGGAAGCTGAGGGCGCGCATACCCCATTCACGCCAGGCGCCGCCAAAGAAAAGGGGCGGAATCAGGAACAGCAGCAGGGCTGCGGCGCATACCGCAGGGGTATAAATGCGGGCAAAGCGGGTGATAAAGCTCTCCACATGGGCTTTTTTGTCACTGGCGTTTTCCACCATGTCCAGAATTTTGGCCACCGTGGAATCGGTATAGGCCTTGGTGGCCCGTACCCGCAAAAGGCCGGTCTGGTTGATGCAGCCGCTGATGACGTTATCGCCCTTTTCCACATCCCGGGGCACGCTTTCGCCGGTCAGAGCCGCGGTATCCAGGCTGGAGGAGCCTTCCACGATTACGCCGTCCACGGGAATCCGCTCGCCGGCGCGAATGACCAGAATATCGCCTACCGCTACCTCCTCCGGGTCAACGGTAACCACCTGGCCGTCCCGTTCCACATCCGCCGTTTCGGGGCGAATATCCATCAGGCTGGAAATAGAAGCCCGGGATTTGCCCACAGCCACCTGCTGGAACAGTTCGCCAATCTGGTACAGCAGCATTACGGCCACGGCCTCGGTGTATTCGCCTACGCATACCGCGCCGATGGTGGCAATGGCCATCAGGAAGTTTTCATCGAACAGCTGGCCGTGGATAATGCCCTCAGCCGCTTCCTTCAGCACGCCAAAGCCTACCAGCAGATAGGCCGCCAGAAAAAGCACGATCTTGACGACTTCCTGGGGAATCAGCAGACCGGCTGCAAACAGCACGGCGCTTGCGATAATGCGGTACAGCTCCTTTTTTTGCTTGCGGGACATGGTTCTCATCCTTCCACTTTCGTCAGGCTTTGGTTCTTTAGCGCACCAGGGTGCAGTCCGGCTCCACCTTGCGCATGGTCTTTTCCACTTCGTCCAGGATGCGGTCAAAATCCGCGTCCGCCGCTTCCAGCGTCAGCTTTTGGGTCATAAAGTTTACTACCACATGGTCCACGCCGGGCAGCCTGGCAATGGCGTTTTCCATCTTGGCGGCGCAGTTGGCGCAATCCAGGTCCATCAGTTTGAATACCTTTTTCATGGGGAAAGCCTCCTTTGAAATCGTTACTCTGTCACATGCTCCACGCCTTGATCCAGGATGGTAACCACGTGACTGTCGGCCAGGGAATAGAACATGGTTTTGCCGTCGCGGCGGCTTTTGACCAGCTTGTTCTTTTTCAGAACGCTCAGCTGGTGGGATATGGCGCTTTGCGTCATATTCAGCAGGGTTGCGATGTCGCATACGCACATTTCACTGGCAAACAGGCAGTACAGAATGCGAATGCGGGTGGAATCGCCAAAGATTTTAAACAGCTCGCTCAGGTCGAACAGTACGTCCTCATTGGGCATTTGCTGCTGCACCTTTTGTACGATAGCCTCATGCACATGCATGTATTCACAGCCCATTGGCTCGGTTTCCTGTGGCATCCTGCTCACCTCCGCAAACAATTGAACGTTTGTTCATATGAATGATAAATCAAACAAAAGGAAAAGTCAATAGGGAAATTGACGAAAATCAAAAAAATATGCTATGATACCGTTTGCGCAAATACACGGGAGGTGCGGAACATGATTCGCCTGATTGCTACGGATTTGGATGGAACGCTGCTGAACGCCTGCGGCAGGCTGCCGGAGGGAATTTTTGATATCGTTCGCGCTTTAAAGGAAAAGGGCATTCAATTTGCCGTGTGCAGCGGGCGTACCTATGGGAATATGCGGCGGCTGTTCGCGCCGGTGGCCGATGAAATGGCCTATGTGTGCGAAAACGGCGCCATGTGCGTGGTGGATGATATGGTATCGGATATTGTCCCCATTCCCGATGGGGAGGCCAAGGAAATTATCTCGGATATTCAGGCGGAAAAGATGAATCTGCTCATCAGCGGCCGCCACACCACCTATGTGCTGGATGAAAACCGCCGTTACACCGACGATATCGTCTACCGGCTGCGCAATACGGTGACCGTGGTAGACGACCCCGCCCAGGTTACCGAACCCATTTTAAAAATATCCGGTCAGAAGAACGAGGGCATGGGTGAAAGCGCGGCCCGGCTGGGGGCCAAGTGGGCGGGCCGGGTAACGGCCACCCTGGCAAGCCGGGACTGGTTTGACTTTACCTGCGCCAACAAGGGCATTGGCATGCGAAGCCTGCTGCGGCGGCTGAACATTGCCCCTGCGGAAACGGCGGCCTTTGGCGACAGCTTTAACGATGAAAGCATGCTGGATTTGGTAGGCTATCCGTTTATCATGGCAAAGGCCGCCGCGCAGCTGAAAAAGCCGGGCTATTGCCTGTGCGATAACGAGATGGACATTTTGCGGCAAATCGTTCAGGGAACCTGGAAACCCCTGCAGGGGAAAGACTGAGCCGGATGGATAAAAAGGAGAGGAACATCCATGGAGTGGAAGGCGCAAATCATGGACGAGGCGGCGGTACAGCGTTCTTTGGCCCGCATCACCCATGAAATCATTGAGAAAAACCATGGCGTGGATCACTTGTGTCTGCTGGGAGTCAAGCGCCGGGGAATCCCGCTGGCGCAGCAGCTGGCGCAAAACATTTTTCGCTTTGAGGGCGCGGAAGTGCCGGTTGGGCATGTGGACATCGCCCTGTACCGGGACGACCTGACGGAGATGGGCGCTCAGCCCACCACGCTGGATTGCGATATTCCCTGCAAGCTGGCGGACTGCACGGTGATTATTGTGGACGATGTAATCTACACAGGCCGTACCGCCCGCGCCGCCATTGACGCGGTGTTCAGCTTTGGCAGGCCCAAATCCATCCAGCTGGCGGTGCTGGTGGACCGGGGCCACCGGGAACTGCCCATTCGTCCCGATTATGTGGGCAAGAATATTCCCACCTCCAAATCGGAAATGGTATCGGTCAATGTGCAGGAAATTGACGGCGAAACCAATGTGTGCCTGTACAGCCTGTAAGCATTCCGCAATTGCAAACCCAAAAGGAAGGCGCTCCCCAAAAATCGCTTGGAGAGCGCCTTTTTTATAGCCCTTTTAGACCAATGGATAAAAGACGGGAACGGCCACCAGGATACCTGCCAGCATCAGCAGGGTCAGTACCCAGGTATATTTGACATAATCCGAAAATTTGTAGCCCGCCACCTGCGTCATGGCGATCTGCGCCGCCGCAAGCGGGGTGCAGCAGGCCACGCTGGCCGCCAGAGTCACACCGATGCAGAATGGCATGGGGGACAGGCCGTAGCTGGTGCAGAAGGATACGGCTACCGGCAGCACAATGATAATGGCCGTAGAATTGGTAATAAACTGACTGATGAACAACGTCAGCGTTACCAGAACCGCAAAGACCAGATAGGGCGATGCTGTGCTGCCTAAAACGGAAACGATGGCGTCGCTGATTAACTGACCGGAGCCGGATACCGTCAGCGCGTTCGCCAAACCAAGGCAGGAGGCCAAAAACACAACCGACTGCCAGTTTAATTCCTTCGCGATATCCTTGGTGATGCAGCAGCCGCAGATAACGCACAGCGCCGCGGCGCACAAGGCCGTCATATGCGTTGGAAGCAGTGAAAAAACATAGGAAATTACCATCAGCACCAGAATGGTAAACATGATGATCAGCTTTTTCCTGTCATAGCTGGCGGTCAGTACGGCGTGGGAATTGGACTCGTCAATGGCCATTTGCTCCTCGGGACGGTCGCCCCAGATTCTTTCGCCGCGGCGCAGTCCAAACAGGGCCAGATACAGCAAAAACAGCACAAACAGGCACAGCCCCGGGCCGGTCAGGGTCCACATTCCCATTTCCATATCCGCCAGCTTGCCCAGCAGGGCGTTGGCGGTCAGCTGCGGGGTGCAGCCGATCAGGGTGCAGCAGCCGCCCAGCATTACCGCGCAGGACAGGGGCAGCACCAGATTTTTTCGCTTCATATTGGACTGGCTGCATACGCTGTCCACAATGGCGATAAACGCAGCCAGCGTGGCAGTGTTGGCCAGGAACATGGCCAGCACGCCGGCCACAGCGCAGCTTACCATCAAAAAGACGCGCTCGCTGCCTTTGGACCATTTAATGACCATACGACCAACAATCTGTGCCGCGCCCGTTTTAAACATGGCAATGCCCACAATCATGGAGCTGGCCATCAGCAGCACAATGCTGCTGGAAAAACCGGAAAAAGCTTCCTCAAAAGAGCATACGTTCAGCAGCACGGCCAAAATACAGCCAATGCAGCCAACCGCCGCAGAGGGAAGCCAATTCGTTAGAAAAAACAACACGCATCCAGCTAGAAGCAGGATTCCAATGACACTTGCCGACATATCCTTCGCTCCCTAATCCCAAAATAGGCACAAGAAACGGGGCCCTTCCCCTACGGAAAAGGCCCCGTTGGTTTGCTAAAACAGCGCGCCTTTCAACGCCGCTTCAGCGGCTGTCAGCGATTAGACGATGGTCCAGCCGCCGTCCACCAGCAGCAGCTGGCCGGTTACATAGCTGGAAGCGTCGGAAGCCAGGAACAGCATAGCGCCGTTCAGTTCGCCGGGCTTGCCGCGACGGCCCATGGGGCAGTTGTTGCGGATGCCGTCTTCGTAAGCCTGGTTGGCAACCTTCGCGGACATTTCGCTCTCGAAGTAGCCGGGGCCAAGGGTGTTCACGGTAATGCCCTGCTTGGCCCACTCGGCGGCCAGAGCCTTGGTCATCATCAGCACGGCACCCTTTGCGGTGGAGTAGCCGGAACGGGGTACGCCGTTCATGGTTACCTGGCAGTGGAAGGAGCCGATGTTGATGATTTTGCCGTACTGCTGCTTCAGCATCACCTTGCCAACTTCGCGGGCCACATAGAACACGCCGTTCACGTTGGTGTTGATGACGCGCTGCCAGGTCTCGTCGTCGGTCTCGGCGGCGGGGGTGGCAAAACCGGCAGCAGCGTTGTTAATCAGGATATCGATGCGGCCAAATTCGGCCACGGCGGCGTCTACGGCGCTCTTTACCTGGGCGCTGTCAGTTACGTCACAGGGCAGAGCCAGGCACTTTACACCGTAGGCTTCTACTTCCTTCTTGACTTCTTCCAGCTTTTCCACACGGCGGGCGGCGATGGCCACGTTAGCGCCCTGCTCAGCCAGGCAAATCGCGAACTGGCGGCCCAGGCCGGAGGAAGCGCCGGTTACGAAAGCATACTTGCCAGCAACATCAAAGTAATTTTTCATGTTTGTTTCTCCTTTGCTTATGGTATTGCAATCAGTCGGGAACCTTGTAGCCCATGGCCTCGATCTGCTTGGCGCTGGCGTGGTTGGACAGGAAGTACAGCACAGCCACAACCACCATCAGCACGGCGAAGATGATCCAGGCCAGCTGATAGGTACCGGTGATGTCAAAGATCATAGCAGCCACGGTGGGTCCAATAATCTGGCCTACGTTGCCAGCCATGTTCATCCAGCCGCTCATTACGCCGTATTCCTTGTCGCCAAAGTTGCGGGCGGTAATCAGGAAGGGAATGGTGGAAGGCACGGCGCCACCGATCATATACAGAGGAGCCAGCACGGTAGCGAAAGCCATGTTGTTGGTGCACAGCGCCATGCAGACGAACACGCCCGCGTAGAACAGGGGAGCCAGCACGGCGGTGCGCTTGATATGAAGCAGGTCGGACAGAACGCCCAGCAGGAATTTGCCCAGAATCATGGTGCCCAGAGCGCCGGCATACAGAGCGGCAGCCTGAGCGCGATCGCCGGTTACCTCAGTGAAGTAAGCCACAAACTGCGCGCTGAAAGCGGAAGCGCCGATCATGGTGGTCATGCCGGCAAACCACTGCAGCCACCAACGGGCGGTCTTCAGGGCCTGCTTGCCGGTAATACCGGTCTTTTGCGTGGACACGCCGCCGGCAGCCGCCACTTCCTCGGGAGAGGGGTCGCCGATACGGGTTTCAAACTTTTTGTCGCTGGGCATGCTGACAACCAGCAGCAGAGCGATGGGGATCATGATGGCATTGATACCGGCCATGGCCAGGTACGCGGTACGCCAGCCGGAGCTGGAAATGATGGAGTTGACGATCTTTACCCAGACCAGAGCGCCGGCGCCGCTGCCCAGCATACCGATGGACATGGCGGTACCCTTGATCTTGGGGCCGAACCAGTTGCTGACCATGATGGTTACAGGCAGGTTGGTAGCGCCGCTCCAGCCGATGCCCTGGATGCCGGCCAGAACGTACAGCTGCCACAGGGAGGTGGCGCGGGACATCAGCAGATAGCACACGCTGGTCAGGGTAACGCAGGCGGTCAGCATCCACTTGACGGGGTATTTTTTGTACAGTTTACCGATGAATGCGGAACTAATCAGCATGGTAATGGTCATGATGGTGTTGGTCTGGATGTAAGCCGTGCGGGTAACGCCCAGATCTTCACAGATGGGGTTGTAGAAAAGAGAAGAACAGTTCACCTTAATGACGTAGCAGATGAACATGGACATGAAGCCGCAGAACAGCATCACCCAGCCGTAGTAGAACCTTCCGTCTACTTTGAACAGATTCTTTTTCAAAATGCCATCTCCCTTATGTTTTCCCGGCCTTTTCCTAATCTGGCCGGTTATGTCAGTATTTTAACAGAGCGTTTTTTGAATAGGTAATGTATATTTTTAATATCGATACTATTTAGATATATATAGTAAAGCGCTGCCAGCTGGAGGAAAGGCTGCGTTCATGCAAACGCCTGAGCAGAGCATAAGCAGTTCTATTAGTAGCAGCTGCGCGCATGGATTGCCAATCCTCAATAAACCTATATAAAAAAGCCCTGCAAAAACAGATTCTGCAAGGCTTTGACGGCTTTTCTGCACCAAAAGCAGCTTCGGCAATGTCGAATATGAGAAAAAAATGTACAAATCGCATAAAAATACATTCAGCTTTTTAAGTGAAAGTATTTATGCAGGCTTCGGAAGAAGTCGCGTCCGGTGCAGGCGATCAGGGCAATGAGCATGACCGGGGACAGGCTTGCCAGCACCGTTACCGACCAGCTGCCCTTGCCCGCCAGCGAAAAACCGGCCGCGTACAAAATATCGCCGATGCACAGCAGCAGCAGGGGAGCCACGTTTTGCCGCTGCCTGGAAAAATCGGAAAAGAACAGAATGCTGGCCAGGACCAGTCCGCCCGCCGCTACCATGGGCACCACCAGCAGGGCCCAGCCGGGGGCCAGCAGCCAGTCGATCAGAAACAGCAGAACGCAGCATTGCACAATCCAGCGAATGCTTTGGCTGACGCGGTTGTAATCAATGATGGCTGTGGCAAACAGGTTGCCCCAGGCCATGTATAAAGCCCACAGCACCACAACGCTCCACCATTTGCCTCCGATAGCCAGGTTAATGACCGGGCAGGCAACGGCCGCCGCCAAAAAGGGCCAGCGGAACCAGCGAATGACCCCCAAACGGCGGGAGGCCCGGCGGCTGGGAACAGGGTAGGTAATTTCAAGCCTCATACAGCATGCTTCCTTTCACCTGGACAGCGACGCCGTCCGCGGTCAGGCGGCGGTACAGCGCCTCCTCAAAAGAGGGATCCTCCGTATGCTTGGAGATGCTGAACATGGTAACGCCGTTCAGGGTGACCATGCTGCATCCCGCCCGGTTGGTGACGGATGTGCCCAGCACAAAATCCATGTATTTCAGCTGGGCTTCCAGCTCCTTGGGCATGTGAACCACGCCCAGGTTGGACAGCGTGTTGGTAAAAACCCTGTCGCCCAAAAAGCCGTAAAAGAAACGGGTGACCGGGGCCTTGATAAACAGGGGAATATACCGCACCGAGCTGACCAGCCGGGTGGAGGAGTGGACCATTTCCATCATGGGCTCCAGAGCGGATTTTTCCTTTAGCTGGCGGGCAACCTCCCGGTACAGGTCATCGCCCGGCTCCACCTGCTGCGCGGGCAGACGAATGCCGCAGTACATGGAAAAATTGCGCAGCGTGGGGGAGGGAAAGTACTTGCGCATGTCCACCGGCACCTGAATGCTGAAGTCGCCGTTGGTTTCATCGGTGGCGCGGCGGCAGGCCAGCAGCATTTGCACCAGCATGTAGCCGGTTACCGTAACGCCGTGGGCTTTGGCCAGCTGGTGCAGCTGACTGGCGTCCATCTGGAACTGCACCACCTGGCAGGGCCGGGCGTAGGACAGCCTGCCGCCCAATTGCAGGGCCGCGTGGTCGGTCAGGCCGGAGCCCTTTCCGGGTCGGTTGGCGGACAAAAAGGCGTTTTCCGTTTCACGCACCACAGGGGGCTGATGCACATCCAGCACGCCCTGGCCGGGCGTGTAGTCCGTTCCGCACAGGCGCAGATACTCCGCCGTCAGGGTTTTCAAAAATACCAGTCCGCCCGCCGCGTCTGTTAAAATATGAAACATTTCCAGGCTGATGCGGTTTTGGTAGTACAAAATGCGGAAGCTCTGGCTGCCGCTGGAGGCAATGCGCAAGGGGCGCGCCGGCGGCTCCGTTTCCGGCTCCACAAAGTAGCGGCGTTTGGTCGCGTCCAGATAGTGCCAGAAAAAGCCGCGCTTTACCGTGGTGGCAAAGCAGGGAAAGCGCTGAATGGTAAAATTCAGCGCCATTTGCAAAAGCACAGGAACCACCGGGGCTTTCAGGTACATGGACAGGCGAAAAACGGCCATTTGCCCATGCTTCATGGACAGGGGATAAATCTTGGCCGCCTCGTCCGGCGAATACCACAAAACCGGCGGGCGCGTATAAAAGCCGCCCAGGTTTTCCGGGGCCAGGCGGGTAAGCGCTTCCTTCAGCCCTATATGGTTCTGGCGATACCATAACAGGGCCTTTTGGCAATCCGTCTCCATCCGCTTTTTTTCCGTCAGGGACAGATTGATGCGGCGGTTCCAGTCGGTAAAATAGTCGCTGAGCAAAGACTGCTCTTCATCGGAAAGGGACTGCCGCCAGCTTTCAAAAGGGGATTCCTTGGTCACAGGGGGTTCACTTCCAATCCATGGGGAATGCACATAGTATAGACCCTGCCGGGCAGGGATGTCAAATGAACAGCCGCCGCGGGAATGGCTCCCGCGGCGGCTGGGTGAATCCGGCCTGCTTATTTCAGATAGCTGTCCACAAAGTCCTTATAAGCCTGTACGTTCGCGCCAACCACAGGTTCGCCCACAAGGTTGCCCTCCTTATCCACAAAGAAGGTGGTGGGCACGGCGGAAACGGCGTTCAGCAGCGCGTCCAGGTCGCCGTTGGCAACCAGGTGGGTAAAGGCCGCGCCCGTGTCCTTTACAATGTCCTGGGCGGCCTGCACCTGCTCCTTGTCGTCATAGCTGTTTACATCACATACCAGGCCAATCAGCTGCACATTGTCCGGCAGGCTGGCGCTCCATTCGCCCAGCTCGGGCATTTCGGAAATGCAGGGGCCGCAGAAGGTGCCCCATACGTTGACCACGGTCAGATCCTTCTGGGCAAAGATGTCGTTGGTCACGTCGTTGCCGTCCAGGTCCTTGGTGGCAAATTCGGGCATTGTATCCGGCAGCGCGGATTCGCCGGGCAGTTCGGTAATGTCCATTAATTCCGCCCCGGACAGGATATCGTCCAGCGCGTCCCGGCAGGCCTGATAGCCGGCGGCCTCGTCCGCGTCAAACTCCGCCAGGTCTTCATCCGTCAGGGGCAGCAGCTTGTAAGCCAGGCGCACATAGCCGTCGCTTTCACCGACTACCTGCACATCGCCAACTACGGTATCATAGGTGGCCAGAGAAGCCGCCGTTTTGCCGGCGGCCAGGGCGCTGTCGTAATCCGCCTTGGGCACCAGGGTAACGCCCAGCAGCTCCGCCACATGGGTATTGTACTTGATCTGGAGATCGATCACGGCGTCGTCATCCTGGGAGTTGATAGCCTCCATCATGTCGCTTTCCAGCTGGGACAGAAGGGGCGCGTACAGATAGTAAACCACCGCGTAGGGGTAGCCGTTCTGGTCCACATTGGTGTAAGCGTCTACGCCGCTGTTCAGCAACTGCTCGGAGATGGGCAGGCGCAGACCGCAATAGGCCAGGTCCATGGAAACGGTTTCCGCCGAAGCCGCGGACGCAAGCAGCAGCAGGCACAGAAGCAGAGCAAGAATTTTACGAGTCATGTTCAGTCATTCCCTTCCTTTTGGTTTTCCATATGGGTGACCAGCTTGTCGCTGTTGTCCACCAGCTGGCCAAAGCCATAAGTCATAAACGAGCCCAGCCAGGACATCAGGGAACCGATGACGATGGTCAGCAGGCCCGTGACGATACCATAAGCGGAGCCGTTTAGCAAAATACAATACCGCACACGATGGATGCAACAATACCAATCCAGCAGATTACCCTGGCAAAAGTCTTGATTTTGGAGCCGATATGATCAAACATTTCATTGCCCTCCCAAGAATTTCACGGGTTTTGTACCCTGCAGTCAGTATAGCATATCCCACAGGACAAAGACAGGACAAAGCAAAAAATTTACATGAAAGACGACGTGGGCTCCTTTGCTTTATTTAAAGCAACAAAAACCCGGCAAAGTTTTGCTTTGCCAGGGAAAAGGTTACGCTTCCGCCGGGAAGACGATTTGGATGATGGCGCCCTGCCCGGGCATGCTGGTCAGGGTGATTTTGCCGTGCAGATCCCTTACGGCGTGCTTGACGATGGACAGCCCCAGCCCTGTGCCTCCGGAGGCCTTGGAATGGCTCTTGTCCACTCGGTAGAACCGCTCGAACACCCGGTCCTGATCCGCCGGAGGAATGCCGATGCCCGTATCGCTGACGGTTACAATCACCTGGCCGCCATCCTTTACCACGGTCGCGGCGGCCCTGCCGCCTTCCCGGTTGTATTTAATGGCGTTATCACACAGGTTGTAAACAATTTCGTATACCAGACGGGGCGCGCCGCAAATGCTGGCCCTTTGCCCGGACACGGTCAGGGTTACGTTTCTGGCTTTGGCCTGCTCCTGCAAACTGGCTGCCGCTTCCTGAGCTATCGCCAGCACATCCACGCTTTCCTGAGGCAGTTCATCACCCTCGTCCAGCTGGGACAGGCGAATGATGTCCTCAATCAGCGTGACCATGCGGGCGGCCTCGGTGTGAATATGGCCGATAAAGCGGGGCATATCCTCGGGCTTCACCAAACCGTTTTCCATCAATTCAGCGCTGCCGATAATGCCCTGCAGGGGGGTTTTTAACTCGTGGGACACATTGGCGGTAAATTCCCGGCGGCTTTGCTCCGCCCGCTCCTGCTGGGTAATGTCAAAGCTGAGAATGACCGCGCCCACAGCGCTGCCCTGAGAATCAATCCGGCTGATATCAAACTGATACCACCGGCTGTTTCGCTGGCTGCGAAATTCGCCATGGCCGGTTTGCAGCGCCTGATGCAGGGCTTCCGTCATTTCGTGGCTGCGGTCCAGCGTCAGAAAATCCTGCCCCACGCAGGCGCTTTGCGCGCCAAACAGCTTTTCCGCCGCGGCGTTGATGCTTAGCACCTGCTGCTTTTCATTCAGCAGCACCAGCCCCTCCTGCATGTTGCGGGTAATCTGGTCAAACTCGTCCGTTTTCTTTTGCAGGGCGTGCAGCTGGCCGTCGATCTCCTCGTGCTGGTCGTTGATGCGCCGAAGCAGGGGAGACAGCTCCTCGTAAGCGGAGGCGTTGTCCAGGGGATGGTCCAAATCCAGATCGTTCAGGGGATCGGTAATTCGCCTGGCCAGGCGGCCGGCCAGCAGGCCCGCCAGCACCAGCGCGGCTGCCAGCACCACCAGCAGCGGCTGCAGCATGCCGTAGGCCAGCACAGCCGCCGTAACCGTGCTGGCGGACATGCGCAGCACCGTGCCATCAGAAAGGCGCTGGGCGTAATAAAAGGTTTTTTCCATCAGGGTGGAGGAATACCGCTCCCCCTGACCGTCGCCGCTGCGCAGGGCTTCCTGTACCTCACTGCGGTCCAGGTGGTTCTCCATCTGGGACGGGTCGGCCTTTGTGTCGTACAGCACGCTGCCGTCCGGCTGAATCCAGGTAATGCGGTAGCGGTCGGATGAAATACGGGACAGGTAATCGGTTCCGCCTTCCTCCACTCCGGCGGCGGCCAGACGCACCTGGTCCCGCAGCTGGTTTTCCATAACGCCGCCAAAATAGCCGTACAGGCAGCCCAGGGTCACCAGCAGCCCGGCCAGCAGCGCCAGACCAACCGACAGCAGGATGGCGCGATAAATTCTACTGCTCATGGGCTTTTCCCTCCAAACGGTACCCTACGCCCCGCACGGTTTGAATGACATCGCCATAAGGGCCGAGCTTTTGACGAAGCGTCAGGATATGGGTGTCGATGGTGCGGCTTTCGCCAAAGTAATCCTCGCCCCAGACCCTGCTGAAAAGCTGATCCCGGGTAAAGGCGATGCCGGGGTTGGACAGAAACAGCTTCAGCAGCTCAAACTCCTTATAGGTCAGGGCTACATCCGCGCCGTTTACGGTAACCCGGTGCTGGTCCAGATTCAGACACAGACCGCCCAGGGTCAGCGTGTGCGCATCCTGCGGAGGGGCGCAGCGGCGCAGCACCGCTTTCACGCAGGATACCAGCTCCATAATGCCAAAGGGCTTGGTCAGGTAGTAATCCGCCCCCAAATCCAACCCCTGAATTTTGTCGATTTCCGCCCCCTTGGCGGTAGCCATTACCACCGGCAGGGACGCCAGATCCGCGTCCGCCCGAATGCGCCGCAGCAATTCAATCCCGTCCGTGCCGGGCAGCATCACGTCCAGCACGGCCAGATCGGGTCTGGGTTCGCTTTTCAGCGCCCGCCAGAAGGAATCGCCATCCTCAAAGCCGCAAGCCTCCAGCCCGGCGGCCTTCAGGGCGTACACTTCAATGTCCCGGATGCTGGCCTCATCCTCCACGCACCAAATCATGGCTAGTCCTCCTTATGCACCCCTGTAACCGAAAAGATGACCCACTGGGCGATGTTGACCGCGTGGTCGCCAATGCGCTCGTAGTATTTGGCGATCATCAGCAGGTCCAGGGCGTATTCCCCTTCCGTGGGGTCCTGAGCGATGCGGTCAATCAGCTTTTGCTTTACCTGGTCAAAATAGTCGTCCACCACGTCGTCGTTGCTGACAACCTTTTCTGCCAGTATTATATCATGTTTTACAAAAGCATCAACACTTTGGGTTACCATTTGAATGACCGCCTGGGACATGGCGTGCATCAGCTGGCCGTTTTCAATATGGCGGCCGTTTAAAAAGCGGATGATTTCGGCAATGTCCTCGGCCTGGTCGCCGATGCGCTCCATATCGGTTATCATTTTCAGCGCGGCGGAAATTTGGCGCAAATCCCGGGCTACCGGCTGCTGCTGAAGCAGCAGCTTCAGGCACATGGATTCAATGCTGCGTTCCTTCTGGTCAATTTCCGCGTCCAGCGGGGCCACCTTTTCCGCGGCCGCGCCGCCCAGCAGCGCGTCGGACACGATGGAGATCACATCCTCGCACAAAGCGCCCATTTCAATCAGTTCCCGGTTCAGCAGCGCCAGCTGCTCGTCAAAACGGCTCCTCATCAGCCAAACCTCCCTGTAATATAATCCTCGGTGCGTTTATCCCTGGGCGAGGAGAACATCTGCTCCGTAGCGCCAAACTCCACCAGGTCGCCCAGCAGGAAAAACGCCGTGTAGTCGGAAATACGCACCGCCTGCTGCATGTTGTGGGTAACAATCACGATGGTGTACTTTTCCTTCAGCTGCAAGGCCAGCTCCTCAATGCGGGAGGTGGAAATGGGATCCAGGGCGCTGGTGGGTTCGTCCATCAGCAGCACGTCCGGCTCCACCGCCAGCGCCCGGGCGATGCACAGCCGCTGCTGCTGGCCGCCGGACAGGCCCAGGGCGTTCTTTTTCAGCCGGTCCTTGACCTCGCCCCAGATGGCCGCGCCCCGAAGGGAGGTTTCCACAATCTCGTCCAGACGAGCTTTGGCCTTTATACCATGGGTGCGGGGGCCGTAGGCAATGTTGTCGTAAATGCTCATGGGAAAGGGATTCGGCTTTTGAAACACCATGCCGATCTGCCTGCGCAGCTCGTTTACATCGGTGGAAGGGGCGTAAATGTTCTGGCCCTTATACTGCACATCGCCGGTGATTTTAACCCCGGGAATCAAATCGTTCATACGGTTCAGGGTTTTCAGAAAGGTGGATTTGCCGCAGCCGGAGGGGCCGATCAGGGCGGTGATGCTTTTTTCGGGAATATCGATGGTGATGTTTTTCAGCGCCTGCTGGGGCCCGTACCACAGGCACAGGTCGTTTACGGTAAGAATGCTGCTCATAATTCCTTTTTCCTCCTAAAGTAGCGGCCAACCCATTCCGACGCCAGATTGATCAGCAGGGTCAGCACCAGCAAAATGGCGGCGATGGCAAAGGCTACGCCAAACTCGCCCTGTTCCTTGGCGTATACATACAGGGCCACGGTCAGGGTAGCCCCGGCGCTGCTGAGACCCTGCCAGAAGCCGTTCAGCGCATGGGCAAAACCGGCGGTAAACAGCAGCGCCGCGGATTCGCCTAAAATGCGTCCAACAGCCAGCAGGCTGCCGGTAATGATGCCGTCCACACAGCCGGGCAGCACCACCGTGCGAATCACCCGCCACTTGCCGGTCCCCAGGCCAAACGCGCCCTCCCGGTAGCTTTGGGGCACGGTTTTCAGGCTTTCCTGCGTGGTGCGGGTAATGGTGGGCAGGTTCATAATCACCAGAGTGAGCGCGCCCGCCATCAGAGAGGTTTGCATGTTCAAAAACTGGCAGAAGAACAGCATACCCACCAGGCCGTAAATGATGGACGGGATGCCGGACAGGGTTTCCGCAGCGTATTCAATAACGGCCACCAGCTTTTTGTTGCCGGCGTATTCCGTCAGGTAAATGGCCGCGCCCACGCCCAGCGGCAGCACAATGGCCAGCGTAGCCACAACGATGTACAGCGTGTTCAGAATATCCGGCAAAACGCCGATCTGCGCCTTCAGGTAGCTGGGCTTGGTGGACAAAAGCTGCCAGGTTACATTGGGCAGGCCCTTGGCCAGCACATAGCCAAACAAAAACAGCACCAGCGCGCCGGTCAGTCCTGTGGCCAGCCACATCAGCAGACGCAGCAGGACGATGCGCGCCCTGCGCCGGGTTGACATTTTGCGCATCTTTTCAGCCCTCCTTGCGGCCCTTCAAAAAGAAGTTCAGGACCGCGTTGATCAGCATGATAAACAGGAACAGCACCAGCGCGATGGAAAACAGCGCCTGCCGCTGCAGGCCGGAGGCGTAAGACATTTCGCTGGCTACGGCGGTGGTCAGGAAGCGGACGCTTTGAAACAGATCCGGCATATTGGGGGCGTTGCCGGATACCATCATCACCGCCATGGCCTCGCCAATGGCCCGGCCCACGCCCAGCACCACAGCCGCCGCGATGCCGCTTTTGGCCGCGGGCACCGATACGCGAAAATAGGTTTCCACCGGCGTGGCCCCAAGGGCCAGCGAAGCGTCCTCGTATTCTTTTGGCACGGCGTTTAAGGCGGAGACCGACACCTTGATGATGGACGGCAGAATCATCACCGCCAGCACCAGCATGGCCGCCAGCAGGCTGGCTCCGTCCGGTACGTGAAACAGCCTGCGTATGCCGGGAACCAGCACCATCATGCCAATCAGGCCGTAGACCACGGACGGGATGCCCGCCAGCAGGCTTACCGCGCTCTGCATGATGTTTTTCACGGCTGGCGAAGCGATTTTGGACAGGTACACCGCCGTTAGAAAACCGATGGGCACGCCGATGACAATGGCCCCGGCCGTGCCGTATACGCTGGTCAGGATAAAGGGCAGAATACCATAGGCCGCGTCGCTGGAGATGGGGGCCCAGCGCTGGCCAAACAGAAAGTCCTTCAAACCGATTTGGCGGATGGCAGGCAGCCCAGCGACCACCAGATAAACGGTAATCAGCAGCACAAAGGCCACCGTAATCAGCCCCAGTACCAGGAACACGCCATGAACGGCTTTTTCCATTCGTTGCTTTCGATCCTTCAAACTGCTTCCTCCTCATGGAATCCCTCCCGGATTCCACAAAACAGCATAGCCCCGGCCTGTCAAATCAGAAACCGGGGCTATGTCAAATCGATGTCAAGTCCTATGGAAAATGGGAAAAAGCCGACCCGCGCTTTTTCGCGGGCCAGCCAGACTGTCGAAAAACCCTTTTTGGGGAGTTGTCAGAGGGGCCGCAGCCCCTCTGACTATCATCGTATCGCCTGGCTTTGCCAGGCGGGCGGGGAGTTTTCGGCTTTGCCGAAAACATTCCTCCAGTCCTTCGGCAGAAAAGATCGCCGTCAGGCGAGCTTTTTTGACGGACAGACCGGCCCGCGTTTTGCCGCGGGCCGGCGACAGGTTTGGCTTGTTTACTTGGCTTCATCGGCCACAGGCACCGCGCCGGCGGCGCTGATGATGGGCGCTGCTTCGGCGGAGATGGCGTAGTCGAAGAACTTCTGAGCGGTTTCAGACAGGGCGGCGCCTTCCTTGGTGACCAGCACGAAGGGGCGCTGCACCTTGTAGCTGCCATCCTTTACGGTATCCTCAGAGGGAACCACACCGTCCACGGACAGGGCCTTTACACTGTCCTTTACGGCTGCCAGAGAGGCGTAGCCGATGGCGTTGGGGTTCTGGCTGACGGCGGTCAGCACGTCGCCGGTGGAGGTCAGCTCCTGACGGTACTGGCAGGCGTCCTTGGTGCCGGTGATGGTTTCAAAGCCGTCGCGGGTACCGCTGCCGGCCTCACGCCCGATGAGTACGATTTCGGCGTCGTCACCGCCAACGTCTTTCCAATTGGTGATTTCGCCGGTATAGATCTTTGCGATCGTATCCAGGGGCAGGTCGGCAACAGGGTTGGCCGGGTTGACCACGATGGCGATGCCGTCATAGGCCAGCACGGTTTCCACCAGGCCGTCGGCCTTTTCATCGTCCTTCAGGGCACGGCTGGACAGGCCGATGTCGCAGCGCCCTTCCTTGACGGCGGCAATGCCGGAGCCGGAACCGGTGGGGTTATAGGTAAAGGCAACGCCGCTGTTCTGCTCCATAAAGCTCTCGCCCAAAGCGCCGATGACCTTTTCCATAGAAGTGGAACCATCCGTAGACACGCTGCCCTCCGCCATGGCCGCGCAAGCGCCAAGGGTCAAAACCAGGGCCAGCAGGATACTGACAAACTTCTTCATACCCAACATCCTCCTTACATTTCTCAGCCGGGTCTTCTTTTCACCCGACGCTGACAGGATAAATCCCGCGTGTCAAAACCAAAACCGGAGGAACGTCAAATGTATGTAAAAAAGCCGCGCCCCGTCAGGAGCGCGGCCAGACTGTCGAAAAACCCTTTTCGGGGAGTTGTCAGAGGGGCCGTACCCCCTCTGACTGGATTCGTATCGACCGGCTTTGCCGGTCGGGCGGGGAGTTTTCGGCTTTGCCGAAAACATTCCTCCAGTCCTTCGTCAGAAAAGATCGTTGTCAGACGAGCTTTTTTGACGGCCTGACCGCGCCCCGTCAGGAGCGCGGCAGGAAAGAAACGCCTTTTGCTCACCCTTTTTTGGCCATTTTGCCGTAGGTGACAACGCCCCGCTTGTCGGGCAGGCTGTCCCAGATTTCATCCGCCACGGGAGCCCAGGCCGCCGCGGCCTTTTCGCATTTATGGCAGTAGTCGCAGGCCCGCTCCGGAGCCTCCAGGTCGGTGGAGTGGGCGCCGGATTCATCCACAATGCGGGTCAGTGCGCCGGGGTTGTCCAGAACGGGACAGGGCCGCAGCATGTTGTCGTTAAAGGGCTGGGCCTTGCGGTAGGCCATAAACAGCGGGGACTGGTAAGCCTGAAGCAGCGTCTTTTCCCGGATGTTGGAATCGGAATAGTGTACAAAGGCGCAGGGTTCCACATCGCCGTTGGCGTTGATGTGCAGGTAGCTCCGGCCCCCCGCGATGCAGCCGCCCACCGCGTCGCCGTCGTTCCAGAAGTCCATGGTAAAGATGGGCTTGGTCTGGCGGAATTTGTGAATCTGGTCGTACATGAATTTGCGCTGCTGGGCGGTGGCGATCAGTTCCGGCACAGCGTCCGCGCCGATGGGCATGTAGGTAAAGAACCAGGCGAATTTCGCGCCCATGTCAATCATCGCGTCAAAATACTCCTCGCTGCCGATGACCTCGGTATTGGCGCTGGTATAGCAGCAGGAGATGCCAAACAGCAGCTTGCGGGCCTTCAGCCGCTCCATGGCCTCAATGACCTTGCGGTAGGTGCCCTGGCCCCGGCGGCTGTCTGTGGCGGCTTCAAAGCCCTCGATGCTGATGGCGGGCACAAAATTGTGAACCCGCAGCATTTCGTCGGCAAAGGCGTCGTCAATCAGCGTGCCGTTGGTAAAGGCCAAAAAGGCGCAGTCGGAGTGCTTTTCGCACAGACGGATCAAATCGTCCCTGCGCACCAGAGGCTCGCCGCCGGAGTAAATATAAATGTAGGTGCCCAGGGCCTTGCCCTGACGAATGATATCGTCCAGCTCGTCAAAGGACAGGTTCAGCTTGTTGCCATATTCCGCCGCCCAGCAGCCGGTGCAGTGCAGGTTGCAGGCGGACGTGGGGTCCATTAGAATGGCCCAGGGCACGTTGCACTGATATTTTTCCTGCATTTTTTCCGACATGGGGGTGCCGATCATGGAGCCGTTCACCACGGCGGTTTCCACCAGCGCCTTGCGCTGGGCCGCGTCGATATCCGTCCACAGGCTTTTAACCAGCCGGGCCCAGTTGTTGTTGGGGTCGCTGATGGCCTGCCGGACGGAATCCACCTGGCTGGAGATGCCGCCGCCCTTGTCGTGGGCCTGTAAATAATCCAGTACCTTGGGAATGTTGGTATCCGGGTCCTTGTCCAGATAGGCGTATACCTGCTTCATGGCAAAGCCCTTCAGCTTGTCCGAAATGTTCATAAACCGTTGTACCTCCTTTTGTACCGTTGTCTGGCCTGCCTAGTATACCGGGCCTTGACGTTGTCCTCCATGGTCAAAATTTGTCCTTTGACAGAAAATACGGCATTTGCGGGCCTGTGACCGTTTTTCAGACATTTGGGGGTGGCTGTCTGTTTTTTGCGCAATCCGCCGGGCCTGACCGTTGCGGGCTTCCCCCGCGATTGGCTATGATAGTCAGGCCCCAAGAGAAGGGGGCGAAACGGAGGTGAGCAAACATGACGCGGTCTGTAAAGCCGATTCGGGCCGCCAAGGCCTGCTATGTAATCATGTCCCTGCTGTTTTGCGCGCTGGGCGTGGTGCTGATTGTCAAACCGGAATTGTCTGTATCGGCGGTGGGCGTTGTGTCCGGCATGATGCTGATCGCTTTTGGCATTGTTAAGCTGATCGGTTACTTTTCCAAGGATCTGTACCGGCTGGCTTTTCAGTTCGACCTGGCCTTCGGCGTATTGCTGATTGCTTTGGGCGTGGTGGTGCTGCGCAGCCCGGACCGGGCGCTTTCCTTTCTGTGCCTGACGCTGGGCATCGCCATCATGGCGGACGGGCTGTTTAAGCTGCAATCCGCCATGGACGCCAGACGCTTTGGCCTGAGCCAGTGGGGCCTGCTGCTGGGGCTGGCCATCTGCGCGGGGGTGATTGGCGCGGCGCTGACCCTGCGTCCCACGGACAGCGCCCGGGTGATGATGATTCTGCTGGGCGTCGGCATGCTGTTTGAGGGCGTTTTGAATCTGTGCATGGCGCTGTTTGCGATAAAAATCGTCAAGCATCAGCAGCCGGAGGTCAAAGAATTCTGGATTCATACGGAAGAAAGGCAGGAATGACGAAAGATGCGTTTATCCAAAGCGGTGGTCAAATACCGCGTACCCATCCTGATTGTGGCGCTGGTGCTGCTGGTTCCCTCGGTGCTGGGCATGATCAATACCCGCATCAATTACGATATGCTGGATTATCTGCCCGAGGACATGGATACCGTCATCGGCCAGAATGAATTGCTGAACGACTTTGGCAAGGGCGCTTTCTCCCTGATCATTGTGGAGGACATGCCCGCCAGGGACGTGGCGGCCTTAAAGGAAAAAATCGCCGCCGTGGACCATGTGGAAAGCGTGCTGTGGTACGACGACCTGGCGGATCTGTCCGTGCCCATGGAAATTCTGCCCGATCAGGTGTACAGCGAGTTTAACGCGGGCGATTCCACCATGCTGGCTGTGTTCTTTGACAGCGCCACATCTGCGGATGTGACCATGGACGCCATCCGGGAAATCCGCTCCATCGCGGGCAAGCAGTGCTTTGTGTCCGGCATGAGCGCGCTGGTGACCGATTTGAAGGATCTGTGCGAAAAGGAAGAGCCCATTTATGTGGGGCTGGCGGTTTTGTGCGCCTGCGCCGCCATGATGCTGCTGCTGGACGGCTGGCTGGTGCCGCTGGTGTTTTTGGCCAGCATTGGCATCAGCATTGTCATCAACCTGGGCAGCAACTGCTTCCTGGGCGAAATTTCCTACATTACCAAGGCCCTGTCCGCCGTGCTGCAGCTGGCTGTGACCATGGACTATTCCATCTTCCTGTGGCACAGCTATAACGAGCAGCGGCTGCATTACGCCGACCGCAACGAGGCCATGGCGGCCGCCATTCACGAAACCTTCGCGTCCGTTATCGGCAGCGCCGCCACCACCATTGCCGGTTTTATCGCCCTGTGCTTTATGAGCTTTACCATGGGACGGGATTTGGGCATTGTGATGGCCAAGGGCGTGCTGCTGGGCGTTTTGGGCTGCGTAACGGTGCTGCCCTCCATGATTCTGCTTTTGGACGGGCCCCTGCAAAAGACCCGCCATAAGTCGCTGATTCCCGACAGCACCCGCTTTGCCAAATGGGTAACCAGGGCGTTTCCCGTATTTCTGGCAGTGTTTGTGCTGCTGGCCGTGCCCGCCTATATGGGCTACAGCAGGACCAACGACGAGGTATACTACGATATGGGACAGTGCCTGCCCCAGGACATCGAGTATGTGATTGCCAACAGCAAGCTGTCGGAGGAATTTGACATTGCGTCCACTCACATGGTGCTGGTGGACGCGCACCTGCCCAGCCGGGACGTGCGCGGCATGATTCGGGAAATGAACCAGGTGGACGGCGTAAAATATGTGCTGTCGCTGGAAAGCGTGGTGGGCAGCCGGGTGCCGGAGGAAATGCTTCCCGAAAGCGTGACCAGTCTGCTGAAAAGCGACCGCTGGGAACTGATGCTGATTAACTCCGAATACCGGGTAGCCAGCGATCAGGTAGGCCGGCAGGTGGAAAGCCTGAACGCCATTCTGAAAAAGTATGACCCCTCCGGTATGCTGATTGGCGAGGCCCCCTGCATGAAGGACATGATCGATATTACCGGCCACGACTTCCAGGTGGTCAACACAGTGTCGATTCTGGCGATCTTTGTGATTATTCTGCTGGTGGAAAAGAGCCTGAGCCTGCCCGTGATTTTGATTGCGGTGATCGAGCTGGCCATCTTCATCAACCTGGGCCTGCCCCACTATCTGGGACAGTCGCTGCCCTTTATCGCGCCCATCTGCATCTCTACCATTCAACTGGGCGCCACGGTGGACTACGCCATTTTGATGACCACCCGCTACAAGGCGGAGCGTGTGGCGGGCAAAAACAAGTTTGACGCCATTTCCACCGCGCTGGCGGCGGCGATTCCGTCCATCATCGTCAGCGGTCTGGGGCTGTTTGCCGCAACCTTCGGCGTGGCGGTGTATTCGGACATTGATATCATCCGCTCCATGTGCATGCTGATGGCCCGCGGCGCGCTGATCAGCGTGGTGTGCGTCATCTTCTTCCTGCCCGCGATGCTTATGCTGCTGGACGGCGCGGTACGCCACACAACGCTGAACATGAAAATAAAGGAGTAACATCATGAAAAAGCTGATTGCTGTTGTAACGTCCTTGATGCTTCTGTGCGGCCTGACTCTGCCCGCTCTGGCGGAAAGCCGCAAGGATGAAACCGTGTATGTGCTGGCCGCTCCCGACGGCGCGGCCAACCGGATTATCGTCAGCGACTGGCTGACCAACCCGGACGGACTGGAGGAGCTGCCCGATGAAACCCTGCTGGAAAATCCGCAGAACGTGAAAGGCGACGGCGCCTTTGAAGGCGGCGTATGGAAAGCCGACGGAAAGGATATTTACTATCAGGGAGACAGCCGGCGGGACCTGCCCGTTCAGGTAAAGATTACCTACACCCTGGACGGTGCGGAAATTTCCGCCGACGAACTGGCGGGCAAAAGCGGCCATGTG
Organism: uncultured Clostridia bacterium; assembly: GCA_934621505.1. Taxonomy (GTDB): domain Bacteria; phylum Bacillota; class Clostridia; order Christensenellales; family Aristaeellaceae; genus Limiplasma. The sequence goes on from CAKTUU010000006.1 coordinate 72,026, forward strand.
GTGATTCGGTTTGATTATACCGTCAGCGCCAGCAAAACCGTTAAGGTGCAGGACAAGAATATGGAGCTGACCGTGCCCTATGTTGTGCTGACCGGCGCGCTGCTGGACAACGATACCCTGACCAATATTGAGGTGGTCAACGGCCGCCTGGTGAACGACGGCGACCATACCATCGTCATGGGTATGGCCCTGCCCGGGATGCAGAAGAATCTGGATACCGATCAGGTGGAGCTGCCAGAGTATGTGCAGATCAGCGCCGACGCGGAGGCGTTTGAGCTGCCGGTAACCGTTACCGTGGCTACAGACGAGGTATTTGCCAGTCTGGACGAAACCAGGCTGGATTCTCTGGACGATTTGAAGGCTTCCATGACGGAGCTGACCGATGGCATGAGCCAGCTGCTGGACGGCGGCAGCCAGCTGTATGATGGCGCGGGCCAGCTGAGCGAAGGCGTCGCCGCCCTGTCTGATGGACTGACCACCCTGACGGCGAATAACGACGCTCTGGTCGCCGGATCCGCTCAGGTATTCCAGGCTCTGCTGGATACGGCGAATCAGCAGCTGGCCGCCTCCGGCGCGCAGGTGCCCGAGCTGACCATTGAAACCTATGCCGATACTCTGTCCGGCCTGATCGGCTCCATGACGGAGGAGGCCGTTGCCCAGCAGGCCAGGACCCAGGTGGAGCAGGCTGTGCGCGCCAGGGAAAGCGAGGTGCGCCAGGGCGTAACCCAGACCGTACAGGCCCAGGTAGCGCCGCAGGTGGAAGCGGCCGTGCAGGAAACCGTGCTGACCAGGGTGCTGGAAACCCTGAACCTGACCCCGGAAACCTATGCCGCCGCCAAGAAGGCCGGTCAGGTGACCAAGGACCAGCAAAAGCAGATTGAGGCCGCTGTGGAGCAGCAGATGAAGTCGGACGACGTGCAGGCGGCTTTGCAGCAGCAGACCCAGCAGCAAATGGAAAGCGCGGATGTGCAGAAGCTGATTGAGGAGAATACCGAAAGCCAGATTCAGGCCCTGATTGAGCAAAACCTGAGCAGCAAGGACGTACAGAAGCAGATTGCCGACAACACGCAAAAGTACGCCGAAACCTGCGCCAGGCTGACCGCTTTGAAGGAACAGCTGGACAGCTACAATACCTTCTACACCGGTCTGGTCGCCTATACCCAGGGCGTGTCCAGCGCGGCTGAGGGCGCGGCGCAGCTGAAGGACGGCGCAGCTCAGCTGGTAAGCGGTTCCAGGGAACTGAAGAAAGGCCTGGACACCTTCAACCAGCAGGGCGTGGACAAACTGGTCAGGCTGGTCAACCAGGATGCGGACGGCCTGTGCGCCCGTCTGCGCGCCATGATCAATCTGGCCAGGGAATATAACAACTACGCCGGTATTGCGGACGGCATGGATGGCAGCGTGCGCTTCATCTGGCGGACGGATGCAATTCAGCGCTGAATATGCTATACTGTAGGGGTAAGCCAAGGGGCTGACCCGCACAGCTGGTCGGAGGGCTTACGGCCCTCCGGCTTTTGCGCGTTATCAAACCAAAGAAGGAGGCGACGGTGATGAAAGGGGCCGAAATGTGCCTGCTGTTTGCCGCGCTTGGATACCTGCTGGGCAGCATGCATTTTTGCGATTTTATCCTGCGGCGTTTTAAGGGCATTGACGTAAAGGCCGTGTCGCCCGACGGCAACCCGGGCACCTGCAACGCCTATCAGTTTGGCGGCTTCTGGTGCGGAACGGCCACGCTGCTGCTGGACCTGCTGAAGGGTACGCTGCCGGTGGCGGCCTGCCTGCGCACGGCCCCCGGCTGCCAGACGCTGTCCGTGTTCGCGCTTACCCTGGCGGCCCCCGTGATGGGTCACGCCTTTTCCGTTTTGCATCACGGCCATGGGGGCAAGGCCATTGCCGCCAGCTTTGGGGTGCTGCTGGGGTTGTTTCCCATGTATCTGCCCGCGGTGCTGCTGGCGGGATGCTATCTGTTTTTTACCCTGATTTGGGTGGTGAACCCGCACCGGGTGCGCAGCATCGTCACCTTTGCGGTTTTTTCCGCGCTGTGCGCGGCGTCGCCGGTTCCCATGCCGGTGAAAATCGGCTGCACCATGATTTCGGCTGTGGTGGTGCTCAAGCACCTGCCCAAGCCCATGAAAGCTCGGGAGGAAGGATGCGAATACTGATTTTGTCCTGCGGAACAGGAGGAGGCCACAACGCTACCGGCCGGGCCATGGCCCAGATTGTCGCCAGCCATGGGGGACAGGCGCTGTTTCCCGATTACCTGACCTGGGCCGGGGACAGGGTGGCCCGGGTGGTGGATAACGCCTACATTGGCACCGTGCGCCACGCGCCCAGGCTGTTTGGTCAGGTGTACCATCTGGGCATGGCGGTGTCCAGGCATTGGAAGCGCAGCCCGGTGTATTACGCCAACAGCCGCATGGCCGGGTATCTGCAGGACTATTTGCGGCAGCATCCGGTGGACGCGATTGTGATGCCCCATCTGTACCCGGCGGAAACCGTTACCTGGCTGCGCCGCAAGGGGATGAAGCTGCCCCTGACGGTGGCTATTGCCACGGACTATACCTGCGTGCCCTTCTGGGAGGAAACGGACTGCGACTACTATGTGCTGCCAGCACCCGAACTGATGGACGATTTCGCCGGCCGGGGCATTCCGCGGGAGAAGCTGCTGCCTCTGGGCATTCCCGTATCCCGGGAGTGCGAGCTGCCCCTTACCCGCCAGCAGGCCTGCGAAAGGCTGGGACTGGACAGTCAGGAAACCTTTATCATGGCGATGGGCGGCAGCATGGGCGCGGGGGACATGCTGGAACTGGTTCAGTGCCTGATTCGGCAAACCCGGACGGAAAAAATCATTGCGGTGGCGGGGGGCAATGCCAGGGTGCTGCAAAGCCTGACCCAGCTGAATTGCCCACGTCTGTCCGTTATCAGCCGCACGGCGCAGGTGCCCTTGTACCTGCGGGCTTGCAGCCTGCTGTTTACCAAGCCCGGCGGCCTTACCTCCACCGAGGCGGCTGTGTGCCAGATTCCCATGGTGCATACGGCGCCCATTCCCGGCTGCGAAACGGAAAACCAGCGCTATTTTGCCGCCCGGGGCATGAGCGTAACCGCCGCCACGGCGGAAGGCCAGGTGCGGGCCGGGCTGGATCTGCTGCATTCCCCTCAGGCGGCGGACCAAATGCGTCTGTGTCAGCGGCAGCATATTCCCGCGGGCGCTGCGGAGCGCATTTACCGAATGCTTCTGTCCAAAATATGAAACGTTGATACCCCTCTTTTGACGGTTGAAGGCAAAAAGAGGGGTTTTTATCGTCTTTTGGATGACAAAACGGCTTTGCTACGTTATACTATACGCGAAGGTCAAACCTGAGTGACTTGGAAGAGGAGGATGAAACAATGATTCGTAAATGGCTGACCACTCTGCTTTGCCTGCTGCTGTCCCTGGCGCTGCCCCTGTGCGCCCTGGCGGACACCCAGCATACGGTGCAGGTGATTCCCGGCGACGATATGGCTTCTGTGGACGGCGTCAAGGATTTGTGCGACGCGCTGGCTGTGAAGGTAACCACAAACGACAAGGCGGGCGCACTGACCCTGAACCTGTCCGGCACCGATGTGCTGAACGTGAAGCTGACGGCTGATGAAAACGGTCTGTATGTACAAAGCGAGCTGCTGGGCAGCGATGTGTACTTTGTCAACTGGCAGGAGGGCCTGACGTTCCTGATGCAGCTGATGAAGGATAACCTGCCCGCCGAGGAATACGCCCAGGTGGAAGCCCAGATGGAGCAGGCCGTCCAGTCCATCGCCATGGCGTTCAGCGGCGAAGCCGCCAGCCAGGAAGATGCGCAGGCCAACCTGGACAAGGCCCTGGAGCAGTTCCAGGACGACCCCAAGATGGTGGAATGGCTGAAGGGCTTGATGGATAAGGTGCAGGAGGAGGACGGCGAGTTTACCTCCGACGATCATGACGCCGCCGCCAAAAAGACGACCATAACCATGACGGCGGAGGATTTGCTGCCCCTGTTTGAAACCAACTATCTGCGCAACACGATGCTGCAAAGCCTGCTCAGCGACAGCGAAAACAAGGAGCTTTCCCAGGAACAGCTGAACGCCGAGGTGGATGAAGAGCTGGAGGAAGCCCGCAAGGTTCTGGCGGACAGCGGCTACACCTTTACCATGGAAACGTATACCGACGCTTCCGGCGAAACCCTGATGGGCCTGAACATGTCCATGAGCATGGAAATAAAGGACGACGATGAAACGGACGGCGTTACCTCCACCCTGGTCTATAACCGCCTGACCACCGCCGACGGCGTGTCCCATAAGGGCGACTTTGTGATGGATTTCACCGATGGCGACGAACAGCAGCAGGCCGTGATGAAGCTGGATTTGCTGAACGCGCAGGATAAGGCCGACGGCTTCTTTGCCATGCTGGTGGCCGGCACCGAAATGACCGTCCAGGTGAAGAAGGAACAGCAGGACGACGCGTCGGTCAAGACGGTTGCTCTGTATGTGCGGGACAACGCCGCCGCCATTGTGCCGCCCGCCGCGTCCGACCGTCCCGTGTTCACCGTAAAGGTAACCAGCCAGGACGTGGACCAGAGCGCACTGTCCGGCTTTGACACTCAAAACGCTGTGGACCTGTTGAAGATGACGGCGGACGAGCGCACCGCGTGGCTGCAAACCTTGCAGTCCAACGCCATGACCGTGCTGATGAACGTCATGAGCGCTCTGCCGCAAAGCACCCTGCAGCTGTTTATGAGCAGCGGCAGCGAAGCCACCCAGACGGCGGAATAAAACCGAGCAGCCTGTGAAAAAGCAGAAGGACCGGCATGACTGGAGAAATCCGGCTATGCCGGTTCTTTCTTTAAAACAAACGTGTTTTGCGTGAACAGCCAATTCTCATGCAATTCTCATGAGCCTCACAGGCGGCCTTCAAGCACCCGCAGGGAAAATATGCTATCCTTTGAAATGCCGGCGGAGGCCGGAAAAAACTATCAACGCATTTTGCAAGGAGGCTTTTCCCATGAAGGGCAAAAATGTTTTTTCGTTTCTGTATCGCACCCGGGTAAAGGTAACCAAGGATGAAACGCCGATTTTGAATTTCTCGCTGCTGTTTACCATTGTGGCTGTGGTGTGCGCCCCCTGGCTGGCCGTCATCGGTCTGGTTGTGGCGCTGGCGCTGGGGTATCACATCGGCGTTCAGCGGGACGCGCCGGAGTTTTGCGGGGATTTTCAGCAGGTGGTGCGGGACGCCAGGGCGACCGTTAAGGACGCGGTGGATTCCCTTGGCGGCAAGCAGGACGAGCCCAGGGACCCCGGGCAGGAATGAACGCCGGATTTCCCAAAAAACCCTTGACAAAAACAAAGGCCCATCCTATAATACAAATTGGTCACGCTGCAGGTTTTGCAGCGCTGCAAGAAGGCAAATGGATTTTGTCTGTAAGGGCCGGGACGTGGCGGAAATACGGAAGCAGTTGCTGAAGGTTTGCACAGTCCTCCCCGAAAGATTTTTGGAGCCTATTTGCCCAGGGGCAGACAGGCTAACGGAATGAGGAGGTGTAACCATGGCAGTACCGAAGGGTAAAATTTCCAAGGCTCGTGGTCGTTCCCGCCGCGCCAACTGGAAGCTGAGCGCGCCCGGCATTGTGGAGTGCCCCCAGTGCCACGAAAAGAAGCTGGCTCACCGCGTGTGCAAGCATTGCGGTTATTACAACGGTGTTCAGGTCATTGATATGACCAAGAAGGAGAATGCCTGAGGCTTTCTTCTGACGACAAGGCTGCTTGACAATTCTCAGGCGGCCTTGTCGTATATCATCGTCCCTATGAACAGGAGGAGTACCCCGCCCGCCGCCCAAAAGAGAGGGCCGTCCGTGGCTGAAAGACGGCTTGCATCCGCGCGTGGGGGAAGGTCGCCTGGGAGGGCGCAGGGTGATGGTTGTCAGCCCTGCCGCGCGCGCCCGTTACAGCGCAAAGAGGCGGCCCGGAAAGGCCGTAAAATAAGGTGGTACCGCGGAGCTGCTCCGTCCTTTGGACAGGGGGCGGTTTTTTTATTGCAATGACTGGGAGGCGGACTGGATGAGCTGGCAGAAAATCGCGTCGAAACTAAGCGTGCCCGGATTGGCGCTGCTGCTGGCAGGCGCGGCTCTGTGCCTGACGGCTCCCAAATGGTGCAAAAAAGAAAAGCAGGCGCTTCCCTGCAAGGCCGCCGGTCTTGCTTTGGCCCTGCTGGGCGCGGCGATTCTGCTGGATATCATCCCCGGAATGTAATGGAGGGAAACACAATGGAATTTGAAATGGATAAGGTATACAGCCAGCAAAGCATTGAGGACAAGCTGTATAAAATGTGGGAGGAAAGCGGCGCGTTTGTGGCCCACCGTGTGCCGGGCAAGAAGCCCTTTACCATCGTCATGCCGCCGCCCAACATCACCGGTCAGCTGCATATGGGCCATGCCATGGACTGCCTGCTTCAGGACGCGCCCATTCGCTACCATCGCATGAAGGGCGACCCCACCCTGTGGCTGCCCGGTACGGACCATGCTTCTATCGCCACCGAGGTGAAGGTGGTGGAGCAGATGGCCAAGGAGGGCCTGACCAAGGACATGGTGGGCCGCGAGGGTTTTCTGGAGCGCGCCTGGGCCTGGAAAAAGGAATACGGCGGCCGCATCAACCGCCAGCAGCGACGCCTGGGAGCCAGCTGCGACTGGAGCCGGGAACGCTTTACCATGGACGAAGGCTGCAACGAGGCCGTCCGTGAGGTGTTTGTGCGCCTGTATGAAAAGGGCCTGATCTACCGGGGCAGCCGCATCATCAACTGGTGCCCCGAGTGCCAGACCGCCCTGTCCGACGCGGAGGTGGAGTACGAGGAGCAGGCCAGCCACCTGTGGCATATCCGCTATCCCGGCGCGGATGGCGGCGAAGGGGTAGTTGTGGCTACCACCCGTCCCGAAACCATGCTGGGCGATACCGGCGTGGCCGTGAACCCCAACGATGAGCGCTATACCGCCCTGGTGGGCAAAAATGTCATCCTGCCCCTGCTGAACAAGCCCATTCCCGTGGTGGCCGACGAATACGTGGATATGGAGTTTGGCACCGGCGCAGTGAAGATGACCCCCGCCCACGACCCCAACGACTTTGAGGTGGGCAAGCGGCACAACCTGGAAATCATCCGCGTCACCAACGACGACGGCACCATGAATGAAAACGCGGGCAAGTATCAGGGCATGACCGCCATGGAGTGCCGCGAGGCCGTGGTGAACGACCTGCGCCAGCAGGGCTATCTGGTGAAAATTGAGGATTATACCCACAACGTGGGCACCTGCTACCGCTGCCACCACACGGTGGACCCGGTAACCAGCACCCAGTGGTTTGTGAAAATGGAGCCTCTGGCCAAGCCTGCCATTGAGGCGGTGCGCAGCGGCAAAACCCGTTTTGTGCCGGACCGCTTTTCCAAGACCTATTTCAACTGGATGGAGAACATCCGGGACTGGTGCATCAGCCGCCAGCTGTGGTGGGGCCACCGCATCCCCGCCTGGTACTGTGACGACTGCGGCGAAACCATCGTGGCCAAGGAAGCGCCCCACAAGTGCCCCAAGTGCGGCAGCGAGCACCTGCATCAGGATGAGGACGTGCTGGATACCTGGTTCTCCTCTGCCCTGTGGCCATTCTCCACTTTGGGCTGGCCCCATAAAACCGAGGATTTGAAGTACTTCTATCCCACCGATATGCTGGTAACGGGCTATGATATCATCTTCTTCTGGGTGGCCCGCATGATCTTCTCCGGCATCGAGCAGATGGGCGAAACGCCCTTCCATACCGTGCTGATTCACGGTCTGGTGCGCGATTCCCAGGGGCGCAAAATGTCCAAATCCCTGGGTAACGGCGTGGATCCGCTGGAAATTATCGATAAATACGGCGCGGACGCACTGCGCTTCTCTCTGGCCATGGGCATCAGCCCCGGCAACGATACCCGCTACTCCGATGAAAAGGTGGAAAGCGCCCGCAACTTTGCCAATAAGGTGTGGAACGCCAGCCGCTTTGTGCTGATGAATACCCAGACCCGCGAAACCATTGACCCCGCCCGGCTGACGCTGCCGGACCAGTGGATTTTGAGCCGGCTGAACAAGGCCGTTGAGGAAGTCAGCGCCCATATGGAGGACGGCGACTTCGGCATTGCCGCCAACCGCATTTACGATTTTGCCTGGAGCGAGTTCTGCGACTGGTACATTGAACTGAGCAAGGGCCGCCTGATGGGCGATGATGAAGTCCAGAAGAAAAATGTGCGCGCCGTGCTGCTGTATGTGCTGGAGGGCCTGCTGAAGCTGCTGCACCCCTTCATGCCCTTCCTGACGGAGGAAGTGTACCAGCACCTGCCCGAGCATGAGGGCATGCTGATCACCGCCCGCTGGCCCGAGGTAAAGGCGGAATACGCCTTTGAAGCTCAGGAACGCCAGATGGAGGGCCTGATGGAGATCATCCGCGCCATTCGCAACCTGCGGGCGGAGATGAACGTGCAGGCCGGAAAGCGCACCCATGTGACCCTGATTCCCGAAGCAGGCTGGGAGGATACTTTGGCGATTGCCGGGCCCTACCTGCAGCGGCTGGCCTACGCCAGCGATGTGACCATCGGCGGCAAGGACGCTCTGGCGGGCGAAAAGGTGGTCAGCGCCGTGTGCGCCGCGGGAGAAATCCGCATTCCGCTGGGCGATCTGGTGGACTTTGCCAAGGAAATCGCCCGTTTGGAAAAGGAACAGAAGAATCTGGAAAACGAAATTGCCCGCGCCAGCGCCAAGCTGAATAATCCCGGCTTTGTAAACAAGGCCCCGGCCCAGCTGGTGGAGCAGGAAAAGGAAAAGCTGAAAACCAATGAAAGCATGCTGGAATCTCTGAAAGCCCGCATCGCGGATTTGAAGGAAAACTAAAGGATTTTGACCTCCAATTCCTCTAAGGCGCGCATGTTTGAGCGCTGGCTGGAGGAGTATGCCGTGACCATCGTCACTCCCTCCCGGCTGGGCATTACCGCCCAGCCGGAAGAGAACGCGCGGATAAAGGCCGCCTTTTACGGCCGGTACGCGCCCTGTGTCATTGGCCACGACAGCGGCCTGTATTTAGGAAAGCTGCCGCTGGACGACGTGCGTCAGCCGGGGCTGCATATGCGCAGCCCCCACGGCGTGCGGCTGAACGATGGGCAGATGATTGACGATTACGCCGCGCTGGTCCGTTCCCTGGGAGGGCAAACCCGCGCCTGTTACCGAAACGCCTTCGCCATTCAAACGCCGGCGCGTATTGTAACCTATCCATGGAGCGCGCGTTACGAGAGGGCTTCTGGCTGGTGAATACCCCCAGCGCCACCCGGCACGAGGGCTGGGCGCTGGATCGAAGCCATTGCTTTACCGGCGCCGCTTTCGCGGAAGAAGCCGATGGATCAAAGGAAGAAAATTTGGCCAAATGGCTGGCCTTTTTGAAAACAACCCTGAATTTGTAAGGAGAAACCATGCAAGAGAACGGCTTTCACCATGTTCCGGTGATGTTTGAGCCGGTGATGGAGTGGATGAACCCCCGGCCTGACGGCGTGTACGCCGACGGCACGCTGGGCGGCGGCGGCCACAGCGAGGGCATTCTGCGGCTGTCCGGCGGCAGCGCCACCCTGTACGGCATTGACCGGGATATGGACGCAATCCGCGCCGCTGGGGAGCGTCTGAAGCAATATCCCGGTTTTCACGCCATCCATGGAAATTTTCACGACGCGAAGGCGCTGCTGAATCAGGCGGGCGCGCCGCCCCTGACGGGGGCTTTGCTGGATCTGGGCGTCAGCAGCCATCAGCTGGATGTGGGCGGCCGGGGCTTCAGCTACCACGAGGACGCGCCTCTGGATATGCGCATGGATACCAGCCAGGGCCCAACGGCGACGGAGTATCTGGCCCAGATCAGCATGGAGGAATTTCGCCGGATTCTGACGGAATACGGCGAGGAAAAATGGGCGGCCCGAATTGCTCAGGTGTTTGTGGAAAAGCGGGCGCAAAAGCCCATTGCGACCACCGGCGATCTGGTGGCCGTGGTGGACGCGGCCATTCCCAGGGCGGTGCGCCGCAAGGATGAGGGCCATCCCGCCCGCCGTACCTTTCAGGCGGTGCGCATTGCCCTGAATGACGAACTGGCCCCGCTGGAGCAGGCCCTGTGTGATTTTGTGGATTTGCTGGCCCCCGGCGGACGGCTGCTGGTGATTACCTTTCACTCTCTGGAGGACCGCATTACCAAAAACACCTTCCGCAGGCTGCAAAATCCATGCACCTGCCCCCCGAAAGCGCCTGTCTGCACCTGCGGCAAAAAGCCGCTGGGCAAGGCGCTGGGCGGCGGCGCGGTAAAACCGTCCCGGGAAGAAACCGAGCAAAACCCCCGGGCCCGCAGCGCCAAGCTGCGCATTTTTGAAAAGAAACAGGAGGCGTGAAATGCCTACATTATATGTGGTTGCCACGCCCATTGGCAATCTGGGCGATATGAGTCCCCGGGCCATCGCCACCCTGCAAAACGTGGCGCTGATCGCCGCGGAGGATACCCGGGTGACCCAAAAGCTGTTGAGCGCCTTTGACATCCATACCCCCCTGACCAGCTGTCATGAGCACAACCAGCGGCAAAAGGCCCGGCAGATTGTGGAACGCATGCTGGCGGAGAACATTGACGTGGCGGTTACCACCGACGCGGGCACGCCGTGCATCAGCGACCCCGGCTGCATACTGGTGGCCGAAGCCGTGGCGGCGGGCATTGAGGCGGTTGCGGTTCCCGGCCCTACGGCCATGGCCAGCGCCTTAAGCGTCAGCGGTATGGAAATCAGCGAGTTTACCTTTTTTGGCTTTTTGCCCCGGCAAAAGAACGAATTGAAGGAAAAACTGCTGGATATGGCCCGGCGTTCCAAGCTGGCGGTGGTGCATGAATCCCCCCACCGGGTCAAGGACCTGCTGGCTGCGGTGGCGGAGGTGCTGCCCCATACCCAGGTGAGCGCCAGCTGCGATTTAACCAAGAAATACGAAAAGACCCTGCGGGGCGGCGTAGGGGAGGTGCTGCGCCAGACGGAGGAAAACCCCAAGGCGGAAAAGGGCGAATACTGCCTGGTTTTTGCCTGGGACGAGCGGGATATTCCCGCCGCGGCGGAGGCTGCCTGTCCCCTGAGTCTGGAAGCCCAGTTGTTTGACGGGCTGATGCGCGGCCTGACCCTGCGGGACGCCATGGCGGAGCTTCTTGCCAGGGGCGAGCGCAAGAACGCCGTCTACGCGGCCAGCCTGCGTGTAAAGGAAAAGCTGGCATAACCGTTGAACGGAACCCATACAATCATTCGGATGAGGTGAAACCATGAGATTGTGGGAGTTGGTTTTAATCGGTATCGGCCTGTCCATGGACGCTTTCGCGGTGTCCCTGTGCAAGGGTCTGGGCATGAAAAAGATAAATTACCGTCACGGTCTGGTTATCGCGCTGTTCTTTGGCGTGTTTCAGGGCGTCATGCCCCTGACCGGCTGGCTGCTGGGCACCCAGTTTGAGCGGTACATTACGTCCGTCGATCATTGGATCGCCTTTGTGCTGCTGGTTTACATCGGCGGCAAAATGGTGTGGGACGCCCTGCATGAAAAAGAGACCGAAAAAGAAGCCCCCAACGACCTGTCCCAAAAGCTGGACGTCAAGGAACTGTTTGTGCTGGCCATCGCCACCAGCATCGACGCGCTGGCGGCAGGCATTACCTTTGCCTTTTTGCAGGTGAACATTGTGCCCGCCGTATCGCTGATCGCCGTCATCACCTTTACCATTTCCTTTGCCGGCGTGTTAATCGGCAACAAATTTGGCAACCGGTTTCAGAGCAAGGCGGAAATTGCCGGCGGCGTGGTGCTGATTTTGATCGGCGTTAAAATTTTGCTGGAGCATCTGGGGATTCTGAACCTGTAAGGGGATCGTCCTCATCGTTCAAGGGGCTTTCAAAATTGGGCGTGAACCATTCCATGTCCTTCATGGCGGCCAGCTGCTCCCGGCTGATGACCGTACCGGTGCCCAGACAGGCGTTGCAGCGGTAGCCGCATTCCGGACAGACGCAGGTCATGCGCTCCGTTTCGGATTGAATCATATAGGCCTCGCAATGAGGACAGCCACAGCGCATAAAAACGCCTCCCTTATCAAAGTGCCCCTTATTGTATCACAGCCGGAAAAGAAACGCAAAGGAGGGCCTGCCCGATGAAAAAAACCAAGCGTCTGGCGCTGCTGCTGGCGGCGCTGCTGCCATTGCTGTGCGCCTGCCAGAAACAAAGCCAGCCGTACCAGAAGCTGCTGGCCTATTTTGAAAACCTGGGCTATACCTGCCAGCTGGCCCCCCTTGCGGATGAAAACCAGACGGTTCCCATTTACAAGGCCAGCGCCTGGCAGACCCTGACCCTGAACGGCGCGGAGCAGGTGCTGGTTTACTTTGACGAAAGCAACCGGGCGGATTATCTGGCCGCGGGCATTGACCCGCAGGCATACGGCTGCGTCAGCCGCTTTGGGCTGCGCTTTGTGCTGGTATACGATGGCGCGGATCAGGGCGTGCTGGATGCTCTGGCGGCCATGTAAGGAGGAAACGGCTTTGCAAAAGATTGGGAAAAGAGCGCTGCGCTGGCCGGTGCTGCTGCTGGCGCTGGTGACCTGCTATACATTGGCGCTGCTGGCGGTTTACGCCATTCCGGACCGCTGGATTCAGCGCAATGTGGATTCCGCTCTGGGCATTCTGGAGGAGGAAGGCGCGGATGGCTACGGATACGCCAACTATTTCTGGCACAACGGCTACGGCGTGGCGGATTACCTGACGGACCGGGTAATGTTCAAGGGGCTGGTGCGAGGCGACCGCACCGTTGCCCAGGGGGCCATGCATACGGATTACATCCGTTACTGGCACGGGTATTCGGTGCTGCTGCGCCCGCTGTGTACTGTGCTGAGCCTGATCAACCTGCGGTATGTGAACATGCTGCTGGTATACGGCCTGCTTGGACTGTGCTATTATCACTGCCGCAGACGGCTTGGGGCCTGGACCGCCTTTTTCTTCGGGGCGGGTCTGGTAATGACCAATCTGCCTCTGGCGGCGTTTTGCCAGCAGTTTTTCACCGTTACGTTGCTGACGCTGCTGGCCTGCTACCTGCTTTTGCGCTTCTGGAACAAGCTGCGCGGCTGGCTGCCGGAATACTTTCTGATTTTGGGCTCGCTGGTCTGCTTCTTTGACTTTTTAACCTTTCCCGTACTGGCGCTGGGCTATCCGCTGCTGGTTGCGCTGCTGCTTCAGGTGAAGGAGAGGCAAGGCGCCAAAACCCTTTGGGCGAACACCATCGGGCTGTCGGCTGTCTGGATGGCCGCGTATGCCCTGACCTGGCTGTGCAAGGCCCCTGTGGGTACGCTGCTGACGGGACAGGATGTGCTGGGGGATATTCTGGCCCAGGTGGCCTTCCGCACCACCGGCGACTGGGAATATGTCCAGGTAAGCCCGGCCGACTCCATCCTGATCAACCTGCGAACCTTCTTTATCGGTTCGGCCATCGGCTGCTTTGCCATGATGCTGCTGGCCGCGGTGCTCCGAATAATACGGGGGGGGGTATACAAATCTCGAGGTGAGCAATGGCTGTACGCCCTGCCGGTGGCCGTGGTGGCGCTGTGGCCCTTCGCCTGGTACTGCGTTTTGCAAAACCATGTGCGCCTGCACTTCTGGATGACCAGCAAGCAGCTGGCGGTAACCGTTTTCGCCCTGCTGGCCTATCTGACGGCGGTAACCCGCGACGGCCTGACCGAAAAAAATGGCTTGTAACCGGTTCAGGCTATTGACAGGACGCCGTAAACGGTCTATAATAACAGTCGATTCTTTGGAAACCTATGCCTGAGACAGCGGGTTGGCTGCGTAAGCGGCTGTAAACATCCCCGCCGAGGTGTAAGGCGGGAGAAATCCCCTGCGACATGTTCGCCCTTGCGCCTGCAAGGGTTTTCTTTTTGGAATCG
>CAKTUU010000007.1 GCA_934621505.1 uncultured Clostridia bacterium
CGGATTGTGACAACACAATCCGAAAAGGAGTCAAATGTAAAGCAGTTGGGGCACCTTCCTTACGGAGGGTGCCCCAACCGCGGCTTTTTTGTTTGCCTTTTCTGTAGACTTTTGGCGGAAATGTAAATAAAAATGTAATATTTTGTTTATCTTTTCGATAACTATTGAAATAATGTTACGATTTTGCTATACTCTGAAAGGAAAAAGCGTGAAGATATCTCATGCTTTGGGGAGGCTTCTATGACGGATATCGCCATCATCGGCAAAGGTCCCGCCGGTTGGTCCTGCGCCATGACCGCGCGTATGCGCGGCCTTTCGGCAATGGTTGTTGCCCCGATAAACGATACCGGCCTGCTGAAAAGCGCCGAACGCATTGACAATTATCCCGGAATGCCGCAGGTATCCGGGACAGAAATGCTGGACAGCTTCCGCAAACAGGCGCTCGGTCTGGGCGCGCAGGAATGCACGGGGCTGGTGAGGCAGATCATGCCCACAGACAACGGCTTTATGCTGCTGGTGGAAAACGATGTAGTGGAAGCTAAAACCGTTGTATTGGCAATGGGGGCCGCAAGGCCAGTCCTTTTGCCGGGAGAGGAAGATCAGCTTGGGCGCGGCGTCAGCTACTGCGCCACCTGCGATGGAATGTTTTATCGCGGCAAACGCATCGCGGTGCTGTCCACAAGCCTGCAAGGCGTGGAGGAAACGGATTTTTTAGCAACGCTGGCGTCAAGCATTGATTATTACCGCATGAAACCCCATAATACCGACCGGCTGGCGGCGGGCGTTCGCCTGGTAGAGGAAAAGCCAAAAGCCATTGGCCGGGACGACGCGGGGGTTACGGTGGTTACAGATCAGGCTGCCCATTGCTATGACGGCATCTTTATTTTCCGGGCTGCCATGCCGCTGAATTTGCTGCTGGCGGAGCTGAAAACAGACGGCAGCTACATCCCGGTAGACCGCGGAATGCGCACCAATGTACCCGGCGTGTTCGCCGCGGGCGACTGTACCGGCAAACCCCTGCAGGTTTCCAAGGCGGTGGGGGAAGGCAACATTGCCGCCATTTCCGCTTCGGAATTTATTGCCAAACGTGGATGAAGAAAGCATCCGCAAACGTTATCTTGGTGTAAGAGACGGCTTGGTGCCGATATCTTCATGTAGTTAGAGGAGGATGACCCAAATGATGAACCGAGGCGTACAAAAGGTATTTTCCATGCTTCTGGCGCTGTGCCTGGTACTGAGCGCGGGGGTGTGTGCTGTTGCTGAATCCACCGCGGATTTTGAACAGCTGGTTCCCCTGATGGATCTGGTATGCGCGGCTTCCCTGTACTCTCCCAACGCGCCGGAAACCATTTCCGGTGCTGACAGCAGCCTGACCGTTTCCTTCACGGACGCTTTCATCAAGGTGGGACAGACTGAAAGCCCCGAGGTTGGCGTTACCGAGGCCATGCTCAGCGATACCAGCGCGCAGGCGGATTTGCTTGGCAAAATTTTTGCCGCGCAGATTCCCCAGCTGGAGCCGGTGGTGATGACGGACGACGTCAACGGCTTTATCGGCTTCCACCCTGTGCATGTGATAAAGGGCGCCGATGGCACGTCTGTACAGATTATCGGTGAAATGTACCTGGCGGACAAGCCCATGCGTGAGATGAGCGAAGCGGATTACGCCAACATTACCTGGCAGGATCGCGCTCTGTTCACATTCCAGAGCGACGCTTCCGCGCTGAATGGTTTCCGTCTGACCGCGTTCTCCGTGGGTACGGATTTGGAGTATGAGGAAGCCTTCCAGGCTTACGCTGACGACATTGCTGTGGAATATGAGAGCAGCCTTGGCTTCATGCTGCTGTACCCCGCCGTGTTTACGGACGATTTGCTGGTGGAAAACGAATATGGCGTATCCGCCGAATTGCCTGACGGCACCGCCGGTTTCTTTGCCAAGCGCAGTGAAAACGCCAACGGCGAAACCCTGGCGGATTATGTGAACCAGCTTGCCAACGGCATTACCGGCAGTGTGGCGGTTGTGAATGAGGAAATGCAGAATGCGACTTTGACCTATACCACCCAGGAAGGTCAGGTAGTGTTTGATGTGTTTGTGGTGACCGAGCAGTACATTTATCAGGCGGAATTGCACTATCAGTCCAGCCTGATGGAGCAGTACAGCATGTATACCACCTACCTGGAGAACAGCTTCGTTGTAAACGAACTGTCCCAGGGCTGACAGTGAAACGCTGGCTTTGCGTGGTGGCCTGTCTGTTGCTTTTCCTGGGCGTGACCGCTTGCGCTCAGGAAAAGCGGGCCGGGCTGGCTGACCCGCTGGAGGGACAAATCTCAAACGGCGGAACCGTTGCTTTTTCCCTGCCTCAGCTGACGGCGCAATCGCCCCAGGCTGAAAAGATCAACAGCTACTATAAGGACATGGCGGCTGCGCTGGAGACTGGCGGGGATTTGCAGGATGGGGAAAACCGTCAAATCAGCTTTGCGCTGACCTACGAGGACGGGCAATATCTTTGCTTTTTACTGACAGAAACGACGCTGGGCGGCAATGTGGAAAGCGAACAATTATTGGCAGACGTTTTTTCGCTGGACGGCCTGTACGCGGGAGAACGGATTATGCTGTCCCAGTATCTGGGCCTTGAGCAGGCGGATGCATCGTCAACCAGTCTGGCTGCCGATATGGCGTACAGACTTGTATGGCAGATTGTGGAGCAGCAGGCGCAAAACGCGGACAGCGACTATCTGGATGGCCTGACGGGCGAAAGCATTCGTGGTGCTTTCAACCCGGAGACGGATTTTTATCTGGATCAGGATGGCAATGTGGTTTTCTTCATCCAGTCCGGTTTGATAGCGGGCGAGATTGCCGGTGTTTTGCAATATCCCTTTGCTCCGGCGGAACTGCTGTCGGCGTTTTGAAGTAATTTCTTTTGACCGTGGGTTTTTATGCCCGCGGTTTTTCTTTTTCAGAAAAACGGCTTTTCTTTAAGAAAAACACATTTGTTCACAAAGGTTTTACAAACCGAAGAAAATTATGATTTATCAAGCCTTTTTTCAATGGAAAGCGGCAGTGTTCCCCTTGCGTTTTGCCTAAAAGAATGCTTTAATAAGTGGGGTTGTTTTCCTTAAGCGTTTTTCCCTACAGAAAGGGGTTTTGTTTTCTTGAATATTCAATGGTATCCGGGGCATATGGCAAAGGCGAAACGGCTGCTAACGGCTCAGCTGGGAAAAGTGGATTTGATAGTGGAGCTGTGCGACGCCCGTTTGCCTCTGTCCAGCCGCAACCCTGCGTTGGACGCTCTTATTCGCCATAAACGGCGTGTGCTGCTGCTGTGTAAAGCCGATCTGGCGGAAGGGGCCAAGACGCAGCAATGGCTGCAATATTTTCGCCGCCAGGGGCTGGACGCTATGGCCTATGACAAAAGCCCGGCCAAAACCAAGCAGGCCAAGCAGCTGATTGAACAGGCGGCGCGGGATGTGCTGGAACGCAACCAGCGCAGGGGCATTCAAAAAACCCTGCGGGCCATGGTGGTAGGCGTGCCTAATGTGGGCAAAAGCACGTTTATCAACCGGCTGTACGGCGGCAGCATTACCAAAACCGGCGACCGTCCCGGCGTTACCAAAAGCAACCAGTGGGTGAAAGTGTCCCCTTATCTGGAAGTGCTGGATACGCCCGGTATGCTGTGGCCCAAACTGGACGACCAGCAGGCGGCCACCCGTCTGGCCTATATCGGCACCATTAAGGACGCGGTATACGATCAGTACGACCTGTGCGTGAATCTGTTGCTGGATTTGATGGCGGTAATGCCCCAGCAAACCATGGAGCGATACAAAATCAAGGATGCATCCGCCCAGGGGTATGGCTTGCTGGAGGAAGTATGCCGTGGCCGCGGGTTTTTAATGCGGGGCGGCGAATACGATTTTGACCGGGCCTGCGCCGTGGTTTTGGATGAATTCCGGGAGGGAAAGGTGGGCAAGCTCACCTTGGAGCTTCCGCCCAGGCAGGAGGGGGAAAACGCCCATGCCTAAGCCCTCTGCAAAACGTTTGGCTCATTTTCGGGAATTGGTGGCTTATGACCGCCAGTATGGCGCCTTTGGCGTGTCTCTGGCAGGCATGGACGAGGCGGGCAGGGGGCCGTTGGTAGGCAGTGTGGTGGCCGCGTGTGTGATTATGCCTGAAAGCCCGCTGTATGAGTGGATTGATGACAGCAAAAAGCTGAGCGCTGTCCGGCGGGAAGAATTGTATGCGCAGATTTGCGAATCGGCGCTGTATGTGGGCATTGGCGAGGCGACCGCTGAGGAGATTGACGGGCAGAACATTTTGCGGGCAACACGCTTGGCCATGGAGCGTGCCGCCAAGGACGCGCCGGCCAGCCTTTGCATTGTGGACGCTGTCAAGGGCCTAAGCCTGCCGTATCCGGTCAGTTCCATCATTAAGGGCGACGCGACCAGCTATCATGTAGCTGCCGCCAGCATTGTGGCAAAGGTGACCCGGGACCACCAAATGCTGTCTTATGCCCAGCAATACCCCCAATATGGCTTTGAACGCAATATGGGCTATGGAACCACCCAGCATATTGAGGCGCTAAGGCGCTTTGGTCCAACGCCCAAGCACCGCAGGACCTTCATTAAGCATTTTGTAGAGGGAGAGGCGGATTCATGAAGCGCTTGCTGGCTCTGGTTTTGATTGTGCTGCTATCCGCTGTGCCGTTTGGCGCGTCTTTGGCGGAAAATTTGCTGCCTAACGGCGGCTTTGAGCAAATTGAGGAAAATGGCCGCCCTACCGGCTGGTATGAAACGGCGTACCGCGATCAGGCGGGGTATTCCCGTATCTGCGCCAGCCAGGATCAGGCTCATTCCGGCCGGTACAGCGTGCTGGTGGAAAACGCCTCCGCGAACGACGCGCGGATGACCTGCACAGTTTCGGTAGAGCCTGAAAGCCTGTACCGCCTGAGCGGCTATGTGCTGGTGGAAACCATGGAGGATACGGGCAACGGTGCTAATTTTGCCGTTGAGGGGCTGTATTCCGCGTCCGAAGGCCTTTTTGACACGGACGGTCAGTGGCAGTACCTGGAATGGTATGGCGAAACGGGGGAGGACCAAACCGAAGTAACCATTGGCGTTCGTGTGGGCGGCTACAGCGCGGAAAGCACCGGCAAGGCTTACTTTGACGATCTGTCCCTGGAAAGGGTGGACGAGCTGCCAGACGGTATCATTGCCGATTTGTGGTACGACGGCAGGGACAGCGGCGCTGTGCAGCAGCCGCAAAGCGCGGAAAACAGCGAACCGCAAAAAAGCACCTGGCTGTTTATTGCCGTGGGGCTGGCTTTTGTTCTGCTGTGCCTGTGGGGAATCAGCGCCTGTGACACTGCCAAGGAGCAGAAAGCCCTGGCGCTGCTGAGCCTGACGCTGGCCGCCGCCGCGGCTATCCGCGTGTGGCTGGCGCTGAACGTGCCTGGCTATTCCGTAGATATCAACTGCTTCCGGCTATGGAGCCTGCGCATGGCGGAAACCGGCCCTGTCGGGTTTTACGCCCCGGATTATTTTTGCGACTATCCGCCGGGATTTTTGCTGCTGCTGTGGCCCCTCGGTCTGCTGTTGAACGCCATTGGCCCGTATTCCGCTTACTCCTTGCTGGTGGTCAAGGCGCTGCCGGTTTTCTGTGATTTGGCCGGTGCGTTGCTGTTGTACGCTTTTGCCCGTCGGCGCAAGGTCCAGCCTGGCATGGTGGTATTTCTTTCCGCCATTTACGCGCTGAATCCGGCTGTGCTGGTAAATGGCGCTGCCTGGGGCCAGGTGGACAGCGTTTTGGCGCTGCTTTTGCTGATAACCGTCATGCTGGCGCTGGACCAGAAATGGCGGTGGGCGTTCCCGGTATTTGTGATCTCCATTCTAATCAAGCCCCAGGCGCTTTTATATGCGCCTGTTGGGCTGGCGTGGATTGTGTTGTGCCTGTGCCGTCATCGGCAAAAAAACCAGTGGCGCGATTTTGGAATGGGCATTGGCCTGGCTTTGCTGGCCGCGTGCGCCATTGTGATTCCGTTTGCTGCCGGGCAGGATCAGCCGCTTGCGTGGCTGCTTTCGCTGTACAGCGATACATTGGCTTCCTACCCGTATGCCACGCTGAATACCGCCAACTTGTATTATCTGCTGGGGGCCAATTGGGTATCGCTGGAACAGCAGGCGCCCCGGCTGCTGATTGTCCTGCTGATGCTGTTGGCTGTTGGCGCTGGACTTTGGCTGCTTTTGCGTCAAAAGAGCGTCACTAAGCGCCGCTGGCTGGGCATAGCGTGTTTGGCGTTGGCCGCCGTGCTGCTTATTCTCAGCTTTACCGGCGCTGATTACGCCCTGTTTGGCTATGTGATGATGGCCTTTGCTTATGTCTATGTCCTGATTTGCCTGTGCTTTGACCATAATGCTGGCAGTCTGCCCTTTGCCATGAGTCTGGCGCTGCTGGGCGTTTATGTGCTGGGGGTAAAGGTGCATGAGCGCTATCTGTTTACGGCTTTGCCCCTGCTATTGGTCTGCGCCGTGTTAAGCCGGGACAGGCGGGTGCTCTGGCTGTATACCGGCCTGTCGTTTACCACCTTTGTCAACACGGCGATTGTGCTGGATAATTCCATTCTGTATGGCGCGTCCATGGGCCATCTGAATATCGATACCCTTGCCATCAACGACGCCTTGTGCGTGCTGAACCTGCTGTTGCTGGGCTACGGGCTGTGGATTGGAATGACAGGCCTTACCCAGAGCCAGCCGGTGGTGCGTAAGCCCCAAAAAACAACTGCGGCCCAACCGACGGCACGCTGCCTGCGCCTGTTGCAGAAGCCCAGAGACGCCCGGCTGCACCTAAACTGGAAGGATTACACCGTCATGGGCGTGGTCACGCTGGCATACGGCGTGCTGGCCTTTACCAACCTGGGCAGTACGGTTGCGCCACAGACGGCGTGGATTTCCACCTCAAGTCAGGAGCAGGTTGTGTTTGATCTGGGACAGAGCCAGGATTTTAACGTGCTGTACTATGCGGGCGTCAGCTATCACGACTTTTCCATCTCTGTCAGCGAGGATGGGCAGACCTGGTCCCAGGATTACCCCTGCAAAATGCGGGAAGGGCTGTGCTATCGCTGGAATTACGCAGTGGAGTCCACCCAAAGCGACGCGGGAAGCGTCAGCTATTCCAGCGTTCCTCTGGGCCTGACCGGCCGTTACCTGCGGCTGAACGCGGAAAGCGCGGGGCTGAACCTGTGGGAAATCGTCGTCCGGGATATGGAGGGCAAAAATATGCCCATGACGATTGTTTCTCATACCGGCGAAAGAACCGATGTGCTGGATGATCCGCAGCCGGTAACCAACCTGATTGATGAGGGCGATACCTGCGTTGGCGAACCGGGCTGGTATAACGGCACCTATTTTGACGAGATTTATCACGCCCGCACAGCCTACGAACACCTGCATGGGCAAAAGCCTTACGAAACCACCCATCCGCCGTTGGGCAAGCTGCTGATGGCCGCCGGCATTGCGATCTTTGGCATGACCCCGTTTGGATGGCGCTTTGCCGGTACGCTGATTGGCGTACTCATGCTTCCGGCGCTGTACCTGCTGGCAAAGCAGCTGACCCATAAGCGGGGAACCGCCGCCCTGTCCATGACGGCGTTTTCGCTGGATTTGATGCACTACACCCAAACCCGCATCGCCACGATTGATTCCTTCCCGGTGTTCTTTATCCTGCTCAGCTACCTGTTTATGGCGCGCTATATGCAAACCGATGTGTTCAAGGAGGAAGAACATCCAGGGCTTGTCAGCAAAACCTACCTGCGCACGCTGGTGCCCCTGCTGCTTTGCGGCATTTCCATGGGATTGTCCATCGCCAGCAAGTGGATCGGCATTTACTCCGCCGTGGGTCTGGCGCTGTTGTTCTTTATCACCCTGTACCGTCAGTGGAGGGTCAGCTACCTGGCCAGCGGACTGGACCAGACGGACGGGCGGGTTTGCATCGCAAGGGACTTTGCCTTGAAGCGAATTTTGGTTACCTGCCTGTTCTGCGTGCTGTTTTTTGTGATGATTCCCTGCGTAATTTACTATCTGTGCTACATTCCCTATCTGGCCCCTACCGGCCCTGTCACCATCAAACGGCTTATTGAGGCGCAGCAGGGGATGCTCAGCTACCACAGCACCCCGGGCCTGGGCATGGATCATCCCTTCCAGTCCCCCTGGTGGCAATGGCCCCTGATTTTGAAGCCCATGTGGTTTGCGCAGGATAAGTACGAACCGGCAGGCTACGCCTCTACCATTATGTGCATGGGCAATCCCTTTATTTACTATCTTGGAGCCTTGGCCATGCTTGCGGTGCTGGCGGTGTTTGTGGTCCGGTTGGTGAAGCCCCGTTTTGCCCTGTCCATGGATGTGGATGAGCAGGACGACGGCCAGTCCATTCTTGTGGTGTCCATTGGCTTTTTGGCCCAGTACCTGCCCTGGGTGCTGGTGCCGCGCAGCATGTATATGTACCATTACTTTGCCAGTGTACCCTTTATCATTCTAGCGACCATGCTGTGCATGCACCGCATTGGCAAAGCCAAACCCATGGTGCGCTATGGCGTAATGGGGGCCTTGCTGCTGGGAATGAACGTACTGTTGATTACCCAGCTGAACGCGCCGGTTTGGCCGTTCCCGTTCATAGACGCGGCCTACTGTATAGGCGTTGCGGCGGATGAGCGCAGCAGGCGTAAACCGTTGGCAAAATATGGCTTGCCGGTTTTGTATGTGCTGCTTGCGGCGGTGTTCTTTGTCCTGTTCTTCCCATATGCCTCCGGCTGGCTGACCAGCACCAAGTGGCTGGACGCCATGAAATGGTTCTCCAGGCTGTATTACTGATTTACGAAGGAAGGTGCGGCTATGCTGGCCAGAACATACGCCTGCGGATTGGAGGGCGTAAGCGGTTATCTGGTGGAAGTGGAGGCGTTTGTTTCAAACGGAATGGTGGGATTTGAAATTGTGGGCCTGCCAAGCGCCGCCGTCAAGGAAAGCCGGGATCGTGTACGGGCCGCCATTGCCGTCAGCGGGTACGACTTTCCCTTTGGAAAGGTAACGGTGAACCTTGCGCCCGCCGACGTCAAAAAGGAGGGCACCTCCTTTGAACTGGCAATTGCCGTGGCCCTGCTGTGTATCAAAAGGCCGGAATTGCTGCGGGGAGTAGACAGCACCGTCTTTCTGGGAGAATTATCCCTGCAGGGCAAGCTGATGCCGGTTCGCGGCGCTTTGGGCATGGCCATTACTGCTGCGGAAAAGGGCTTCCAAAACCTGATTCTGCCCAGCGCGAACGCCAGAGAATGCGAGTGTCTGGAAGGCATTCGGGTTTTTCCAGCGGATACGCTTCAGCAGGTGTACAATCATCTTACCGGCGAAAAGCTGCTATCCCATCAGCGGCCGGTTCCTTATCAGCTGCTGATGGCAAAAGAACCGCCCATCCACGACCTGAAATATGTGAAAGGGCAGAAGATTGCCCGAAAAGCATTAGAGGTAGCCGCCGCGGGCGGGCACAATTTGCTGATGGCGGGCGTGCCCGGAAGCGGAAAAACCATGCTGGCCCGCTGCCTGCCCGGCATACTGCCGCCGCTCAGCTATGACGAGGCGCTGGAAACCACGCTGATTCATTCCGCGGCGGGCGAACTGGCCCCGGACAGCGGGCTGATGACCCAGCGTCCCTTTCGTTCGCCGCATCACAATATTTCTGTGCCCGCCATGATCGGCGGCGGGGCCAAAGCCAGACCGGGCGAGGTTTCCCTGGCGCACAACGGCGTGCTGTTTTTGGACGAACTGCCGGAATTTCAGCGCGCCACATTGGAGGCCTTGCGGCAGCCGCTGGAGGATGGCTTTGTCAACATTACCCGTATCAGCGGCCAAAACCGTTACCAAAGCCATTGCATGCTTGTGGCCGGTATGAACCCCTGTCCATGCGGCAACCTGGGCAGCAAGGTGAAGCCCTGCCGCTGCTCCGAGGGGGAAATTCGCCGCTATTTGGGCCGGATCAGCGGTCCTCTGCTGGACCGTATTGATTTGCAGGTAGAGATGGACGCCGTCACTCTGGAGGAGATCGAAAGTACTCAGCTTTCCGAGGACAGCTTGACGGTGCGCCAGCGGGTAATGGCGGCCCGGGAACGACAGCAGCAGCGCTATCAAAAGCAGCCGTGTCATTGCAACGCCCAATTGGATCAGCGCGGCATAGAGCAATACTGCCAAATGCAGCCCGGGGCCAAAACGCTGCTGCGGCAGGCGGTTGAGCGTTTTCATTTGTCCATGCGCACCTACGGACGCATTCGCAAAGTGGCCCGCACCCTTGCCGACCTGAACGGGCACGAGCTCATCGAGACGGCCGACATTGCCCAGGCCATTCAGTTTCGCAATGTAAACGGCCAGTTTTGGAGGGAAGCATGATTTTATCCGCCGAGCAAAAATGCCTGCTGTGGCTGTCCAGCGCAGAGGTAACGCCGGGGCATGTTCAGCGGCTTTTGCAAACCTATCCAACCGTCATGGACATCTGGGAAGCGTTCGGCAAAACGGAGGGCCCTGCCTTTCCGGCTGGCGTTCGCGCTGTGCTGAGCGGTCTTCACTCCCGGCAGGCCATTGACGATATGGCCGGAAAGCTGGAGCGAAAGAACGTTCACCTGCTGTTTCAGTCGGACAGCCGTTATCCCACACAGCTGAAGGCCATTGCGGACCCGCCGTACCTGCTATATTACGCCGGTCATTTATCCTGTCTGGAAAAGCCTATGGTGGCGATTGTGGGCACTCGCCGGGCCAGCGGTTATGGACGGCAGATGGCCGCTATGCTGGCCAGCGGGCTGTGCGCAAGCGGTGTGTGCGTGGTAAGCGGACTGGCCCGCGGCATTGACGCAGCGGCCCATAAGGCTGCTCTGGACGCAGGCGGCCGTACGGTCGGCGTGCTTGGAAGCGGCATCAACAACCCGTATCCGCCGGAGCATACGCCCATGCTGCGAAAAATCGCAGGAGGAATTGGCCTGGTGCTTAGCGAATATCCGTTGGACGCGGAGCCGATGCCGTTTCACTTTCCCCATCGCAACCGGATTATTTCCGGCTTGAGCTTGGGAGTGGTGCTGGTGGAGGGCCGCATCCGCAGCGGCGGCATGCATACTGTCACCGCCGCACTGGCCCAGGGCCGGGAGGTATTTGCCGTTCCCGGTCAGGTGGGCAGCTATGGCAGCGAAGGCCCTCATACCCTTTTACGTGAGGGCGCCCGGCTGGTTACCAGTGCCCGCGACCTTTTGGAGGACTTGGGACTGGTTCCGCTGGAAGCCGCCGTCAAAAAGGAAACCGCAAAGCTGACTCCGCTGCAAAGCCGCATTGTGGACAGCCTGCGGATTGAGTCCATGGGGGAGGAACAGCTGGCGGCGCTGCTGTCCGTCGGCGATGAGGAACTGATGGCCGAGCTGGGAACCATGGAAATTTTAGGGTTGATCAAACGGGAGGCTGGCAACCAGTTTTCGCTGCCGGTTTCGCAGTCACGTTAAGGAGGCGTTTTTGAAAAATGGCTACATCCACCGCCAAAAAGCTGGTTATTGTGGAATCTCCCGCAAAAGCCAAAACCATTGAAAAATTCCTGGGTAAAGGGTACAAGGTGGAAGCGTCCCAGGGGCATGTGCGGGATTTGCCAAAATCCCAGCTGGGCGTAGACCCGGATCATGATTTTGACATGAAATACATTACCATTCGCGGCCGGGGAGATATTTTGGCCAAAATCAAAAAAGAAGCCAAAAGCGCTTCCCGCGTCTATCTGGCAACAGACCCTGACCGAGAGGGAGAAGCCATTTCCTGGCATCTGGCCAATACTTTGGGCATGGACCCTTCCAAGCCCTGCCGGATTGAGTTCCATGAGATCACCAAAAAAGCGGTTAAGGAGGCGCTGGAGCATCCCCGGCCCATCGATATGGACCGGGTGGACGCGCAGCAGGCGCGCCGGGCGCTGGACCGTCTGGTGGGCTACAAGATCAGCCCGCTGCTTTGGGCAAAGGTCAAAAAGGGCCTGTCCGCCGGGCGTGTGCAAAGCGTAGCCACCCGTATGGTGGTGGACCGGGAGCAGGAAATCGAGGCGTTTATTCCTGAAGAATACTGGGATGTAACGGCCGATTTTTCCGCCAGGAACGCCAAGGGAAAAAATATGACCTATCAGGCCAAGCTGGTCAGCATGGATGGAAAAAAGGTCGCCATTAAAAATGAAACGGAGGCGCTGTCGGCCAAGGAAAGCATTCTAAAGTCCAAGTTTTCCGTCAAAACCGTTAAAGAGGGGGAAAAGCTGAAAAAGCCCCAGCCCCCTTTCACTACCTCCAGCTTACAGCAGGAAGCCAGCCGCAAATTGAATTTTTCCACTGCCAAAACCATGCAGGTGGTTCAGCAGCTGTATGAAGGTATCGACCTGGGCAAAGCCGGAACCGTGGGTCTGGTTACCTATATCCGTACCGACAGCGTCCGCGTGTCTGAGGAGGCCGTTACGGCTGCCCGCGGCTTTATTCAGGCCCAATATGGCGATGAGTATTGTCCCGAAACGCCAAACCAGTACAAGGGTCGTAAAAATGCCCAGGACGCCCACGAGGCCATTCGTCCTACCTATATCGACCAGACGCCGGAGGCGGTAAAGCCCTTTTTGACCCGGGAGCAGTACAATCTGTACAAGCTGATTTATGTGCGCTTCCTGTCCAGCCAGATGAAGCCGGCGGTGTTTCAAACCCTGACGCTGGACATTACCGGCGGTAACGCGGATATGCGCTATTACGGCGAGCATATGACCTTTGCGGGCTATCGCGCCGTTTATGTGGAAAGCACGGACGACGAACAGGAGGAGCCGGAGAGCATCCTGCCCGTTCTGAAAGAAGCGGATGCCGTTACCTTTAAAAAAGTGGACGCGGCCCAGCATTTTACCCAGCCCCCGGCCCGCTATACCGAGGCCAGCCTGGTCAAGGCTCTGGAGGAAAAGGGCATCGGCCGTCCCAGCACCTACGCGCCCACCATTACCACCATTATCTCCCGTGGCTATGTTTCCCGGGAAAAGAAGCGGCTGTACCCGACGGAGCTGGGCCGTATGATTACCAGCATGATGATGGAGTACTTCGGCCCCATTATGGATACCGCCTTTACCGCCTCTCTGGAGGATAAACTGGACATGGTGGAGGAGGGGGAAAGCCAGTGGCGGCAAATTCTGCGGGACTTCTACCCGCCCTTTGAAAAAATGCTGCACGTGGCCGAGGATCAGATTGAAAAGGTGGAGGTCAAGGACGAGGTCAGCGACGTACAGTGCGATAAATGCGGGGCCATGATGGTTTATAAAATGGGCCGCTTTGGTAAATTCCTGGCCTGCCCCAATTTTCCAGAATGCCGGAACGCCAAGCCGATTCTCACCTATATCGACGCGCCGTGCCCCAAATGCGGCGCGCGGCTGATGGAAAAAACCAGCAAGAAGAACCGCAAATTTTATGGCTGCGAGCGTTATCCCGAGTGCGATTTTGTCAGCTGGGAAATGCCCATCACGGAAAAATGCCCCAAATGCGGCAGCTACATGGTTAAAAAGCGGGGAAAGCACGGCGAGGAAATTCACCTGTGCGCCAACGAAACCTGCCGTTATAAAGAAACGGTAGAAAAAAACGAGGACGACGAATAACAGGAAGGATGAAGCGCTGATGAGCGTAAAGGTAATCGGCGGCGGTCTGGCCGGGTGCGAGGCGGCCTGGCAGCTGGCCAAACGGGGCGTTTCGGTGGATTTGTACGAAATGAAGCCCCAGCGCAAAACCCCGGCCCAATCGTTGAATACCATGGCGGAGCTTGTATGCAGCAACAGCCTGCGCAGCGACCGCCTGACCAACGCGGTGGGCCTGCTGAAGGCGGAAATGCGCAAGCTGGATTCCCTGATTATGCGTGTGGCGGACGAAACGGCGGTACCGGCTGGCGGCGCGTTGGCGGTAGACCGGGTTACCTTTTCCCAAAAAATCGACCAGGCTGTGCGCAGTCATCCGCTGATTACCGTGCATTCACAGGAAGTTACGGAAATTCCCACAGAAGGGACTGTGATTATCGCGTCCGGCCCTCTGACCAGCGATGCGCTGTCGGATGCCATCGGGCGGATGGAGGGGCTGTCCACGCTGCATTTTTATGACGCGGCCGCGCCCATTGTTACCGCCGACAGCCTGAATATGGACAAGGTGTACTGCCTGTCCCGCTATGACCGGGGAGCGGATTACCTGAACTGTCCCATGAACCGGGACGAATATATGGCGTTTGTGCACGAACTGCAAACCGCTAAAACGGTGGATGTGCGCGGCTTTGAGGAAAAAGCGGTCTTTGAGGGCTGCATGCCCATTGAAAGCATGGCCAAACGGGGCGATATGGCCATTGCCTTTGGCCCCCTCAAGCCGGTTGGACTGCCGGATCCCCGCACAGGCAAGGAGCCGTTTGCCGTGGTGCAGCTTCGCCGGGATAATTTTGCCGGTTCTTTATATAACATCGTGGGCTTCCAAACCCGTCTGACCTGGCCGGAGCAAAAGCGGGTATTCGGGATGATTCCCGGACTGGAAAACGCGGAATTCGCCCGGCTGGGCGTTATGCACCGCAATACGTTTTTAAACAGTCCCGGCTTTCTGGACGATACCTTCCGGGTTATTTCTCAGCCGCGCATCAGCTTTGCCGGGCAGATTACCGGCGTGGAGGGCTATGTGGAAAGCGCGGCCAGCGGTTTGCTGACAGGGTTGAGCGTCGCCTATCGTGAAAAAGGCATGGAGCCGCCCCGCTTTAGCGGTAAAACCGCCATTGGCGCAATGGGCCGCTATGTGTCCACGCCCAACAAACGTTTTCAGCCCATGAACTGCGCCTTCGGCCTGATCGACCCGCTGGAGGTTGCGCCGGGGGAAAAGCGCATTCGCAACAAGCAGCTTCGCTACGAAAAAATTTCGGAGCGGGCTTTGGCGGAAATTGATGGGATGAACCTCTGTTCATGAAAGGCAACTTGTGATATGCTGTGAAAATAGGGAGGCAACCGATGATGAAACGACTGATCGCGTTACTGCTGGCAGCGGTGCTGGCGCTGGGATGCTGCCAGACGGCCTTTGCCGCGAAAAAGAAAAACCCTCAAATGAATGACGATGTGCCTGTTTGGGATGAGGATACCGTGCGTCAGTACGCTCTGGACTATGTGCAGGGCACGTCCATGAGCCGCCTGTGGGGCTATTATGACCTGCAAATTCGCCGCTACATGCCTCTGGAAACCTACGAGTCCCTGTTGGTAAATCTGGAATGGATGACCGGCGAGTTTGTGGGGCTGGGCACATACCGCAGTTTTGAGGAGCCGGATTTGCAGCTGAAAACCCATGTGCTGCATCTGTGCATGGAAAAGCAGGACCTGGATATGTACTTTACCCATAAAAACAAAGAGGACGATTGGGAAGTAATGGCCCTGGAATTCGTCCCGGCTGAAAAACAGAATTATTACGACGAGTCCAATATGCTGGTGGATGAGGAATTTACGCAAAAATACACCGAAACGCCCGTTACTATTGGCGATAGCCAGGCGCCGCTGAAAGGCGTGCTGACCATGCCGGATACCGCCAGCGTTGATCAGCCCGTTCCCGCCTGCGTTCTGCTTCAGGACGAGGGCGGACTGGATATGGACAGCACGCTTGGCCAGACCAGATTTTTTGCGGATTTGGCGGACGCTTTCGCCAATATGGGCATCGCTACCATTCGCTTTGATACCCGGGCCTTTACTTATCCCGACTCCGTCTTTGAAACCATGATGGATGAAATAGGAAACGACGCACTGGACGCCATCCGTCAGTTGAGTCAGGACAGCCGTATCAGCGGCATTGTGCTGCTGGCTCATGGCATCAGCGCCAAATTCGCGCCCCGTATCGCGGCGGAATCGGACGGAGCCGTGCAGGCCATGATTTTGGTGGGCGGCGCGCCCCAGACCCTGCTGGATCTGGATTATAACCGTTATAAATCCACCATTGACGAAGCGGATTTGAAAACCGTCCAAAACGCCGTGCGCAAAATGGATCGGATGAAGGAAACCGATGCCCGCAAACTGACCCTGTTTGGTCACAACGGCTACTATTATTGGGATCTGGCTCAAAACGACCCCATCAAGCTGCTGAAAAAGCTGAAGTTGCCCACCTATATTGTGCAGGGACGTAACGATCCCATTGTATCGGATGAAAAAGGCCGTCAGGCCTACATTGACGAATTGGGCCTTAACTCCACCTTTGCTGATTTTAAGGCCTATCGCGGTCTAAACCATATTTTGATGAACGACCTGTCCACCAACGACCAGGGCGTGCCGGAGTATCAGTTTGCCACTACGCTGGACCGGCTGGCGGGACGCAACCTGGCGCAATGGATTCTGGCCCTGTATAGCGAAACGGAGGAATAACACCATGACCATGATGGGTACCACCATTTGCGCCGTCAGGCGCGGCAACCAGGTTGCCATCGCCGGCGACGGGCAGGTAACCATGGGGGAGAATACCGTCTTTAAATCCAGCGCCAAAAAGGTGCGCAAGCTGTATAACGGCCAGGTTTTGGCCGGTTTTGCGGGCTCAGTGGCCGATGCCTTTACCCTGTGCGAGCGCTTCGAGGAAAAACTGACCCAGTGCGGCGGCAACCTGGAACGGGCCGCCGTGAATCTGGCCCAGGACTGGCGTGGGGATAACGCCATTCGCAAGCTGGAAAGCATGCTGATTGTGGCCGACAAAAACAGTCTGCTGGTTTTATCCGGTAATGGAGAGGTTATCGACCCGGACGATGGCGTATGCGCCATTGGCTCAGGCGGCAATTTTGCTCTGGCGGCCGCCCGTGCGCTGATTCGCAATACCGATTTGTCCGCCGAGGAAATCGCCGTAAAGGCACTGGAGGTGGCGGCCTCTATCTGCGTATACACCAACGACCATATCAGCGTGGAAACGCTATAAGGAGGGGTGAAGCATGAACGAATTAACCCCGCGCGAGATTATGCGCGAACTGGACCGGTATATCATCGGCCAGGAGGACGCCAAACGGGCGGTCGCCATCGCCCTGCGCAACCGTTACCGCCGCGCGCAGCTGGACGAATCCATCCGTAACGAAATCAGTCCCAAGAATATTCTGATGATCGGCCCCACAGGCGTTGGCAAAACCGAAATTGCCCGCCGCCTTGCCAAGCTGGTAAACGCCCCCTTTGTGAAGGTGGAGGCCACCAAATTTACCGAGGTTGGCTATGTGGGCCGCGATGTGGAAAGCATCATCCGGGACCTGACGGAAAACGCCATTCGCATGGTGCGTAAGGAATTTTCTGCCAGAGTGGAATCCCGCGCCAGCGTGCTGGCGGAGGACCGGCTGGTCACGCTGCTGGTGCATCCTCCCAAGAAGCCCAGCGCCAATCCCTTTGATTTTTTGATGGGCGGGGCCAAAAAGGAACCCGATCTGCCTAAGGAAGAACAGGAAAAGCTGGCCCTTCGCCGGGAGGACGTGCTGAAGCAGCTGCGGGAAGGCCAGCTGGAAGACCGGGAAATTGAAATTGAGGTGGAGGACGCCATGCCCGAGCTGGAGGTTGGCGGCAATTCCATCAACATCGGGGATATGATGGGCGGTATGATGCCCAAGCGCACCAAGATTCGCCGGGTCAAGGTAAAAGAGGCCCGCAGAATTTTGCTGGAGGAGGAATCCGATAAGCTGATCGACGAGGATCAGGTGCGGGAGGAGGCCATCCGCCGGGCCGAGCAGCAGGGCATTGTGTTCATTGATGAAATCGATAAGGTGGCGGGCCGTTCAGCGGGCGGCCATGGCCCAGATGTAAGCCGTGAGGGAGTGCAGCGGGATATTCTGCCCATTGTGGAAGGCAGTGTGGTCAACACCAAATACGGCGCTGTGCGCACGGATTTTATGCTGTTTATTGCCGCAGGCGCGTTTCATGTGGCCAAGGTCAGCGACCTGATTCCCGAATTGCAGGGCCGCTTTCCGGTTCATGTAACGCTCAAAAGCCTGACGCAGGACGACTTTAAGGCGATCCTGACCCAGCCGGAAAACGCGCTGACCCGGCAGTATGAGGCGCTGCTGGCGGTGGACAAGGTATTTTTGTCCTTTGAGGACAGCGCCATTGACGCAATCGCTCATGCCGCCTATGTGATGAACGAAACCAAAGAGGATATTGGCGCGCGCAGGCTGTTTGCCGTGTTTGAAAAGCTGCTGGAGGACATCAGCTTTAACGCTGGCGGGGACGAAATGCCCAATGTGTACCTGAACATCAACGGCGATTATGTGGTGGAACACCTTGGCAAGGACGAGGTAACCCTGGACACCAAACGCTACATTCTGTAAGCTGCAAAGGAGGCGCGTTTCTTTCATGCGCACCAGAATCACTCATGTGCTGTTGACGCCAGGCGTCAGCACGGAAGCACACATTCCCTTTATTCCGGATGCGGATGTACTGATTGACGGCAACCGCATCGTCTATGCCGGAAGGTCAGCGGACGCGCCCGCCTTTGAGGCGGACGAGGTCATTGACGGCTCCCGCTGTCTTGCCATGCCCGGCCTGTGCAACCTGCATACCCACACGGCTATGACCATGCTGCGTTCCTGCGGAAGCGACCTGCCGCTGGAGCGTTGGCTGAACGATGCTATTTTTCCCCGGGAAAAGCACCTGAACGACGATGCGGTGCGGGCCGGGACGGATTTGGGCATCATGGAGATGCTGCGCTTTGGCACCACGTCCTTTAACGATATGTATTTTCATATGGACCGGGTGGCCGAGTCCGTTCGGGATACGGGGATGCGCGCGCTGCTCAGCTATGGCGTTATCGA
Source organism: uncultured Clostridia bacterium (assembly GCA_934621505.1). Taxonomy (GTDB): domain Bacteria; phylum Bacillota; class Clostridia; order Christensenellales; family Aristaeellaceae; genus Limiplasma. The sequence goes on from CAKTUU010000007.1 coordinate 18,817, forward strand.
TTTTGATGAAAGCTGCAAGGATTTGCTGCCGGGCATTGATCTGGTGGAGAAATGGCACCATCAGGCGGACGACCGTATCCGCGTAGCGCTGGGCCCCCACAGCGAGGCCACCACCACCCGCAAGGTATTGGAAAAAGTGCGGGACGCGGCCATTCAATACGATGTGCCGGTGCATATGCATGTAAGCGAAACCAAGCTGGATTTTGAAGGCAGCATTCAGCGCCGGGGCATGACGCCGCCCCAATACCTGGATGATATCGGCCTGACGGATACCCATTTGCTGGCGGCTCACTGCGTATGGATGACGGATAAGGACATGGATCTGTTTGCCCGGCGCAACGTAACGGTTTTGCACAATCCCGTCAGCAACCTGAAGCTGGCCAGTGGCATTGCGCCAATAGCCACAATGCTGGAAAGAGGCTGCCGCGTTGCGCTGGGAACCGACGGGGTAGCCAGCAATAACAATTTGAACCTGTGGGAGGAAATGAAGCTGATGCCCATGCTGCAAAAGGGCATGACGCTGGATCCCACGGTGGTGTCGCCTGCCCAAACCCTGGCCGCGGCAACCTACAACGGCGCGCAGGCGCTTGGATATTCCCATCTGGGCCTGCTGAAGCCCGGCTATCTGGCGGACCTGATTTTGCTTGACTTGGACACGCCGCAAATGAACCCCTGCAACGATATGGAGGGCAACCTGATTTACGCGGCGCAGGGAAGCGACGTGCGGCTGACCATGGTGGACGGCAAGGTGCTGTACCGGGACGGCCGGTTTACCACGCTGGATGCGGAACTGGTTAAAGCCCGCGCCCGTAAGGAAGCCGAAAAAATGGCGGAGCGTTATGAAGCCGCTCAGGCGAAGCAATGAAAGTTCTGGTCATTTGCCAACATTATTGGCCGGAGAATTTTCGGGTAACGGAAATATGCGAAGCTCTGGTTCAGCGCGGCCATCAGGTGACCGCGCTTGTTGGCTTACCCAATTATCCGACCGGCGTAATTCCAAAGGAATACCGCTTTTTTCGTAATCGCAGGCAGGTGCGAAATGGTGTGCAGATTCGCCGCTGCTTTGAAATTGGCCGCCGTCCGGGAAAAATCGGTCTGGCGATCAACTATGTCAGCTATATGCTGTCTGCCTGTATCAAGGCGCTCTTTCTAAAACGGGATTACGATGTCATTTACGCCTATTCCACATCGCCCGTCCTGATGAGCCTGCCCGCCAGCTTTTTGCGCTGCTTTACCCGGAAAAAGCTGATGATTTATGTGCTGGATATTTGGCCTGCCTGTCTGGCGGCCATGAACGTATATGAAGGCTCGGCTTTGTATGCGTTTATGAAGCGGGTCAGCCGCTGGGTATATGCCAGGGCGGATCGGTTGATTTATTCCAGCAAACGCTTTCAGGATTATTTGCAAAAGGTTCACCAGATTACCGTGCCGGACGATTCCTATATGCCCCAGTTTGCGGACGATATTTTTCAAAAGCCTCTGCCGCCGAAAGCACGTGGGCAGCGGATTGACCTGGTGTTCGCGGGCAACATTGGCAAGGTGCAGGCGGTGGAAGTGCTGATTCAGGCGGCAAATTTGCTGCGGGAACAGCCCCTGCGCTGGCACATTGTGGGCGATGGTTCCAATTACGAAGCCTGTATGGCGCTGGCAAAACAGCTGGACCTGGATGAGCGGGTCGTCTTTTACGGCCGCCGCCCGCTGGACGAAATGCCAACGTTTTATGCCATGGCGGACGCAATGCTGGTCAGCATGAAGGACGACGTCAGCGTAAACGATACCCTGCCGGGAAAGGTTCAAAGCTACATGGCCGCCGCCAAGCCGGTTTTGGGCTCCATCGCCGGAGAAACCGCCTATGTGATTGAGCAGGCGCATTGCGGGTTTTGCGCCCCGCCGGACGATGTCCAAGCCTTTGCTAACGTGGTTTTACGTTTTCTGGCGGAACCGGATTGGCAAACCCTGGGCCAAAGCGGGCGGAATTATTCGGATGCTCACTTTACCAAAAAGAAACATATGGACAGGCTGGAGGCCATGCTTCAGCAGCTTGCGGGAGGTAAATAGCCATGCGCGTTTTCCAGCTGAATACCTTTTGCGGGGTCAAAAGCACCGGCCGTATCGCCTACGAAATTGCCCGGCTGGTGAAAGCCGATGGGGGAGAATGCCGCATTGGGTACGGCGTGCCGGGTATCTTGCCTGAATCGGAGCCCTTCGCTTACCGCATCGGCACGCCCATGGAGCGAAAGCTGCATGGAGCCGCCCGTAAGCTGCTGGATGCCGAGGGCTATGGAAGCCGCTATGGCACCCGAAAGCTGATTCAGGAAATGGAGCGGTTTCAGCCGGATTTGGTACACATGCACAATCTGCACGGCTGCTATCTGAATCTGGATTTGCTGTTTGGCTATCTCAAAAAAATTGACAAGCCTGTGGTTTGGACCCTGCATGACTGCTGGCCCTTTACCGGACATTGCGCCTACTTTGACGCAGTAGGCTGTCAGCGCTGGCAAACCGGCTGCTACAGCTGCCCGCAAAAGGCCGCTTATCCCGTCTGTATGGGCATAAGCGGTGCAAAACGTAACTTTGCGCATAAAAAAAAGCTGTTTACCAGCCTGAAGCACCTGCTGTTTGTTGCGCCCTGTCAGTGGATGACCCACCCGTTGTCCCGTTCCTTTTTAGCAAACTATCCGGTTCGGGTGATTCCAAACGGCATTGATTTGGCTGCCTTTCATCCAACGCCCAGCGATGTGACAGCGGCTTATCAGGGGCAAAAAATCGTATTGGCCGTTGCGGCGGAATGGGACGAGCGCAAAGGGCTTCGCTTTTTGATTCAGGCGGCGAAAAAGCTGGGAGCGGAGTATCGCTTTGTGGTGATTGGGCTGGATGAAAACCAGATGGCCGCATTGCCAATGGAAATGACCGGTCTGACCCATACCGCCAACGTGAAAGAACTGGCCGCCTGGTATACGGCCGCGGATTGCCTGGTCAATCCCACTTTGGAGGACAACATGCCCATGGTCAATCTGGAAGCGCTGGCTTGCGGCACACCTGTAGCTGTGTTTGCTACCGGCGGCTGCCCGGAAGCGGTGGATGAATCCTGCGGACGCGTGGTGCCCAAAGGGGATGTGGACGGGCTGTGCCGGGCTATTGTTCAGCTTTGCCAGCAGGATCATACGTCCGCCTGTTTAAAGCGCGCCCAGTCCTTTGACTGCAAACGCACGTTTCAAAGCTATCTGGATTTGTATAAGGAGCTTTGCTCATGAACGTACTACTGTTGACCCTGCTGTATCCCAAGGACCAAATGATGGAAGCGCAAGAAAACGCCAAAGACAAAATTCAAAACCAGATCAACAGCTATCAGCATGCCTATATGAAAGGGATTCGCCAAAACCTGCTTCCGCAGGAAAGCCTGACCATAGCGAACGCGCTGCCGGTAGGCGTTTACCCCCTGCAATATCGCAAGGCGTGGCTGGCCAGCGGCTGGCATGACCAGCGCTCCGTCTGGAATTTTTCCTGCCTGAATGTGCCCCCATTCAAGCAAAGCATGCGCAAAAGGCAGGCCCGGCGTTTTGTAGAGGAATGGGCCCAAAAAAGTCCCCAAAACCGGACGGTGCTGATTTATACCCTGTATTTGCCCTATTTGCAGGCTGTAGCGGCAGCCAAAAAGCGTTATCCCGATTTAAAAGCCGTTGTGATTGTAACCGATCTTCCCAACGAACTGGGCCTTTCCTCCGGCAGAACCGGTCTGATGAAGCGGATAGAATACCGGCGTGGAAAGCAAAGTCTGGATTTATGCCAGAGAATGGACGGCTTTGTGCTGCTGACACAGCTCATGGCGGAAGCGCTGCATATAAGCGACAAGCCCTTCATGGTGATGGAGGGTTTAATCCAGCAGGAGAATTTGCCCGCTGTGCAGGAGGAAAAAGCCAGCGTGCTGTATACAGGCACTCTGGAGCGGGAATTGGGCATTGACCATTTGCTGGAAGCCTTTGCCCACATGCCCCGGTATGAGCTTTGGATTTGCGGTCAGGGCGGAGCGGAAGCCGATGTGAAGGAAGCCGCCAGGCGATGCCAGAATATTCGATATTTTGGCTTCGTGCCACGGCAGGAAGCGTTGCAATTGCAGGCGCAGGCAGCTTGCCTGATCAACCCGCGCCAGCCGTCCGGGGCGTTTACCCGGTATTCCTTTCCAAGCAAAACACTGGAATATATGCGCAGCGGCAAACCGGTGCTATGCTATAAACTGGAGGGGATTCCAGACGAGTACGATCCCTATTTGTGCTACATCACCGAAGATGGGGGAATACAGCGTGCGGTGGAAAAAGTGATGGCACTGCCCAGACCAGAGCGGGAACGTATCGGACAGGAAGCCCGTCATTTTGTGCTGACAAAGAAAAACCCGGCGGTGCAATGCCGCCGGATGTGCGATTTTTTGCGAAATGTATCAGGGCAGCCGATAGACCCGGGCGTTTAATTCCGCCTGTTTCATGCGGGCGATAACCGCGTCATACTGGCTGTGACGCACTTTTTGAAATTGACGGATTTCCGGCGGGGGAGTTGGTAACGGAGGCGTGACCGGCTCCTCTTTTTCTTTGCTTTCTTTTTGCATAACAGGCGGCGGCGCTTCGTCATTTACCGCAATGTAGGGCAAACGAACGGATTGATATTCCAGCCATTTCAGTTGCTTTTCAGCCCCGGTTAACGCTGCAAAAGGCGATTGCTTCATCACGAATCCCTTCCTCCTTTTTAAGGCTTTGGTTTCAAAATATGAAACAGAAAGGGAAAGCGTGTTAAAAAATACGATACAAAGAAACCACCTTGCCAAGGATGGTTACTTCCGGTACAATAATGGGCCGCATGGTGGGATTTTCCGGTTGCAGACGGAACCCTCCGTTTTCCTTGTAAAACCGCTTAACAGTAGCTTCGTCGTCAATCATCGCAATCACGATTTCACCATTGTTAGCCACGTTTTGCTTGCGCACCACCACATAGTCCCCGTCCATAATACCGGCCTCAATCATGCTTTCGCCGCTGACGGATAGGATGTAGTGTTCGCCGTCGCCCAGCATGACCTGCGGCAGGGCGATGTAATCCTCAATATTTTGGGTGGCGGTAATGGGAATGCCCGCCGTTACCTTACCCACCACAGGCACCTGAACCATATCGGTGCGGTACATCTGATGGTCGGATGGTACGGAAATGGCGCGAGGCTTCATGGAATCCCTGTAAAGCAGGCCCTTTTTCTCCAGCCGAATCAAATGACCATGTACAGTGGACGTGCTTTTAAGTCCGGTTGCCTCGCAAATTTCCCGAACCGATGGGGGATAGCCTTTTTGCAGGGTTGATTTTTCAATGTACGCAAGAATTTTTGCCTGCGTGTCACCGCGGGGATTGCTCATCCGCTTCACTCCTTGCGTTTATTTCAATTCACACTGTAAGCATACCACAACTGACGCCTTTATTGCAATAGCTTTGCGAACGAATGTTTCTATTTTTCATTCGTAGGCAAATGGGTGTTTTGGGCGGCTTCTCTGCGGCGCTGGTCGCTCATGGCGGCGTAATGCTTGCGCGTTGTATTCACGTCCGAATGCCCAAGGGCTTCGGCTACCAGGTAAATATCCTCTGTTTCGTGATACAGCCGGGTAGCGTATGTGCTGCGCAGCTTATGGGGACTCATGCGTTTTTTCAGGGGAACCGCCAGGGCGCAATATTTTTTGACCATTTTTTGTACGGCGCGTTGGGTGATGCGTTTGCGCTGCAAAGAAAGGAACAGGGCGTTTTGATCCTCCGGCGTTGCCGGTTCCATGGTTTTGCGCTCCTTCAGATAATCTGCCAGCGCGTCGGCCACTTCCTGAGGATAATAGAGAATGACCTGGTTGCCGCCCTTGCGGGTAACCAATACGCCGTTGGTTTGAAAATCCAAATCGTCGATATTGATGCCCACACATTCGCTGACGCGGATGCCCGTGCCCAGAAACAGCATCAAAATGGCGTAATCCCTTTTGCGGGTATGCTTGTGATAAGCCTGTTGGGTTTTGGTTAATTCGGAGCCGTCCTCCGCAAGGGCCAGCAAGCGTTCCACTTCGGAACCAATCAGGTATAGAATGGGCTTTTCATGCAGCTTGGGCAGGGACACCAGCGCCGCCACGTTGCCGCTGATTCGTTCGGATTTAAACAAAAAATCAAAATAGGACCGAAGGGACGACAGCTTGCGCATAACGCCGCATTCGTGATTGCGCAGCACCCGTTGATCGTCTGGAGCTTCATTTTTATAATACAGGGTCAGATAATCGGCATAGCCGTTTAAATCCCGTGCGGTAACATGGCCCAAATCCTCATCCGCCCAATCAGCGGGCTTTTTGAGAGCAAAATAGGGCAGTTCCTTGCAGGCATAGTCGCAAAACGTCTGTAAATCGATGGTGTATGCCATGCGTGTCAGCGGGCTGGTGGTCATGGTGATGCTGTTGATAAAATCCGTACACGATGCGGGTAAACCACGCAGCATATGACGCACTTTTTCCGTTCTTTCGGCGTTCAGCCGTTCCTGATAGGTGATGTCCGCCATAAAGGTCCTCCCGGTTGTTTTTTGATATAACTATTCGTAAAAGTATTCTTTAGCGAATAGTTTAGAAATAGGATATACCTCTCTCCCCTTTTTGTCAAGCGCCAAAAAACCGACGCACATTCCCAGCGCGCCGGTTTGAAAAATCTGAATGAATGTCATTTAACGGCAGGCTTCTCCGGCTTGGCAGCTTCTTCTTCCTTTTCCCCATTCATACGGCGGTATTCCTTGATGGCGGACGTTGCCAGTTCGTCGCAGCGATTGTTCCATGGATTATCCGCGTGCCCCTTTACTTTATGAAAGGTGACCTCGTGCTTTTTGATGCGGATGATTTGAAGCAGCAGTTTCCACAAATCGCTGTTTTCTACCGGCTGTTTTTTGCTGTTCAGCCAGCCGTTTTTTTGCCAGTTATCGATCCAATGGTCGTTAAAGGCGTTAACCGTATAAGCGGAATCGGAATATACCTCCACCTTGCAGGGTTCCTTTAACGCGCCCAGGCCGCTGATTACCGCAAAAATTTCCATACGGTTATTGGTGGTGCTTGGCATATGGCCGGACATTTCCTTGCTTTTTCCATTAAAGCTGAGAATGCACCCCCATCCGCCCGGCCCGGGATTGCCGGAGCATGCGCCGTCGGTATACAGCTGCACCGTCTTTTTATCCGCCATCAAAGGGACCTCCTTTTACTTAGCCATTGCCTGACTTTTGTCTGCGCAGGCAGCCATGGCTTCCATCACCGCACTGCGGAAACCGGCCTTTTCCAGCGCCTGCACCGCCTCGATGGTGGTACCCGCCGGGGAACAAACCTGGTCCTTCAGCACTGCCGGGTGCTGATGGGTATCCAGCACCATCTTCGCGGAGCCGAACACGGCCTGCGCCGCCGCCTCAATGGCCATTGGACGGGGCATGCCCAGACGCACAGCCGCGTCGGCCATGGCCTCAATAAACATAAACACATACGCCGGGCTGCTGCCGGTAACGGCGGTAACAGCGTCAAACAGCCGCTCCGGCAACACCTCTACCTTTCCCAGTGTGCCAAACAGACGCTTTGCCCATTCCAAATCCGCTGGTTCCAAAGTGGTTTCAGCGCACAGCGCCGCATAGCCAGCACCCACCAAGGCGGGCGTATTGGGCATAACCCGCAAAAGCTGACAACCGGGGCCAAAGCTGGCGTGCAGCTTTTCCACCGTCCAGCCAGCCGCGATGGAGATGATCTTTTTGCCCTGGCATTTTTCACGAATTTCCTGAATCACGCCTTGCAGATACACCGGCTTCACCGCCAGCAAAATCCAGTCGCAGGCCCTGACCAGCGTCTGATTATCTTTCGCTGCGCTAACGCCAAAGGATTTCGATGCCTGGATAACCAATTCCTTGTTCAGATCGGAAATCATGATTTCGTCCGGTTTTAAGAAGCCGCTGTTGATGGCTCCTTTTAAAATGGCTCCGCCCATATTTCCTGCGCCAATAAAACCAAGCATGTTATTCCCCCTTCATTGGTACGTCCGCCTGTGCCGTTGTTGTGCCTACTTTCGCGTTTGCGTCCCTTACATGGCTGCGCACATGCAGCGTTATGGCCCGCTTGGGACACTTCTGGACGCATTGTCCGCAGCCGGTGCAGGCCTCGTTTACTTCATGAATTTGCTTCAGTTCGCCTGAAATTGCCTCAAACTGGCAGGTACGTTTGCACAGCGTGCAGCCTACGCACTTATCCCGGTTGATTTCCGCAATCATCCGGTTGTCGAAGTCCCCCCAAAGCGCGCCGTTGGGGCAGGCTTCAGCGCACATCATACAGCCGGTGCATTTTTCACGATCAATCACCGGCAGATGATTCACAATGGTGACCGCGCCAAATTTACAGGCTGCTTTGCACAATTCGCACCCAACGCAGCCAATTTTGCAATTGTCGCTGACCAGAAAGCCTTCCTCGGCGGCGCGGCACAACAGCCGCACAGGAAGCGTTTCCGGCTGAAGGCTTAACACCTGCTTGGGACAGGCCTTTACGCACGCGCCGCAGCTCTGGCACCGGTCCGGGTTCACTTTGGCAATACCCGTGTGCGGATCGATATGGATGGCGTCAAACTGGCAGGTACGCACACAGGTGCCAAGACCCAGACAGGCGTATTTGCAGGCCCGGTTGCCATCGTTGACCAGAGCCGCCGCCCGGCAGTCCTGGATTCCGTGATAGGTAAACTTGGTTTTGCAACGGTCCAGCGATCCCTGGCACACCACCGTGGCTACCATGCGCTGCTGCTGTGGGGCCACGTCCACCCCCATGATTTGGGCAATTTGTGCGGCGACCGCCACGCCGCCTACAGGGCAGGTGCTTACCGGCGCTTTTCCGGCGGCGATAGCGTCTGCCAGAGCGTCGCAGCCTGCATAGCCGCACCCACCGCAGTTAGCCCCCGGCAGCGCGGAGCGCACCTGGTCCCGAATGGGATTGGATGGCATCTCAAAGATTTTTCCAGCCCCAATCAGCAGCAGACCAAAGGCTGCGCCCAGCAGGCTTAGCACCAGCACTGCCGTAAGAATACCCGTCATACCCTTTACGCCCCCTCTCAGTGCAGCAAACCGGAAAATCCCTGAAAGGCCAGCGACATCAATCCGGCGGTAATCAGCGCCCCCGCAAAGCCATCCATCCATTTGGGCATGTTACTGGTGGCCAGTTTTTCACGGATGCTGGCAAAAATAACGATAGACAGCGTAAAGCCCAGCGCGCCCGCCGTACCGTTAACCACGGACTCAATCAGGTTATAGCCCTGACGGGTGTTTAGCAAGGTCACGCCCAATACGGCGCAGTTGGTGGTAATCAGCGGCAGATATACGCCCAGCGCCTGATATAGGGAACGGCTGATTTTTTTCAGCGCCACTTCCACCATTTGCACAAGCACCGCAATGACCAGAATAAAGGCGATGGTTTGCATATATTCCAGCTTGAGGGGAACCAGCAGATAGGTCTGCACCAGATAGGTAATCAGCGACGCCAGCGCCATTACAAAGGTAACAGCCATGCCCATGCCAACGGCCGTTTCCACCTTTTTGGATACCCCCAAAAAGGGACAAATGCCTAAAAATTGGGACATGACAAAATTATTGACCAGCACGCCGCCAATGACAATGGTAAGTAGATTCATGCCAGTTCCTCCTCAGCCTGCTTCATGGCTTTGCGCCTGGCCAGGTATTTGACAAAGGCGTTTACCAGCAGAATCAGGATGCCCAGGGTCAAAAAGCCGCCGGAAGGGGCAATGATGATGGACATGGGCTTATACCCGGCGGGCATAACCTGCATGCTGAACCATTTGCCGCTGCCGATGATTTCACGAACAGAGGAAAGCAGGGTCAGCGACAGCGTAAAGCCAAGCCCCATTCCCAAACCGTCTACGATGGACGGCAGCACCGGATTTTTAAAGGCAAAGGCTTCGGCCCGGGCAAAAATGATGCAGTTGACCACAATCAGCGGAATATAAATTCCCAGCGAGCTGGATAAAGACGGCAAAAAGGCTTTGATCACCAGATCGATAATCGTAACAAACGTGGCGATGACCACCACAAAGCAGGGAATGCGAACCTTTTCCGGAATGACCTTGCGCAGCAGGGAAATGACCATGTTGGAGAAAACCAGTACGAAGGTAGCGGACAGACCCATGCCCAGCCCCTGAGACGCGGCGGTGGAAATAGCCAAAGTGGGACACATACCCAGCAGCAAACGGAAGGTGGGGTTTTCATTCAGAATGCCATTCAAAAAAACCCTGCGCAGCTCTTTCATGCCTTCGCGTCCCCTTTCTTCGGTTTGCGCGCGCCAAAGGTTTTGGGCGCGGTCCACTGATCAATCAGCGGCGTCAGCACATTCATAAACAGAATGGCAAAGGAACAGCCCTCCGGGTAACCGGCGTTGTAGGCGCGAATGACAAACAGAATCACAGCGCAACCCGCGCCCATCATCACTCTGCCCCATTTGGTTATGGGGCTGGTAACATAATCCGTAGCCATAAAAAACGCGCCAAGGAACAATCCGCCGCTGAGCAGCTGCCGCAGGGCGGCATACGCCGTTCCCTCCCACACCCAAAACAGCACAAAGGACAGCCCCAGAAAAGTTGCGGGAATACGCCAGTCAATCACCTGACGAACGATCAGATAAACGCCGCCCAGCAGCAGGGTCAGCTTGCAGGTTTCCCCCAGCATGCCGGGTATATCGCCAATAAACAGTTGCCACAACGTGTATTCGCCCCCGGAGAGAGGGGTGGCGCTGGCAGCCACATCAGCTCCGTGATACAGCCCAAAAAGCTGACCGCCCATGGGCCTGGCCGTTGCGGCAATCAGCGCCGGCCAGGACAGCATCAGGATGGTACGGGCGGCCATGGCGGGGTTCATAAAATTTTGTCCAAGTCCGCCAAACATTTGCTTCACCAGCACAATGGCAATGACCGATCCAATTGCCGCCATCCACCAGGGAGCATTGGCGGGCAGGTTAAAGGCCAGCAGCAGTCCGGTAATCACCGCGCTCATATCGGAAACCGTGACGGCCTGATGGGTCAGGCGCTGGTAGAGCGCCTCGGACAGCGCCGCAAACAGGACGGACACCAGCATCAGCGCCAACGCGGGCGCTCCAAAAAACCATACCGCGGCCAGCGCCGTAGGCAGCAGGGCGATCACCACATCCAGCATCAACCCCCGAGTTGATACCCGGGTGTTCCGCAAAAAAGGAGAGGATGCAACCACCAGTTTCATGCCTTCTTCGCCTCCTTTCGGCGCTGCGCAATCACCCGTTTGGCGACACGGCAGCTTTGCGTCAGGTTGCGCCGGGACGGACAGCTCCAGGCGCAGGCCCCGCATTCCATGCAGTTCATTACATTCAGCTTTTCCGCTGCGTCAAACTGATCCTTGCGCACCAGACGGTCAATCTGCGCGGGCATCAGCTTCATAGGACACGCATCGATACAGCGTCCGCAGCGGATGCAGGGATGCTCCTTTGCCATGGCGCTGATTTTGTCCAGCGCCAAAATGCCGCTGCATCCCTTCATAATGGGAATATCCTGACGGCTGATGGCCATGCCCATCATGGGGCCGCCATAAATCAGCATCCGGGTATCAGGGGTTAGTCCCCCGGAGGTATCAATCAGCCATTCCACCGGTGCGCCAATGCGTACCCGGTAATTGGCCGGCTGCGCCACGCAGCCGCCTACGGTAACCACACGGTCAATAACCGGCCGGCCTTCATAAACGGCGCGATGAATGGCATGGCAGGTGCCCACGTTACATACAATCACGCCCTGATCCAGCGGCAGTCCTCCCATGGCTACCACACGGCCCGTCAGCGCATAGACCAGCTGTTTTTCGCCGCCCTGAGGGTAGCGAGTTTTGAGCCCAACAATCTGTATTCCGTCATACGACGCGGCGGCCTTCTGCATGGCCTGCACAGCGTCCGTTTTATTATCCTCAACGCCAACCAGAACCCGGTCGATGTCTAAAACCCTTTGAATCAAAGCGGCGCCGGACAGAATCATTTCTCCTTCTTCCAGCATCAGCCGGTGATCGGCGGACAGATACGGCTCGCATTCTGCACCGTTCAGCACAAGGGTATCCACCTTTTTGCTGATATTCAGCTTAACGGCGGAGGGAAAGGTTGCGCCGCCCATGCCGACCACGCCCATCTCCCGCACCAGGTCGGACAGCTGCTGCATAGTCAGGGACTCCGGATGATCGACAGGATGCAGGCTTACCCATTCCTCACTGAAATCATTATCGATAATGACGCAGGGCTGCTGGGTTCCATCGGCCAAAAGGCATGGCGTACAGTCAACCACAGTACCGGCAACGGACGCATGCACGGCAGCGCTCATGACGCCAACCGGCGCGCCGATCATCTGCCCCACCTTTACATGATCGCCCCTGGCTACCAGCGGCTGACAGGGCGCGCCGATATGCTGCTTTAGCGGAATGGCAACACGGGATGGAAGCGGCGCTTCCTGAATTGGCAGGCAGGACATTTGCGTTTTGCCGCCCCTGCCTTCTCTGGGATGTACGCCGCCTGGAAAATGATGTATGCGAATCAAGGCTACTCCGCCCTTCCTGTGCTTTTTCTCCCATATTTAAACCGTCAATAGTATATCATATTTGATTTACAAGGGAAAGCGTTGTTACAATGTTAACAAGACAAATTGAAAAAAACGACTGCTTGCGGGCAGCCGTTTTTTCTTGAGGTTTCGTTAGTTGTTTTGCTGCTTCCATTCTTTGGCGGAGGTTAGCAGATCTCTGGCGTGCGCCAGGCCGCTTTCCTGGTGCTGCTGCGTTACCCCCAGCAGACGAGCAATTTCCATGACCCGCGCCTGGTCGTCCAGGGGAATGACCGTTGTTTTGGTTCTTTCCCCCACCACCTGTTTTTGTACCAGATATTCCGTATCCGCCATGGCGGCAATCTGCGCCAAATGGGTTACGCACAGCACCTGATGGTAGCGGGCGATGCTGGCCATTTTTTCCGCCACAACGGCGGCCACATGCCCGCTGATGCCGGTATCAATCTCGTCAAAAACCATGCAGGGAATCCCCTCTTTATCCGCGGCGGCGGCCTTCATGGCCAGCATCAGTCGGGACAATTCGCCGCCGGAGGCGGTTTTATCCAGCGGCATCAGCGGCTCGCCTGGATTTGGGGCAATATAGAAAGCCACATGATCGTCCCCTTCCGCCGAGGGAATCTTCTTCTGATCCGGTTTCAGCGCCTCAAACTGGCAGCTGAATCGGGTATTCTGCATGCCCAAATCGCTCAGCTGGGTTTCCATCAGCCGCTCAAAATGCCGGGCCAGCTGCTTACGAGCCTGGGTCAGCTGGCTTGCCCCCTGACGATAAGCGGCCAGCTTTTGCTTGTAATCGATCTCCGCCCTCTTTAACCGGTCCTCCATGGTGCTCAGACGGGATAGTTCATCGCGGATTTCCTCGTGATGCCGCACCAGTTCATCGGCGGGCATACCGTATCGTTTTTCCAAACGGCGAATCCAGTCCAAACGTTCCTGGGTTTCCTCAAACCGCTCCGGATCAAAGCTTTCCGTTTCCAGCAAGCTCCGAATTTCCAGACCGATTTCCTCCACCTCATAAAAGGCGGAGGACAAACGCTCGCTCAGTTTTTGATAGGAATCTTCCAACGAACCAATGCCGCTCATCGCTTCGGACGCGCCGCGCAGCTTGTCCATGGCGCTGCCGTCCCGGCTGCCATTCATGACCAGGCCATAGGCTTCCCGCAAAGCGCTGTCTATTTTTTCTGCGCTGGCAAAGCGGGCTCTTTCAGCAGACAGACGATCCGCCTCTCCCAATTCCAGATGAGCTTCGTCCAATTCCCGTACCCGGTTGGTCAGGTATTCCTGACGCTCCACACGCTTAGCATTTTCCTTGCGCAGGGCGGAAAAACGGCTGCTGCTTTCCTTCCAGATATGGTAAGCGTCCGCCACCTTGTTTTTGAGCGCCGCAAACGCCTCGTCCCCAAATGCGTCCAGAAAGGTCAAATGATTTTTAGCGTCCAGCAGGCTTTGATGGGCGTGCTGACCATGCACATCGATCAGCAGCTCGGTTAAGGTACGCAAAAAGGCCAGCGGCACAATCACGCCGCAAACTCTGCAAAGGTTGCGCCCCTCCACCGAGATTTCCCGCTGGATGCTGATCAGGCCATGGTCGTCCTCCAATTCCTGACTGTGCAGGACCTCCATAGCGGCGGGACAATCAGACAAATCGATCAGCGCCTCCACAGAAGCTTTTTCACAGCCGGAACGAATCAATCCCCGGTCGGCACGCTCGCCCAAAACCAGATTGATACTGTCAACAATAATGGATTTCCCTGCGCCGGTTTCGCCGCTGAGCACATGCATACCGCGGCCAAAATCAATTTGAAGATTCTCAATCAGCGCGATGTTGCGTATGGTCATTGAAACAAGCATAGCGTTTCCCCTTAGTGATGATGGATCATTTCGTTCAGCCGGTCCATAACCACGGCCACCTCGTCAATGCTGCGAATAATTAGCAAAATGGTGTTTTCACCGGCAATGGTGCCCAAAACCTCCGGCCACTGCAAACCGTCAATGGTTTCGCAGGCCAAATCCGCGCTGGCGGAAAGGGTTTTAATGACAATCTGGTTATACGCGCTGTTCAGGCTGACCACTGTTTCACTGAACATGCGTATCAACCGGTCGTTCAGCGTGCTTTCGTTTTTGTCGCCGGATGCGTAGCGGTATCCCCCGTCCGGCGACAGCACTTTTACAAGCCGCAATTCCTTAATATCCCTGGAAATGGTTGCCTGCGTTACCTGAAAACCACGATCCCGCAAGGCGTCAGCCAACCCCTCCTGGGTTTCCACAGGATGCTCGGCAATAATCTCCAAAATTGCCACCTGACGCGCCGATTTCATAATCCATGCACGCTCCTTATCCTTCAGCAGCTCCACTCGGAGAGCTTAATCCGTATCATTTCAAAAAAACTGCCCGGTTCAAAGCAAATAAATTTGGCCCTCTGCTGCGCCCGGGTAATGGTAAGGGTCTGGTCGGCCACAAAGCGAACCGCCTTTTGCCCGTCTACAGAAATCACGGCAGGGTGCGCGTCATCGGTACGGATGGTAATGGTTTGCGACGGCGAGGCCACCACCGGCCTGTGCTGCAATGAATGGGCGCAAATGGGCGTCAGCAGCAGGCATTCCACCTCCGGGCATACGATAGGGCCGCCTGCGGAAAGCGAATACCCTGTGGAACCGGTAGGCGTAGCGACCAGCAGCCCATCGCCCAGAAAACGCCCCACCTGGTTGCCGTTGACAAACGCATCCACTCCCATCAGCCGGGAATAGCCGCCACGGCTGACCACCACGTCGTTCAGCGCAAGCCAGCTTTCTCCCGTGTTCAAACAGGCCTGCATCATCATGCGTTCTTCGATGGAGTAGTCGTCCCGGGCCAGCCGAAGCATGGCCTGCTGAATCTGCCCAAGTTCAATTTCCGTTAAAAAACCAACGCGGCCAATATTTACGCCCAGCAGCGGAATTTGCAATTCAACCGCCAGCTTATTGGCGCGCAGCAGCGTTCCGTCACCGCCAACGGACAAAACGGCTTCAAATGCCGACGAATCAGTAAAACGCGCCCACTGCTCGGGCGGCAGCTGGTCCTTTAGCCATTCCTCGGTAGAAATGGCGATGCCAGCTTCTTCACAAGCGTCCAAAATGCGCATTGTAATATCCGCCACATCGGGTTTGGCCTGATGCATCAGCATATGTATCGCTTTCATTGCAAAGCCCGCCTTTCATCCTTAGTATAGCATAAAATGCATAACTATGCAACCATGTATGCTTACCGGTCCAGGGTTTGGTGGGCGGCGTTTACCACCTGCGCAATGCGGGATTCATCAACAGGCGTATTTACAGCGGCGGCAGGCAGCAGCTCCGCCAGATATTCAATGTTGCCCTCCGGCCCGGTAATGGGCGAAAAATCCAGCTGAGCCATCGCGTAGCCAAAGGAATCCACAAAGGCGGCGATATCCGAGATCACTTGACGGTGAACCGCCGGATCTCTCACCACGCCCTTTTTGCCTACATTTTCTCTGCCAGCTTCAAACTGAGGCTTGATCAGGATGTAAAAACGCCCTTTGCCGTCCATCAGCCGGGCGGCTACCGGCAGGATCAATTTGACGGAGATAAAGGACACGTCCATCACGGTTACCTGGGGGATGCAGCCAATATCCTGGGTGGTTAAGTAACGGGCGTTGGTGCGCTCCATCACGGTCACCCGCGAATCGTTGCGAATTTTCCAATCCAGCTGGCCGTAGCCTACGTCAATGGCAAACACATGCTCCGCGCCGTTTTGCAGCAATACATCGGTAAAGCCGCCGGTGGCCGCGCCAATATCCATGGCGGTTACGCCTGTTACGTCCGCATGAAACACCCGAAGCGCCTTGTCCAGCTTTAACGCGCCCCGTCCCACAAACGGATGCACATGTCCGCGGACGGTCAGCTCCGCATCTTCCCCCACTTTTTCGGAAGCCTTTAGAATTTTGACCTCTTTCACATACACCTGTCCGGCCATAATCAGGGCCTGCGCTTTTTCACGGCTTGGGGCAAGGCCCTGACGCACCAGGGCCAAATCCGCACGAATCTTATCGGCCATCAGCGGTTTTCCTCCTTCAGCGCCGCCAGAATCCGGCTGGCAATAGCTGCGTCGTCCAAGCCTACGTCCTTAAGCAGGTGCGCGTGATCCCCATGCTGCACAAACCGGTCCGGCACCGCCAGTGGCAGGAGGCGAGGCGTTTTGCCGCTGACTGCCGCGTATTCCAGCACAGCGCTTCCAAAGCCGCCCTGCAAAACATGCTCCTCCAGTGTAAAGACAGGAAGACCCGAAGCAAAAACCCTGTTCAGACAATCTTCATCCAGCGGTTTGATGCTGCTGGCATTCACCACTTGCAGGTTGATTTCATCCAGAGAATCCGCAACCCGCAGCGCCGCGGCCGTCATAGTGCCGGTGGACAGAATGATTCCATCCGTTCCTTCACGCATGCGTTGCCAGCGCCCGATTGCAAAATCAGCCGTAGCGTATCCATCAGGAAGAATTTCCGCATTTTTGGGATAGCGGATGGAGCAGGGCCTGCCCAGCAGCAGGGCCGCGTGAATCATCCGTTCCAGTTCGTCAGCGTCGGCCGGAGCCAAAACGATCATGTTGGGAATATGGCGTAAATAAGCGAAATCATATAAGCCCTGATGAGATTGCCCATCCTCGTTGGAAATACCGGCCCGGTCCAGCATAAGCACCACCGGCAGATTTTGAATGCATACATCGTGCAAAACCTGGTCGTAGCCACGCTGCAAAAAGGTGGAATAAACAAAAAAGAAGGGACGCAGGCCGCCTCTGGCCATTCCGGCTGCCAGGGTTACGGCGTGTTCCTCTGCAATGCCCACGTCAAAAAAACGGTCTGGATACGCAGCCGCAAAAGCGTCCGTGCCTGTGCCCAGCGGCATGGCAGCGGTAATGGCGACGATTCGTTTGTCCGCTTGGGCCATCTGAATCAGGGTGCGGTTGGCCGCAGCGCCGTTGGACGGCTTGGAAGAAGCGTTGATTTTTCCGCTTTCCACAAAAAAGGGAGGCGTACCATGAAAAGCCTCCGGACGGCTTTCAGCCCGGTGGTAGCCATATCCCTTGCGGGTGGCGCAGTGAATGACCACCGGCCCGTCCATCTGCTTGGCCTGCTTCAGCAGGCGTTCCACCGCGCGCTGATCGTTGCCGTCAATAGGGCCCAGGTAGCGAAAGCCCAGCGCGGAAAAAAATCCCTCGTCCACAAAGATGCGTTTCAGGGTTTGTTTGGTTTTATGGATAACACGGTATAAGGGCGCTCCAATTACCGGCGTTTTTTCCAGACGGCTTTTCACATGCTTTTTGGTGGAAATCCAGCCGGTGCTGGCCCGCAGATTGGATAAATGCTTACTAAGCGCCCCAACGTTTTCAGCGATGGACATATTGTTGTCATTCAATACCACAATCATGCGGGTTTTGCTGTTGCCGCAGTCGTTCAGCGCCTCGTAGCACATGCCGCCGGTCAGCGCGCCGTCGCCAATCACCGCAACCACATGATGGGTAAGCCCCTGGGCATCTCGGGCCCGGGCAAGCCCCAGCGCCGCAGACAGTGACGTGGAGGCGTGACCCGCTTCAAAGCAGTCGTATTCACTTTCATCCCGGCGGGGAAAGCCGGATATGCCGCCATAGGTGCGCAGCGTATCAAAGCGGTCAAACCGGCCTGTCAGCAGCTTATGGGCATAGGTTTGATGGCCCACGTCAAACACAATCTGATCCCTCGGGGTATCAAACACCCGATGCAGTGCGATGGTCAGCTCGATAGCGCCCAGATTGGACGATAAATGCCCGCCGTTTTGCGAAACCGTCTGGATGATTTTGGTGCGCAGATCGTCCGCCAGTTCCTCGCATTCTTCGTAGCTTAAGCCGCGAATGTCCGACGGATCGTGAATTTGCGATAACTCTACCATGCTGTTCCTCTATCTCTCAGGCGTTTTTAAGCCCGGACTTGGCGCCAACCTTTCCGCCTAAGGTCACATTGCTAAGAATATCGGAAGAATAGGCGTAATTGCTGTCGTCCTTATCCTTCTGGGCCTCCATGGCGTACTGGACCAGATCGTCGATCAGCTGGCTGTAGGGCTTGCCGCAGGACTCCCACAGGTAAAAGGCCATGGAGCCGGGAATGGTGTTGATTTCGGTAATATACAGGCCGTCCGTTTTCGCGTCGTACATATAGTCGATACGCACAACGCCCTTGCAGTCCATGTCGTTAAAAATATCCACAGACAGCTTTTGAATCTTGTCGCGCAGTTCCGGCTCGATAGGCGCCGGAAGAACCCGCTTGAGGGACGCCATACCCTTGGTTGAATTGGAACCGCCCAGGTATTTCTCGGCAAAGGTGAGCAAATCGCCGCCGGAAATGGGCATCTCAATTTCGCTGGCCTGGGCGTGGCCGTCATACCCAAGCACGGAGCAGTTCAGTTCCAGCGGGTCCTCCAGTCCCTGCTCTACCAGCACCTTGCGGTCAAACTCGAAGGCAAGCTCCAACGCGTCCTCCAGCCCCTTGCGGTCCCTGGCTTTGGTTACGCCGATGGAGGAGCCCAAGGACGCAGGCTTCACAAACACGGGATAGGGCAATTTTTCTTCCACGGCGTTCAGCACGTCCGCACGGTTTTCCTCCCAGGCGCGGCGCAAAAACCAGGTGCTGGGCAGCACCGGAAATCCCGCGCCGCGGAAAAACTGCTTCATGTACACCTTATCCATACCCATGGCGCTGGCCCCTACCCCGGCACTGGAATAGGGAATGTTGCACAGCTCCATCAGGCCCTGCACAGTGCCGTCCTCGCCGTGCATGCCGTGCATAACGGGAATAACGCAGTCCAGGCGGGCGACTACCACCTCCTGATCCTTGGCAAACAGGCCCTTGCCATGCTGAACGGTGGTCAGCGCGCCGGAACCGGCGGTAACGTCCAAATTAACGCGGATAACGCCCTTGCGGCCGGGGTCAAAGGGCGTGTAAGCGGAAATATCCATCAGCGCATCGCCGGTGTACCATTCGCCCTGTTTGGAAATATAAATCGGAATAACGTCATAGCGTTGACGGTCCGCCGCCCGCATCAGCTGCACGGCGCTGATGATGGATACCTCATGCTCGCAGGTGCGACTTCCGTAAATAACCCCTAATTGCAATTTGCTCATACTTGTTTCCTCCCGTTACGCTTCCTGATAATGATCGGGCAAGTCGTTTTCATACAAAACCGTGTCCCCGGGCTGTACCAGGGTATGCAGCAGCACCGTTGAATCGTTCAGGCTGTCAACACGGTAGGTATTTTCTACCGGAAAGCCCGCTTCCTTCAGCCCCTCCAAAATAGGGGTTGCACGCCCTTTGCCCACAATGATCGCAATATCCGCGCAATCCGCAATGGACCGGCCAAAATCACGGTTATACTCCGCTTCTTTTTCGCCCAGCTCCACCATACCCGGAGTAATGATGATGCGGCGCTTGGGAAATTCCTTCAGGACCTTTAGCGCGGCTTTGGCCCCTATGGGGTTGGAGTTAAATGCGTCGTTAATGATGGTGAAGCTTCCCGGGCGGCTGATCAGTTCCAGGCGGTGCTTGATGGGCTGCAATTTGGCGATGCCATGGGCAATCTGCTTTAGTGTCAGCCCCAAATCCGACGCTACCGCCGCCGCAAGCAAAATGTTTTGCAGATTATGCTCGCCCAGCAGTCTGGTCTGGCATTCAACGCTGCCCTTATCCTGAATGTGCAGCGTAAAGCTGCTGCCCTCCGGCGAAACGCTTACGTTATCGCACCAGCACTGAGCCCGCTCCGGGTTCATGCCGCACAACGTCTTTGTTTTGGCGGTTTTTTCGTACATCCGGGTGCAGAAAGCGCCGTCGTCATAAAAATAGGCGTGTGAGCCTTCCTGAGGCAGCGCCTCGATCAGCTCATATTTGGTCTTTGCGACCCGTTCAATGGTATGAAAGGTTTCCAGATGCTGAGGACCTACCGATGAAATAATACCGATGGTAGGATGCACCAAGCGGCACATTTCCTTGATATCGCCCACATGCCGCGCACCCATTTCTCCCACAAAAACCTGATAGGAAGGGGTCAGCTTTTCCCGAATGGTGCGGGTAACGCCCATGGGCGTGTTAAAGCTGGCAGGCGTAATCAGCGTGGGGTATTTTTCGCTTAAAACAGCGCCAAGAATATGCTTGACAGAGGTTTTGCCATAGCTGCCCGTGATGCCGATGCGAATCAGCCGCGGATTGGACAGCAATTTGCGCCGCGCGTCCCGGAAATAGCACTCGCTGATGGCTTTTTCAATGGGCCAGGCCAGCAGGCCGCTTAAAGCGATTACAAGCGGCAGCAGCAATGGCCACAGGCACAGCCAGGGCAGCAGCAGGGCCTTTGCGCCAAAATAGCTGATCAGCGTCATCACCGCAAAATGGACCACATACAGCCGCTTCACACGGCCGGTATAAACAAATTTCTTTTTGGCGTGTTTTTCGCTGAACGTGCGTCCAGTCACAAAGCCCGCCAGGCCGCTGACCGGCAGCAGCAGAATCATGGCCGCAATCCGCCAAAACGCAGACGCGCCGCGCACCGCTACCAGATCAAACAGGTATAGCAGCGCCACCATAGCAACTGACGAGCACACCCCCGGAAGCAGGCTGTGAACCGGGTTGCGCTTTAACGCGCGAAAATAGCCGGGAAACTGGTAGCTTTCCAGCTGAAAATAATGCAAAATCCCTCTGGAAGCAAACAGGCAGCAACAAACCGGCGCCAATACTGCCAGCCAAATCTCCAGCTGATTCATCCCTTATTCGCCTCCAACAAAAATGATTTGACAATCACCAAAAAGCGCTGCCACTCCTCTACAAAGGCAAAATGGGTGCGCCCCTCAAAAACCACCAGACCAGCGTCGGGGATTTGCTGCTCCATCTGCTGACCCATCCACAAAGGGGTTTCCGTATCCTCGCTTCCCCAAATCAGCAAAGTTGGGGACTGGATATCCTTCAGCCGCGGGTACAAATCCTCTGAAACGACCTTTACAAAGGTTTTGCGCATGTTTTCGCTCAAACGGTTATAATCCGCCGAACCATAACGCCGCCGTAAAGCGGCCTGCCATTTTTCAACCAGACCGGCGATGGGTTTGCACTTTTTCAGTTTGTTTAAGAAAGCCTGATACCGTTTATAGCGTTTTTGCCGCTTGCTTTGCCTTTCACTGACAGGCGGCTTGATACCGGCGCCGCCGGTAATGACCATTTGATGAATCAGCTGTGGATGCCGGCTGGCCAGATAGATGGCCACACGTCCCCCAAAAGAATGAGCGATAATGGATACCTTGTCAATGCCCAGTTTCTCCAGCAGGATGGCCAGCTGCTCGCCATAGTCCCCTACACCCCATGCCACAGGCGGTTCGCCGCTTTTTCCATGTCCGGGAAAATCTACCGTCAGCAGGGAAGCGCTGTCCCGAAAGCCGTCCTCGATAAAGGAGAAAATGCTTCCATCGCAGCCCCAGCCGTGAAGCAGCAGCAGCGTTGGGGCCGCCGCGTTCTCCTTGGGCTGATAGCGGTAAAACAGTTTACAGCCCATGATGGTTGTTTCCACAGAAGCATCCCCTTTCCAAAGCATACATTTCTATTTTACCCCATCTTATGCAAAAAGAAAAGCCATAAGCGCATTTTATGAATGGTTTCGCTTTAAATTTGATAAACATACCGCCGTTTTATCCGGCTGATTTCAAAGACAGACCGGCACCAATCTGGCACAGTCACCGTGCTTTCCAGCACGCAGCCCAGTTTTTCGCAGGTGCGAATGCTGGGCGCATTATCCGGGTCCGTGGTAATGACGAAAGATCGCATTCCCATCTGGGCAAACAAAGGCATGCACAGGCGGCAGGCGTGCAGCGCCTCGTTTTTGCCCCGGTAGGGAGGATCAATGTGATATCCCAGATGCCCCAGATAAAACAGACCGCCGCCTTCCCCAAAACGCAGAGCGATTTCACCGGAAATCTTGTGGGATTCCTGATCCACGATATCAAAAATCATGACCGTCGCGTCATCCAAACGGGCCAGCCGGTGAACATATTCTCTTGGCCACAGCGATATCAAATCATCCTGAAACATGGAACGATTGCACCGCCCCAACCGTGTAAAAAGGCGCTCAACCGGCTTTTTCATAGACATTGTACCTTACTCATAGGAGCGTTCCTCACAGAAACAGGACCGATGCGTACCACGCGCATCGGTCCCAGATTGTTTTTTCGGAAAAGGTTTATTCTTCTTCGTCCTCATCCAGCTTGGCGTTTTCGATGATCTTTTGAGCCACGTTGGCAGGCACTTCCTCATAGCGCTCAAAGTTCATGATGAAGCTGCCGCGGGCCTGGGTCATGGAACGCAGGTCGGTAGCGTACTTGAACATTTCCGCCATGGGGGCTTCGGCAACCAGCTGCTGCATGCCGTCCACCTGATTCATACCCATGATGCGGCCGCGGCGCTTGTTCATGTCGCCCATGACGTCGCCCATGTATTCGTCAGGCACCAGCACTTCCACATGCATAATGGGCTCAAGCAGCACGGGATTGGCTTCCACGCACTTCTTATAGGCGATACGTGCGGCGGTCTTGAAGGCCATTTCAGAGGAATCGACAGGGTGATAGCTGCCGTCGTACAGCTTGGCGTGCAGACCTACCATCGGGTAACCAGCCAGTACGCCCTTGCGCACATGCTCCCGCAGACCCTTTTCAACAGAGGGGATGAAGTTGCGGGGCACTACGCCGCCCACAACCGCGTCCTCAAACTCAAAGTCGATGCCGGTATCGCCAATGGGAGAGAACTCGATCCAGACGTCGCCGAACTGACCATGTCCGCCGGACTGCTTCTTGTGACGGCCCTGCACCTTGATGGTCTTTTTGATGGTTTCACGGTAGGGAATGCGGGGATCCTGCAAATTGGCCTGAGCGCCAAACTTGCTGGCCAGCTTGGCCCGAATCACATCCAGGTGCAATTCGCCCTGGCCGGACAGCAGGGTTTCGGTGGTTTCCACGTTCTTTTCCAGCTTGATGGAGGGATCTTCCTCCATCAAACGGGCCAGGCCGCTGAATACCTTGTCTTCCTCACCCTGCTTGGCGGCGAATACGGCCTTGCTGATGCAGGGAACAGGATATTCGATCGGAGCGTACTTGATGGGCTTGGCGGGGTCGCACAGCGTATCGCCAGTATTGGTGAACTGCAACTTGGACAAAGCGCCCATATCGCCGGCGTTCAACTGCTGGGTGCTGATCTGCTTTTTGCCCCGCAGCACATAAATGCCGTTGATTTTTTCCGTCTTGTCCACGGTGGCGTTATACAGGCTGCCAGCGCCGGACAGGCTGCCGCTCATGACCTTAAACAGGCTCAGCTTGCCAACGAAGGGGTCGGCGATGGTCTTGTACACAAAGGCGCTGAAAGGCTCGCTGTTCTTGCAGGCGCGGGTTTCTTCCTCGCCGGTTTTGGGATTTTCGCCCGTGTACACGGCATGGTCGGGAGAGGGCAGATAATCCGCCATAACGTCCAGCAGCTTGACCACGCCTACGCCGGTCAGAGCGGAGCAGGGCAGGATGGGGCAAATCTGGCCGGAAATCATGCCCAGGCGGAAGCCCTGTAAAATTTCCTCGTGGGACAGTTCGCCTTCATCCAGATATTTCATCATCAAATCATCGTCCGCGCTGGCGGCGGCTTCGGTAATTTCCTCCAAAGCCAAGGCGATATCGTCGGCCAGTTCGGCGGGCACGGGAATTTCCTTGGGCTTGCCCTTGTTGACACGCTCATAGGCCTTATTTTCCAGCACGTTGACTACGCCGCGGAAGTCAGCGCCCGCGCCGATGGGCAAAAACAGCGGAACAACGCTGCTGCCAAAGGTATCGCGCAGTTGGGACTGAACCTTCATAAAGTCGGCGTGATCACGGTCCATCTGGTTCACGATAAACATACGGCCCACGCCGTTCTTGGTGGCGTAATGCCAGGCCTTTTCGGTACCAACGGCCACGCCGCCCACAGCGTTTACCAAAATAGCGGCCGTTTCCACCACGCGCAGGGGACCCATCATTTCACCGATAAAATCAAAATAGCCGGGCACGTCGATGAAATTGAGCATCTTCTGGTTCCACTCGATGGGAGCGGTGGCGGCGCTGATGGAAATTTTCCGTTTGATTTCTTCCGCGTCAAAGTCGGTAACGGTGTTGCCGTCCTCAACACGGCCCTGGCGGTCAATTGCGCCGGCAGCGAAAAGCAAAGCCTCCATCAGCGTGGTTTTGCCCTCGCTGCCATGTCCCATGAGGGCGATATTCCTGATGTCTTTGGTCTGATAGTTAGCCATTATAGATCCCCCTTAACTCGTTTTTTATATAGCGTCTTTTTATCCCCTAATTTGGAGCGATGCCCATGTGAATCCATAAGAAACA
Source organism: uncultured Clostridia bacterium (assembly GCA_934621505.1). GTDB lineage: Bacteria > Bacillota > Clostridia > Christensenellales > Aristaeellaceae > Limiplasma. The sequence goes on from CAKTUU010000007.1 coordinate 43,837, forward strand.
TATGAACGATTTTTTATCGTTGCTATTATAGCAGATAACAGACAAAAAGAAAAGAAGAAATTTTGAAAAAGCCCGCCAGATTTACAACAGATATTTTTCCTTCAGGTATCCTTCCAAGTTGCCGTATTCGCTTACCTGAATGCAGTCTATTTTCAATTCTTCCATACAGGCCGTCAAAATCGCCATGCCATGTACCACAATATCCGCCCGCTGCGGCTGAAGCCACGGCAGTTCATAGCGCTGCTTCAGCGGCATGGGGGCCAGCTGTTCAATGGAATGCCATACGCATTGCCTGCTTAGCTGGAAGCCATGGATCGATCCCTTTTGGCTCCACGGAATCTGCTGGACCAACGCAGCCGTGGTGGTAAAGGTGCCGCCTACGCCAATCCACTGCTCCGGTTGGCTTTGGGCAAACTGGGGCAGCACAGGGCGCAAAAGCCCTTTGGCGCATTCCACCACTGTCCGCGCCTCCTGCACGCTGGATAAGGGAAGCTGGCGAAAAAGCCGTACCGCTCCCATCTGCACGCTGGCGGCTGTGGAAACGCCCTTTTCGTCCCCCACTACAAGCTCCGTGGAACCGCCGCCTATGTCGATAACGCCGGTCGGCCCCTTCTCCATCGCCCCCAGAAAAGACAGCAGTGCCTCTTTTTCGCCGCTGCACACATCCAGCGCCAAACCGGTATGCTCCAGCAGTGCCTGAGCAAATTCCTGCCGATTTGCGGCGTCCCGCACGGCGCTGGTGGCAAACAGATGCACGGCTTCCGCCCCTGCGGCTTCCGCTTCCTTGCGAAAGCCGGCTACGCTTTCACAGGCTTTTCGCATCATTTCAGATGAAATCCTTTTCTGCTCGTCCAGAGCGGCAAACACCCGCAGCCCTTCGCGGAAGCGGTGCAGACGGTGCATCTTTCCTTCGCTGATATCCGCAAGAAGCATTCGCAGAGAGTTTGATCCTATGCCAATGGCAGCGATTCGCAATGGAAACACCTCGCCTCATTTGTATTTTTTCACAGAAAAATCCCTTTGACTATTGCAAAGGGATTTCGTCATCGCCATACAGGGCTTCTTTATTGGTAATGACAAAATGCAGTTCATCCGGCATCATATAGCCGTACAGGGTGCGGGCCTGATTTTCGATGAACGCATCGGTGCCCACCGTATCCAGAGTATTTTTCAGTTCCGTCCGCTGATCCTTCAAAGCTGCCAGACGCAGGCTGCTGCTCTCATAGGTATCGTTCAGTTCCGCGACCGTCTGGCTCAAATTGCCGCTATACCAGAAAAACACAGCCAAAATACATGCGGATACTGCAATCAGTACCCAAATGTTCATGGTCTTGCGCATAGAGGACAACCTGCCTTTACAGTGTTATGGGTTGATATGTTCGACGAGTCCGTCGTTTTTCCTGCCATGTGAAACGTCTTTTTCTCTTTTTTTCTTCCGTCTGTTCCGAAAAAAACCGCAGATATAAGTGTACAGCCAAAAGCCGATCATCAGGGCCAGCAGCTGATACAGGTGCGCGCCGTCTGCACCCCGGTAAAGGTTGTAGCCAAAATAGGCCAGCCCTGCGGCAAGAAGCAAAAGCACGTCCCACAGCGGTCCCCAGCGCCTGGCCCTGGCGGACAGGTTTAACAGCAGCGCCAGCGCCGCCCCGGCGGGAACGGTGGTTAAAAACAGGGCCGCCTGACGGTCGGTTTCAAAAAACAGCATCAGGAATTTTCCTTCTTCCAAAACGCCAGACGACGAATCTGTCTTTTGGGCGTTTCATAAACGACACTGTCCACATGGCCATCCACAAACAGCTTTCCTTCCTCCAGCAGCAGCCGGGCGATATGCAGGTCACGACCATTCAGAATCAGCATACAGGAATCCAGCTTCAGCACAATCTCTGTTTCATGAAAGCTGCACACATCGGACACGCCGGTAATGACGGTATGCCGCCGCTTGTCGATTTGCAGCGAATGATTGGTGCTTTCCACAGCAGGCGCGTTGTTCATAGCCATTCCCCCTTTTTGCCAGACTATGCCTGCGAACGGCAAAAAAGAAGGGACTTGACAGAAACGCCTTCTTGCTCTATTATGCGTATACCAAATAAAAATATTTGGTATACGCAAGGAGGAATATTTGATGAAACACTCCATCCGGTCAATTTGCCATTGCGCCATTTTGTGCGCCCTGATGATCGTATCCACGCTGTTGCTGCGCTTTACCATTCCCGGAACCACGGTTATGGTAACATCCCAGTTGTTCTTCGTAGTACTGTACGGCCTTATGTTCAGGGCCCAAACCTGTGTTTTTGCCCTGGGCGCGTACCTGCTGCTGGGATTGATTGGCCTGCCTGTCTTTTCAGGCGTATGCGGACCGGCCGTTATCTTTACCCCATCCTTTGGTTATCTGGTAGGCTTTGTGGCGGCGGCGGCAGTCGCGGCCTGGCTGATGAAGCGTTTTGGCAATGCGTGGATCGCCGGCTTTGCGGGACTGGTAACCGTCTATCTGGTGGCGCTGCCCATCATTGCTCTGGTTGCCCCGGGCAAGGCGCTGGGCGCATTTTTGGGCGCGTATTGCCTGCCTTTCCTGCCTTTGGATACGGCCAAGGTCATTCTGGCGGTTCTGGTGGCGAAGGCGTTGCGCAAGCGGCTGCCCAGCTCACTGCTGATGGCTTAAAGGGGCTTATGGGTCAGGTGAATGACCCCGTCATTCAGCTCTGTCAGGGTTTGTCCGCTTCCGTACATACGATATTTATAGGTACACAGTCCTTCCATTCCCATGGGGCCGCGGGCGTGCAGCTTGCCGGTAGCGATTCCCACCTCGGCTCCAAGGCCAAACAGGAAGCCGTCGGCAAAGCGGGTGGAGCAGTTCCAGAACACGTCCGCGCTGTCCACCAGGGTCATAAACCGTTCCGCGTGCGCCTTGTCTGTTGACAAAATGGCGTCGGTGTGATGGGAGCCGTAATGGTTGATGTGGGCAATGGCCTGCTCCATGCTGTCTACCACACGGATGGACAGCATGGCGTCCAGGTATTCCGTTTCCCAATCTTCCTCGGTGGCTGTTTCGCAGTCGATGATTCGGCGCGCGGCCTCATCGCCCCGCAGGCGGATTTTCTTTTCTTCCATTACTTTCTGGAAGGGCGGAAGAAAGGCCTGAGCCGCGTCTCTGTGAACCAGCAGCGTTTCCGCGGCGTTGCACACGGACAGGTTCTGCGCCTTGCTGTCAGCCGCTACCTTTACAGCCTGGGCAATATCGCAGGGCGAATCCACATACACATGGCATAACCCTTCCGCATGGCCCAGCACGGGAATTTCACTGTTTTGCATGATATAGCGCACAAACGCGTTGCTGCCACGGGGAATAATCAGATCGATGTTTTCGTGCTGTCGAAGCATCTCGGTCACATCTTCCCGGGAATGCAGCAGGCCGCACCAGGAGCCGGGCAGGCCGCAGGCGTTTGTGGCCTGCATCAGCAGGTTGTACAGCGCTTCGTTGGTACGCTCAGCCTCCCGGCCGCCCTTCAGCAGCACGGCGTTGCCGCTTTTCAGGCACAGGGAAGAAATCTGCACCAACGCGTCCGGTCGGCTTTCAAAAATAACGCCGATCACTCCAATGGGACAGACGACCCGGTACAGCTTCATACCATCGCAAATTTCCTTGGCGTATTGCACCCGGCCTAACGGATCGGGCAAAGCCGCCAGCGCTCGCAGGCTTTCAGCCATGCGGGCGCATTTGCTTTGGGTCAGTTTCAAGCGGCTCAGCAATGGAGCGCTCAGGCTGCCTGTGGCAGCCTGTACGTCCAAAGCGTTTGCCGCCAAAATCTGTTCCTGATTTTCCTCTATTTTTTCTGCCATCAGCAGCAGGGCCTGGTTGCGGCTCTCCAGGGACGCTCCCGCCAGATCGATTGCGGCTTCCCGGGCCATTCGCGCTTGTTTTTCAATGGAAGCTTCCATCGGTTCTCCTCCTCAAGTATACAGCATGCCCACATTATAACCAACTTCCCCGATTTGTCAAACCGTGCCGGCTTGCATCTGGGCATTTGTGTGTTATAATCAATATGTATGTCCGAATTTGATTTTGCAATGCATAATGGAGGCGACGTTGTGTCTAAAGCCAATCCTAAAATGAATAAAACCTTCCGCACCGCCCTGTGGATGCTGGTGGATGCGCTGCTGGTAAACCTGTCGCTGTTTTTTGCGCAGGTGGTGCGCTATTCGGCCGGTACCAATATTACCTCCTATTTTCGCATTTCCATCCGCGTCATTCCCGCAATGACGGTCATTTTTTTGCTGGTCTTTTGGCTGTTTGGCATTTACCGCACCATGTGGCAGTACGCTTCGGCCAGCGATGTGCTGCGCATTGCTCTCGCGTCCCTGACGGCCACTTTGCTTACCTACGCTTTTTCCTTGATTGCCAATCTGTTTGTGCGTCCGCTGAATTTGTTCCGCATGCACCGCATGGTTTATCTTCTCCATTGGCTGATTACCATCGCTTTGGTGGGTGCGTCCCGGCTGCTGTACCGCACGCTGGTGATGAAGGAACGTTTTTCTCTTTTGCGGGCCAGCACGGACAAGCTGCGCCGGGTCATGGTGATAGGTGCCGGGTGGGCGGGCGCAAGCCTGGTGCATGAAATGCAGCGCGGCCGCTATGGCAACTGCGTTCCCGTGATTGTGGTGGACGATGACAAAACCCGTACCGGCTCCAGTCTGAGCGGCGTTCCCGTGGTACGGGGATCCGGCAATATTTTAAAGCTGGCCAGCGATTACCGCGTGGAGGAAATCATCATCGCCATCGCCACACCCCAAAGCGATTTGAAACCCCTTATCGAAAAATGCCTGGCTACCGGCTGCCATGTGCGGCGCATGACCCTGCTGCAGGACGTGAACGGGGAAAACGCCCAGCAAAGCCAGGTGCGGGACATCAACATCAACGACCTGCTGGGCCGGCCCGAGGAGCACCTGAATATGACCCCCGTGGCGGATTTTTTCCGGGGCAAAACCGTGCTGATTACCGGCGGCGGCGGATCCATCGGCAGCGAGCTGTGCCGCAGGCTGCTGACGCTGGAACCCAGGCAGATTATTTTGTATGACATCAGCGAAAACTACATGTACGACCTGTTCAGCGAATTGCGTCTGCAATATGGCGCTTCCCTAAAGGATAAGCTCGTTTTGTGCGTTGGCTCCATCCGGGACCAGCAGCGCATGGACGAGGTATTTGACGCATACAAGCCGCAAATTGTTTTGCACGCGGCGGCGCACAAGCATGTGCCCCTGATGGAGGACTGCCCTGACCAGGCGGTGAAAAACAATGTGTTCGGCACCTATTTGACGGCGCAAACCGCCATCCGCCATCATGTGCAGCGCTTCGTCATGATTTCTACTGACAAGGCCGTCAATCCCACCAATGTCATGGGCGCTACCAAACGGCTGGCGGAGATGATTATCGAGGCCCTGAACAGTCAGTCGGATACCGAGTTTACCGCCGTGCGCTTTGGCAATGTTTTGGGGTCCCACGGCAGCGTGGTGCCACTGTTTGAGCGGCAGATTCGTTCCGGCGGTCCGGTAACGCTGACCCACCCGGATATTATTCGGTACTTTATGACCATTCCGGAGGCGGCCAGCCTGGTGCTGCAGGCCGCGTCCATCGCCAAGGGCGGGGAACTGTTTGTGCTGGACATGGGGCGGCCGGTTCGCATTCAGGAACTGGCGCAGCGCATGATTCAGCTGTACGCCCCCAGGGACGACCGCAAGGTGGAGATTGTCTATACCGGCCTGAGGCCCGGCGAAAAGCTGTATGAGGAATTGCTGCTGGACGGCGAGGGCATTGCCAAAACGGAAAACGAAAAGATTTTTATCGCCCAGCCGGAGGTTATTTCTCCCGATTTGCTAAGCCAGATGCTGGACAAGCTGCAGGCGTGCCTGGATACGGAAGGCGATATGCTGGCGTGCCTGCATGAACTGGTGCCCACCTTTCACGACCCCGACGATGTGAACAAGGCCGCGCAGGCTCAAAAGGAAACCCTGCATGAATCCGCATGAGCAAATGATGCGCCTGGCGCTAAGCGAGGCGCAGGCCGCTTTTGACGAAGGCGAAATTCCCGTGGGAGCGGTGATTGTCAAAGACGGAAACGTGGTAGCCCGCGCCCACAACCTGCGGGAGCAGACCGGCGACCCCACCGCCCACGCGGAAATTCTGGCCATTCGTCAGGCAGCCGCTTATCTGGGCAGCCGCCGCCTGACCGGCTGTACCCTGTATGTAACCCTGGAGCCCTGCCCCATGTGCGCCGGAGCCATGGTGATGGCCTGTCTGGATCGCTGCTATTTCGGCGCGAAGGACGCACGGCAGGGCTGTGTGGAAAGCGTTTACGCGCTGCCCATGGATCCTGCCTTTTATCACCATGTGCAGTGCTGCGGCGGCCTGTTGGAGGACGATTCATCCCAATTATTGCGGCGTTTCTTTTTAGAACGGCGTTCCTTATCTCAGACGGAGGTTGAACATGAAGATTGACACCATTGTAACCGATATGGACGATACCCTGCTGGACGCAAACGGCAAAATCAGCGATTACACACTGCGGGTTGTCAAGGAATGCGTGGCCCGCGGCCTTTGTTTTATTCCCGCCAGCGGGCGCACCCGGTCCAGTCTGCGACCCTTTGTAGAGCAAATGGGAACCGGCTGCCCCTATATCGGCGGCAACGGTTCGGAGATTATCGGGGCCGACCATCAGCTGCTGGAGCAGCAAACCCTGGAGGCGGAAACCGCCCGTCAAATCTGCGCTTTTTTGCGGGAACACGGTTTTTATGTCCATGTGTATCACGACGACGCTTTCTATTACGATGACGAATGCACTGCCGCGACCAATTACAAGCATTCCTCCGGAATGCGTGGGATAGCTGTGGGCGATCTGGTTTCGTTTATTGATTTTGACACCCCCAAGGTACTCAGCGTAAGCACGCCGGAAAAGGTGCAGCAAATGATGCCCCTTTTGCAGGAGCATTTTCAGGGGCGCGTTACCTGCACCCAAAGCAAGGCGTATTTTCTGGAGGTTGTCGCGCCCGGCGCTTCCAAAGGGGGCGCTTTGCGCCGTCTGGCCCAGAGAATCGGCATTCAGCCGGAGAATACGCTGGTCTTTGGCGACAGTCTGAATGACATCAGCATGCTTCAATTTGGCCCCTATGGGGTTGCGGTAGGCAACGCCAGGCCGGTGGTGCAGCAGGCCGCATGGCAGGTGTGCCTGCCCAATACCCAGGACGGCGAGGCTCATTTTATCAACGAGCATGTTTTAGGAGGGGCCATCCGGTGATCAGCATTGCGGATTTTGTCAAAACCCTGGATTTGGAATGTCTGACCAAAACCACCCGCACGGAAATGAACATCAATGTGACGGACATCAACCGTCCCGGAATGCAGTTTTGCGGTTTCTACGAGTATTTTGCCTACGAGCGCACCCAGGTGATCGGCAAGGTGGAAATGACCTATCTGGAATCGCTGGATCCTGAAAAGCGCCGTGAAATTTTGGAAACCTACATGAGCTATCCCCTGCCCTGCATCATCATCAGCTGGGGAATGAACCCGCCGGCTGATTTGCTGGAGCTGGCCCGGGCACAGGATATTCCGGTGTTTCAAAGCAAGCTGAAAACCACCAAGGTTTCCTTGCAGCTGATTATGTATCTGAACCGGGTACTGGCTCCCCACGTTACCCGTCACGGCGTTTTGGTGGATGTATACGGCGTGGGCATTTTGATTACCGGCGAAAGCGGCGTTGGCAAAAGCGAGGCGGCCCTGGAGCTGGTAAAGCGCGGGCATCAGCTGGCGGCGGACGATGTGGTGGATATCTGCCGGGTGTCAGACGACCGGCTGGTAGGCGAATCGCCGGAAATGGTGCGCCATTTTATGGAGATTCGCGGAATCGGCATCATCGATATTCGGGCCATGTACGGCGTTGGTTCGGTTATCCTGAGCAAGTCCATCGACATGGTCATTCACATGGAAAAGTGGGATTCCAACAAGGAATATGACCGGCTTGGCCTGACGGAGGAAACTGTCAGCATTTTGGGCGTTAAGGTTCCCTACCAGATTATGCCGGTCAAACCGGGCCGCAACCTGGCCATTATCATTGAAGTGGCCGCGCGCAATCTAAGCCTGAAACGCATGGGCTACAGTGCCGCCCACGAGCTGGACCGCCGCCTGAACGAACTGATTGCCCACAGCGACAGCCGTCAGGCGTAAGAATGGCCTTGCATCTTTAAGACCATTTGATGTATGATGAACGGGTACAGCATTTTTTGCCATAATCAGCGGCAGTTAACCGCTGCAAGATGAAGGAGGGCATATCCTATGGCGGATATGAAGATTCGGGAACTCTATCACGCAAAGCTGGAACAGGATATCCAGGAATGCAGCGTCTCCGGCTGGGTGCGCACGGTGCGCGACAGCAAGGCTTTTGGCTTTATTGAAGTGAACGACGGCACCTTCTTCAAAAATTTACAGATTGTGCTGGAGGACGGGCTGACCGATAACTTTGCAGAAGCGGTCAAGATTACCCTGGGCAGCGCCATCCGTGCGACAGGCAAGCTGGTGCTGACCCCCAATATGAAGCAGCCCTTTGAACTGAAGGCCACCCATGTGGAGGTACTGGGCATGTGCTCCCCGGATTATCCGCTGCAAAAAAAGCGCCATTCCTTTGAATTTTTGCGCACCATCGCCCACCTGCGCCCCCGCACCAACACCTTCTACGCCGTGTTCCGCATCCGCTCTCTGGCGGCGCAGCTGCTGCACGCTTTCTTTGCGGGGCGGGGCTTTGTGTATGTGCATACCCCCATTATTACCACCAGCGATTGCGAAGGCGCGGGCGAAATGTTCCAGACCACGACCCTGCCTTTGGAGAATGTGCCGAAGCTGGCGGACGGAACGGTGGATTACAGTCAGGATTTCTTTGGCAAGCAGGCGAACCTGACCGTCAGCGGTCAGTTGAACGTGGAAACCTTCTGTATGGCCTTCCGCAATGTGTATACCTTTGGCCCCACCTTCCGGGCGGAAAAAAGCTATACGCCCCGTCACGCCGCGGAGTTCTGGATGGTAGAGCCGGAAATTGCCTTCGCGGACCTGTTTGACGACATGGAGCTGGCCGAGGATATGCTGAAATATGTCATCAGCCACATTCTGGCCGAAGCGCCGGAAGAAATGACGTTCCTGGACAGCTTTGTGGAGAAGGGGCTGATCGACCGGCTGACCAAGCTGGTCAACAGCGATTTTGCCCGCTGCTCCTATACGGATGCGGTTGACATTCTGCAAAAGAGCGGCCAGAAGTTTGACTATCCCGTTGCCTGGGGCATTGATTTGCAGACGGAGCATGAGCGCTACCTGAGCGAAAAGCATTTTGGCAAGCCGGTATTTGTGTATGACTATCCAAAGGAAATCAAGGCTTTCTACATGCGCCTGAACGACGATGGCAAAACGGTGGCCGCAGCGGATTTGCTGGTTCCCGGCGTTGGCGAGCTGATTGGCGGCAGCCAGCGTGAGGAACGGCTGGATGTGCTGAAAAACCGCATTGAAGAACTGGGCATGCGCGAGGAGGATTACGACTTCTATCTGGATACCCGCCGTTACGGCACCAATCCCCACGCCGGCTTTGGCCTTGGCTTCGAGCGGCTGATCATGTACGTCACCGGTATGCAGAACATTCGCGACGTACTGCCCTTCCCCCGTACCACCGGAAGCGCGGAATATTGATTTTTCAACGGGACGTCAAGCTGGACATCCCGTTTTCATCTGTTTCCACAAAACGGCGTATCTTCCATGCGCTCAAACAATTTCCAATGTGAAAACGCCCCTTTCTGCAAACAATGGCTGCGAAACCTGTTTGGAAAGAGGCGTTTTTTGATGCGTAAAACATCCCGTGTAAAACATGCCGTCGGCTGGCTGCTAAGCGTTGTCTGGGTAGCGCTGTGCCTGTCGCCCCAGGCGCAGCTGCTTTTTCATCTGCCGGACTCCTTTCACCTGGCGGCCGGGCAGGACCTATCCCTTCAGGTGCCCTACCCGTTAACCCTTACCATGCAGGAAGCGGGCGTGGCGGCAAACGCCTCGCAGGATCAGCAACTGTCCGATGAAAAATCAGATACCGCCACCATCAGTTTGTTTGGCCTGTTTCCCCTGCGGGACGTTAAGGTGGATATCAGCGACGAGATGCGCCTGTACCCGGGCGGTCAGGCAGTTGGCGTGGCCCTGCATACAGACGGCCTGCTGGTAGTGGGCACCAGCGACCTGTCCGGCGCATACAGCCCGGCGCGCATTGCGGGCATCCGCGCCGGAGACCTGATCACCGCAGCCGATGGTAAATCGCTGAGCCGTACAGAGGAACTGACAGCCCTGGTGGCCGCCGCCGGGGAAAGGCCCATTCCCCTGACCGTCAAACGGGGTGACAGCGTTCTTTCGTTAACGCTGACGCCCAAAAAGGACGCGCAAACCGGCGACTACCGCATTGGCGCATGGGTACGGGACAGCACGGCGGGTGTGGGCACCATGTCCTTTTATGGAAAGCTGGACGGCAAAGAACCGGTTAGCTACGGCGCGTTGGGCCACGCCATTACCGATGCCGATACCCAAAAGCTGTTAACCGTCGGCTATGGCCAAATCATGATGGCGGATGTGGTGGATGTGCGCAAGGGCCAGGCAGGTTATCCAGGCGAGTTAAAAGGCAGCTTTTTGCGGGAACAACGCATTTTGGGCACCATTGCTTCCAACAGCGTCTTTGGCATTTACGGCAGGCTAAGCCAGCAGCCCGACCATCCCCTCTACCCGGACGGCTTGCCCATCGGCCGCAAGGACGCGGTGCATACGGGACCCGCTACCATTCTTTGTACGGTCGGTCCGGACGGCATGAAGGAATATGACGTGGAAATTGTGGAAGTGGCGCGCCAATCCTCCCCGGCGCAGCGCAGCATGGTGCTGCGCGTTACGGACGAGGAACTGCTGAAGCGCACTGGCGGCATCGTGCAGGGCATGAGCGGGAGCCCGATTTTGCAGGATGGACGGCTGATTGGGGCGGTAACGCATGTGTTTGTAAACGACCCTACCATGGGCTACGGCCTGTTTATTGAGTGGATGCTGCAGATAGCGGAAATGACACAGCAACAGGCTTCTTAAATTGTATTATAAAATTTTGGGGGAGAAATTGCTCTGATTCAGGCAATTCTCCCCAGCTTTTTCGACTTTTTTCAGCAGCCCAGTTTGATGTTATCGCGATGCTTTTCGTGGGCTTTTTTTTGATAAGAAACGTTCTTTTCTTCCGCTTCGATCACCTGCATGATGCGCGGCCTAAGTTCGTCAAAAAAGCCGTCAATATCATCACAGCAGTACAGCAGATACATCACCAGCGTCAGAGCGCAGCAGCCGTATTCACCCTTTTCAATAGCGGCATAGGAACGGGTGTCCAGCATTAAAAGCTCGGCAAACTTCGCTTGCGTCAGTTTCTTTTCAAAACGAACCTGCGTCAGACGCTCCATCATAAAATCACGCAAGGCGCATTTACAGGCTTCCTTCATGGCAAACGCCCCTCTTTCTTTTGTGTTGTAGACACATTTTAAACAAAAGATGGCGTACACACCATGAGGTGTACGCCATAAATTATTTGGGAGGATTTTAGACCATAAAGGTTATTCTTTTTTGGTAGAAAACAGTATTCTCAAGCTGCGGCCATTAACCGGCAAAATGATTTTCCAAAGTAAAATAATCCGTCAGCAGCCGGGTAAATTCCCGCTTTCCGGAGGTATGCGCAGCGCGAAACAGCTTTCTGGTGCGGTATTGCAGCGAGCTTTCGCTTAAAAACAATTGTTCGCAAATGGTTTCGTAATTTTTCCCCTCTGCAAGCAGGGAAAGAATGCGCAAATCCAGCTCGTCGCACACCTGCAGGCAGCGCTCCAGCTGCATTAAGCCGCGAATGGACGGGATTTGATAAAACGCCCCTCCGCCATAGGACTCATCCAGCGGGCTGCGTGAATTTTCCTTTTCAATGGGCAAATCAATGCCGGTGCTTTCACGCACCACCAATTCGCCATGCTGAGCGATGCGGATACGAAAATCAGCGTTGGCCGGGTCCTGCAAATAGGTCCATACGCCTACCGACTGCTGGCCGATGCCAAAATAGTCCACCACCAGCGATGTAAGCGACGGCTTGCAATAGCGGTTGATATCGTTATCCTTAATGGATACCAGCAGAAAATCCCTGGGAACCTGCAACCCCTTTTGCTGGCAAAAGCGCAGAAAAAGAACGGAGGTAAATGCGTTTGGGCATAAAACAGCGTCATACTGCTTCCATACGTTGGTAAACGCTTCAAAGCTCTCCTCAATCACGTCGCCATAGCCAAAATGCCCGCAGATAACCCCCGCGCGCCGCTGACAGTAGCTTTGCATCGCGTCAATATGGACCATATCGTTAGACGAGCGGTTATCCGTGCCCACCATGGCGATGCGGCGGCAGCCCTTTTCCAACAGATAATCCAGCAGCTGCTCTGTAGCCAGCCGCCTGCTGAAGCTGACGCAGGAATAAGACACATCCATATGATCCGTATCTACGCCGGTTACCACAATTCTCTTTTTGGCCAATTGCAGCTTTACCAGCACGCCGGACATATTGGAAGATTCAAAACCGATGACAATTACGCTGCGGCAATCCGGCTGGTTTTGCAGCAGCGCTTCGCAGGATTCATAAAATTGTACGGAATAGCCCTCCCGCACGGCCATTTTCTGAATACCGTCCGCCGTGGCGATCGCCATGGGAATGCCTCGGCATTCGCTGTGCCATAATACGGGAATGGCCGTCTTGGCTCGCGCAATTCTGCTCACAAAAAAACTCCTTTTCTGAAAATCAAAAAAGCCCTGCTCTATCGCTTTTTCAAGTCAGTATAGAACAGAGCGCGCGGCTTTGTCAAACCCGTTACTCAACGGTAACGCTTTTGGCCAGGTTGCGGGGCTGGTCCACATCGCAGCCCCGGCCTACAGCCATGCAGTAAGCAAAAAGCTGCAAGGGAATGGCGGCCAGCAGTGGGGCAAGCAAATCGTCCGTATCGGGAATGACGATGGTTTCATCCGCCAAAGCGCTGACGCGGCCAAGCAGGCTTTGGGTGCATACGGCCACCAGATATGCGCCGCGGGTTTTGGCCTCACGAAGGTTGCTCATGGTCTTTTCCAGCAGAGCGGATTGGGTCACGGATGCTACCACCAGCCTGCCGTCCTGTAAAAGCGCGATCGGGCCGTGCTTCAGTTCTCCGGCCGCATAGGCCTCGCTGAAAACATAGCTGACCTCCTTCAGCTTCAGCGCCCCTTCCATGGACAGGGCGTAATCCATGCCCCGTCCAACAAAAAAGGCATGCTTTTTGCTGCGCAAACGGCTGGCTGTGCGCTGTACGTCCCGTTCCGTTTCCAAAGCGGCCTGCGCCTTTTGCGGCAGCAGCCGCAGCTGCTCCCACAGGCGGTCCAGTTCGGCCTCCGGCGCGCTTTTGCGCAGCCGCGCCAGGGAAACGGCCAGCATCAGCAGCATTTCCGCCTGGGTTAAAAACGCCTTGGTGCTGGCTACGGCAATTTCCGGACCCGCATAGGTGTATAGCGTATGTTCGGCCTCACGAACAAGGCTGGACCCCACCACATTGCATATGGCCATGGTACGCGAGCCATTCTGCTTGGCAAGGCGTAAGGCGGCCAGCGTATCTGCGGTTTCACCGCTTTGGGAGATGGCGATGGTCATCTGGCCCGGAACGATGATCGGTTCCCGGTAACGGTATTCGCTGGCGATTTCCGCATCCACGGGAACGCGGGCCAGCTTTTCAACGACATATTTGCCAAGAACCGCGGCGTGATAGGCTGTGCCGCAGGCAACCAGTGTGATTTTGGACAGGCTTTGCGCCTCCCGCGCCGATAACGGAAGCCAATCCCGTTGGTGGCTGCGCGGGGTAAAGGTGCTTTGCAGGGCGTTTGGCTGCTCATGGATTTCCTTGAGCATGTAATGGGCATATCCCCCTTTTTCGGCGCTGGATACATCCCAGGTGACATGAAACGGCTGCTTGAAGCAGCTTTTGCCGTAAGCGTCATAAACGCTGACGCCATTTCGGGTTAAAACGCCAATCTCCTTATCCTGCAAAAAAATCACGTCCCGCGTATAGCCAAGCAGCGCCGGAATATCCGACGCAATGTATCCCGCCCCGTCCCGAAAGCCAGCCACCAGCGGGCTGTCGTTGCGGGCGCAGTACAGCGTGTCCGGTTCCTGGCTGCAAATAACGCCTATGGCGTAGCTGCCCTGCATCATGCTCATGGCCTGCATAATGGTCTGGCGCATGTTGCCGTTGTACAGACTGTACAGAAGATGGGCGATTACCTCCGTATCGGTCTGGCTGGCAAAACGGGCCCCGGTGGATTCCAAATGCCTGCGCAGCGCCTCGTGATTCTCGATGATACCGTTATGCACCACCGCGATTCCGCCCTGCAAATCGGTATGAGGATGGGCGTTAACATCGCTTGGCTCGCCATGGGTTGCCCAGCGGGTGTGCCCAATGCCCAGCGTGCCGCTGACCGGGTGGTTCTCAAGCAGCGCCTCCAGCCGGTCCAGCTTGCCCTGCGACTTGCGCACGGCAATCCGTCCGTCCTCCATAACGGCCACGCCCGCACTGTCGTAGCCCCGGTAGGATAGATGGGAAAGTCCGTCCAGCAAGATGGGAACGGCCTGCTTCGGCCCGATGTAGCCCACAATTCCGCACATAAGTTTTCTCCTTTTTATAATGTTTTAATACGTTTTATATTTATATCATGATGGATTCCCATTGTCAATGCCCAAAAAGACCTCAATGGGATCCAGTGCCGCCCCGCCGCGCCAAATTTCAAAATGCAAATGGGGCTGCTCGTCCGATTCCGCCAGCACCCCATCCCCCACCTGACCAATGCTCTGGCCCTGGGCCACAGAGTCCCCCGCTTGTATAGCCAGCGTTTCGCTCAGCCCGGCATATACGGACTCGTATCCGTCCGCGTGAGACAGCCGCACGCAAAGGCCCATCGCGTTATCCCGCCAGATTTTCTCCACCTTTCCCGCACCGCACGCTTTCACCAGTGCGCCGTACTCTGCCTGAATATCGATACCGGGGTGAACCTGCCATGCGTTGGCAACCGCAAAAAACTGCGGGTTAGTAAGGGAAAAATCCCGCTCCACCCTGCCATCCAGCGGCTGAACAAACCGGGCTGGAGGCTGGGTTGGCACGCTGGGAAGCTGCTGCTGGCTTTCAACCAGCTGTTGAGCCTGGGCCAGTGTTTGCGCCTGCTGGCTGCCGCCCACGGTTTGCGCGTCCGCCGGTTCGCCGCCGCTGTCCCATTGATCCCGAAAATGAAAGGTATACAAAGCGCTGGCGGCGATAATCATCACGCAAAGCGCCAGCACAATGTAAAACCCCTGTTTTTCCATAAACTGATCGTATCGTGCGTAGACCCTGCGCATTCCCTGAAAAAAGCGATTGCCTTGCATCCGCATCCCTCCGGGAATAGCCTGTCCCTTTTGGGCTACGGAGATACCTGTATTTCAACTCCCGGATAGTAATGGGTCAAAATTTCCTGATAATTTGCGCCGCCCGCCGCCATGGCGTTGGCGCCGGCCTGGCTCATACCTACGCCATGGCCATATCCGCGCTGGGAAAAGGTTACGCCCTGATCGTCCGCGCTGATGGAAAACCAGGTGCTGCGCAGCCCCAGCGCCCGCCTGAAATCTCCCCCGTCAATGATTTGTTCCCCCACCTGCATGGCGGCCACACGGCCAGCCGCCGTATAAGCGCTGATGGTCAAACGCTGCCGCGCCTGAAGCGCGTTCACCGGGTATCCGGCTGCGGTCAGCTTTTCGGCCAGTTCTTCAAAGGAAAAAAAGCTGTCCTGCCAAAAGCCCCGCACCTGCTCCTCGCCCTCGCTGGACACGCTGACCAGATAGGGCTCCGCCTGGGAAAATACCGCCTGAGCGTCCTCGGTACGGCCGCCGCTGATCGCGTGATAAACGACGGTAATCGGCCGACCCCGATAAGCCAGCCATTGCCCCCGGGTTTCATATTCTGCCTGTAAAACACGGTCGCGATACGCTTCATAAGCGTCGCCCCAGCGGGCTTTGCATTCCTGCAGGGTGGCATAGCCCTGGCAGTGGGCGCTGTCGGTGCAAATATCCGCACCGGGGTGACTGACGCACCCGCCGGTCTGGCGCTGCTTCAGCAGGCGGGTACGGGCGGCCACCGCCTGGGCTTTCAGCGCTTCCAAATGGTAGCTGGCCGGCATTTCCGCAGCCACCACGCCGCACACATAACCGGACAGGCTCATGGATACCATTCGGTTTTCCTGGGTGACAAAAACCAGAATGTCCCTTTCTTCATCAGGCAGCGGCGTTAGGGATTCTGTGTCGTCAGTAAGCGCCACTTTTTCCTTTTGAACGGGCAGCCACAATGAAAAAACCCGGCGTACCCGTGTGGGCAAAAGGGTGCGCGCCTGCCACAGCGGCGTTCCGGCCTGAGCAAATTCCCGTGCCGTCAGCGGCGCGCCCAGCATGCGCCATACCAGCACCAGCAGCAAAAGCAGTACACACAGCCAAAGGGGCGGGCCCTTTCGTTTCATCCATCATCCCTCCCAAAGCAGGATATGGCGGGCAGAAACGGGATAGAACCGGGATAGAACCGGCAGGGTTTGACAAAGGTGCTTCGTTGTATAGATAGATTCATGCCTGAAAGGAGTCGGCAACGAAAGATGAAGCGTGGTTTGATTTGGTGTCTGGTGCTGTTTTTGCTTCTTCCCGGCCTGGCAAGCGCCCTGTCAAGCGGCTCCAGCGGACAGGAGGTGCAGGCCCTGCAGCAGCGCCTGAAGGACTTGGACCTGCTTACCGGCAGCGCGGACGGGATTTACGGGGAGAAAACCGCCGCGGCCGTATCGGAAGCCCAGCGGCTGCTGGCGCTGGCGGGTTACAACGTGTCTGAAACCGGCAAAGCGGACCGGCAGACGCTGGACCTGATTTTTGATGAAGCATGCGAGGACGCCCTGCGCACCCTGCGCCGTGGAAGCCGCGGCGAGCGGGTACGCGCCCTGCAAACCCGGCTGGTTGACCTGAAGCTGTTATCCCAACCCGCTGACGGGGCGTATGGAGCCAATACGGAAAACGCAGTGCGGGCCTTTCAGGAAAAAATGCAAAGCCTGGGCTATACCGGACTGGAAGCCGATGGTATCGCCACGCCCAGTCTGGTAGCGCTGCTGAACAGCGATTTAAGCGTTTACGGCTTTCAAGCGCCTGTTTATTTTGACGAGAATCACCCGGAAACGCTGACGGCGGACGCCTTGTACAGCGGTGCCTGCCTGTTGATGGACGCCCCAAGCGGTCAGGTTTTGTTTGAAAATCAGGCGGACCAGTCCATGTACCCGGCCAGCACAACCAAAATTATGACCCTGCTGCTGGCCATTGAGCATGGCGATCTTGAACGAGAAGTTACCGTACCGGACAGCGCCGCCGATATTCCCGCGGACAGTTCCCGTATGCCGGTTTATCCGGGAGAAACCATGTGCATGGCTGATTTGCTGTACGGACTCATGATGCGGTCCGGTAACGACGCGGCCAACGCCGTGGCCGAGCTTTGCTCCGGAAGCGTAGAGGCCTTTGTGCAGGAAATGAATGATAAGGCCCAGGCTCTTGGCATGAACAACACCCATTTTGTTAATCCACATGGCTATCATGACGAGCAGCATTACACCACAGCCAGAGATTTGGCCATTTTGACCCGGGAAGGGCTGACAAACGCGGATTTTTGCAAGGTAACCACCTGCTTAAGCTATACGCTGCCGCCCACCCAGAAGCGGGATAGCCTGACCCTGACGTCGCCTTACGAAATTTTTGACCCTGAATCAGAGTATTACATCGATGGGGCGGCCGGAGTCAAAAGCGGCTATACCTCCCATGCGGGATTTTGTTTTGTAGGCGCGTATCAAAAAAATGACCGCACCCTGATTGCGGTCATTTTGGGCGCTCCTTCCCGAAATCGTGCCTGGTCGGATTTGAAGCGTCTGTTTGCGTATGGGATGGCGGTCCGCTAACCGGCAGCAGAACGGAAAACGTGGTGCCCGCCCCAACCTTGCTGCGCACCTTTAGCCTGCCGCCATGAGCGGATACGATAATCCGGGCGATGCTGAGCCCCAGACCGTGGCCGCCGGTCTGGGATTTACGGGCTTTATCACAGCGGTAGAACCGGTCGAAAATTTTGGACAGTTCCTCACCCGGAATGCCCGCGCCGGTATCCTGCACGGACAAAACGCAGTTTGGCCCTTCCGCGCGAATCCCCAAAGTGATGTCGCCGCCATCCTGGGTATATTTGATGGCGTTGTCCAGCAAAATGCGCATCAGCTGCTTAAGCATGTCCTTATCGCCATACAGGGTTACATTTTGGCTGGGATTAAGCGCAAAGTGATGCCGCTGGGACAGCATGGGCGCTTCCCGGTATAATTCGCTCATGATTTCCAGGGCGTTAAAGTCCTGCATTTCCAGCATGAGCGTTTTTTTATCATGCCGGGCCAAAAACAGCAGACGGTCCACCAGTTCCTTCATGCTGGCCGCCTCCTGGGCAATGGCGGCGATGCCCTCGTCCAAAACCTCCCTGTCGCTTTTGCCCCAGCGCTCCAGCATGCTGGTATAGCCCTGAATGACGGCAATGGGCGTGCGCAGTTCGTGGGACGCGTCGCTGACAAACTGCTTTTGGCTGTTGTAGCTGACCTCAATGCGGTCCAGCATACTGTTGATAACCAGCGCCAAATCCTTCAGCTCGTTTTTGGCTCCGTCCACGCTTAGTCGCTCGCTCAGGTTGTTGGCGCTCAGGGTCGCCGCCATCTCCGCCATATCGGTAATGGGCCGCAGCACCTTGCGGTTCAGCCGGTTGCGCTTTTTCAGGAACAGGACCACCCGGTACAAGTCGAAGCACAGCATGGTCCACAGCAAAATGCTGGCGGTGTACAGCAAATCGTCCAACGGGTAAACGGCGATGATACCGCCTGCCGTTGTGCTTACATACAGCAAAAGCCGGGGCTGACGAGGCTGCCAGTTTGAAAAGGCAAGCCGCGCCCGCTCCCACAAGCCGGGAAGGCCTTCCCCCAGAGGCTTGTCCGCCGGATAGGCCATGGAAAAGGGCAGGCCCGCCAGCTGCTCCTGTGAAAAACGCTGCTCCGTTGCCGGGGTCATTTGACTAAGCCGGTCCAGCCCCTGATTCACGCTGGGCACACGGGCTGCGCACAGGGCCATAAAGCAGACCGCCAGCATCAGCAGCGTTGTTTTCAGCAGCTGCGCGGCATAGTGCAGCGCAATACGCAGCGTCAAGGACAGACGCAGATTGCTGAGAATGTTGACAAAAAAAGCGTGGACGCCATTGGATAGACGGTTAAACAGCGACGCGCTTTTTTCCTTCTGCCGGTTGGCATTCTGACGCTCACGCTTCATAACGGAACAGGTATCCGACAGCGCGGATGGTATGAATGGTCTTGATATGGTAACGGTCGTCCACCTTCTGCCGCAGATAGCGGATGTATACGTCCACAATGTTGGTATCGCCCGTGAAGGAATAGCCCCATACATTGGTCAGCAGCTCGTCCCGGGTCACGGCGGTTCCTTCGTGCTGCCACAGGTACAGATACAAATCAAATTCCTTCTTCGTCAGGGCGATCACCTCGCCAGCGTATGTCAGGCGGTAGCTGGCGGGTTCGATGCACAGCTTTCCCACTGTTTTGGCGCCGGAGCCGCCGCCTTGGTCCACCCGGTGCTTTTTTAAATTGACCCGGATGCGCGCCAGCAGTTCTTCAATGGCAAAGGGCTTGGTCATATAATCGTCCGCGCCCATATCCAGCCCCATTACCTTATCGCTTACATCGTCCTTGGCCGTCAGCATAATAATGGGCACATCGCTGGTTTGGCGCAGGCGGCGGCAGACCTCGATGCCGCTAAGCTCCGGCAGCATCAAATCCAGAATCAGCAAATCCGGCTGCCACTGCCGGCAAAGCTCCAGCCCGCTGCGGCCATCGTAGGCCGCCTGCACCTGGTAGCCCTCATGCTCCAGCTCCAGCGTTAAAAAACGGGCGATTTTGCTTTCGTCCTCCACAATCAAAATCCGGCTCATAGGTCCTCCTTACTGGATATCCGCTTCGTTGTATCCATCGCCGTCGTCATGCACGCCCACGCTGCCCTCCCGGGGAACCTCCACGTTAACCGGCCGGGTATTGGTAGGGGCGCTGTCGCTGCGAGGGGACTCGGTTTGATTGCCGCCGGAAAACTGCCGGGTAAAGCTCCTAACGCTTTCCTGCACATTGGCTTTGGCGTTATGCACCATATTTTCCAACGAATCACCGGCAAATTCCGTGCTGTTGCGTCTGACGGTAATGTGGTAGCCCAGCACCAGAGACAAAATCAGCGCCAGAACGCACAGATAAGGAGCCATAATCAAAGCTACCGCCATAAACAGCACACTTAAATTCACAATGGTGGCGTTGTTTTTGGTCACAACCAGACGCATGCGGTACAAAAAATCCAGAACGCCCTTCAAACCCTTTGCGGTTTGCGTTTCATTTTTCTTGATGCGGCCGTTCTTTTCCAAATCCACCAGGGCCCGGGCCAGACTGCCGTTGTGGTATTCCAGCAGAGCCACAGCCTCCTCATAGCTGATACCGCTTTTCTGCCGCAAAATTTCAATGTCTTCAAGATTGTATTTCGCCATGGACGGTTTTCCCCTCCCATCTCAAATCAAACCAGATTTTTTTGGACGCTGTTATCATACCACTTTCCCCGCATAAATGCTTGAACAATTTCAAAGAACCGTATGAGAATTTGGTGAGAAAAGGGCAGCCTGCGCGCTTGTCAACGGCTGCCGTTTCTGCTATGCTATGGTGTGAGCGGTACATTGCCGCTCAGGAGGCGTTTATGCGTTTACAAAAATATTTGGCGTCCTGCGGGGTTGCATCCCGAAGGGGCGCGGAAAAGCTGATTGCGGAAGGCCATGTAACGGTGGACGGTTTAACGGTGCGCGAAATGGGCACCCAGGTGGAAGAAGGACAAACCGTGCGGGTGGACGGCCGTCTGGCCCAGCCGGAAAGCCAAAAGTACTACATTATGTACCATAAGCCCGCCGGGGAGGTAACCACCGCCAGCGACCCGGAGGGACGGGCTACGGTGCTGGATAAGTTTCGGGACTTTCCCGCGCGGCTTTATCCGGTGGGCCGTCTGGACTATGACAGCGAAGGTCTGCTGCTGCTGACCAACGACGGCGGCCTGACGGAGCGGATGCTGCATCCGTCCATGGAAGTGGAAAAGACCTATCTGGCCCGTGTCAGCAACCAGGTAACCCCGGACGAAGCCCGCAGGCTGGAAAGCGGCGTGATGGTGGACGGCCGCAAAACCGCCCGGGCCAAAGTGCGCATTTTGACGGCGGGGCCCATGTACAGCGATTTAATCATTACCATTCATGAAGGCCGCAACCGTCAGGTGCGTAAAATGGTAGAACAGGTCGGACATCAGGTGGTGCAGCTTAGGCGCATTCGTTTCGGCCCTCTGCGTCTGGGCGATTTGCCCCGTGGCATGTGGCGGGAGCTGACCGCGGAGGAGCTTGGTAAGCTGCAAGCGCTGTAAAAAATCTTCATGGGGAGGCTCATAAAATGAAAAAAGGACTGCTGGATGGCTTGATGGACGCGCTGGGTGAAACAGGCGGCGATCTTTTAGGCGAGGTGCTGGACAGCCTGAACGGCAAGGACGGCGCCGCTTCCGGCGGCGAACTGCTGGAGGGCCTTGGCAATGTGGTGGGCAGCATTGTAGGCGGCGAGGCCGCAAATGGAAAGGGGCGTTCCTCTGTGTCTGAAAAGAAAACAACCGCATCCAAAACCAGCTCTGTAAAGGAAAAAGCGCAGTCCGCCAAGGAAAAGGCGAAAGCCAAGACTGGCGGAACCAGCCATTCCTCTGTAAGCGGCAAAAAGAAAGTGAATCCATGAGCGTTTTTGATCAATGGCAGTCCCAGAAGGACGGGCTGCGGAAATCATTACAAAGCGCCGCCGATCTGGCGGATGTGACCTACCATATCCGCCATGCGCTGAACCAGACGGAGCAGAACGCGCTGGCCGCCATGGCGGACGATGTTCTGCGCCAGCAGGCCGGGGTGTTGCTGGGGTGCCTGAAAACCTCCGTGGGTTTGCTGGAGTGCCAGATTCAAACCCAGGTGTGGCTGCCCCAGTCCCAAAAGAAGGCCAGGGGCGTCAGGCCAAGCGTGGCGCTGATGTGGTTGGCCGCCGCCCTGGTGGCGCTGCTGGCGGCCTTTTGTTATCTGAAGGGCCAGCGGCTGGGTTTTCTGGCGGCCGTGGGCGCGGTGGCCGCTTTTCTGGCGGCTATGGTTCTATCCCGCAAGGAGCAGGGCAATACCGTGCCCCAAGAGGAGATCAAGGTGACCCTGCGTCCGGATATAGACCGGCTGTTTGCCGTCCTGGATGGTCAGCTGCGATCGGTAGACCGCTATTTAAACGATTTTGACTATCTGAACAATCAGCTGCGGGACGGCAGCCAGACCGCCGATCCCCTGTCCCTGACACGGGTGGCGGACCTGATGGAAGCCCTGTATGAATGGGACGAGGACGCCCGTCAGACCCTGACGCAGCCCGTGCGCCGCCTGACGGAAGGCATGGGGCTGTCTGTTTTGGATTATACGCCGGAAAACCGCCGGTATTTTAACGCCCTGCCCAGCAAAAGCACAACCCGTACCCTGAGCCCTGCCATTTTATCCATGAAGGACCATCAGCTTCTCAGGCGGGGCACGGCGGCGGTGCAGATGGACGCGGCTTGACGGCAAAAGGAGTTACCGATGAAATATATCGGCTTTGATATTGGCGACGGGGAAAGCGCGGTCGCGGTTTTTGAGCAGGGATCCGGTATCGAGCCGGTCATCCTGCCTGTTTGCGGGGCCAAAAGCCTGTTGAGCGCCGTCGGCACCCTGGGCGGCGAAATCGTTCTGGGGGAACGGGCCTATACCGACGCGCTGGCCGACGGCCTGAGCGTGCGCTTTAAAAGCCGCTTTATCACCGACCCCGCCAGCTATACCGATGTGGTGCGCTTTGTGCGCGGGGTCATGACCGACTTGATGGATCATGGGCTGATTACCGCTGGCGACCATTTTGTGGTGGGTTGTCCCGCCGGGTGGAACGCCGCCTGCCGCGTCCGCTACAGGGACCTGCTGCTGCGCGCCGGAATGGTGGAGCCTCAGGTTATTTCCGAATCACGTGCAGCCTTTTTATACGCCAAATACGCCCGCACCGTGGCGCTGGACGTGGATATTTTGAACGAAAGCGCCATGGTGGTGGACATTGGCAGTTCCACCCTGGATTTTGCCTATATTGTGGACGGGCGGGAAACGGGCATTGGCACCTTTGGCGATACCTATCTGGGCGGCGGCATTCTGGACGCGGCGCTGCTGCGCCGGGCAGTGGCCCGCAGCCGGGAAAAAAGCGCGATTCAGGCGGTGTTTGCCGAATGCCGCAGCTGGTACAGCTACTGCGAAATTGAAGCCCGCCGTGTAAAAGAAGAATATTTTACCCGTCTGGCCAGCGAAACGTCCCCCACGGTTCAAAAGCAGCTTCGCATCTGCTATGACGGAATCCAGAAGCTGAAACTGGAAATGAACGACCAGGAAGCGGACGCGCTGGTGAACGAGCCTTTGGACGAGCTGGATGGCCGCAGCTTTTCCGGGTCCATTCGGGACGCTTTGGAAAACGCCCGGCGGATTACGGCCGACCGGCCGCCCAGACTGCTGCTGCTGACCGGCGGCGCGTCCCGAATGCCGTTTTTCCGCACCCTGTGCCAGCAGGTGTTCCAAAATTCGCTGGTCATCAGCTGCCCGGAGCCTGAATTTTCCATTGCAAAGGGGCTGGCCTACGCTGGCTGGGTGGATGAAAACCTGCGTGCGTTCCGGCAGGCCATTCAGGACGAAATGACGGATGAGAAGATCAGCCAGATGGTGCAAAAAGCCCTGCCCGCTTTGCTGCCATCGGTGGCGGACGCGCTGACGGAGCTGATTTTGGAGGAAGCGGCCATTCCCATTGCCCAGCAGTGGAAGCAGGGCCGCATCGCCACCCTGGAGGAAATGAACCGGCAGATTGCCAGCCGGGTGGAACGGGTGATGCAGTCCCCCATGGCTCAGGAGGCGCTCTCCCCCGCCGTTACCCTGTGGCTGAAGGATTTGACCGCCCGGCTGCAGGCGGCCGTGGATCCCATCTGCGACCGTTATCAGGTGCCCCGCAAGCAGATGCAGCTGGATTTAACGGCCAGCGGCGCGGGCGATATCAACCTGCAGGGCGAGCAATGGATGAGCTTTTCCGTTGTGGGCGCGGTGCTTGGGGTCATGGTCAGCGTGCTGTCGGCCCTGTTGTGCGGCGGCACCGGCATTGCCCTGATCAGCGCGGGTCCGGCAGGCATTCTGGCCGGACTGGTGATCGGCGCGCTGGCGTCCCTGCTGGGTTGGCCCGCCATTTCCGCCATGATGAACCGGGCGCGCATCCCTGTTGCGCTGCGCCGGGTAAACATTGAAAAAAAGCTGCGCAGCGACTCGGTGCAAAATGAATTGCGTACAAGCCTGCTAAGCGAAATCTCCCGTCCGGAAAGCGAATTTCAGAAGCAGGTTGTGCAGGGCTTTTCCCAGGCGTTTCGACAGTATGTGTATTCCATCGCTCAGGCGGCGGAAATTCCCATTGAATAAGGCGAAAAGTGCGCTTTATCCCTTGACTTTTGTACGTTGTTTATGGTAATCTAACTGGGTAGCCGCTAAAGCGGGGTTTTTAAGTGCGCGGAAATGCGCCACCCATCTGCTTTGCGAGATTGTTTCAGGAGGTGCTTGACCATGTACGCTGTAATCGTAAGTGGTGGCAAGCAGTATCGCGTGTCCCAGGGGGACGTTATCTATGTGGAGAAACTGGACCAGGAAATTGACAGCAAGGTCAACTTCGATGTGCTGATGCTGGGCTCTGACGACGGCGTCGAAATCGGCACGCCTACCCTGGCCGGCGCCAAGGTGGAAGGTAAGGTTCTGGCCCAGGTAAAGGGCGAGAAGATCATCATCTTCAAGTACAAGAGCAAGAAGAATTACCATCGCCGCGCTGGTCACCGTCAGGCTTACACCAAGGTGGAAATCACTTCCATCGGCTGATGACGACGGTCGCCATTCGCAGGGATTCATCAGGCATTGTCGGAATCCGCGTCAGCGGCCATTCCGGTTACGCTCCCGCGGGAGGCGATATTGTATGCGCCGCCGCCAGCGTGCTGATAACCACCTGCGTAAACGCGCTGGAATCCGTGGCCGGTATTGCGCCGCAGGTTTTCCAGCAGGAGCGCCCCGCTACCATAGACGTAACCCTTCCAAAGAATCTTCCATTGGACAAGCGGCATGACGCGCAGCTGATTCTGCGCACGGTTGCCCAGGGGTTTATGGATGTGGCGGAGCAATATCCCAGGTATCTACAAATCTTGTGATGGGAGGAACATCATCATGTTGAAGCTGAATCTTCAGTTTTTCGCCCATAAAAAAGGTATGGGCTCTACCCGTAACGGTCGTGACAGCGAGAGCAAACGCCTTGGCCCCAAGCGTGCCGACGGTCAGTTCTCTCTGGCTGGCAACATTCTGGTTCGTCAGCGCGGCACTCACATCCATCCCGGCCTGAACGTGGGCATTGGCAAGGATGATACCCTGTACGCCAAGGTGGATGGCATCGTCCGCTTCGAGCGCCTGGGCCGCGACAAGAAGCAGGTTAGCGTATATCCCGTGGAAACCGCCGCTGCCGCTCAGTAAGCATTGAAACATGAAAAGAAGCTGTCATCCAAACTGGCAGCTTCTTTTTTGAAATGAAGGGACGATTATGATCGGCACACTGATCAACTGCACCGCCATCGTGGCCGGTTCGCTGCTGGGTCTGCTGTTTCGCCGCAGCATGAAGGAAAGCCTGTCCAGAACCGTTTCCCAGGGTGTGGGACTCAGCATAACGCTGATTGGCGTTATGGGCGCTGTAAAAACAGAAAATACCCTGCTCATGATTCTGTCCATGGTATTGGGCGGCATTATTGGATCGTTGGCGGACATTGAAGGCCGCATGAGCCGTTTGGGCGATTGGGCGCAAAGCAAGCTGGTCCGGGAAGGCGACGGCTCCTTTGCCAAGGGCTTTGTGACTGCCAGTCTGATGTTTTGCATTGGCGCTATGGCGGTGGTGGGCGCGCTGGACAGCGGCATTCGAGGGGACCATTCCACCCTGATTGCCAAAGCGGCGCTGGATGGAGTGATTTCCGTCATGCTGGCCAGCTCGCTGGGCGTTGGGGTCATGCTGTCCGCCGTGCCGGTGCTGGTTTATCAGGGGTCCATTGCCCTGCTTGGCAATCTGATCGCTCCCTTTCTCAGCGACGCCGTGGTGCGGGAAATCAGCGCCGTCGGCGGTTTGCTGATTGTGAGCATCGGCCTGAATATGGTGCTTGATAAGAATATCCGGGTGGCGAATCTGCTGCCCGCGATTCTGATACCGTTTCTCTATTACCCCATCTACCAACTGTTCGTGAGGTGAACGCAAATGGCATCCATCATCCGTGACGCGTCTCTGGCTCCCCTTGGCAGGCAGAAAATCGAATGGGCCAGCAAACACATGCAGGTTCTAAACGGAATTGCCGACGACATGAAACGCACCCAGGCCATGAAGGGGCTGAAGGTTGCGGTATCCGTGCATCTGGAGGCCAAAACGGCCTATCTGGCCCAGGTGCTGCATGAATGCGGCGCCGATGTGTACGCTACCGGCAGCAATCCCCTGTCTACTCAGGACGATGTGGCGGCGGCGCTCAGTGAAAGCGGCGTGAACGTATTTGCCACCCATGGATGCACCGATCAGGAATTCCATGAATTTATGTGTCAGGTGTTAAGCGTGAAGCCGGACGTAATGATTGACGACGGCGGCGACATGATGACCATCCTGCACGAGGAGCATCCCGAATGGGCAGTTAACCTTCGGGGCGGCTGCGAGGAAACCACCACCGGCATCATCCGCATTCGCAACCGGGCGAAGGCCGGAAAGCTGAATTTTCCCATGTTCTCCATCAACGACGCGGACTGCAAGCATTTGTTTGACAACCGGTACGGCACGGGCCAAAGCGCCTGGGACGGCATTATGCGCACCACCAATCTGACGGTTGCTGGTTCCACGGTTGTGGTAGCCGGTTACGGCTGGTGCGGCAAGGGCGTCGCCATGCGCGCCAAGGGGCTGGGCGCAAAGGTCGTGGTAACCGAAGTGGACCCTGTATGCGCCATTGAGGCCGTAATGGACGGGTTTACCGTGTTGCCCATGGACGAGGCCGCCCGGCTGGGCGATTTCTTTGTCACCGTTACCGGCTGCGAGCATGTCATCACCCCCGCCCATATACTGACCATGAAGGATGGCGCGATTTTGAGCAACGCCGGTCACTTTGACGTGGAAGTGGACGTGGCTGGGCTGAAGACCATGGCCAGGGAACACCACCCGATGCGAAATAACATTGAAGCCTACACCCTGGAAAATGGCCGCACGGTCTATCTGCTGGCGGAAGGAAGGCTGGTCAATCTGGCGGCAGGCGACGGCCATCCGGTGGAAATTATGGACATGAGCTTTGCCCTGCAGGCGGCCTGCGCCATGCGCATGGCGCAGCAGGGCTGCAGCATGAAGCCTGACCTGTACCAGGTGCCGCGGGATATTGACCAGGATGTGGCCCGCCGCAAGCTGACCGCACTGGGCGTGCAAATCGATACCCTGACCCCCGAGCAGGAGCGGTATCTGCACGGATAATTGTTTTTCTACTGTTTCTGTAGCTTTTGCGCGAAAAAGTGGTTGACAAGTAAAAAAAGCTATGGTATCATGCCAACCATCAAGGCGATGAAGCTAGGAAGGGAGGAGTCTCACGTGACGAACCTATGTGCCATGCGAATGAACATGATGTGCGCGTGCGATTTCTGCCCGTGTTCTTTGTGTTGCGTCGCTTGATGAATCTGCCCTGCCAAGCTCGCTCCGCAAAACGCGGACGCGAGCTTTTTTTGAACGTATTTTTGGAAGGATGTGTCAAGAATGGAAGAGCAGCAGCATACGCCGCAGATTGAAATTCGAGGTTTATGTAAGGTGTATCCCATTCCCGGCGGCGAGGTACAGGCCCTGAACAATATCAACCTGACCATCGAAAAGGGCGATATTTACGGCATCATCGGCATGAGCGGCGCTGGGAAAAGCACCCTGATCCGCTGCCTGAACCGGCTGGATACTCCCACCGATGGGCAGGTGTTTATTGATGGCGAAAACATCTTGGCCATGAACAAGGCCCAGCTGCGGGTGACCCGCCGCCGCATGGCGATGATTTTTCAGCAGTTTAATCTGCTGATGCAAAAGACGGTGCTGCGCAACGTGCGCTATCCGCTGGAAATTGCGGGCGTACCCAAAAAGCAGGCCAACGAACGGGTGATGGAGCTTTTAAAGATCGTTGGTCTGGAGGAAAAAGCGAATGCCTACCCCGGCCAGCTGTCGGGCGGGCAAAAGCAGCGAGTCGCCATCGCCCGCGCCCTGGCCAGCGACCCGGAAATGCTGCTTTGCGACGAGGCCACCAGTGCGCTGGACCCCATGACCACCCAAAGCATTCTGGACCTTTTGCAAAGGATCAACGCGGATTTGGGCATAACCGTGGTGCTGATCACCCATGAAATGGCCGTTATTCGCCAGATCTGCAACAAGGTAGCCATTCTGGACGGCGGCAAAATGGTGGAGCAGGGCACCGTGGACGATGTATTCATGCATACCAAATCCGCCGCCGGAAAGCGCCTGTTTGGCATCCTGCCGGAGAACGCCGACGAGGTAGCCCCCCAGCCGTCGCTGCGCATTGTCTTTGACGGGGCCGCCACCACGGACCAGCCGGTGATCAGCCGTCTGGTAAAGGAAGTGGGCATTGACATCAATATTTTCAGTGCCAACATTCATCAGCTGAACGGCAAAACCTACGGTCAGATGCTGATTCAGCGGCCCGCTGAACCGGAGGATGTGAAAAAGGTCATTGATTATCTGAAAAACGCCGGACTGACGGTTGAGGAGGTGAACCCGCAATGAGTACGGAAGCATTGCTGAAGCTGCTGTGGACGGCCACACAGAAAACCCTGTATATGACCTTTTGGAGCAGCCTGTTCGCCTATCTGATCGGTCTGCCCCTTGGCGTACTGCTGACCGTGACCAAAAAGAACGGCATTAAGCCCGCTCCGGTGCTGAACAGCGTACTGGGCGTGGTGGTGAACTTTCTGCGTTCCATTCCCTTTATCATCCTGCTGGTCATGCTGGTGCCGGTTACCCGTCTGGTGATGGGCAAGGCCATCGGCACAGAAAGCGTGGTTTTTCCCA
Source organism: uncultured Clostridia bacterium (assembly GCA_934621505.1). Taxonomy (GTDB): domain Bacteria; phylum Bacillota; class Clostridia; order Christensenellales; family Aristaeellaceae; genus Limiplasma. Next base: position 73,247 of record CAKTUU010000007.1, read on the forward strand.
TGGTCATCAGCGCTTTCCCCTACGTCGCCCGCATGGTGGAAAGCTCGCTGGACGAGGTGGATCACGGCATTTTGGAGGCGGCTCAGTCCATGGGTTCCACCAACAGCCAGATCATCTTTAAGGTGCTTTTACCCGAGGCGGTTCCCTCTCTGGTAAACGGCGCGGCCATTTCGGTAACCACCATTCTGGGCTATACGGCCATGGCCAGCGCGGTTGCCGGCGGCGGCCTGGGCGTGGAAGCCATCACCACAGGTTATCAGCAGCGTCACTTTGAGGTGCTGTACTCCGCCAGCTTTGCCCTGGTGATTCTGGTACAGCTGATTACGGTTTCTGGCGGCCGGTTGACCCATTTGTTCGACCACCGCAGGAAATAAATGCATTTGCAAAACGAAAGGAGATACCATCATGAAAAAATTGACTGCCCTCCTGCTTTGCCTGGTTCTGTCCCTGTCTGTTGCGTCTGCCGCCATGGCGAACGAAAAAATCGTGATTGGGGCTACTCCCAGCCCCCATGCCGAAATTCTGGAACTGGTCAGGGACGACCTGGCCGCTCTGGGCTACGACCTGGACATCATGGTTTTTACCGAATACCCCATTCCCAATCCCGCTACCGCTTCCGGAGAACTGGACGCCAACTACTTCCAGCATCTCCCCTATCTGAACGCTTACAACGCCAGCGTGCCCGAAGACGAGCAGCTGGTGGCCGTTATCCCCGTCCACTATGAGCCCTACGGCATCTACGCGGGTACCAAGTCCAGCCTGGACGACATCGCCGATGGCGACAGCATCGCTGTGACCAACGACCCCTCTAACGAGACCCGCGCTTTGCTGCTGCTGCAGGAAAACGGCCTGATCAAGCTGCCCGAGGGCGCTACTGTTGACGACCAGCTGAGCAAGAACGACATCGTGGAGAACCCCTACAATCTGGACATCGTTGAGATGAACGCCGAGCTGATCTCCACCGTACTGGGCGATGTAAGCTACGCGGTTATCAACGGCAACTTTGCTATCGCCGCCGGTCTGAAGCCCGGCACCGATGCCTTGAAGCTGGAAGATCCCAACGGCGAAAGCGGCAAGCTGTACACCAACTATGTGGTGGTTCGCCCCGAAGACGCGGACAAACCCTGGGTGGAAGCGCTGCGTACCGTGCTGCAAAGCGACAAGGTACGCGACTACATGCTGACCAACGAGGCCTATGCGCAGGGCGTTATCCCTGTATTCTAAATCTTACCCATACACAGAAGCTGCCAGGCATTGCCCGGCAGCTTTTTTCTATTTAATGGTTTTTCCATAGTAATCGCGCAAAATGCGCTGATTCAGGCCTGCTGGCAGCAGGGTGTGCAGCCATACAGCCAAGTGCTGATCCGCCTTTGCTACCCTCAAACGGAAACGCATCCGCTTTTTTTCCGCATTTTTGACCACCTTTTGGCCTAGCGCTTCTGGCTTGAGGCCGCCGGATTCGTCATGGTGAATCACACGGCACGCCTTGTCATACTCCCGCCGATAAGGGGATTGCTCATCCTCCATACGAGCATGCAGCCGGGTGCGGTCGCTGCCGCCTCGGTGATCGCCCGGCTCAATCAGGCATACCTGAATACCATAGGGCTTTGTTTCCATGGACAGACATTCTGCATACCCCTCCAGCGCATGCTTGCTGGCCGTATAGGCGCTTTGAAAGGGAATGCCCAGCAGACCGTTAATGGAGGAAAACAGCAGAATACGCCCCTCCCGCTGGCGGCGCATATGGGGCAAAGCCGCGGAAACCATGCGCGCCGCCCCTAAAAAGTTGGTTTCCCATACACGGCGGTATTCCTGATCGCTGGTTCTTTCGCAGGACCCCAGCACCAGCACCGCGGCGCCGCATACCAGCGCGTCCACCGATGAACTTAGTTCCAGCGCGCGGCGGACAAACCAGGCGCAGCTTTCTTCGCTGGTTACATCCAGATTCAGCTGCGCAAAGCCGGGCTGGATTTGCTCCTGAAAGGAACGGGCCCCAGCAATGACATACCAGCCTTTATTGATGAAAGCCTGCGCTACCGCCAGCCCCAGTCCGCTGGAAGCGCCGGTAATCCATACGGTTTTCTGCTTCATGGGTTTTCTCCCCTTTTCTCTGGAATTATGGATTCGCGGCCTGCTTTTGCAGCCGTTTGGCTACGTTTTCCTTAAGCAGGGCGTAGGCCACGGAGGTTAAAGGGATAAACAGCAGCATCCCCACAATGCCCATCAGTCCTTCCCCCAGAACAACGGCAAACAGCACCCAGATGGATGGCAGACCGATGGCATTGCCCATCACATGGGGATAAATCAAATTGCCCTCCAGCTGCTGAATAATCAGGAACATCACTACAAACCACAGCGCCATCATAGGGTTGTTAACCAGAATCAAAAGCGCGCCAACGATACAGCCAATCCACGCGCCAATGACAGGGATCAGCGCCGTTACGGCAATAAAAATGCTGATAAGCAGCGGGTAGGGCATGTGAAACAGCGTCATCGCCACAAAAAACAGCCCGCCCAGAATGACCGCCTCGGTGCATTGACCGGTGATGAAGCTGGAAAAGGTGCGCTGCACCAGGTGCAAAATACGCAGAATTTCCTCTACCGCCGCCGGTTTCAGATAGGCCCGCATCACCGCCTGGGCCTGCTTGGCCAGCCGCTCCTTGGCAGCCAAAAAGTAAATGGTAAACATAACGGTAAAAAAGGTGGACAGGATGTTTTGGTACACAGTGCCAATCACCGTGCCGGAGAACGCTACGCCCTTCAGCGCCAAATCCAGCATGTTTTCAATCTGGGCGTTCATTTCCTCGCCGGTACCAATGGGCAGCAGCTTGCTTAAATTCAAATACTGGCTTATCTGAATACCATAGGGCTTCAGCAGCTCGTCCAACCGTGCCACGGCTACGGGAATCGCGTTAATCACCGCCGAAATGGTATTGATAATTTCCGGCACAATCAGCGATACCAGCACAAATACCACCAGCGCCGCCAGCATTAGCACCAGCAGCATGGCCACAGGCCGCTTGGCCTTTTTTAGCCAGGGCTTGCCATCCATAAAACCCAGCACCCGCTTTTCCAAAAAGCGCATGGGTACGTTAAAAACAAAGGCCAGCGCGCCGCCGATTAAAAAGGGCGACAGAATCAGCCACAGCGCGCTCAGCATTCCCAGCAGCGACGCGCCCCGTTCCAAAAGGAAATAAAAACCGATGAAGCAAACGCCCAGAAGCAGGATGGCCCAAAACTTCTTTTTTTCCAAAATCAGGCGCCTCCCTTCAATAAATAAATACCGTACCATTGTAGCAAACCAGCGGCATAAAAGCAAATGATGTGTCGTTCAAATACAGGCGCAAAAAACCGGCGGCCTTGTTTCAAGACCGCCTCAGCCTGTCAAAAAAGGTCGCCAAAAGCGGCCTTTTCTGATATAATAGAGCCGGTTAGAATAGAGACGGTGATGAAAATGCTGAAGCGAGAAACGGAACAGCGGCAAGCAATCGAGATGCTATGTGTGGACATGTTGGCGCCAAAGGATCATTTGCTGCGGAAGATCGACGCAGCGGTGGATTTCACGCACATCTATGAGCTTGTGGAGGATTTATACTGCGAGGATAACGGACGGCCAGGCTGCGATCCGGTGGTGCTGTTCAAGCTGGTGCTGATCCAGCATCTGTTCGGGATCCGTTCGCTGCGGCAGACCATGCGGGACGCAGAAGTGAACGTGGCATATCGCTGGTTTCTGGGGTATACCATGTCGCAGAGTCTTCCGCACTTTACGACGATCAGCTATGCGTTCTGCCATCGCTTTACGGCGGAAGTGATCGAGGGCGTGTTCCGCTGGATCCTGGAGGAAGTGGCTCGGGCGGGATATCTGTCGCCGGAGGTGGTGTTTGTGGACGGAACGCATATCAA
>CAKTUU010000008.1 GCA_934621505.1 uncultured Clostridia bacterium
GGACAGCAGGATGATCGTGCCGGCCTTCTTGATGAAGCTCCAGCCACGCTCCCACATGCTGCGCAGCACGTTGCCAACCGTGGGCCAGTGATACGCGGGCAGTTCCATAACGAAGGGAGCGGGGTCGCCGGAGAACATCTTGGTCTTCTTCAGCATGATACCGGACACGATGATGGCGGCCATGCCGACGAAGTAGGCGGAAGTGGCAATCCAGGGAGAGCCGCCGAACAGAGCGCCGGCGATCATGGCGATAAAGGGAGTCTTGGCGCCGCAGGGGATGAACGTGGTGGTCATGATGGTCATGCGGCGGTCGCGCTCGTTCTCAATGGTACGGGAGGCCATGATACCGGGGATACCGCAGCCGGTACCAATCAGAATCGGGATAAAGGACTTACCGGACAGGCCGAACTTACGGAACACACGGTCCAGAACGAAGGCGATACGGGCCATGTAACCGCAGGCTTCCAGGAAAGCCAGCAGCAGGAACAGCACGAACATCTGAGGCACAAAGCCCAGCACGGCGCCAACACCGGCTACGATACCATCCAGAATCAGGCCCTTGAGCCAATCAGCGCAGCCAATGTTGTCCAGGCCAGTTTCGATCAGCGCGGGAATACCGGGCACCCAGGTGCCGTAAGCGGCGGGATCGGGCTCGTCAAAGCCGTTTTCCTCCATGTACGCCACAGCGTCCTGATAGGTCATGGGAATGGTGGTTTCCTCATCCGCGTCCTTAGGAATGGCGGAGTAGTAAACGGTCATATCGGTCTGAGCCAGGGTTTCCTCATCCTCTACCGTAATGGTAGCGGTATCGGACTCGGGGGTCAGAGCCTTCATCTGCTCAATGGTGGCGGCGGCGTCAAAGTCGTCGGCCTCGGCGTCAAGCTCCACGCCGAAGGCTTCCAGAGCCTGGGTAGCGGCCGTGTAGTTCTCAGACACTTCCTCGTACTCGGCAGCGCCGTTGCCAAACAGGTGCCAGCCATCGCCAAACAGGCAGTCATTGGCCCAGTCGGTAGCGGCGGAACCAACGGTAACCATGGCGATGTAATACACCAGATACATAACCACCGCAAAGATGGGCAGGCCCAGCCAACGGTTGGTTACCACACGGTCAATCTTATCGGAGGTAGACAGCTTGCCGGCGTTCTTCTTCTTGTAGCAGGCCTTAATCACCTCGCCGATATACACATAACGCTCGTTGGTGATGATGCTCTCGGCGTCGTCGTCCAGCTCGGTTTCAGCGGCCTTGATATCGGTTTCGATATGGGCCATGGTATCGGCGGGAATCTTCAGCTGCTCCAGCACCTTGCTGTCCCGCTCAAAAATCTTGATGGCGTACCAGCGCTGCTGCTCCTGGGGCAGGCTGTGCAGGGCGGCCTCCTCAATGTGAGCGATGGCGTGTTCCACCGGACCGGAGAAGGTGTGCATGGGCACGGTCTTAGCGCCCTTGCTGGCGGCAACGGCAGCCTCGGCGGCTTCCATAATGCCCTCGCCCTTCAGAGCGGAAATCTCCATCACCTTGCAGCCCAGCTGACGGGACAATTCGGCGATGTTGATCCTGTCGCCGTTCTTACGCACCACGTCCATCATGTTGATGGCGACCACCACAGGAATGCCCAGCTCGGTCAGCTGCGTGGTCAGGTACAGGTTGCGCTCCAGGTTGGTACCGTCGATCAGGTTCAGGATCGCGTCCGGGCGCTCGTTAATCAGATAATTACGGGATACAACTTCCTCCAGCGTGTAAGGAGAGAGGGAATAAATGCCGGGCAAGTCCATGATGACCACGTCGTCATGCTTCTTCAGTCGGCCTTCCTTTTTTTCCACCGTAACGCCGGGCCAGTTGCCCACAAACTGGTTGGAACCAGTCAGCGCGTTAAACAGTGTGGTTTTGCCGCAGTTAGGGTTACCTGCCAGCGCAATCTTGATCGCCATTTTCTCTTTTCCTCCTTTGGCGGCCAGCCAAAATCCGTTATTTGTCCGCTACTTCAATCAGCTCGGCGTCCGCTTTGCGCACGGACAGCTCGTAGCCGCGCACCGTCAGCTCCACCGGGTCGCCCAGAGGGGCCACCTTGCGTACATACACCTGGGTGCCCTTGGTCAGGCCCATGTCCATAATGCGCCGCTTTAGCGCGCCCTCGCCGTGCAGCCTGGTAATAACCGCAGTTTCGCCAATTTGAACGTCTCTCAAGGTTCGCATGCTGTTTTCTCCTCTCTGTTTGTGCTGGCTCCTGTTCCTGGGACGGGGCTTACACCATGATTCGGTTTGCCATTGTCTTGTCCAGAGCCACCCGGCTTTCCTTTACGGAAAGAATCAGGTTTCCGCCCAGTTCGCTGACAACGGTCACCTCCGCGCCTTCCACAAAGCCCATCTCGGACAAGTGCTGGCGCACTTCATCGCGGCCGTTGATGCGCTTGATGATAGCCACATCGCCCACGTTAGCCATGCTTAGCGGCACCATAGCGTTCCCCTCCCTTTAATTAGAAGTAACTAACCTTTGGAGTTTTGAATGGTTAGAGAAGTTAATATCCTCTAACCAGCAGGTAGTTTAGCATGTCTAACTTTTCTTGTCAAGCCTCTTTTTCAGTTTTTTTCCTGAAATTTCAACGCGCTTTGCTTTTTCTTTTTGGTTGCATTAAAGGTAGAAACCCATACAAAGGCCTGTTCCTTTGCCGCCCTTTTACCAGCCGGCTTTCCTGCATGTCGCAAAATGAAGGATTTTTATTTTAAAAATTCATTCTGTGAAATTTTCAACAAGTCTTTTCTTAAGAATACGCCTAAATACAACCAAAATACAAAATCAGGTCTATAAATTTGCAAAAAGGTATTGCAAACTTGCATTTAAGCGTGTATGATGTTTGCATGCTTCAGAAAGAGGAGGGTCTTCATCATGAAAAAGTTCCTTGCGCTTGTCATTGCCATTATGACGGTTTTAAACATCGTTCCTGCATTTGCCACCGAATACCTGGGCCTGGCCACCGGCGGCACCGCCGGTACCTACTACGCCCTGGGCGGCGATATCGCGGCCCTGTGGATGAGCAAAATTCCGGATCTGGACGTAACCGCCCAGTCCACCGGCGGATCCAAGGCCAACATCATCCTGATTAACGAAGGGGACGCCGAGTTGGCCACCGTACAGAACGACGTGATGTACTACGCCTACGAGGGCAACCAGGACTTCTTTGACGGCCAGGTTATCGACAGCTTCCAGGCCATCGGCTACCTGTACCCCGAGCTGGTGCAGATTGTGGTGGCCGCCGACAGCGATATCCATACCATCGCCGATTTGAAGGGTAAGCAGGTTTCCGTAGGCGCGGTTGGCTCCGGCGTGTACTTTAACGCCGTGCAGATTCTGGGCAACGCGGGCCTGACCATGGACGACATCACCCCCCACTACCTGAGCTTTGACGAAAGCGCCAGTTCCTTCCAGAACAAGCAGATCGACGCGTTCTTCATCACCGCCGGCCTGCCCAACACCGCCATTGTGGAGGTTGCCAACAAAATTGACGTGCGGCTGATCGGTCTGGACGAGGCGGACATGACCAGGCTGAGCGAAACCTATTCCTACTATGTGCCCGTAACGGTGCCCGCCGGTACCTACAACGGCATGACTGAGGACGTTACCGTGCCCGCCGTGGGCGCCGTGCTGATTTGCTCCAAGGACCTGAGCGAGGACCTGGTGTACAACCTGACCAAGGTGCTGTATGAGGACACCGCCGAGCTGAGCCACGCCAAGAAGGCCGAAATCAGCGCGGAAAACGCCGTGAAGGGCATTCCCGTTCCCTTCCACCCCGGCGCGGAAAAATACTTTAAGGAAAAGGGCCTGCTGGCCGACTAATCCGAAACGGCAACGCGCTGCGGCCCTTTGGTATACGCGAAGGGCCGCGCTTACGTATTCCACCATTTTTTAAAAGGAGGGATCTCCTCGTGAGCGAGCCCATGACCAACGGCACCGTGGAGCGGGTGGACGAGAAGGAAATTAACGCGATCATGTCCAAATATGACCGTGAAAGCGCCTACCGCACGCTGACGGGCTACCGCGGGCTGATCATTACCGGCTTGTGCATCCTGTTTTCCCTGTTCCAGCTGTATTCCACCTGGTTTATCATTCCGTCTACCCACATGCGTCCCCTGCATCTGGGCATTGTGCTGACGCTGTCCTTCCTGCTGTACCCGGCCACCCGCAAGGCGTCCAAGGCCAAGCTGCCCTGGTATGACGTGGCGCTGGCCCTTTTGTCCCTGGTGTGCTACCTGTACCCGGTGATTTTCTTCAATGACATCGCCAAGCAGATTGCCTATACGCCCTTCCAGATCGCCATTGGCGTAATCGGCATTCTGCTGCTGCTGGAGGGCTGCCGCCGGGTGGTAGGTATGCCCATTGTGGTCATTGCCTGCTGCTTTGTGCTGATTGGGTTTTTCGGCAAGGTTATGCCCGGCTTTCTGGGCAACCGGGGCTTTAGCCTGAAGAACATTGTCAAGCACCTGTTCTACACCCAGGAGGGCGTGTTCGGCACCCCCATCGGCGCAAGCTCCACCTTTATCTTCCTGTTTATCCTGTTCGGCTCCTTCCTGGAAAAAACGGGCGTGGGCGAATTTTTCATTGATTTGTGCAACGCCATCGCGGGCAGCCGCCGGGGCGGTCCCGCCAAGGTGGCCGTGCTGACCAGCGCGCTGGAGGGCACCGTGTCCGGCAGCTCCGTAGCCAATACCGTCGGCTCCGGCAGCTTTACCATTCCCATGATGAAAAGCCTGGGCTACCGGCCCGAGTTTGCCGCCGCCGTGGAAGCGGCCGCCTCTACCGGCGGGCAGATCATGCCTCCCGTAATGGGCGCGGCGGCCTTCCTGATGGCCGAAACCGTGGGCATCCCCTATTCCGTTATCGTCAAAGCCGCCATCATTCCCGCCCTGCTGTACTTCGCGGGCATCTATATCATTACCGATATCGAGGCCAAAAAGCGGGGGCTGGTGGGCATGAGCCGGGATAAGCTGCCCAAGCTGGGCAAAATTCTGGTGGAGCGGGGCTATCTGATTCTGCCGCTGATTGCCATCATCTGGATTCTGGGCGCCGGTTTTACCTACAGCATCGCCCCGCTGGTGGGCATTTTGTGCGCCGTGCTGGGCGGCTATGGCAAAACTCTGGTGGATTTGATTCTGGCTCACAAGCGGGGCAAGGCCGCCAGAGAGGTGCTGAAGGAATCCACCGCCATGCGGCCCAGGGATTACCTGGACGCGCTGGAAGGCGGCGCACGGTCCATTCTGGGCGTGGCGCTGGCCTGCGGCGCGGCGGGCGTTATCGCCGGCATGATTACCCTGACGGGCATTGGCCTGAAGATGGGTGCGGGCCTGACCCAGCTGGCGGGCGGCAGCATTTACCTGCTGCTCATCTTTACCATGCTGGCTTCCATTGTGCTGGGCATGGGCGTGCCCACCACCGCCAACTACCTGATTACCTCCACCATTATGGCTCCCGTGGTGGCCAGGGCCCTGATGAGCACCCCCGGGCTGGATTCGGTCTATGCGGGGCTGGCGTCGCTGGGCGCGGGGTATGAGCTGCTGCCCGCCCACCTGTTTACCTTCTATTTTGGCATTGTGGCGGATATTACGCCCCCTGTGGCTCTGGCGGCCATGGCGGGCGCGGCTATCGCCAAATCCAATCCTCTTAAGACCGGCGTGGAGGCCTCCCGTCTGGCCATCGCCGCCTTCCTGGTGCCCTACATGTTTGTCTTTGCGCCCCAAATGCTGATGCTGAACAGCCGGTGGTACGATGTGGTACTGATTATCATCACCGCCCTGATGGGCATGTTTGGCGTGGGCATGGCGCTGGAGCGCTTCTGGGACAGCAAGCTGAACTGGCTGCAAACCCTGATGAGCCTTGCGGGCGGCCTGCTGCTGATTAAGCCGGGCGTAAGCACCGACATCATCGGCTTTGTGCTGATTGCCGCCGTGCTGGTTTGGCAGCGTATTCAAAACAAGGGCCTGAAAAAAGCCAAAACGCCTGTGGAGGGTTAATCGCTGCGCTGGGAAAATCGCTGCGGCGCAAGGCTTAGGGGCATCGTTCCTGCCCCTCCGATTTTCAACCTTCTTTGCCGTCTGTATACACAGGCGGCCTTTTCCTTCCTGCCCCATGGCAGGATTTTTTCATTTTTCCGGCGAAAGCACAGGGTATCAACAACAGGAGGGTCATAAATGATGGCGGCTTTTTCTGCTTTTGCTGAAAAACTACTGGATATTCTGGACAAGCGTTATCTCTTTGAGGGGGCGGACGTGTCCCTGGGCGGCAGGGGAATCCACCTGACCCGAACGCAGGACGGCTGGCAGGTACAGCTGAAGGAGGAACGGATGCTGGGCCGCGCCGCCACGCTGCTGGAACAGTACGCGGACGCTCAGCCGGGTTTTGCTTATGAAGAAACCCCTGCTTATAACAGCCTGGGCGTGATGCTGGATTGCTCCCGCAACGCCGTTCCCCGGCCGGAAGCGGTACGAAAGATGCTGCGCATGCTCAGCCTGATGGGTTACAACTGCATGCAGCTGTACATGGAGGATGTGTTCCCGCTGGAGGGGTATCCCTACTTCGGCTACGGCCGGGGCGGCTATACCCGGCAGGAACTGAAGGAGCTGGACGCCTACGCCGCCAGTCTGGGCATCGAGCTGGTGCCCGCCATTCAAACCCTGGCCCATCTGGGGCAGGCGCTGAAGTGGGAGACCATGGTTCCCATGCGGGATATCGCCGATATTTTGCTGGTGGACGACGACCAGACCTACGCCTTTTTGGAGGCCATTTTCCAAACCATGCGGGAATGCTTCCGCACCAAGCGCATCAATATCGGCATGGACGAGGCGCAGCAGCTGGGACTGGGCAAATATCTGGCCCAGCACGGCTATGTAGACCGTACCCAGCTGATGCTGCGGCATTTCAGGCGGGTACACGACCTGGCGCTAAAGTACGACTTCGTCACCATGATGTGGAGCGATATGTTCTTCCGGCTGGCCAGCGGCGGCGATTATTATGTAAAGGACTGCCATATTGACCCTGCCGTGAAAAAATTTCTGCCCTATGAAACCATCCTGATTTACTGGGATTATTACACCCAGGATGCGGATACCTATAACCGCATGCTTCAGCAGCATCTGGCCATGACGTCCCATACCGCCTTTGCCTGCGGCGCGTGGAAATGGACCGGCTTCGCCCCCTGCAACCATTTCAGCATGAGCATTGCCCCCACGGCCCATCAGGCCTGTCTGGACCACGGCGTGCGTGAGGTGCTGGTCACCCTGTGGGGCGACAACGGCGCGGAATGCTCCGCCTTTGCCGTGCTGCCCTGCCTGCAGCAATGGGCGGAACTGTGCTGGCAGCGTGAACAGCAGAATCTGGATAAGCGCTTTGCCCTGTGCACCGGCGGCAGCCTGGAGCAGTTCCTGCTGCTGGATCAGGCCGTATTCACCCCGGAAAACCCGGCCCCCGGCACCTGCGGCGTTAACCCGGCCAAAACCCTTTTGTATGAGGACATTTTGACTCCTCTGTTCAGCGGCGGCATTGACTTAAATGGCTACAGTGACCATTTAAAGCAGACGCTGCAGCAGCTGAAGGGTTCCCGGGGCGGCCAGTGGTCCACCCTGTTTGGCGAGCACATTCGCCTGTGCGAACTGCTGCTTTGCAAATGTCAGGTGCAAATGAAGCTGCGGCCCGCCTGGCAGCAGCGGTCCCGGGGCGCTTTGGCCAGCGTGTGCGATGTGGAGCTGCCCCGCCTGTGTAAAGCAATAGACGCCTTTATCGCCGCCCTGCACGCCCAGTGGCTGCTGGAGAACCGCCCCGCCGGTCTGGATGTGCTGGATCTGCGCCTTGGCGGGCTGAAGCAGCGCGTTTTTACGGCGCAGGAGCGGATTCGCGCCTACCTGGCCGGTACGGTGGATACCATCGAGGAGCTGGATACCGCGCTGCTGCCCTATTCCCCCATCCGGGGCAGCATGGTTTATACGCCCCACTGGGACCGCATCGCCACCCCCAGCGTTATGTCGCCGGTGTAAGCCGTGAGCGATGACTTTTTTCAGCAGGTGTACGCCCTTGTGGCCCAAATTCCTTATGGACGGGTCATATCCTATGGCGGTATCGCCAAACTGCTGGGCCGGGCCAACGGGGCGCGTATGGTGGGCTGGGCCATGCGCCGCTGCCCGGAGCAGCTGCCCTGGCACCGGGTCGTCAAGGCCGACGGCAGCATTGCCGATGGCGGCGAGGCCGGATTGCGCCGGGCGCTGTTGGCGCGGGAGGGAATCCCCTTCCTGCCGGACGGACGGGTAGACCTTGGCCGCTGCCTGTGGCCTTAGGCATTCCGGCCATTCTGCCTATTGACAACCCGGTTGAAACCTGTATAATACCAATTGACAACCAAACACCTTATAAAGAGTGGTTGAGGGACGGGCCCGATGAAACCCGCCAACCGGCAGCGATGCATGGTGGCAATTCCCGCAGCGTGCATAACGCTGGCAGATGAGGTAACGTTTGAAAACAAACCTTTTGCGCCTGCTTATGCCGCAGGCGCATTTTTTACGCTTGTGTGCAAAACTTTACCGTGTACGGGTTGTCAAAAAACACAGAAGGGAGCTTCCCAAACCATGCGAACCGTTTTTACCAGTGAATCCGTTACTGAAGGACATCCCGACAAACTGTGCGACCAGGTCAGCGACGCCATTCTGGACGCCATTCTGGCCGAGGACCCCAACGCCCGTGTTGCCTGCGAGAGCTTTGCCACCACCGGCATTGTGCAGGTAATGGGCGAAATTACCACCAGCGCCTATGTATCTGTGGATGATATTGTGCGCGGCGTGGTCAAGGATATTGGCTATACCAGCGGCGATATGTGCTTTGACGGCAACAGCTGCGCCGTGCTGACCGCTCTGCACGCCCAAAGCCCGGACATCGCCATGGGCGTGGACTGCGCTCTGGAAACCCGGGATGGACAGGAAAAGGCCGAAAGCGGCGCGGGCGATCAGGGCATGATGTTTGGCTATGCCTGCAACGAAACCCCGGAGCTGATGCCCCTGCCCATTTCTCTGGCCCACGCCCTCAGCCGCCGTCTGGCCGCCGTGCGCAAGGACGGCACCCTGCCCTGGCTGCGCCCGGACGGCAAGTCCCAGGTTACCATCGCTTACGAGGACGGCAAGCCCGTGGCGCTGGATACGGTGGTCATTTCCGCCCAGCATAACGAAAGCGTTACCCACGCCCAAATCGAACAGGCCATTTTGGAGCATGTCATTCGGCCCGTGTTGCCCGCTCATTTATGGACGGATGAAACCAAGGTGTACATCAACCCCACCGGCCGCTTTGTGCTGGGCGGCCCCGCCGGCGACACCGGCCTGACCGGCCGCAAGATCATTGTGGATACCTACGGCGGCTATGCCCGTCATGGCGGCGGCGCTTTCAGCGGCAAGGACCCCTCCAAGGTGGACCGTTCCGCCTGCTATGCCGCCCGCTATGTGGCCAAGAACATTGTGGCCGCCGGTCTGGCGGACAAGTGCGAGGTGGCTTTGGCCTACGCCATCGGCGTGGCCCAGCCGGTCAGCGTACAGGTGAATACCTTCGGCACCGGCAGGCTGGGGGATGATGTGCTGAGCGCCCAGGTGGGCAAGCTGTTTGACCTGAGTCCGGACGGCATCATCCGCACCCTGAACCTGCGCCGCCCCATCTACCGCCAGACGGCCGCCTATGGTCACTTTGGCCGCACGGACGTTGATTTGCCCTGGGAGCATACCGACCGGGTGGAGGATTTGAAAAAGCTGCTGAAATAAGCGGTTTGGGGCCTTGCATACAGCGAGGCCCCATGTTTTTTCCCGAGCGAAAGGAGCCTTGTCATGATTTCTCCGGTTTTTCCCACCGCCGCTCACCAGCAGGATGTTTTGGATTTTTATAACATATGTGCGCGAAAATTTTTACCTGTGCTATGACGGGGACGAAATGGTGGGCGTATACAGCCTGAAATTTGAACTGACTCCCTATTTGCTGCATTACGGCGGGCATGTGGGCTACGCCGTCGTGCCGGACAAACGCTGCCGCGGACTGGCCACCGCTATCTTGCGTCAGGGGCTAAAGGACGCGAAGGCCATGGGCAAGGTCATTTTGCATAACGGCGGCATATTGGAAAACAAGCTGTTCGACCCGGAGGAACAGGTGTATGTAAAACGGTACTGGATTACGCTGTAAACGCTGCCGGGCATTCGCTTTCCCCCAGTGCGGACGTTTTCCGTTTCTTCCCTCTTTATTCATGGTGCGGCCATAAATGTTTGGTACAATCAGGATGTCGAATCAAGGCGACACAAAATGCGCTTTGAAAACGGCAGGAAACAAGCGCTTACGTAAGCTGTCCGGTTCTCCTCGATAGGCTTTTGGTGCAAGTGGCGATTATTTGTCATGCACTTTATCGAAGGGGCCACGTTCCCCGTTTTCAAGCGCGACTAACATTTCCACGGCTTGTCCGTGTTTGGGCTGCATCCCATTTTTGCAGGATGCAGCCCGTTTTCATGCGTTTTCTTCAAATTTCTTCATGTATATTCATCCATTTTTCTTGACAAGGCCCCTTGTCTGATACTACAATAAAAAAGAACATTAAAAGAACAGGAGGGAGACAGGCATGGCAGAAATCAATCTGGACCCAGCTGTTGAAAATAAACCAATCCGCGATATCGCATACGAAACGTTAAAACACGCAATTGTGATTGGCGAAATTCCCGCCGGTTCTCGCATTGTAGAAACAGAATACGCCGAGCGTATGCACATCAGCCGCACGCCCCTGCGGGAGGCGCTGCGCAAGCTGGAAATTGACGGTCTGGTGGAATACCTGCCCCGCCGCGGCGTGATGGTGCGCACCTTTACCGTGGACGATGTGGAGGAAATATACACCATTCGCAACACGCTGGAAATGCTGACCCTTCCCGCCGTGGTGGCCAACATCACCGATGAGGATGTGGCGGAGCTTCGTCATATCCTTAGCGAAATGGACCCCCTGGATAAAAAGAATGACATTCAGGCCATTTCTCCCAAGGCCCGCGAGTTTCACGCCCGCTTTACCTCCATCTCCGGCCAAAAACGCATCGTGCAAATTATCGAAAGCCAGGACGAATACCTGCGCCGCTTCTCCGAAATTTCCATCGCCAAGGAAAAGCGCCGCCACGCCGCCCATCAGGAACACCACGACATGGTTATTTTTGCCGAACAGCATGATCTGGAAAATTTGAAACGACTGGTGCATAAGCACATCGAGCGCAGTAAGGAAACCTGCCTGCAGGCGCTGGAGGAAGCCAAGCACCGCCACGACCAATGAACGAAAGGAAGTTTGTCTCCATGAATGAAACCTGGGATCTTTCCGTATTTTACAACGGCTTTCAGGACCCTGCCCTGCGCCGGGATATCGATTCCGTCAAGGAAGTCCTGACGGGAATGGACGCGCTTTTGGCCACCCGGCAGCCGGATACCGCCAAGCTGGAAGCCATGGTGGCCTCTTTGGAAAAGTGCAACAACCTGCTGAACAGCGCCTTTGGCTTTGTGCAGCTGACCCTGGCGGCGGACGCCAATAACGCCGACGCGCTGCGCTATCTGGATGAAATGAGCAACCTGATGGTAGACGTGTCGCTGGCGCAAAGCAAGTGCGTGCGCTATGTAGGCGGCGTGCAGGATCTGGACGGCTGCATCAAGGGCAGCCCGGCCCTGCAAAGCAACGCCTTTGTGCTGCGCGAAATGGCGGAGCAGGCCGCCCATATGCTGCCCGCGGATATGGAAAAGTGGATGCTGCGCATGAGCCTGAACGGCGGCGACGCTTTTTCCAAGCTGCGTGACCGGCTGATGGGCAGTCATACCGTGGAGCTGGACGGCAAAAACCTGCCCCTGCCCGCTGTGCGCGGCATGGCTTACGATCCGGACCCCGCCGTGCGCAAGGCTGCCTATGAGGCCGAACTGGCCAGCTACAAAAAGGTGGAAACTCCCATGGCCTACTGCCTGGGCTGCATCAAGGGCGAGGCCATTACCATGTGCGAGGCCAAGGGCTATCCTGACAACCTGACCCAGCAGCTGATGGAAAGCCGCATGGACCGTCAGACGCTGGACGCGCTGTGGACCGCCGTCAGGGAAGCCCTGCCAGATTTCCGCCGCTATATGAAGGCCAAGGCCAATCTGCTGGGCCACAAGAACGGTTTGCCCTTCTACGATCTGTTTGCCCCCGTGGGCAAGGCCAGCCGCCAGTACACCATTGAGCAGGCGCATGATTTGCTGGTCAGCACCTTCCATCAGGTCAACCCGGAAATGGGCCGGTTTATCGACCACGCCTTCAACAACCGCTGGATTGACCTGTATCCCCGGGAAGGCAAAGAGGGCGGCGCGTTCTGCGCCGGTTTCCATGACAAAAAAATCAGCCGGGTGCTGACCAATTTTGTGGGCAGCTTCAGCGACGTCAGCACCATCGCTCACGAGCTGGGTCACGGGTGGCACAACCATTGTCTGGAAAGCAAGCCCGTTTTGATGGCCGAACCTCCCATGCCCCTGGCGGAAACCGCGTCCATCTTTAACGAAACCCTGCTGAGCAACGTGGTGCGCGCCACAGCGGATGATGATTTCCGCTTTGCGCTGCTGGAAAACAGCCTGATGGAGGCCACCCAGACGGTGGTGGATATTTACAGCCGTTTCCTGTTTGAAAGCGCCGTATTTGAGGCCCGCAAGACCCATATTCCCACTGCCGCCGAGCTGAACCAGATGATGCTGGACGCTCAGGAGGCCGCCTATGGCGATGGTCTGGACCCGGATGTGCGTCATCCCGGCATGTGGATTTGCAAGAGCCATTACTACAGCGTAGGGCTGCACTTCTACAACTTCCCCTATGCCTTCGGCCTGCTGTTCGGTCTGGGCGTGTTCCGCAAGTATCAGCAGGAGGGCGCTTCCTTCATGCCCAAGTACGACGCGCTGCTGGCCTCCTGCGGCAGCGGCAAGGTGGCGGACGTGTCCGCCAGCGTGGGCATTGATGTACGCAGCGCCGATTACTGGCGCAGCGCTCTGGATGTGATTCGCGCCGAGGTGGACGAGTTCATCCTTCTGTGTGACAAACAATGACCGGGGCGCTGACACAGGCTCCCTGGATTTCCAAGATCGCGCGCGTGTTCGACCGAGCAGGCGCGCCTCTTTATCTGGTGGGGGGCGCGGTACGCAATCCGCTGATGGGGCTGCCCATCAGCGATGTGGACGTTTGCGGCCCGACCCGGCCCGAAGCGGTATGCGCCTTTTGTCAGGGCGGCCCTGTACACGCCGTGCTGCGCGCCGCCCATTTTGGCACGGTGGAACTGCATGTAGCCGATGATGACGGCGTGCGGCACATGGCGGAATATACCACCTTTCGGGAGGACAGCTACCGCTGCGGGCACAAACCGGACGCGGTGCGCTTTACCACAGAATTGCCCGTGGACGCTCTGCGCCGGGATTTCAGCGTGAACGCTCTGTACCAGCAGGTCCATCCGGAGGGATTAGGGCCGGTAATCGACCCTACCGGCGGCCTTACCGATATGGCCAAAGGGGTTTTGCATACCATTACCCCGGACCCGGACCAGGTATTGCGGGATGACGGCCTGCGCATCCTGCGGGCGGTGCGTTTCCAGTCCGAGCTGGATTTGCAGCCTACCCCTTCCCTGATTGACAGCCTGAAGCGTCACGCCTCCCTGCTGGGTGATATCGCCTGCGAGCGGCTGCGGGACGAATGGGAAAAAATCCTCAAGGCCGATTTGCGGTATCCCACGCTGCGCCGCCGCAGGCCCGCCACCGCCAGCGGTTTGCTGCTGCTGGATGGCATCGGCGCATGGCCCTGTCTGGCGGGAAACCTGCCTTTTGACCCGGCCGCCGCCCGGGCCACGGAGCGTCTGCCTCTGGGCGTTGCGCCCCGCATGGCGCTGCTGTTTCACCAGGCCGGGCCGGACAAGGTTCTGGACGTGATGCGCCGTCTGCGTTTTTCAAACGTTCAGGCGCAGGCGGCGGCCGCGTATGTGCGGGCCGTTCAGGGCGGGTATTCCCTGTTTGACGCGGCGCAAATGGGGTTGGAAACGCTGCAAACCGCCGCAGCCATCCGCCGTGCGCTGGGACAGAACGATCAGGAGCTGTTGGGCCTGCTGGCCGCATTGGCGGATAAGCCGCTTTCCTTAAAGAAACTGGCCGTTGGCGGGGATGACCTGCGTCCCCTGTTTGTACAGAAAGGCGTTGCCACGAAGCAGATGGGCCCGCTGCTCCATGATCTGTGGCGTTTTACCATAGAGGGCCGTTATCCAAATCAGCGTCAGGCGCTGCTGGACGCTGCTTCCGGCTGGCTAAACAGGCTAAAATAAAAAACCGCCGTATTCCCTTTTGCAGAGAATACGGCGGTTTTGTGTTTCATCAGGCTTTGGCTTCCCTGGATTGCCGGTGGAACTTTTGCTTTAAGGCAGCCCAGCGTTTCTGCCGCTTTTCCTTAATGGCCAGACGGTCGCCCAAGTCTCTGGCGCCCACGCCATACACCAGGTACAAAATCAGCCCGCTGACGATCATAATAAACACGGTGCTGGCGCAGCGGCGGCCGGAGGCGTTTACGTTGTAGCCGTCGCGGCCTTCCTCGGCGCACATGCTTTGAATCACCATGGCGTAGCTCTTGCCGTAGCTGGACTGGAAGGTGGCGCTCATATCATACTCTGTAAACAGGGCGTTAAAGTTCAGGGCGAATACCGCCAGCACGCTGGGCAATACAATGGGCAGTTTTACCTTCAGGAAGGTAACCAGGCCGCTGGCCCCCAGGTTGCGGGCCGCGTCCTCCAGCTCCTCGTCAATGGCATAGAAGGCCGCCTTAATCATGCGCAGGGCAAAGGGCAGCTTCACCACCGTGTACGCCATCACAATCAGGAAGCGCACATTTTCCCGCATGTACAGGTTCTGGTTGAACACATACCACACGCTTTCGGAATTAAAGAAGGTGCGGTAGGAGTAGCAGATCAGAATGGTGGGCAGCAGCCAGGGGAACAGCAGGCTGTATTCCAGCACTGTGCCCCGCTTTTTGCCCTTGTTTTTAAAGACGTAGTTCACGGCCACCACCACGATAACGCAGGCCAGGGCCGCCGCGATGGCCGACAGCACAAAGCTGAGGCGAATGCCGCCCACCGTGTCGGCATTGGCAAACAGGCCGCTGATGGACCCCACACGGGTTTTCAGCTTACCGCGGTTGGTCATGAACTGGTAATCCTGCGTGCCAAAGAAGTTGACCAGCGTCCAGTCATGCACATTCAGCGATTTGGATCGTATGGCCGGATAGTTCTGGAAGGCAAACAGCACAATCATCACAACCGGAGTCATGTAGATTAAAAACAGCACATAGGCGTATACATGCGCCAGCACGTTGGCCACCGGATTTTGGATCTTCTGCTTTACCAGCTTGGCCTTGGTTTTGCTGACGCTCAGGTAGTGGCCCTTTCGTTCGTAATTGCTGAGCACCGTCAGCAGCAGAATGGTAAACATGGCCAGAATAATGGACAGCAGCGCAGCCCGGGCCTGGGGAAACGCCTCGTCCGCCACGGACGACCCGGCCAGACGCACAATTTCCGGGTTGATGGAATCGTACCCCAACAGGGTGGGAGCGCTCATGGCGCACAGACCGGTGATAAAGGTCATTACCGTCAGGCTGAACATGGTGGGAATCAGGGTGGGGAATACCACCTTCCACAGCACCGTAAAGGGCTTGGCGCCCATGTTGCGGGCCGCCTCTACCGTGTTGTAGTCAATGCCGCGGATGGCGTTGCGCAAAAACAGCATATGGTTGCTGGTACAGGCAAAGGTCATGGTAAACAGCACCGCATTAAAGCCGGAGAACCACTGTTTGTTCATGCCGGGAAAAATCTGGCACAGCCAGCTGGTCAGCATGCCATCGGAATCGTACAGGAACAGGTAGCCGGTTACCAGCGCCACGCCGGAATAAATCAGGGTGGTCATGTAGCCCAGGCGCAGCACCTTGGCGCCCTTGATGTCAAAGTATTCCGTCAGCAGCACAATGCTGACGCCCACAATGTTAACGGTAATCACCAGGCAGATGGCCAGCTTCAGCGAGTTCCACACATACTTGGGCATGTTGCCCGCGAAAAAGAATTTGATAACCGCGAAGGGATCGCCGGGCTTTGCCGTAAACACCTGGGAAATGGTATTCAGGCAGGGCAGCAGCATAAAGCCAAAGAACAGGTAGACGAAGAAGGCGATGCCGAACACCTTAAAAATCAGTTCCGGCGTCAGTCTGGCCGCTTTTTTCTGCATAACGCCGCCCCCCTTACGCCTGCGCGTCGTAGGACATGATATCCGCCGGATGAATGCCTACGGTAACGGTTTCGCCGGGCTCGTAAATGTTGATGCCGTCGTTCTTTTCTATGGCCTTCAGGGTTTGGCTGCCCACATGGATATAGTATTTAATGTACAGACCGTAGTATTCGCGGCTTTCAATCACGCCGTCCAGCACCAGCTCGTCATCGCTGTCCTTGGGCCGGTTCACCCGCAGACGTTCCAGGCGAACAAAGTGATGCTGGCTTTCTGGCAGGTGCATCTTACCGGCAATGTCGCTTTCCACCCGGTTGATATCGCCAATAAAGTTGCACACAAATTCCGTCCTAGAATGGTTGTAAATTTCGTTGGGCGTGCCGATCTGCTCAATATAGCCCTTATTAAACACCGCGATGCGGTCGGACAGGGTCAGGGCTTCTTCCTGGTCGTGGGTAACGTAAATGGTGGTGATGCCAAAATCCCGCTGCATCTTTTTCAGTTCGTTGCGCAGCTGCACCCGCAGCTTGGCATCCAGGTTGCTGAGGGGTTCGTCCATGCAAATGATGGCGGGGCCGGTCACCAAAGCACGGGCGATGGCCACGCGCTGCTGCTGACCGCCGGACAGCTGGCTTACCGCCTTTTTCAGCTGTTCCTGGGACAGGTCCACCTTGCGGGCAATATCCTGCACCTTCGCGTCAATTTCGTCCTTTTTCAGCTTTTTGATTTTCAGGCCAAAGGCGATGTTGTCATACACCGTCATGGTGGGGAACAGGGCGTAGCTTTGGAACACGATGCCAATGTTGCGCTGCTCAATCGGCACATGGGTAATATCCTGCCCGTCCACATTCACCGTACCGCTAACCGGCTCGATAAAGCCGGTGATGGTGCGCAGGGTGGTGGTTTTGCCGCAGCCGCTGGGGCCCAGGAAGGTAAAAAACTCCCCCTCCCTCACATCCACGTTAATGTTGTGCAGCGCTTCAAAATCACCAAATTGAACCACGATATCCTTGAGCTCGATCATGCGGAAACCACTCCTTGAGATAGAATCAGGTGAAAACGCAAGGAAAACCTTTCAAGCATCAAAAGCTTTCCTTGAGCTTTCGGCAAAGCGCCTCACAAATTTTGTCATGATATGGATAAGACGGCAGGGGGACCCGCAAAAGCGGATCCCCCTCCATCGCTGCCATAGCAATAGCAGGATTATTCAGCCTTCTGGGTCAGGGTCGCCCAATCCAGATTGGCCCAATCAGGCTCGGTCTTGGCTTCGGAAGCGTCGGCCCAGTAGAAGCCCAGGTTGGTCATGATGTTGGTCCACTCCGCGGAGTGAGCGCCCACATACTCGGCGTAGGTCATATCGGTGCCTTCCACCTTGTTCAGAGCAAAGTTCTTGATCTGATAGATGGCGGGAATCTCGTCGCCGTAGATTTCCTTGGCGGCAGCCTGGTTGCAGGGGAAGGAGTCGAACTCATCGCTCCAGGCAGCCTGCACTTCGGCGGAGCCGAACCACTCGGCAAAGGCCTTCACGGCAGCGGTTTCTTCCTCGGTGCGGCCCTCGCGGTTCAGCACGCCCAGGTACTCGGCAATGTAATAGGTGCCGTCGTCGATGTCCACCAGCGCCCAGTTTTCAGGCTCGGTGGTGCCCTTCAGGGGATGATCGCTGCCGGAAGCGGCGTCGTCCACCTTTCCGTACAGAGAGGAGGAATAGAAGCTGGACACCTGTACGTCGCCCTTGTTCAGGGGATCAAAGCCGTACTTGTAGTCGTCGCCGCCGCTGATGCCGCCGGCGCAGTAGGCCCACAGGGTCTTCCAGCCTTCCACGCTGATGCCGCCGGCAGGGCTGGTGGGATCGGTGAAGGGATACAGCATGGCGCTGTTGATGTTGGCGTTGGTGGTGCCGCCCACCTTGTTCTGGCGATACCAGGTATAGCCGCAGTTCACCACGTCGGCCCAGTGCTGGAAGTGCAGTTCCTTGCCGTTGGTGCCCAGCTCGTCGGTGCGGTACAGCATCAGCACGTTCTGGATAACCAGACCATAGGCCTTGCCGTCATACTTGTATTCGCCCACTTCGTCGGCCCAGGTGGGGGTCCAGTCGGCGATGGACAGGTTCTCGTAGGTGCCGCCGATCACCTGAGACCAGCGGGTTTCGTTCAAACCGAACAGGATGTCGCCATCCTTCTTTTCGTTGGCGGCCTGAATGGCGGCGGTGTCGCCGGAGATGACGCTGTTGTCGTCAATGCTGATGGTGAAGCCGGCTTCCTTGGCGGCGTTGATCAGCCAGGTGGTACGCTCGGTGGAGTTGGAGTTGGAGTAGATGCGGATGGTGTAGCCGGAATAGTCCTCGGCAGACGCAAAGCTGCACAGGCTTAGAACCAGCACCAGCGCAAGAACAACGGAAAGAACCTTTTTCATGCAGGGTAGCCTCCTTGTTGTTGCTTGAAGATTGTAATTCCCTCACAGGGTTTATATAGTATACCACAATGTTAAATCAATGTCAAAGGTTTGCATGGGCTTTTTGGTATGTTTTTTTCTTTATCTCACAAAAGAGAAGCATGGCGTTTTTTCCCATTCAACGGCACGGCCCAAAGAGCGTCGCCGGTTATTCCTTGATGGTTCCGCGGGTTTCGTTATAATATTTGACAATTTCCCGCAGCATCTCCGTCTGCTCGAAGGTTTTGGGATAAACGATGTTGTTTTCCCGCATCATGCTCAGGTTTTCAATGGGCAGCACCGCTATTTTTTTCTTCTTCAATTCGTCCAGACAGGCGCTCTTGGCCAGCACCGACACGCCGAAGCCGCGGCGGATCAAATCCTTGATGGTGGCGATGTTGTTTACCTCCAGCACCACGTTAAAATCCTCGATGCTGAGGTTCTGGCTTTCCAGCGAGCTGACAAACAGGTTGCGGGTATTGGAATCCGGCAGGCGCAGAATCATCTTTTCCTTTTTTAATTCGTTAATGGTGACCATGCTTTTTTTCGCCAGAGGATGGTCCGGGGCCACGGCCAGCACCAGATAGTCCGTATCCAGCATCAGGTATTTTAAATCCGGGTCGTTGATGCGCCCTTCCACAATGGCAAAGTCCAGCTCGTAGCTTTTCAGCTTGTCATACAGGTTGGGCAGCGTATCGGTCAGCATTTTAATGGATACCCCGTCGTGGACGGATACATATTTGGCCAGCGCCTCGGCAATGGTGTTGCTTTCCGCCGTGTGGGTAATGCCCACGGTAACAGCGGTGAGCCGCAGGGTTTCGCTGGTCAGGTCCCGACGCAGGCGGGCTTCCAGGGACAGCATTCGCCGGGCGTATTTAATCACCGTTTCCCCTTCCCGTGTCACATGCAGCTCGTTATGCACCCGGTCAAAGATTTTAACGCCCAGTTCCTCCTCCAACGCGTGGACGTGGTGGCTGATGGCAGGCTGCGTCAACATCAGCGCCGCGGCCGCTTTGGTAAAGCTGCCGGTTTCCGCGACCTTGATCAGCGAATGAAGTTTGGGATCAATCACCGCGCCATCCTCCTTATCCAAAATTTGACCTGATTATAACACAAATTTTACAAAGAAGCTACAGGACAATGCTGGGTCTGGGGCGCGTCCTCCACATATTTGCGCAGGAAGGGCACCGCCATAAACACCGCCGCCGCGCAGCACAGCACGTCGGCCACGGGAGTAGCCCATACCACGCCGTACAGGGGAAACAGCCGTCCCAGCGCAAACATCAGCGGAATATCCAGCACGCCCTTGCGCATGGTGGCCAGCAAAAACGACCGCTTGCTTTCCCCCACCGCCTGAAAGAAGGAAATAAACGAATACGCGCAGGCGGAGAACGGACCGCCCAGACACAGAATGCGCAGGCAGGCCATGCCGTAGCTTTCCGCGCCGGATCCGCTGCGGATAAACACATCCACCAGCGGACGGGCCAGGGTCAGGCTCATCACCATGCACAGCGCCGCCAGGGTGATGGACGCCAGGCAGGACAGCCGGACGCTGTCCCGCAGGCGCTTGTGGTTTTTCGCGCCAAAGCTGTAGCTGATCAGCGGCAGCACACCCTGGGTCATGCCGCGTACAATGCAGTGGGCCAGCATGTTGATTTTTTTGGCTACCCCAACGCCGGCCTGCACCGCCGTGCCGTAGTCGGACAGCAGGTTATCCATGGTGGCGTAGGATACGTTCTCCAGCAGGGTCATGGCGCAGGCGGGCAGGCCGATGGACAGCACCCTGCCGGGAATGCCGCCCCGCAGCGCATGGCGGGTGGGCTTTAATTGCAGCACCGTATGGTGACGGCGGCGGAAAATGACCAGCAGGAAATAGACGGTAGCCAGCAGGTTGGACAGCGCCGTGGCAATGGCCACGCTCAGGGGTTCCATGCCCTTGGGCATAATCACCAGCATAAACAGCGGGTCCAGCGCGATGTTCAAAATGCCGCCCATGGCCACGCCCAGTCCCGCCTGGGCGCTGTGCCCCTCCGACCGCAGCAGGTGGGCCAGCAGGCTGTTCAGGCTGGTGACCAGACCGCCCACGCCTACAGTGCAAAGCAGGTAGCCCCGGGCGTATTCATGCACCGCCGGGTCCACGCCGCCCAGCAGGTTCACATACACATCCACCAGCAGGATGCACAGCAGGGAATACAGCAGCGTTACGGCTATGCAGCCCCAAAAGGCGAAGGAGGCGGCGTAGCCCGCCCGGTCCCGCTGGTGGTTGCCCAGCTGGCGGGCAATGACGCTGGCGCCGCCCACGCCAAACAAATTGGCAATGGCGGACAGAATCATAAACGCGGGCATGCACACGGTAACAGCGGTGAGCATGTTGTCATTGCCGGTCAGGCCGATAAAAAAGGTGTCGGCCAGGTTGTACACCACCAGAATGATCTGCCCGATAATGGTGGGCAGGGCCAGCCGCACAATGGCCTCCGGCACCGGGCATTCCGCAAAAATGGATTCCTTATTCTTCAAGCGCGTCATCGCTGAATCCCTCCTTTATCTTTTCTGACGGTATGATAAAAAAACGTGCAAGCCGCCGGGCTGCCAGGCAGCGCCGCCCTCCTGCACGAAAACAAAGGCCGCTGTTCGCTTTTCAGCCAACAGCCCGCGGTCTTCGTGCCGGAAAAAACCGGTTTATCCGTCTAAGTTCCCGCATCCGGCACACATCCTTTCGTCATCCTGTTTCATTTACGGATAGCGTCATTATATGCGGCGGCAGATACCAGCGCAAATTAACTTTCTCTTGGACCCTATAAAGAATGCTTATATTCTAACCAAATGTCCATAAGAACGTGCAAAAAGAAACGGAATGCCATAACAAACCGTTATAGCATCCCGTCCAAATTAGAATAAGTCTTTTGAACAGACGTTTCCTTTGATACGTTGTGCCCATCTGTCTCCCAGATTAAACAGGCACAGGCCGCAGCTGAGCAGCAGGCTGGAAGGCAAAATCAGCATGACGCACAGCCCAAAGAACAGCCAGAACACCGCGCCGGATAAAACCCTTCGCATATCCCGCTCCTCTCATTCGCTGACGATTTTTTCATACACGCGGGAGGTAAACAGGTACACGCCGCCATACAGCAGGGCAAACAGCGTCACGCTGCCCAGCGCGCACAGGGCCATCAGCTTTACGTTGGTCATGGCCAGGGCCCGCATCATGGTAACAATGCCGGGGAAGGCCGCCGCGATGTGCAGCGCCGCCGCCGCCAGCGGCAGGAAGAACACCCACACGATCTGGGACGATACGCTTCTGCGAATTTCCGCCTGGCTGAGGCCCACCTTGCGCATAATGCGGTAGCGCTCCCGGTCCTCGTAGCCCTCGGTAATCTGCTTATAATACATAATCAGCACCATGGCCATCAGGAACAGCACGCTCAGGAACAGGCCCACAAACAGCAGGCCGCCGTACAGCTCCAACTCGTCATTCCAAAGGGCGGGCCGGCTGCGGATGTGCCGCAGACCCATATTCTCATCCAGCCGTTTCATCAGCCGGTCCGCCGCGTCCACAATCTGCCGGTCTGTCGCGCCGGGCAGGCTCAGCCACAGGGTGGTGCGTATGCTGGAAGCGTTCTCCCGGTAAGTTTCCTGCTGGCGCTGGAAGGCCCAGCGCACCACGTCCATGTCCTTCACCACCAGAAAGCAGGTATTGTACATGCTCACCAGCGCGGAGCCTGTATCCAGCTGGTCCGCAATGCGTTTTTTCACCGTAAAGGTACGGTCAAACAGGGTCAGCGTGTCCTCCGGGTGGCTGTCCCGGTAATCCTCCAGCAAAATCTGGTTTTCCTCCAGGGTTTCGTTCTGCCCGAAGGACCGGTTATAATCCTCCAAAGGCAGCAGATACAACACGGCGGGGGTGCGCACCAGCATCAGGTCGTTTCCGGCCACTGCCTCCGCCGTGTAGGCATCGCCGTTCTGAAAGGCGGTAAAGCTCAAAAAGCGGTAGACAACCGTATCGCCCCGTTTCAGGCCGTCCCTGTCCAGCTCCTGGTCCACCACGTCCAGCAGATCATCCGGGGCGTTTTCCAGGGTATCGATGCTGATATCCCCCCTCAGTTGCTGGTTCAGGATATCCTCCATGCTCCACCACAGGGACGTGGTGGAAAACACCATCACCAGCACCATGGTCAGCAGAATGCAGATATTGGCCAGACCAACGGCGTTTTGCTTCATGCGGTACACCATGCCGGATACGCTGATAAAATGACTGGGCTGGTAGTAATACCGCCTGCTGCGCTTCAGCAGCTTCAGCACGGTAATGCTGCCGGAGGTAAACAGCAGGTAGGTGCCCGCAATGACCAGCAGCACGGCAAAAAAGAAAACAAAGATCATGGTGGCGGAATCCTTGACCATAATGCTCAGCCAGTAGCCCGCGCCCAGACAGACCACGCCCAGCAGGGTCAGCAACCACTTGTTGCGGGGTTCCTTTTCCCCAACGCTGCCGCCGTGCAGCAGTTCAATGGGGTCGGCCCGCCATACCTGGCGGACGGCGTTCAGCAGCGTAAGCGCAAACACCAGACTGATCAAAAACGCCGTCAGCCAAAGGACCTCACCGGACACATAGAAGCCCAGGGCCACGCTTTTGCCCAGCAGCTTGCCCAGCGCCAGGTGCATCAGCTTGTCCAGCAGGACGCCCAGACCCAGCCCCGCGCCCAGGCTGACCAGCCACAGAAAGGCCGTCTCCCACCAGATGACCCGGGCCAGATGCTTGCGCTCCATGCCCAGCACCATGTACAGGCCAAATTCCTTTTTGCGGCGCTTCATCAAAAAGCTGTTGGTATAAAACAGAAAGATAAACGCGAACAGCGTGGTGACAAACAGGCCCAGGCTGAGGGAAAAGCCCAGGGTAGAGCCTTCCAGCTCCGGATTCTTTTTCAGCGAAGCCATGATGTACAGCATGGCTGTGGTCACCACGGCGGTCAGCATATAGGGGTAATAGATTTTTCCGTTTTTGCGAATGCCCGTCAGGGCCAGCCGGGCGAAAAGTCCCTTACGCATGGCTTACGCCTCCCGTGGTCAGGGCGGTCAGCGTGTCGCTGATGCGCTGGTACAGGTTTTCCGGCCCCTCGTCGCCCCGGTACAGCTGGTGGAACACCTCGCCATCCTTAATAAACAGCACCCGCCGCGCGTGGCTGGCGGCCTTGACGGAGTGGGTGACCATCAGCAGGGTCTGACCGCTGTCGTTAATGTCGCCAAACAGGCGCAGCAGGCTGTCGGTGGACCGGCTGTCCAGCGCGCCGGTAGGCTCGTCCGCCAGGATGATCTTGGGCCCGGCAATCAGCGCCCTGGCCACGGCCGCCCGCTGCTTCTGGCCGCCGCTGACCTCGTAGGGGTATTTGCTCAGCAGCGCCGTAATGCCCAGCCGCTCGGCAATGGGGGCCAGCAGCCCGTCCATCTTCTGCCAGGGCTCGCCCCGCAGCACCAGGGGCAGGAGAATGTTGTCCCGCAGGCTGAAGGTATCCAGCAGGTTAAAGTCCTGAAACACAAAGCCCAAATGATCCCGGCGGAACGCGGACAGTTCCTTTTCACTAACGGCGGTAAGCTCCCGTCCATCCAGCCGCACCACGCCCCGGGTGGGCTTATCCAGCGCGGCCAGAATGTTCAGCAGCGTGGTTTTGCCGCTGCCGCTTTCCCCCATGATGGCTACATATTCGCCTTTTTCCACGGTAAAGCTGACGTCGCTCAGGGCCTGTACCCGGTTTTGCCCAAACCGGGTGGTGTAAATTTTTTGAATGTGTTCTACTTCCAATAGCGCCATATGGCAGGCCTCCCTTTCTTGGTTACGGTGTACAGCATACCATCAGGGCAGCCCCGCCTGCCATTGCATCCCCTTACATTTGGGCGGCGTGTCTTACATTTTTGTCACGATGCCGGGTCCACCGCCTCCCGGGCCAGGCTTACCGTCACCCTTGTGCCCCTGCTCACCTGGGATTCAATGTGAATCCCGTGTCCCAGCTTTTCCAGCACCCGCTTGCTCAGGTACAGGCCCAGCCCGGTGGCGTGCTTGTCCCGGCGGCCGTTCAGCCCCGTATAGCCATGGTCAAAGATACGGGGCAGATCCTCCGGCGCGATGCCGATGCCCGTATCCTCCACAATCAGGGTCTGGTTCGGCTCGTCCGCCCGCAGGGTCACTCCGCCCCGGACGGTGTATTTCACCGCGTTGGACAGCAGCTGATCCAGCACAAAGCCCAGCCATTTTTCATCCGTGACCACGGACAGGGTGGTGGGCTGATAGTTCAGCTTCAGCTTCTTTTGAATAAACAGGGGCCCGAACCGCCGGGCGCAGCGCAGCATGACGGCGTTTACATTGCAGGGACGCAGCACATAGTCGGTGGGGCCGCACAGCCGGTCGTACCCCAGCATCATTTCCACATACTGTTCCGTTTTCAGCAATTCCGCCGACAGGTCGGTAGGGCTGGCCGCTCCGCTTTGCAGCAGCAGCTTCATGGCAGAAATGGGCACCTTGATCTGGTGCGCCCACAGGGCGGTATACTCGTCCCGGTCCCGCTGGCGGCGGTCCGTTTCGTCCAGCGCCGCTTCCCGGGCCTGCGCGGTTTTCAGGGCCAGGGCGCGCCAGTCCTCCTCAAGCAGGGTGCGGGCGGGCGGCAGGCTGGCGTCGGTGGTCAGCGGGGGCATGGCCCGCAGGCGGCGGTGCAGCTTCATCTCCCGGCAAACGCCTATCCCCGTCCCAATCGCCCCCGCGCACAGGCACAGCAGGGCCGCGTACAGCATGCCCAGCAGCGGCGCGCCGGTTAAATACCCCACCAGCAGGAAGATGCCCACCGCCGCCGCATACAGCGCCGCGCCGGGCAGGCGTTTTTTCAAGCAGCGTCCCAATCCGTCGTTTTTCATGGAATGATATACCCCATTCCCTTTCGGGTGGCGATCAGCCCCGCCGCCCCCAGCGCGTCCAGCTTGCGGCGCAGCCGGGCGATGTTCACGCTCAATGTGTTTTCATCCACAAAGGCATCCGTTTCCCACAGCCGGGCCATCAGCGTGTCCCGGCTGACGATCTGTCCCTTGTTTTCCAGCAGTACATGCAGGATGCGGCTTTCGTTGCGGGTCAGCTCCTCCCGCCTGCCCTGAAACGTAACCGACCCGTCCGCCGGGGCAAAAATCAAATCCCCATGGGTCAAAACCGTCTGCTGCCCGGCAAAATCGTAGGCCCGGCGCAAAAGCGCCTGCACCTTGGCCATCAGCACGCTCAAATCAAAGGGCTTGGACACAAAATCATCCGCCCCGGCGCTCAGGGCCATCAGGATGTTCATATTCTCCCCCGCCGAGGAAATAAACAAAATGGGCACGGTGCTGATTTTGCGTATCTCGCCGCACCAGTGATAGCCGTCAAAAAAGGGCAGGCTGATATCCATCAGCACCAGCTGAGGGTCGTAGGCGGCAAACTCCCGCAGCACATTGCCAAAATCCTGCACGCCCCGGGCTTCCAGGCCCCAGCGCTTCAGCTGCGCGGCCAGGGTTTCCGTAATCACCGGGTCATCCTCCACAATCAACACGCGGTACATGGCTGGCCCTCCTTTTTTTGTATCATAACCGGGGGCGCGTTCCCTGTCAAGCGGCAGGAAAGCCCCTGCCCCGCGGCGAATGCATAACCCAAACCCATACTGGAGAGGATGGCGCGGCTATGAACAACATCATCGACTATGTCAAGTGGCGCGGAGACCTGACCTTTGACCAGGCCCCTCTGTGCCCGGTGGATTTTCTGATCTTTGCCCAGCTGGTGCATCTGCCTCTGGAAAACCTGCGCGGGCAGGGGCTGGGCGAGCGGCTGTGCGACCTGGAGGGGCGCGTTTACAGCGCGGCCCCCGCCAAGGACGAAAACACTCTGATTCGTTCCCGGTACGAACTGTGGCAGGCTCTGCGGGACACGCCCCGCTTTGGCGACGTGCGGCTTGCCCGGTTTGCGTCCCATTTTGACGCGGAGGCGGAAAAGCAGTTCGCCGCGGCGGTATTCCGGTGCGGCGATGTCAGTATAGCGGCCTTCCGCGGCACCGACGCCACCCTGGTGGGCTGGAAGGAGGACTTTAACATGGGCTTTGAAAGCCCGGTTCCTTCCCAAACCGAGGCGGTGGCCTTTTTAACGGACAACGCCGCCCTGACGGATACCTGGTACACCTGCGGCCATTCCAAGGGCGGCAACCTGGCCATGTACGCCGCCGCCACGTGCAGCCCTGAGGTGCGCAAAAAAATCCGCGGCGTATACAGCTTTGACGGCCCGGGCATGGATCAGCGCACCCTGCAAAGCCCGGGCTGGCAGGAATTGAGCATTCATTCCTATATTCCCGAATCGTCCATCATCGGCCTGCTGCTGGGCTACCGGGAGGATTTTACCATCATCGAAAGCGACAGCGTCAGCATTATGCAGCACAATCCCTACCACTGGCACGTGCTGGGGCCCGGCTTTGTCACCGCCCAGGAAACCACCCTGTCCAGCCAGTTTACGGATAAAACCCTGCACAATTTTCTGGATAACTGCACCGTGGAGCAGCGCAAAACCATGATTAACGCCCTGTACAGCGTTTTGGCGGCCAGCGGAGCCACCCGCCTGCGGGATCTGCCCAAGGGCCTGATGACTCATCTGGACGATGTGGCGGCGGCCCTGGCGGCCATCTCCCCCGAGGAGCGTCAGGCCGTGGGCGGGGCGCTGAAAACCCTGGCCAGCGCGGGTGGCGAAAACATGCGCCTGCTGGCGGGCAGCCTGCTCAGCCGGTTCAGTCCCGAGGCCAAAAAGGACTAAGTGGAAAAACGCCCCGACGGATGGGATTCGCGTTGACACAGGCCGCCAAAACCGTTATGATGTAGGGAAACCAGAGTGCAGGAAAGGAGGTCATCATCGTGCAGCCCGACTGGGATTCCAAGGACAACGCGACCAATCCATTCGCGCCCATCGATTTTACCTCCCGCCTGCAAAAGCCTGTGCAAAAAAGGCGAGCAGCGGCCCCCCAGCCGCCCCGTCCCGGGCAACTGTACGGCGGCCTTTCCCCCATGAAGCCCATTGATCCCCTGCCCACGCCGGAATACTGGCAGGCGCCGCTGGCCCCGCCCGGCGCGGGGCTCGGCAGCATTCCCTCCTACCTGCGCAGGCGGGCCGACGTTCCGCCCGCGTCTGAAAGCTCGGAAACGCCCCATCAGCCAGACGCGTCTGGATCCCAGGCGGCGTGCGCGCCGGTATCCGCCGAGTCCGTTTCCCCTGCCCGGCGGCGCAGACGCAGCCATCAAAGCGATGCTGTTTCACCCCAGCCTCCCGCCTGGGACAGCCCGGAGGAAACGGTCTGGCAGCCGCCGAATCCGAACCCCTGGAATAATCTGCCTGATTCCGGCAGCCTGTTGGACGGCATTCAGCCGCCCGCCTGGGGTTCCCTGCTGAACGACGCGCCTGCCGCCGGTCCGTTATACGCCAATATGCAGTTTGACACGCCCGCGTCCCAGGCGGAAATTCCCCAAACGGACGAACCCGTGGACGAGATTGCCGCCTTTTTTGCGGAGGACCCAGAGGCTGACCAGGAACCCCGTTTTCCGGACGAGCCTGGCGAAGCCTTCCCTGTCTGGAAGGACGCCTTCGCCCCGGCGGAGCAGGCCGAACCCGAACCCCTGCGGGACGCCTATGACCCGGCCCCCAACCCGCCGCAAATCAATCAGCCCGCCAGGGCGGCCAAGCCGCCGGTGCGCGTTGGCCGGGTGCTGGCGCTGGTTCTGGCGGCGGTCATGCTGGTGTTTTGCGCCGCTGTGGGCGTGCCCACCCTGATTGAGCTGAGCCGCAATGAAAAGGCTGTGCAGACCGTTAAAGCCGACTATCTGGAAAAAACGGGCCAGCAGCTGCAAAGCGGCGCGTCCCGGGTGGATCTGCCTCCCGCCGGGCAAACCTTTGAACCCACCGCCAGCCCCTCCCCCGCGCCCCAGCTGAATACCCCCACCCCCGAGCCGCTGATTCCCATCAACGAGGCCGCCATCGCGGATTTAAACAGGCAGCGCGAAACCGGCGACGTGCAGCAGGAAACCGCCGCCGCCGCCACCGACGCGCCGCCCCTGCGCACCCGGGAAACCTCCTATCCGGATAACCCCATGCTGAACGTAATGGACAGCCTTGTGACGCTGCGGCAGGAATATCCGGAGGCGGTGGGCCGTCTGGTGATCGACGGCCTGCTGGACGAGGTGGTGGTGCAGCGGGACAACATGTATTACCTGACCCATAATTATCAGGGGGCGCTGTCCCCCAGCGGGGCTGTGTTTATGGACGAATACTGCTCCCTGCAAATGCCGCCGGAAAACCTGCTGCTGCGCGGCCAAAGCGATGTGGACGGCAAAACCTTCGGCCCGCTGAAGCGCTTTGTCACAGAGGGGCCTTCCTTTGCGGGCAGCTATTCCCTGGCGACCCTGACCACCCTGTATGAGGAATCCCGCTACCGGCTGTTCGCGGTTTTGCAAACGGCCAGCGACCCGGCCAAAGCCGATTATTTCAGCTATTCCAGCTACCCCACCTTTGGCAGCGACACGGAAATGCTCAACTATGTGCAGCAGGTGAAAAACCGAAGCCTGTACAACTTTAATGTGGATGTGGACGCGGGCGACCGCCTGCTGACCCTGGCCACCGTAGGCAGCGGCGACGACTGCGTTATTCTGGTCTACCGCCGTCTGCGTCCCGGAGAATAACGCAAGGAGGAATGTTTTGATGGAACGCTGCATCTATCCCGGCACCTTTTACCTGCCCAAAGCGGGCAGCGACCTGACCGCCTGGGCCTGCGTGGCCTGCGACCAGTTTACCTCCCAGCCGGATTACTGGCGGCAGGCGGATTTGCTGGTGGGCCAAAAGCCATCTACCCTGCGCATGATTTTGCCTGAATGCTACCTTGCGCAAATGCAGGACCGCATACCCGCCATTCATCAGGCCATGAACCGCTATCTGGCGGACGGAACCCTTCAGC
This sequence comes from uncultured Clostridia bacterium, assembly GCA_934621505.1. Lineage (GTDB taxonomy): Bacteria > Bacillota > Clostridia > Christensenellales > Aristaeellaceae > Limiplasma. The sequence continues at coordinate 29,690 of CAKTUU010000008.1, forward strand.
CTGCCGTGCAAAACGGCTATGTACTGATGGAGCGCAACACCCCCAGCGGCGCGCGGCTGGGTCTGGTGGTAACCATCGATTTGGAGCGGTACGACTACCACAAGGGCAGCAAAAGCCCCATCCGCGCCACGGAGGAAACAATTGAAAACCGTCTGCCTGCCCGCATTGCCGTCCGTCAGGGCGGCGCGCTGGAAACCAGCCATGTACTGATGCTGATGGACGACCCCATGTACAGCGTCATTGAGCCCCTGTTCGCCCGCCGGGGCGAGCTGGAAAAGCTGTACGATTTTCCGCTGATGCTGGAGGGCGGCCATCTGGTAGGGTATGCTGTGACCCGTCCGCAGGATATTCGCGCCATTGACGACGCGCTGGCCGCCCTGCGTCCCCATGGAACCCTGCGCTTTGCCGTTGGCGACGGCAACCACAGTCTGGCCTGCGCCAAGGCCTGCTGGGAGGCCATTAAGCCCACCCTGTCCCCGGCGGAAACGGCAACCCATCCCGCCCGCTTTGCCATGGTGGAGCTGGAAAACATTCACGACGACGCGCTGACCTTTGAGCCCATCCATCGTGTGCTGTTCGGATACGACGGCGACGACCTGCTGAACGATCTGGCCGCCTACGCCGCCGCCAACGGCATGAGTCTGGCAGGCGGCCCCGGCGGTCAGGAAATCACCTGCGTATACGAAGGCAAGCAGGTAACCCTGTCCATTTCCGGTTCGCCCTACGGGCTGCCCGTGGGCACCCTGCAGGCCTTTCTGGACCAGTGGCTGACCGTCCACCCCGCTGCCCGGCTGGATTATGTTCACGGCGAGGGCGCGGTGCGCTCGCTGGCGGCTCAGCCTGATACAATCGGCTTCCTGCTGCCCAGGCCTGACGGCGGCGACCTGTTTGACAGCGTGGAGGCCAACGGTTCCCTGCCCCGTAAAACCTTCTCCCTGGGCGAGGCCAATGAAAAGCGGTATTATATGGAGTGCCGCCGCATCACCCGGGAATGAAAAACGCCCCGGCCGGAAAAAACTTTCCGGCCGGGGACAGGCTGTCAAAAACGTGGAGGTGCAGGAGGCACTGCCTCCTGCCGGGGTTTTAGGGGCAGAGCCCCTAAGCCTTGTGCCGAAGCACTTTTTCTGCGAACCAGCGAAGCGCTTTTCGCGGACGCTGGCGGCCATCATGGATTTTTCGACAGGCTGGCCCCGACCGGAAAAAACTTTCCGGCCGGGGGTTCGTTTATTCGGTAAAACTGGTTTGGTCACGGCGAATGTAGCCGGTCTTTCCATCATAGCGCACATGCAGCCAGGTATTGTCCACCAGACCCAGCACCTCAACCTGGGCGTTTTGGGGCAGGGTCTGCGCGCTGCCGGTTCCCCTTTCCCCGGAAAACAACTGCCCGCCGGAGGCGCTGACCATAGGAATGCCGTACATGCAGGGATTGGAGCCCTGATTTTCAATATACAGATAGCTGCGCTGCATCCAGCCGGTGCGGCCATACAGCCGTACCTTCAGCCATTGCGCGTCATCGCTGAAGCCAAGCAGCGTCCCCACACAGCCGTTGTAGTACTTGCCCATGTCCCTGCCGGTTTTGCCGGGCGTGGCCCGCAGGTGCAGCCGGTCTTTAGCGTCCGGGTTGGAGATATACACATTGCAGCCTTTATCGGGCAGCGGCAGCAGCGCCGGATGCTTCTCCCTGACGTTAAAGGACACCTCGCCGTTGGTCAAGTAGGCCCTCAAAAACCACAGATGTTCCGCCTCATTTACGCCCATTAGTGCTACCGGAGTTCCGGCGGGAATGCTGCTGCCGCGTCCGATGGCCGCTGCATCCTTTATGGCCTCCCGGGTGACATACTGGGGCATGGCGTTGGCGGGCTTTGTGCTGCTCAAATACTTATACTGCATCCAGCCCTCCATGGACAGGCCGCCGCTGGTATCGTCCACGCGCACCTTGACCCAGTCCCCGCCTGAGTCGGATATCTGGGTAATGGGCGTGCCATTGTAGAATTTGCCCATGGAACGGGCGTTTTTGTCCGGCTTTTCCCGCAAATGCAGCCGGTCGGAAGGGTTGGGATTGGAAATGTACAGCTGTCCGTCGCCGGCCAGCGCCAGGGCGGGCGTTACCATCAGCAGGGTCAGCAGGATGCATAGCAGGCGTTTCATGGAAGGATCGTCCTCTCTTGCAGATTTCATCCATAAAAACGCGGCCTGGGGATCTTTTCTTCCCGCAGGCCGCGTTTTTTTTTACAGGTTCAATGGGGCGTTTGGGTCCAGACGCAGTTTTTTCAGCGCGTCCGCAAAAGCTTGAGGAGGGGGCGCGGTAAAATGCAGCCGCTCCCCGGTACGGGGATGGGTAAAGCTGAGCCGCCAGGCGTGCAGCATCAGCCGGGGCACTTTTACACCGTTTTTCAGGCCGTAGACAGGGTCCCCCGCCACAGGGTGGTGCTGGCTCTGCATATGCACGCGAATTTGATGAGTGCGCCCCGTCAGAATATGTACGTCCAGCAGGGCGGCGTTCTTCAAATTTTCCATCAGCGTCCACTCCGTCTGGGAGGGACGGCCCTGGGGATCGATCGCCATCTTTTTGCGGTCCTTCTGGCTGCGGCCAATGGGAAGATCGATCAGTCCGCAGGTTTCCTTCATGCAGCCCTCCACCACGGCCAGATAGTGCTTTTCCATGGTGCGATCATGCAGCTGGCGGCTCAGGCTCAGGTGGGCCGCGTCATTTTTGGCCACCATCAGCAGGCCGCTGGTGTCCTTATCCAGCCGGTGTACAATGCCCGGCCGCCGCACCCCGCCAATGCCGCTCAAATCCTCCATGGCGTACAGCAAGGCGTTTACCAGCGTGCCCGACTCGTTGCCAGCGGCGGGATGCACCACCATGCCGCTGGGCTTTACCACCACGGCTACATCCTGGTCCTCATACAAAATTTCAAGGGGGATGTTCTCCTTTTCCACCGTGGGTTCCTGCGGCATGGGAATTTGCAGCAGGATACGCGCCCCCGGCTCTGCCTGAAAGGAAGGCTTGGTCTGCGCCCGGCCGTTCACCAGACAGCAGCCCTGCTCAATCAGCCGTGCCGCCTGACTGCGGCTGATCTGCGCCAGCTTTGCCGCAAGCACATCCAGCCTCGCCTTTTCCGGCGCAATCATTTCCTGCTTTTGCACGCCGTTTCCTCCGTCTTTTTTTCCCGCCAGTCCTGGGGCCGGGCCAGCAGGCTGATGCACAGAAGCGCCGCCCCAAAGCAAATGGCGATATCCGCCGCGTTGCATACAAACCAGGGCAGCCAGGGAAAGTAGATCATATCCAGCACATAGCCCCGAAACAGCCGCTCCGCAAAGTTCCCCAAAAAGCCGCCCAGCACCAGGCCGCAGGCCGTTTGCGTAAAAGGCGTGGTATGATAGCGGCGCATTACCAGCCAGCCGCAGGCCACCACCGCCAGCGGCAGCAAAATGCCCGCCAGACGGCTGTCGCGCAAGATGCCCAAAGCCATGCCTGTGTTGCGGGTCAGGGTCAAATGGATCCACTGGCCCAGCGCTACATCCCCGCCGTTCAGCAGCCGTGCCGCCAGCAGCTTTGCGACCCCATCCATGGCGAATACTCCCGCCGCCGTTATCAGGGTGCGTTTCATGGCTTTTTCTCCTCCTATTCTCCCTGAACCACGCCCATAATCTGGGTCAGAAAATCGCCGATCAGGGGCAAATTGCGCCGGGCCAAATCCTGCAATACCAGCACCAGCACCGCGCCCAAAATGGTAAAGCCCACCGCCATACCCACGCCCCGGGCCACTCCGGCCCAAAAGCTGGTCCAAAACAGGCGTCTGCGGTCGTCCACATAGCGCACATAATCCGCCAGGCGCAGCCGTTCCATGGCGGCCAGCCAGCGGTCTATCTGCCGCACCACCAGGTTGGCGCTTTCCAGGTCGGTCATGGGCGGGCGTTCCGGTCTGGGCGGCTCTGCCGCTACCGCCTGGGTACGGGGGGCCGTAAGCCGTTTCCACCATCGCGTTGGGTTCATGGCATCCACCTCCCGGGTAGTGTGCCCCATTCCCAACCATTTACTGATGAAAGCGAATCAGCGCCGTTCCGTCCTTGCGGCAACCCATCTGGACGCCCGGGCAAAGCCCCAGCCCGCCATGGGCATCAGGAAGGGCAAATTGACGCAAACGTACTGACCGCTGGCCTCCCAGACCAGGTGAAACAGAAACGCGCCCAGAAAATACAGCAGTCCAAACAGCATCCACGGATTGCCGCCCCGGCTGCGGACTCCCTCCAGCAGCACCATGGCATAGCTGAGCAGAACCACGGCATACATAAAGGTGTACAGCGCGGTATAGGCCTTGCCGCCCTGATACAGGTTTTGAGCGAGTTTTCCGTAGGTGTATTGGCCGTAATCCTCCAGGGGGCCGGACCACAGGCTCTCAAACAGTGGGTCGCACCACATGGAGGTTGCCTTGCTGTGAAAAAAGGCGAAGGTTTCCGCCGGGTCTGCCGCCATTTCTTCCAGGCGTTCCTCCAAATCCAGGGCGGCCTGCTCGGCCACCGCGTCCCCGTCATAGCCGTAATCCCGCCAGATGCGCTGGTTATAGCCGTTATACCAGCCGTCCACCTTACCGGTATTGTTGGTTTGCAGTCCCATGGTTATATAGGCGGTCATGGGGATTCCCTGCTGGCTGAGATCAACGCCGGTTTTTTCCGCATAGTACCCGTTTACGGCCTTAGGCGTGCCTGCAGCGCACACCGCCATGCCCAAAGCCAGCAACAGCGCCCGCCATTGCCGCTCCTTCAGCACCAGCAGCAGGGTCAAAACCACCAAAGCGATGGCGGCAATCAAAAAATTATTGCGCACCAGACAGGCAAGCCCCAGCGCAACGCAGCTGCCCAGCCACCAGCCCCAGCGGCGGGTTTTCCAGCCCAGGCAGGCCCAGTACAGCGACAGGGCAACCAGCATGGCCCCTGGTACCTCGCCGTAGAGCATCAGTACGAAAAACAATTGGGGCAAAAACAGAAACAGGAAGACCAGGCTGTATTTCCGTTCCAGGTCGTCCGTCCGCAGCAGGCGGCTGGTCTGCCACAGCAGCCACAGAGTCAGCAGCACCCAGGCCAGGTTGACAAACTGCAAAAAGCGGGGGCTATCGCTGATGTGCATCAGCAGCATCTCATACACCGCCAAACCCAGCTGGTGCGGGTTGGCCATCAGGTACCGGTCCGGCTCAAAATCGCTGAAATCCCCGTTTTTCAAATGCGCTGCAATGGACAGCACCTCATATTGGTCGGTACGCGGCATTGGGTCTGTACACAAAATCAGCGCCACGCCCGCCGCCAGATAGCAGCCCAGCAGCCCCAAAAACAGCGCTTTTTCCGGCGCGCGCTTCAGCACCGGGCGAAGCAGGTACAGCGCCGCAGGCAGCAGCAATGCCGCGGCGTACATCGCCAGGCTGGGCGTGCGAAACTCCAGGGCTTCGGTGATGCTCATCTGCATGTAGCCATAATGCAGCAGCAGGCACAGGGTCATGTCCAGCAGTGCCGTCAGGCTTAGCGCCAGAATAACGCCTTTGCCAACCCGGTACAGCAGTGATGGTTTGTCCTGTTTCACGGGCATGAAAATTTATCCTCCATCTGATGAAAAATTACTATTTATTATAGCACTTTTCCAGATGGCAGGCAAATCAAAAACACCCCCGCGGCTTTTGCCGCAGGGGTGCCTGGATTGCTTACAGAATCTCGATCACGCACATCTCGGCAGCGTCGCCGCGACGGGGACCCAGCTTGTAAATGCGGGTGTAGCCGCCGGCGCAATGCTTTTCCTCATTGCGCTTCTTGAACTTGGGGCCATATTCGCGGAACAGCTTTTCCACCACGGGATATTTGACGTCCTTGGTGCGTTCTTTCCAGTCGGCCTTGTCCTCGTCCTTGCGCTGCACATCCTTGAGCTCGTACAGGTAGCTCATCATGATGCGGCGGGCATGCAGCTTGCTGGGGGCGTCGTTCACCACGTTCAGGGTGACCAGCTGGCCCTTATCGTTATGGGTTTCCTTGGTCACTTCCACATTATTATCGCACTCGTTAACCGCCAGCGTGATCAGACGCTCGGCAGCACGGCGCACTTCCTTGGCGCGGGCCTCGGTCGTTTCAATACGGCCATACCAGATCAGGTTGGTTACCTGATTGCGCAACAAAGCCTTGCGCTGCTCGGCAGTACGGCCCAATTTCCGTTGTGCCATGGTATATTTCCTCCTTTAAGGGAATCGGTCGTTTATTCGTCGCTGGGGCGCAGGGACAGATTCAGCACTTCGAGCTTCTGCTCTACTTCCTCCAGACTCTTGCGGCCCAGATTGCGCACCTTCATCATGTCCTCCTGGTTACGCTGCACCAGCTCGGCAACTGTATTGATGCCGGCGCGCTTCAAGCAGTTGTAGGCGCGCACGCTCAGGTCCAGTTCCTCGATGGTCATTTCGAGAACCTTTTCCTTCTTGTCGTCCTCCTGGTCGGTAAAGGTGACGGCGGTCACCTGATCGGTCAGGCCGACAAACAGGCTCAGATGCTCGGTCAGGATCTTCGCAGCAAGGCTTACGGCCTCATCGGGATTCACGCTGCCATCGGTCCACACTTCCAGGGTCAGCTTGTCGTAGTCGGTGATCTGCCCAACACGGGTATCGGTGACTGCGTAGTTGACCTTGCGGATGGGGGTAAAGATGGAGTCGATCGGAATCACTCCGATGGGCATGTTGGGATATTTGTTTTTATCGGCACTCACATAGCCGCGGCCCTTGTCGATGGTCAGCGTCATTTGCAGATGCGCGTCCTCGTTCAGGGTAGCGATGTGGGCGTCCGGGTCGACGAATTCCAATTCGTCATCCACGGCAATATCCCCGGCCTTTACTTCGGTGGGGCCCTTTACATCGAGTATAACGGTCTTGGGCTGATCGGAATACAGCTTGGCCGACAAGGTCTTCAGGTTCAGGATGATTTCGCTTACGTCCTCGGTTACGCCGGGCACGGTGGAAAACTCATGCTGAATGCCTTCGATCTTGATGCTGGTAACGGCAACGCCGGGCAGAGAGCTAAGCAGCACACGGCGCAGGGCGTTGCCCAGCGTGTTGCCAAAGCCACGCTCCAAAGGCTCGATGACAAATTTGCCATAGGAACCATCGGGGCTGAGCTCCGCACAGTCGATGCGCGCTTTTTCGATTTCGATCATTCGTTTTACCCTCCTGTTTCAAGCCACTTGGTTGAGGGAGTAACGCCTCATCCTAACGAGAGTAGAACTCGACGATCATGTTTTCCTGTACCTCAAAGTCGATATCGTCCCGCTGGGGCAATTCAACCACGGTACCGGTCAAATTCTGGGCGTCAAAATTGAGCCACTTGGGGGTCACCACGCTGGTGCCCTCCCGCAGCGCTTTGAACATTTCAAGCTGGCTGCTCTGCTGGCGCACGGTAATGACGTCGCCCTTCTTTACAATGTAGGAAGGAATGTCCACCTTGTGGCCGTTTACCAGCAGGTGGCCATGGTTGACAATCTGGCGGGCCATGCGGCGGGTCTTGCCCAGGCCCAGGCGGTACGCCACGTTATCCAGGCGCAGCTCCAGCAGACGCAGCATGTTGTCGCCGGTGATGCCCTTCATGTGGGTGGCCTTCAGATAATATTTATGGAACTGCTTTTCCAGCACGCCATAAATGAACTTAACCTTTTGCTTTTCCTTCAGCTGTGCGCCATACTCGGACACCTTGCGGCGGCGGTTGGTGCCGCCGGGGTTGCGGGTAGACTTTTTATTGGCATATCCCATCGTGGCAGGAGATACGTCAAAGCTCCTGCACTTCTTGGCAATAGGCTGTTTGTTGGTAGCCATTGAATATTGTCCTCCTTACTGTTACCTTACACGCGGCGACGCTTGGGCGGACGGCATCCGTTGTGCGGGATGGGCGTAACGTCCTTGATCATGTTCACTTCCAGACCGGCGGCCTGCAGACTGCGGATAGCGGCTTCACGTCCGGAGCCGGGGCCCTTGACGTACACTTCCACGGTCTTCAGACCAAATTCCATAGCAGCCTTGGCGGCCGTCTCGGCGGCCATCTGAGCGGCGAAGGGAGTGGACTTCTTGCTTCCGCGGAAGCCCAAACCACCGGCGGAAGCCCAGCTGAGGGCGTTGCCATTGGTATCGGTCAGGGTAACGATGGTATTGTTAAAGGAAGAACGGATGTGCGCAGCGCCACGCTCAACGAGCTTCTTCTCACGACGCTTGCGCGAAACCTTCTTGAGTTTTTGCTTGGGTGCCATTGCTGTTCATCCCTCCATGCTATTCAAGCATACGTTGTTTTACTTGGTGGCCTTCTTCTTGCCGGCGATGGTGCGCTTGGGACCCTTGCGGGTACGCGCGTTGTTCTTGGTGTTCTGACCGCGAACGGGCAGGTTGCGACGGTGGCGGACGCCACGGTAGCAGCCGATTTCCACCAGACGTTTGATGTTCAGGGAGACCTCACGACGCAGGTCGCCTTCCACCTTGACGTGATGCTCGATGTACTCACGGAGCTTGCTGACTTCGTTTTCGGTAAGGTCCTTCACGCGGGTATCGGGATTGATCTCGGTTTCGGCCAGAATCTGCTTGGACGTTGCCACGCCGATGCCGAAGATGTAGGTCAAGCCGATTTCCACACGCTTTTCTCTGGGCAGGTCAACACCCGCAATACGTGCCATGTGTGGTTACACCTCCATAGTATGTGCTCTCTTGAGCCGAGGGCCTCTTGAAGTTGGATGCGTCAACGTAGAGTGAGTGGAGCGTATCCCAAGGCCCCGCGCAGCCTTTGAGATCAGGACTGCGCTTTGACAGTGCTGTTGGAGCGGTTCCGCCTATCCCGTGGTCACATGCCCGCAGGCACATGCAGCCGCCCACGGCTATACGCATACTCCAACTTTTGAATTATCGCACAGAAAAACCAGGTTGTCAACGGGTTTGCGCAAAACTTTTTGCCTGCCCGGAGGAATTTTTTTGTGAAAAACTGGCGTTTTGCCGTTTCAGGGGCAAAACGCCGTCAGCCGTCAAAAAATGCGCACCCGCTTTACCCCGGGAAGGGCGTTCAGTTCGTTGGTTAAACGCCGGTCGGGCACGTCGCTGATTTCCAGCACGGTTACAGCCACTTCGCCACGGCTTTTATTGATCATGTTATTGATGTTGATTTTGCGTGCGCCGATAGCGGCGGAAATTGCGCTGACCATCCCGGGCTCGTTGCCGTGAATCATCAAAACGCGGGTCCCCTCGGGCTGCCCCAGCAAAATTTCCGGCAGGTTTACGGAATTGCGGATTTGTCCAAACATTAGATAGTCCCGCAATTCGCAGGCCGCCATGGCGGCGCAGTTTTCCTCGCTCTCCGGGGTAGACGCGCCCAGGTGCGGAATGACCACGGCGTTCTTCATCACCAGTACTTCCTCCGTGGGAAAATCCGTTACATAGCCGGCGACCTTGCCGTTTTCCAATGCCGCCGCCAAATCGGCGGCATTGGCCAGCCCGGCCCGGCTGAAGTTCAGCAGGCGCACGCCATCCTTCATTTTGGCAATGGCATCCGCATTCAGCATCCCCTGGGTCGCGTTCGTCAGGGGCACATGCACCGTGATGTAATCGGCGTTTTTATAAATCTCCTCCACGCTGGCGGCATGCCGTATGGCACGGCTCAGGGACCAGGCGTTTTCCACGCTGATATACGGATCGTAGCCAATCACATTCATTCCCAGTCCCTGAGCCGCCGCGTTGGCTACGATGGCGCCGATGGCTCCCAGGCCAATAACGCCCAGCGTTTTCCCCCGTACCTCCGGACCGGCGAACCGGCTTTTGCCCTTTTCCGCCAATTCCGCCACATCAGGCCCGTCCCGAAGCGTTTTTGCCCATTCGATACCGCCCGCCACATTTCGGCTGCCCAGTATCAGGCCGCATATCACCAGCTCGGCCACAGCGTTGGCGTTGGCGCCCGGGGTGTTAAACACGGCAACGCCCTGTGCGGTGCATTTTCCGATGGGAATGTTATTCACGCCGGCCCCCGCTCGCGCAATCGCCAGCAGCTGTTCTCCATAGTCCCAGTCGTGCAGATCCGCCGAGCGAACCAGCACGCCGTCGGGTATCGGTTCTTCCGGGCTGATCAGGTAGCCGTCCGCCGGCAGGTGCTGGCGAATTACGTCCGATATCTGGTTCATGGTCTTGATTTTATACATCAGCGATTCTCCCTTTCAAAGGTTTTCATCACATCGATCAGTTTTCGCACGCCCTCCATCGGCATCGCGTTATAAAGGCTGGCCCGCATGCCGCCCACGCTGCGGTGGCCCTTCAAGTTGACCAGACCGTTTTGGGCGGCGTATTTCACAAACGCGGCGTCCTTGTCCGCGTCGCCCGTCACGAAGGTTACGTTCATCAGGGAACGGCTTTCCCTGCGGGCCGTGGGCTTGAACAGCCTGCTTTCATCCAAATAATCGTACAAAAGTCCGGCCTTGTACCGGTTGCGCTCGTAAATAGCGGGCACGCCCCCCAGGTCCCTCAGCCACTCAAACACCAGCTTCGCCATATAAATTCCATAGGTATTGGGGGTATTCAGCATAGAATCGTTTTGGCTTTCCAAACCCCAATCCAGCAGCTTGGGGCAATAGGGCCTGGCATGACCCAGCAAATCCCGCCGCACAATCACGATGCACAGCCCGGCCGGACCAATATTTTTCTGAGCGCCCGCAAAAGCGACGCCAAACCGGTTTATATCCATCGGCTCGGATAAGATGTTGGAGGACATATCCGCCGCCAGCGGCACGCTGCCCGTATCCGGCAGACGGGTCCAGCGGGTACCATAAATGGTGTTGTTGGTCGTCATATACACATAATCCGCAGTCGGGTCCAGGTCCAAATTTTCCGGAACATGGGAATAGCCTTCCTCCCGGGTGCTTCCCGCGATATGGACGCCGCCATATTTCCGGGCTTCTTCCGCCGCCAGATGGGCAAAGTTGCCGCTGTCAATGTAATCCGCCCGGCCCGTCGTCATCAGGTTCAGGGGGACGGCGCTGAACTGCAGGGTGGCGCCGCCCTGCAAAAACAGAATGTCATACTCGTCCGATATCTGCATCAGCTGTTTCAGGAGAGCCTTTGTTTCACAAAAAATCTCCGTATACATGGTGCTGCGATGGCTCATCTCCATCACGCTCATGCCTTTACCGGGGTAACAGAGCAGCTCGCCGGCCGCCTTGCGCAAAACGCTTTCATCGATTACGGCTGGGCCTGCGGAAAAATTGAAGACGCGTTCCATAGATAAAATCCTCCTGCCTTCCTGGTTTGGATCTGTGCGGGACATTTTTGCCCTATAGGCAGTTTTTGACCAGCTGCGATTAGCGTACGGGAAAACAGCAGTGCAGGCAATGTGTATTCTAGTCGTAAAGTTTTCCGAATCCGGCAAGAATCTGTTCTTTTACTGTATTTCCCAAACGGTTGCGAAAAAGCGGCGGTCATGGTACAATAATCATATATTCTGCCTGTTTTTTCAAAGGAGGAACGTCATGTTGAACCGAATCGCAGCCGTTTTGCTGGCTCTCATGCTTTCCCTGTGTCCTTTGGCAGCCCTGGCCGAGGAGGACGGTACCTTCGCCACCTGCGTCATGACGGAGGGTGCGGAAACCATCGATGTGTACAGCCTGTCCCGGCTGGAGGTTCCTCAGGGGCTGGAGTCGCTGTACGCCGCCATGTCCAACGCCTCCAACCGCGGCGACGTGTACATCACCCGCATGAAAAACGGTCTGGCGCTAATCAGCCTGGCCTGCCAGCCCCTGGACCAGTCCATGACCCCGCCTGACCTGCTGGACCTGCTGCCGCAGATTCAGGAAAGCCTGACGGCGGAATTTCCCGGCATGAACCAGGACGAACTTTTTTCCGGGCTTCAGCAGCTGTTTGGCCGGGAAGTGCTGGCGCTTCAGGCCACCGTTCCCCTGACCGGCGACGATACCGCTTTGCTGATGGGCTTTGCCTTTCCCCGGAAAAGCGACATGATCGAGGTTTGGGCCGCCGTGCCCAACACCTATGCCGATTCTGACGCGCTGGCCTCCGACCAGACGGATTTGTGGAATTTCCTTGGATCGCTGGCCTTTACCACAGGCGAGGAAGCCCAAACGGCTGATTTGATGGAGCATGAAACCTATACCGACCCTGACGGCCTGTTCAGCGTGGGCCTGCCAGCCGGCTGTACCGTACTGACCGCCAATACCACCCCGGAGCAGCTGGAAGCCGCCCGCCGCCAGTTTGAATCCGCCAACCCTGAAGGGGCCAGCCCGGTTTTCGACGACTTTGTGAAAGACATGCAGGATGAAAACGCCACCGTGGTGTTTTCGGCGGACTGGCAGTGCGCGCTGGAATTTTTCACAATCGAGGAGGAAGCGCTGTCCGGCCTTACCACCAGCTCGTTTTTGGGTCAGGCGGAGCAGATTACCCAAAAACTGACGGAAAAATATCAGTACGCCATGCACCTGCAAAGCGGCCGCCGTTTCCTGTCCGGCTTTGAGCATTCCCAGCTGTCCTACTGGGTTCGCCAGCAGGATTACAGCTTCCATCTGGATGTGCTGGCAACCATTACCGGTGAAAAGACCTTGCGGGAAATAGACCTGTATGCGCCCGCTTCGGGCTATGACACGGCTCAGCAGCAGGCCCTGCTGGAGCTGGTCGCTCAAACCCTGGAATACCGGTAGTCAGCCGTAAGCAAGAAAAGAGGACTCGTCCCATGAAAACCCTAAGCGTCATTATTCCCTGCCTGAACGAGCAGGAAGCGGTTCCCCTGTTTTATCAGGCTTTTTTGAAGGAAACCCGGGGCATGCCGGTTCAGTTTGAATTCTGGTTTATCGACGATGGCAGCACCGACGGCACCCTGAGCGCCTTTCGCGCCCTGCAGGCGGCGGACCCCCGGGTGCATTACATCTCCTTTTCCCGCAATTTTGGCAAGGAAAGCGCCATGTACGCGGGCATGGAAGCCGCCACAGGCGATTATGTGGCCATTATGGACGTGGACCTGCAGGACCCGCCCCATCTGCTGAAGGATATGCTGCACGGCATCGAGCAGGAGGGCTATGACTGTGTGGGCAGCCGCCGGGTAACCCGCGTTGGCGAACCCAAGCTGCGCAGCTTTTTCGCCCGCCTGTTTTACCGGCTGATTAACCGCATCAGCAAAACCGAGGTGGTGGACGGGGCCCGGGATTTTCGCCTGATGACCCGGCAAATGGTGGACAGCATTTTGACCCTGCCGGAGGTCAGCCGCTTTTCCAAGGGCATTTTCAGCTGGGTGGGCTACCGCACCAAATGGCTGGAATATGAAAATGTGGAGCGGGTAGCGGGCGAAACCAAGTGGTCCTTCTGGAAACTGCTTTTATACTCGCTGGACGGCATCGTGGGCTTTTCCACCGCGCCGCTGGCCATTGCGTCCATCATGGGTTTTTTCTTCTGTCTGCTGGCGTTTATTCTCATTTTGTACTTCTTCTTTAAGACCCTTATCTGGGGCGACCCTGTGGCAGGCTTCCCTGCCACCATCTGCATCATTTTGCTGCTGGGGGGCATTCAGCTGTTCTGCATCGGCATTCTGGGGCAGTATTTAAGCAAAACCTATCTGGAAACCAAGCGCCGGCCCATCTACATCGCCCGGGAAAAGCGCTGATAGAAACAAATCGCCCGCCTTTCCGTTGCAGGAAGGGCGGGCGATTTATTTTGCTTTTGATTACAGCGCGTTGATCAGCTCATAGGTTTCACGGTCAAAATGCTTCTTCATCAGCAGCGCGTCGGCAATGGGCATGTTAAATACGCGGCCGTGGCGAATGCCGATGGCCTGGTTGGTAATGCCCCGATTCAGCAGCTGCACGGCCAGATGACCCGCCTCAAAGGCAAAGGCGCTGTCCTGAGCGGTGGGCTGGGCGCCGCGCTGGGTATAGCCAATCACGGTGGCGCGCACCTCGCTGCCGTTGCACTTGCGCTTCAGGATGCTGGCGACCCGCTCCGCGGTGATGGGCTCGCCGTCGTAAATCTTCTTGCCGTGGTCGTTCAGGAACTTGCGCCAGTCAAAGGCTTTCATGTTGTCCCAGCTGTTTTCGCTCATCACCAGAGTGGCGCGGGTGTTGCCCTTGGCAATCAGGCTGTTCAGGCGGGTTGCCAGCGCGTCCATGTCCCATTCCATTTCCGGCACAACCACCATTTCAGCACCGGTGGCCATGGCGGTTTTCATGGCGATGTCGCCGCAGTGGCGGCCCATCACCTGCACCACGGCAGGCCGGTCGTGGCTGCGGCTGGTAGCACGGATGGAGCGAACCGCCTCCACGCACACGTTCACAGCCGTGTCAAAGCCCAAGGTGGACTCGGTATAACCCAGGTCGTTATCGATGGTGCCGGGAATGCCCACGCAGGGAATGCCCAGCTCGCACAGCTTCATAGCGCCGGTAAAGCTGCCGTCGCCGCCTATCACCACCAGAGCGTCAATGCCGATTTCCCGCAGGTTGGCGGCCGCCTTGCGGCGCACCTCCGGGTCCTTAAACTCGTCGCAGCGGGCGGTACGCAAAAAGGTGCCGCGCTGGTCGGCAATATCCAGCACCGTTTCCAGGTCCAGTACGTCCAGGTCGTCCTCGGGCTTTTCGCTCAGGCCCAGCAGGCCGTTGTAGCCGCGCTTGATGCCCCACAGCTCAATCCCGTGCATAGCGGCGCAGCGTGCCACGCTGACCACCGCAGCGTTCATACCGGGGGCGTCGCCGCCGCTGGTCAAAATACCAATCTTCTTGATCATAACGATCACTCCTTCATCCGCTTTGCGCGGGTCAAAATTCCGCTTTGTCAGTATACCACAGGTTTTGGAAAACGAAAAGTCCAAAACCCGGCTGCCTTTTCCCTTATTTTTCACCCCTGGGCTGGCGGCGGTGCTTTTCATCCGTGCCCACATGCTTCAGGTAGGCGGTGGGGCTCATGCCCACCACCCGCTTAAACTGCTTGGAAAAATGGTAGGGATCCGGCATGCCGATTTCCACGCCGGTCTGGCGCACGCTGACGCCCTCCCGCAGCAGGGTTTTGGCCCGCTCCATCTTTAAAAATTGCAGATAGGCCAGGGGCGGAATGCCCAATTCCGCCGTAAAGCGCTTGCGGAAGGTTTCCACCGGCATACGGCTGATGGCCGCCATATCGCTCAGGCTGAAGGAATCCCGGTAGCGGCAGGCGCGCAGGGTGTCCACCACCCGGGCGATTTCATGGCTGAGGGTTACGCTGGTGGCCACGCTCTGGCCGGAGTGCATGGCGATCAGCCCCCACATCAGCTGCTGCAACTGGAAGCTGGCGTTGCCGGTGCCCGTGTGGCGCACCAGCACCTGCACAATCTGCCGAATCAGCCCCACCATGCTGGGCAAAACGCCCTGCTTGGCGGGAATGGTATTCAGCGCGTTCATCTGCTGCATAAACTCGTTGGTCAGCGGGCCGTCCAGAGTAAACCACAAAAGCCGCGCGTCCCTGGCTTTTTCCAGCACGCAGCCGTCCGTCTGCGGGGGTACGACCATGCATTCGCCCTCGTTCATGCCCATTTCCAGCGTGTGGCTGGTAAACACCAGGCTGCCGCTTTCCACCACCAGCCACAGGGGCGACTCGCAGCTGGACAGGCGGTAGCTTTCCTGCAGCAAAATGGCGCTGCCAGCGGACGCAATCCATACGCCGCTTTTTTCAATCAGCGGCGCGGGCACATGGGTACCTTGGACAAACACGCCGGGATCCGCGTTTTCCCCGGCGGCCGTATGAGGAACAAAGGTCACACAAGACATAAAAATGAGCCTCCGTAGACAAATGTTGAATGAACGCAACCATTTTAGAAAAAATGTCGCAGGCTGTCAAGAGGGTTTTGTGAAAAAAGCAGACGACCGCGACCAATTCTTCTATCGCCGGTCGCGGCCGTCTGGCTCTTTTGTTGGTTGGCAAGGTTTTTCGTTGTTTGAAAGAAATGTAAAATAAGGCGAATATGCCATGCTAAACATCCATAGTCCGCCGCTCAGCGGCTTTTCAGGGTAATCAGGTGAATTTGGGGCCGGGCAAACAGGCGCACCGGCAGCCCCGTTACCCCAACGCCGTTGGATACCAGCACCGCCGCCCGGCTTTCCTCCAGCCATCCGGACAGATACCGGCTGCCCGCCTTGGGCATAAGCCCGGCAAAGGGGGTATGCCCAAACAGGTTCACCTGTCCCCCATGGGTGTGCCCAAACAGCGCCAGATCAAACCAGTGGTTGTTGCCATCCCCGGCCTTGGCCGCCAGCACGTCCGGCATCAAGTCCGGCGAATGCCCAGCCAGAATCACAAAATCCCCGCTGTTTACCTGGCTGGCCACCGCCTCCACATCCGGCGTGCCCTCGTTGATATCGTCCACCCCGGCGATATACACATAGCTTTGCCCCACTTTGACCCGGGTTACATAATTCACCAGAGGAACGCAGCCCGTCTCCTTCATGGCGGCGGACAGCAGGTTCAGGTTGCTTTCCGGCTCGGTACGGTCGCAGTCGCCCAACACCCCAAACACGCCAAGCCGGGCATGAAAGCGGGGCGCGTTGCGGAAAAATTCAATGGCGCCGTCACTGTCCTGGGCGTAATCGCCCCCAAGGATAATCAAATCCGGGCTAAGGTTATTGATGGTATTTACCAGTTCGTTGACCCGGCTCTGGCTGAAAAACGGCCCCTGATGAATATCGCTGGCAAAAACAATTTTTAAATTGCGCAGGTTGGCAGGCAGCCCGCTGACGTACAGGGTATGCTCCTCCACCGTCAGCATGCGGGGCTCCGCAAAGGGGTAGGCAATCAGCGCCAGCGCCAGCAGCATCCACATCAGCCAGCGCAGCTGGAAATGCCGCCGCTGCGGCCTGCGGTATTTGTACTGATAGCGCGCCATGGCAAGTCCTCCTTTGCCGGTTTGACACATTTCGCCATTCATTGTACACTGTGGAAATCACGTTGGCAAGAGGGGGAACCGTTCATGGAAGAAAATACCTTTCGTCAAATTGGGCCCACCACCTATTTGTGCCCCATCCCGGCGGTTATGCTGGGATGCGCCAATCCGGACAAGGGCATTGCCCCCAACCTGATTACCGTGGCCTGGACAGGCGTGGTCTGCTCCAAGCCGCCCATGGTGTCCGTCAGCATCCGCAAGGAGCGCTACAGCCATGATATCATTCAGGAAACCGGCGAATTTACCCTGAACCTGGTGGGCCGTTCCCTGTGTAAGGCCATGGATTTCTGCGGGGTGAAGGGCGGACGGGACGTGGATAAATTCGCCGCCATGAACCTGATCCCCATGGCTGCGCCCGGTCTGACCGCCGCCCCCGCCGTGGCCCAGGCCCCCGCGTTTTTAAGCTGCAAGCTGCATTCCGTTACGGAACTGGGCAGCCACGACCTTTTCCTGGCCCGGGTGGTACAGGTAAGCGTGCAGGACCGTTACTTCCGCCCGGACGGTTCCATTGACGAGGACGCCATGGAGCTGGTCAGCTACATTCACGGCAAGTACCATGCCACCGGAGAGGCGCTGGGCTTTTTCGGCTATTCGCTGGCGTCGCCTCAGGCGCTGCGCCGCCGGGGCTTTGGGGAGGAACGCAAATGAAATACCGGGTGCTTTTATCCGACGCGGACAATACCCTGTTTGACTTTGACCGGGGCGAAAGGCAGGCCATCCGCCAGACCTTTCAGTCCTTTGGCATACCGGATACGGACGAAAACAGCCGCCTCTACGCCCGGCATAACCTGCGGCAGTGGAAGCGGCTGGAGGCGGGTGAAACCACCCAGGACCGGTTAACCGTGGAACGGTTTGAAACGTTTTTGCAGGAGATTGATTCGACGGCAGACGCTGCGGCCATGAGCGTTTTCTATGAGCGCCTCCTGATGGAGCAGCGCTTTCTTATGCCGGGAGCGCCGGCGTTTTGCCGTCAGGTCAGCGCCGCCATGCCCATTTATCTGGTGACCAACGGCATTGCCCGGGTGCAGCACAGCCGCTTTGACAGCAGCGAATTGCGGCCCTATTTTACCCAAATCCTCATCAGTGAGGAAGTGGGCTTTGCCAAGCCGGACCCCCGCATGCTGTGGCAGGCCTTACAGCTGGCGGGCGTACAGCCCCAGCAGGCCGTCCTGCTGGGCGACAGCGTCAGCGCCGATATTCAGGCAGCCCGCAGCGCTGGCATCGACAGCATTCTGCTGACCGCCGCCCCGGACGATACCCAGGGGGCCACCTATGCCGTGCAAACCCTGGAGCAGGCCCAGCGCCTTATTTTGCAGGACCAGCCTGCGGCAGCTGGGCAATGACAATGCCCGCCATCATCAGCGCGCAGCCCGCAAGCTCCCGGCCGGACAGGGTATCCCCCAGAATGACCCAGCCCGCCAGCACGGCGAACACGCTTTCCAGCGACATCACCAAAGAGGCCACCGTTGGGTCCGCGTCCCGCTGGCCGATGATTTGCAGGGTGTAACCCACGGCGCAGCTCATCACGCCCGCATACAGAACGGGCATCCACGCAGCCTGAATGGCCTGCCAGGAGGGCTTTTCCCAAATGGCGGAGCACAGCAGGCAAAGCAGCGCGCCGGTGAAAAATTGCAGGCAGCTCATTTTTACGCAGTCCGACTGGGTGGAAAAGTGATCCACCACCAAAATATGGGCCATAAAGGCCAGAGCGCTGAGCATCAGCATGCCGTCGCCGGGATCAAGGGTCAGGCTGCCCTGTATACACAGCAGGTACAGCCCCGCCACGCACAGCGCCACCGCCAGCCATACCGCCCTGCCCGGCCGTTTGCCAAACAGAAGGCCCGCCACGGGCACCAGTACAATATACAGTGCGGTAATAAAGCCCGCCTTGCCCGCGGCCGTTCCCATGGTAATGCCTGTCTGCTGAAGCACGCTGCCCATGGTAAGCGTCAGGCCGCAGGCAGCGCCGCCCAGAAGCAAGCGTTTACGCTGGTACGCCGTCATTTGCCGAAACGGCACGCCGGAACCTGTACCGGCAGCATCCGCCGTGCCGTTTTTCACAGCCCGGCGGTCCATCACAGCCACCACCGGCAGCAGCGCCACGGCGGCCAGCAGCATGCGGGTCCCGTTAAACGAAAACGGCCCCAGCGCGTCGGCGGCCACGTTCTGGGCCACAAAACCCATGCCCCACACCATGGCCGTAATCAGCAAAAGCAGCGTCGCGGTACGCTTTTTCATTCCAGCATCATCCTTCCCAATTCCATTTCACACGGGCTATCATACCACGCGCCCGGCCGTTTGGCTTGTCTTTTTTGCGATTTTTCGTCAAAAAAGCCGAAGCATCCGCTTCGGCACCAGGTTGTCAAAAAACTCACCAAACAGTGCGTTACCGTTCCTCCACCACCTGCGCATGATCCGGCAGCCCGGTTCGGTCGGCGCCCGGCAGCAGATACACCACATCCGTCCCATCATCTACCGGCCCGCCGATGTATACGCTCATTTGCGCCGTTTGAAACACATACCGTGCCATATAGGCGGCAAACGCCGGGCTTACGCCCTCCGGCAGCAGCAAAGCCGCCTGTTCCCCATCCCTCACCGGTCTTTGCTCCGCCAGGGCCTGCATTTGCACGCGCATGGGCACCTGATACGTTTCCCGGAACAGTCGGGGGATTCCCGCGCGCCAGCCGCCCCACATCATGGGCAGGACCAGCAGCAGCGCCGTCACGCTTTGCAGGCGGCCGCCTTGCCGCAGACGCCGCAGCAGCCACACGGCCCACGCTCCATACAGAAACAGCGCGCAGGTGCTGTTGTAGCGCTCATAAGCGTCCAAATTCAGCGCGCCGCCTACCGGCATGGAAAACACATACATACCCCAAAGACTCGCCAGCCAGGCTGCGTAAACCGCCAGTCCCAGAAGCGGAACCCAGCCGTCACGCCGCGCTGTCAGCCCCAGAAGCCGCAGCGTCCCATAGGTAATCGCAACCAGCAGCAAAATTTGCAGCGCTTGGTTATTCAGCGTCGCGGCGCGCTTCAGCAGTTCTTTGGCGATGGTCAACATATCCGCGTAGGATTTATCCGCCCCGGCCAGTTTCATATTGGTCAGGGTAAATGCGTGGCGGGATATATCCGCCGCAGGAAAAGCCGTCTTGATATGAACATACCACGCGGCCCTGCACAATGCCACCGGAACCAGCGCTCCAAGGCACGAAAGCCTTTTCTGCGCCTGAAACGTCTTTTTCAGCAGCAGGGCCGCAAAAACAACGGCGGCAAAAAACATGCCGCTGTCCTTGACCATGCACAGCATTGCCAGCGCGGCGGAAAGGCAGGTTTCTTTTCCCTTTCCGTCAGACAGCGCCGTCGCAAGAGCCCCTATCGCCAGCGCCGCCAGCAGGTTATCCACCATCAGCGAGGCCGTGCCCTGGTATAGGGACAACCCCGCCAGCAGCACCGTACCGATACCAACCCATTTAGCAGGGTACCCCCCCCCGGTTCCATTTTCTGTAAGCGGCCACAATGCCGCCAGTACCAGCCAGGCCTGAGCCGTCAGCATCATTCCATCCCCGCCGCCCAGAAAGCGGCAGGCGTACCACAGCCAGCAGGCCGCGCCCGGCGGGTAGCTTTGAAACTGAATCAACGAATCCCCGCTGGCAGGCAGGGCATTGGTTATCAGCATACGCCGGACAATCATGCCCCAATGGGAAAAGTCGTCATAGGCCACCAGCAGCCCATTGCGATAGCGAAGAAACAGCGCCAGACACAGCAGGGCAAACAGCGCCATATCCCAGTGCAGCAGCGCCTGGTCCCGGCAACGCAGCATCCAAATCAGCAGCGCAAGGCCAACGCCCGCAAGCGCATACCCTCCCCAGGCCAGCCATCCGCACAAGGACAGAGCAAACACGCCCAGCCCCAGCACGCTTATGGCGGCCAGCGGCGCGAATGTCCGTCTGCCACGGGATGCAAAGAACCACAGGTAGCCGGTTATCGATAGCAGCCATGCCAGCCCCACTGCCTCTCAATCCTTTCGGTACAAGTCCCGGGTATACACCTTGTCCTGCACGTCCGCCAGCGCGCCGTCCATCCGGTTGGCGATAATCACATCGCATTCCTTTTTAAAGGCGGCCAAATCCCGGCTGACCCGGCTGCCAAAGAAGGTTTCCTCCCGCAGGGTGGGCTCGTACACAACCACCCGTACGCCCTTGCCCTTGATGCGCTTCATCACGCCCTGAATGCTGCTTTGGCGGAAGTTGTCGCTGCCGCTTTTCATGGTCAGGCGGTACACGCCCACCACCGGGTCCGGCTTTTGGGGAAAGCCCGCCAGCTGCAGCACCCGCTCGGCAATAAAGTCCTTGCGGGTCCGGTTGGAATCCACAATGGCGGCGATGATGTTGTTGGGCACCTTGTCATAATTGGCCAGCAGCTGCTTCGTATCCTTGGGCAGGCAGTAGCCGCCGTAGCCAAAGGACGGGTTGTTGTAGTGGCTGCCAATGCGGGGGTCCAGACACACGCCGTCAATAATCTGCCGGGTGTCCAGGCCGCGCACCTCGGCATAGGTGTCCAGTTCATTAAAGAAGCTGACCCGCAGGGCCAGGTAGGTGTTGGCAAACAGCTTGACCGCCTCCGCCTCGGTGGGGCGCATAAACAAAACGGCAATGTCCCGCGCCTGCGCGCCCTCCGTCAGCAAACCGGCAAAGGTGTGGGCCGCCTGCTCCATGGACGCGTCCCCATAGCCCACAATGATGCGGCTGGGGAACAGGTTGTCCTGCAAGGCATGCCCCTCCCGCAGAAACTCCGGGCTGAACAGCAGACGGGCCTGGGGGTGCTTTTCCTGCATACGGGCCGTAAAGCCCACGGGAATGGTGGATTTTATCACCATCACCGCTTCCGGATGCACCCGCAGAACGGTATCGATCACCTGCTCTACCGACGAGGTGTCAAAGTAATTCTTCTGGGGGTCATAATTGGTGGGGGTGGCAATGATAACATATTCCGCCTGCCGGTAAGCCGCCTCCCCGTCCAGGGTAGCGGTCAGGCGCAGGGGCTTTTCCTTTAGATACTGCTCAATCTCCCGGTCCTGAATGGGAGATACGCGGCGGTTCAGCATATCCACCTTTTCGGCGATCACATCCACGGCGGTCACGTCGTGGTGCTGGGATAAAAGCACCGCCAGCGACAGGCCCACATAGCCCACGCCGGCCACGGCAATCTTCATCGTTCAGGAGTCCTCCTTGTGCATAAATATGGAAGGAATAACCTTGATTTCTATCATATCCTCTTTGTCCGCGAAAGTCAAATGGACAGGCGCTTCGGGTTATGGTATGATAAGTCTGTTTTTTGACTTGATAAGGAGGACCGCCATGCTGGTGTTGGAAACCGTTCTTTGCGTTCTTGCGTTGTTCTGGCTGCCGCGGCGGCTTCCAAAGCAGGTCAGCCGCTGGTGGATGCTGTGGCTGTTTGCCCTGGCGCTTTGGCTGCGGCTGATAGCGCTGCGGCTTTGGCCCATCGAGCCTCGAAGCGACTTTTTATTGTATCAGGACTGCGCCCGGCTGTTTGCCCAAGTACCCGTCAGCCAGTGGGGCGGCGTTCACCCCGGACCCTATCTGGAGCAGGAATGGCCGTCGCTGATGCCCTTTGTGCTGTACGAGGGGCTGCTTCTGCGCTGGTTCCAGGGCAGCCCCTTTGGCGTGCAGCTGATGGGAGCGCTGTCCCAAAGCGGCGTGTGCCTGCTGCTGTGGCTGGCGGGAGATAAGCTGCATAAGCGTGGCTTTCTGGCGGGACTTCTATGGGCGGTGCTGCCCTCCAGCGTGTTGTTTTCCAGCGTGCTTACCAACCAGTTTCCCGCCCTGCTGTTTTTGTGGCTGGCGCTGGTGCTGATGCTGGAGGACAGGCCCATATGGGCCGGGGCGGCGGGCGCCTGTCTGGCTGTTTCCCAGCTGCTGCGGCCGGAGGCTGTGGTGGCGCTGATTGCCTACAGCCTGTGCCTGATCGCCCGTTCCCTGCTTCACCGCCGGAAAGCGCCGGGGGCGCTGCTGCGCCTGCTCTGCTGCGCTGCCGTCTACGCCGGTGTGCTGGCGGGCGTTGACCGGCTGCTGCTGAACGCGGGCATTGTCAGCCGGTCCATTTTAAGCGGCAGTCTGGACTATAAGCTGCTGGTAGGCAGCAATGCGAAAACCCTGGGCCGCTGGAACCCGGAGGACGCGGCCCTGTACGGCAGCCCCGCCCTTTGGCAGGCGCTGATCCGGCGGATGAATCTGCCCAGCCTGCTGCCTCTGTGGTTCGGCAAGCTGTTTTTAAACCTGTTTGACTATTACAATCCCTTTCTGGTGCCGGAGGGAATGCCGCTGCTGTCAGCCCGCTTTGGATGGCTGGTCGGGCTTATCTATCTGAGCCTGCTGCCCGTTACCCTGAAAGCCCTTGGGCAATGCGTCCGCATGGTTTGCAGACGCAAACGGTTTGGTTTTGCCCATTGGCTGGTTTTCCTATGTCTGCTGGGGTATCTGGCGGCCTATACCCTGCTGGAAACCCAGACCCGCTATTTGCTCATTCTCTATCCCCTGCTGATTTTGACGGCCCGCGGAAAGAATGCGCCTTGTCTGCCGGATGCGTCTGGGGTATAATAAAAGCCGCCATGTTTAGAAAGGAAGGATTTTGAATGGACAAGCTGATTGCGCTGGGAACCGGCAACGCGAACGCGACCCATTGCTATAATACCTGTTTTATTCTGAAAGGCCCGGGCGGGCTGATTCTGTGCGACGCGGGCGGCGGCAACGGCATTATGCGCCAGCTGCAAAAAATCGGGATTGCCTGGGAGCAGATTCATCATCTCATCATCACCCATGCCCACACCGACCACCTGATGGGCGTGGTATGGGCCATCCGCATGATTTCCACCCGCATGAACAACGGCACCTATCAGGGCACGCTGGATATTTACTGCGACCATGATGTGGGCGAGGGGCTGAAGGCCATGTGCCGCCTGATGCTGCAAAAGAAGATGCATCAGCACCTGGATCAGGACATTCTGTTCCATGACGTTGCCAACGGCATGCAGGCCGTGCTGGCGGGACGGTCCATCACCTTCTTTGATATTCTGTCCACCAAGATGAAGCAGTTTGGCTTCTGCGCCCAGCTGGAAGGCGGCCGCAAGCTGTGCTGTCTGGGGGACGAGCCCTATAACCCCGGCTGCCAGCGGTATGTGCAGGGGGCGGACTGGGTGCTGTGCGAGGCCTTCTGCCTGTACGGCGACCGGGAACGCTTCAAGCCTTATGAAAAGCACCATTCCACCGTCAAGGAGGCCTGCCAGCTGGCCGAAAGCCTGCATGTGCCCCATCTGGTGGTATGGCACACCGAGGACACCACCCCCATTGAAACCCGCAAGCAGCGCTATACCCAGGAGGGCGCGGCGTTCTACCACGGCGACCTGCATGTGCCCGACGACCTGGAAACCATTGATCTGATCTAACTCACTTTCCCCATTGCATAAAGGAGGATTTTCTCATGATTGCCATTGCCTGTGACCATGCCGGTATTGATTTGAAGCCCGCCGTCATTGAAGTGCTGGACGAACTGGGCCTTAGCTACAAGGATTTGGGCACCTATTCCCACGAAAGTGTGGATTACCCCGTTTACGGCGCAAAGGCCGCAAAGGCCGTAGCCAGCGGCGAATGCGACCGGGCTGTTATCCTGTGCGGAACGGGCGTGGGCATCAGCATGGCCGCCAGCAAAATCAAGGGCACCCGCTGCGTGGTCTGCTCCGACACCTATTCCGCCCGCATGAGCCGCCAGCACAACAACGCCAACATTCTGGCGCTGGGGTCCCGGGTGGTTGGCAGCGAACTGGCCAAGGACATTGTGCGCACCTGGCTGACCACCGATTTTGAAGGCGGCCGCCACGCCCGCCGGGTGGATCTGATAGACCGTCTGGACCGGGGCGAGGATATCGACTAACGGAGGAAATAGTTATGGCGTCCGCACGGCGCATGCGCGTCCTGTGTCTGGCAGGGCGTATTATTCTGGAAAACGGCGGCGAAACCTACCGGGCCGAGGATACGGTCACGCGCATGGCCGAAGCGCTGGGGCTGCGGGAGGTCAGCGTATTTGCCGTACCCAGCGGCTTGTTTGTTTCCTATATGGATGAAACGGATGAGCAGCGCACCTCCGTTACCCGCATCCACCTGCGGGGCATTCACCTGTGCCGGGTGGACCGGGTGAACCAGATCAGCCGTCAGCTGGCCCGGGGCGATTTGGCCCCCGATAGCCTGCTGCCCGCCCTGGAAGAAGCGGAGAACCTATGCATCAACGTTCCCCCCTGGTATGAGCCGCTTGCCGCGTGTCTGACCGCCGGGTTCTTTGCCGTCATGTTTGGCGGCGGGCTGGTGGACGCGCTGATCAGCGGGGTGTGCGCGGCCATTACCCAGCTGGTCCCCTGGGTGTGGAAGGGGGCGGGCATCAGCGGTTCGCTGCTGGGCAGCGTATTTTGTGCACTGATTCCCCTTACCTTTCACGCGCTGACGGGTCTGGGAACACCGGACGCTATGATTGCCGCCGCCATTATGCCCCTGGTGCCCGGTCTGAGCATGACCAACGCGGTGCAGGACATTTTGCGGGGTGACATGGTTTCCGGCGTGACCCACGCGGCCCGGGCGATCATGGTGGCCGCTTTGGTAGCGGGCGGCACGCTGATCGGCACCCATGTATTCGGCTACCTGAACCTGCCGGTGCGTCCCCTGCCAGACGGAACCTCCATGTCCTTTGGCTTGCAGCTGTTGATTGCTTTTCTTACCAGCAGCCTGGCGGGTATGGGCTTTGGCGCGTTTCTGTACGCGCCTAAAAAAGCCATCTTCTGGGGCGGCCTGCTGGGAGGCGTTGGCTACAGCGTTTACTGGGTAGCGCTGCAAACCGGGTCGTCCAACGCGGTAGCCATGTTTTTAGGCGCGCTGGCGGCCGCCCTGGGGGGCCAGCTGGCGGCCCGGCGGCTGAAAATGATCGCCACCCTTTTTATTACCATCGCCATTTTGCCCCTGGTACCCGGTCTGGGCCTGTACCGGGCCATGAGCGTTGTCGCCCAGGGCCAGACAGGCGCTGGGCTGGCCATTGCCGCCTCCACCATGGCGTCCATTCTGATGATCGCTCTGGGGATTGGCTGCGGCTCCCAGCTGATGGGGCTGCCCCGCCGCGGGACCCACGAAAGAAAGGGCTGAACCCTATGATGCGAAAAACCTGGAGTGTGCGCCTGCAAAACGCCTCTATCCTGCTGTATGTCCTGTGGCTGCTGGTTCCCGCCGTGCAAACCACCGGCCGGGCGGCCGCCGGCGTTTTTTGCGTGGCGCTGTTTGGCCTGGGCGTACTGCTGGATGTACCCAGCGTCAACTGGAAACGCCTTGCGCCCCGCGTCCTGTGCGCCGCCCTGATGCCGCTGATCCTTCGCCGGTATCTAAACCGGGGCAATGATCACTTCTTAGGGTATTACGTGCAGCAGGCCATGTTCTGGTTTCCGCTGGTCTTTGCCGGCCATGCGCGGGATCAGGGCGACCGGCGCGCCTGGCGCTGGCTGCGATGGACGCTGCTGGGAGCCGTTACCCTGACCACCCTGACCACCATCGGCTGGCTGATTGAGGGCATGACCCGCGGCGGCCGGGTGTACGCCTACTCCCGCTCTCTGGGCTTTGCGGGAGAGGGCACGGAAGCCTATTTGAAGGAATTGATGCTGCGCAACATTGGCGGTTATGATTTCATCTATGCCACCGTGGTGATGCTGCCGCTGACCTGTCTGGCCATTCAGCGCAGCCGGGGCTGGAGCCGCGGCTGCTACACCGCTTTGCTGTGCGCCCAGGCCGTGATGGTGGTTTTGTCCCAGTACACCTACGCCATGATCTACGCGGCCGTTATTCTGGCGGTAGAGGCGCTGGCCGCCCTGGCCCGGCTGATCAGCCGCGGCAAACTGAGCACGGGTCCGTCTTTGCTCATCGGCCTGATCCCGCTGGCGCTGGTACTGCTTTTTCACCGTCCCCTTATCGGTTTGGCTGTCAGCCTGTGCAGCCGGTTTGGACTTACCCACTTTGCCTACAGCCTGGAGCAGCTGCTGACCGCCCTGCAGGGCGGGACTACGGCGGCCGATTCCCGGCTGGGCTATTATCTGACCGCGCTGGAGGGCTTCCGGCAGTCGCCGTTGGTTGGGCGGCTGCTGGGCGGACCGGCGCTGCTGAGCCAGCACAGCGATGTGCTGGACCTGCTCAGCGGTCTGGGGCTGATTGGCACGGCGCTGGCGGGCGGCATGGTTTACCTGATGGGCCGAGGAAGCCTGCGGGGACTGAAAGCCAGCCCGGACCGGGCCCAGCTGTGGATGATGATTCTGGCCTTTGCCGTGGTGGCTTCTCTGGGCACGGTGGTGTACAGCCGTGACATCATGACGGTTTTTGCGCTGGGAGCGCTACTGGTATTGGAAAAAGACTTCTGAATCACATAAAAAACGGGCCGGCGGAAGCATCCGCCGGTCCTAGGCTGCTGAAAAACCCCTAGTATGACAGCGTTCGTCTACGAACACGACTACGCCGGTTTGCGGGAAATGCGTTACGCTGCAAGGCTTAGGGGCTCCGCCCCTAAAACCCCGGCAGGAGGTACTACCTCCTGCACCTCCACCTTTTCAACACCCTGCGGGCCGGCGGAAGCATCCGCCGGCCCCTGGCTTTTACGCCAGCGCTTACAGGGTGCCGGTAACCACCAGGGTACTCATGCCGGGGGTTGTCGTCCACACACCGGTAGCGGCATCCTGGGTATAGGTGGCGGCAGGCACGGTAATCACCCCGGCGGTGGTGGTAAACTGGCCGGTAGCCGCGTCATAGGTGTAATTCGTGCCGGCGGTCAGGGCCGTGCCGTTCAGGGTAGCCGTCAGGTTGTTCAGCGCCGGGTTAAAGGTGTCGGACAGCACCACGCCCTCGGTGGCGGCGGTATTGCCCAGGTTTTGAATCATAAACGTATAGGTGATCTGCCCATTCTCCGTTACCGTGGTGGGGCACATGCCCTTGCTGATACGCAGATCCGGGGTCAGGGCGGCAGCCACCGTTTCCTGTGCTGTGGCGGGGTTGGCAATGCCAGCGCCTGTGACGGTAACCGTGTTTTGAATGGAGCCCAGGGTGTTCATGGGGGCGTATTCGTTCACCCGGGCATCATATACCAGCGTGGCGTTGCCGCCTGCCGGGACCGTCAGCCCGCTTACACTCATGGGCGGTCCGGCCACAATGGTGGGGGCGGCCTGCAAAGCGCCGTTCTGGTAGTAGCGCATGGAATCCGCCACATAGGTCAGGGGATAAACAGTGGTCTGCCCCAGGGCGTAGCCGCCCAGATTATCGCTGACCGTCAGGCCGGTCAGAGCGGTCGAGCCGCTGTTGACCAGCGTCACCACATAGGTGATTACGCTGTCCGCGCCATAGTTGGCGTCGATTGCCGTTTTGGTGGCGGTAAGCACATCCAGCAGCTCTCCCACGGTAATATTTGACGTGGTTTGGCGTCCGTTATAGGTGAGGGTGGCCTGGTTGGTAAAGGTAGCCATATGGTTTTTCCTCCCTTACATTCACAAGCTGAGCGGCGCGGCAGAAAAAAATCCGCGCACATCATCCTATGTCAAAACAGGGCGAAGCGTCCCCAAAAAAATCGATTGACGGAATGAAAACGCGGGCCTATAATGATTGCCGTCCTGTCCCATTTTCCATGCAGCAAGGAGGGCAAACCATGTCGGAGGAAGCAAGCCGCTCGCCGGTGAGCGGACAAAGCATGACCGAAGGTTCTCTTTGGAGAAAAATTCTATTGTTCAGCATTCCCCTGATGCTGTCCCAAATTTTGCAGGTATTGTTTAACATGGCGGATGTGGCTGTGGTGGGGCGGTTCGCCAGCGCGTCGGCGCTGGGGTCCGTGGGTTCCACCACCACGCTGGTGACGCTGTTTACCGGTTTTTTAATCGGCATGGGCAGCGGCGTTAATGTGATTGTGGCCCGCCATCTGGGGGCGCGGGATCAGCGGGCCGTCCGGGAGTCCGTGCATACGGCGCTGCTGGTATGCCTGCTTACCGGTCTGATCATTTGCGGGCTGTGTCTGGCACTGGCCCCCGGCATGCTGGAATTGCTGAACACCAAGCCGGATTTGCTGGCGGGGGCGGTGCAGTATTTTCGCATCTACGCTCTGGGTATGCCCGCGCTGGGCATTTTCAACTTTGGCAACGCGGTGCTCAGCGCCAACGGCGACACCAGGCGTCCCCTGCTGTACCTGACCATCGCGGGCGTTTTGAATGTGGCGCTGAATCTGTTTTTCGTCATTGTGTGCGGCATGGCGGGAGACGGCGTGGCGCTGGCCAGCATCATCAGCCAGTACCTGTCGGCCTTGCTGGTCCTGATTCACATGCTGCGCCAAAAGGACAGCTGCGCCCTGCATCCCCGACAGATCCGTTTTTACCCGGGACGGGCGAAGGCGCTGGTGGGTCTGGGCCTGCCAGCGGGCGTGCAAAACGCCATCTTCGCGGTGGCCAACCTGTTTATTCAGGCGGGCGTAAATTCTTTTGATTCCCTGATGGTTGCGGGCAACGCCGCCGCCGCAAACGCGGATTCGCTGATTTATAACGTGATGGCCGCTTTCTACACCGGCTGTTCCACCTTTATGGGACAAAACCTGGGCGCCGGCAAGCGCGACCGTGTGCTGAAAAGCTACCTGATCAGCGTGGCCTATTCCTTTGCCGCGGGCGCTGTTCTGGGTCTGCTGCTGGTCACCTTTGGCAACCAGTTTTTAAGCCTGTTTACCGCGGATCCCGCCGTGTCGGACGCGGGTATGCAGCGCATTCGCATTATGGGGTATTCCTATGCGTTCAGCGCTTTTATGGACTGCACCATCGCCGCCTCCCGCGGCCTTGGCAAGAGCTTTGGCCCCACGGTGATTGTGATTCTGGGTTCCTGCGTATTCCGGGTGGTATGGGTGTATACGGTGTTTGCTTACTTCCACACCATTCCGTCGCTGTACCTGCTGTACATCTTCTCCTGGGTGCTGACCGCCATTGCGGAAATCATTTTCTTTGCCGCCAGCTATAAACGCACGGTGATTGTAGCCTGATGACGTTCTTTTCTAACGAAAGCTTCCCGCACGACCGGGTGGCACAGCAAATGAATCGGTTCTTTTTGTCGGCCGCACGCCAGCCGGTCGATAGGATTTTGTCAGAGGGGCTATGGCCCCTCTGACTATTTTCCGAAAAGGGTTCAGTCTGGATCGGAGGGCCGGATTCTTATTCCGCAACCGGCGGTATGTACATCGATTTCGGTTGACTTGCGCGACAGTCCTTCCCTTACGCTTTTTGCTGGCCGCAGGTCATCCCGGTTGACTCCAAAGCCAGCCCGGGCGTTTTTGTCTGGGGCCATTGTTTATATTGGGCAGCAAAAAAGCACCCCGCGCCATACAGCGCGGGGTGCGATGGATGATCGGAGATTACTCGACGTAGTCGATGTTCAGGTTCTCCAGACCGGCATCCTTCACAGCACCGTTCTCCATCACGGAGTTGTCGATGGTGATGGTGCCATCCTTGATGGCGGCCAGCTGAGCTTCATACTCTTCCACGGTGTAGTTCTCGAAGCTCCAAGTTTCGGTGGGCAGGCCAACGGAGTCGTCCTGAGCGCCCAGGCTGGTAGCAACATTGCCGATATCGGCCCACTGACCGTCAAAGTACTTGGCGATGGCCCACTCGGTAGCGGACACCAGGCCCTTCAGAGCGGAGGTCACAACGGTGTCGGACTCGAAGCTCTGGTCCACGTCAACGCCCACAACAAAGGCGTCGTTGGCGGAAGCCGCGGCCACGATGGAAGCAAACATGCTGCCGCCGCAGGCGAAGATGATCTCGGTGCCGGACTCGTACCAGCCAGCGGCCAGAGTCTGCAGCTCGGGAGAAGCGGAGAAGGAAGCGCCGTACTGCCAGCTGTACTTCAGGTCAACGGTAACGCCCAGTTCCTTGGCAGCCGCGTTGGCGCCCTGAGCAAAGCCGTAGCCGTAACGGCAGCAGGCCTGGTTGGTGCCGCCGCCGCCGCCCAGGAAGCCCAGCTTGGTGAAGCCTTCCTTCACGACCGCGTAACCGGCCAGATAACCGCTCTGCTCTTCGCAGAAAGCGATGGGAGCCACGTTGTCCAGACCCAGAGGCCAACCGTCGATGAACACGAATTTGGTGTCGGTGAACTCGCTGGCGGCCTTTTCCAGAGCGGTGCCCTGCATGAAGCCGGCGCAAACCACGATCTGCGCGCCGCCCTCTACGGCAGCCTTCATGGCGTCGTAGCGGTCGTCATCGGTGGCCTGGTCGCCGTTGGCGGGCTGATAGTACTTGTAGGACAGGTTGTGAGCCACGGCGTAAGCCTTTACGCCGTTCCAGGTGCCCTGGTTGAAGCTCTTATCCTTCAGCTGACCGACGTCGGTTACGAAGGCGATATCATACTTGCCGTTTTCGGAAGTCATGTTGTCTTCGATGTCGTCAGGATTCACGGATTCGGCCACAGCGCCGAAGGTGAACACAAGCAGGGACAGGGCCAGAAGCATCGCAAGGATTTTCTTCATTCCGGATTTCCTCCTTGAATTGTGTTTCGTTTGTCCTTTTCGGACTACATGACAAGTATACCATGGTTCCGCCCATTATGCAAGGATGCATCCCAACCGTAAAATGAATTTTTTAGAAATACGCCGTTAAAATGTTTCGCTTTTCACGGTTTTTTATCCTTTTCCCGCAAGCCAGCCGCTGGCGGCGGCAAACATCAGGTTGAACCCGCCGCAGCCCCCGTCCACATTCAGGATTTCACCGGCGGCGTATAAGCCCGGGCACAGACGGCTTTCCAGGGTCAGCGGGTCAAAATCGCCGGTCAGCGCGCCGCCGGCCGTCACCTGAGCCGCCTCAAAGCCCCGGCAGCCCCGCACCTTCAGGCGAAAATCGCAAATCGCCCGCGCCAGTTCTTCCAGCCGCCCGGCAGCGTCCGCCGGGTTCATACCGCAGCGCTTCAGCAGCGCTCCCGCCAGCCCGGGGGCCGCCGCGCCGGTCAGCAGCTCCCCGGCTGTTAAGCCCGGCCGGGTCAGGCAGCGGCGTTTCAGCCATTCCATAGCTTTGGGCGCGTCCATTCGCTCCCCCGTCACCCCCGGCGACAGGTTGATGGACAGGTTTGCGCCTTCCACGGCAAAACGTCCCAGCTGCATGGCCGCAATCCCGCTGACGCCATCCGCCGCGAACAAAACCTCGCCCCGGCTTTGCCAGCTTTGTCCGCCAGCCGTCAGGCAAAGCTCCGCCCGGGCCCGCTGGCCCTCCAGCCCTTGCAGGGGGCCGGTTTCCGTCACCAGGGCGCACAGGGCCGGACGGGGCGTTTCCAGCCGGTGCCCAAAGCCGGTCAGCAGCCCATAGGCGCTGCCGTCCGTGCCGTGCATGGGCGACGCCGCGCCGCCAGCCGCCACAATCACCCGGTCGCAGGTCATTTTCCAGGCTTCCTGCGCCAGAGCCGCGCCGGGCTTGGCCTTGCCGCTTTTGCGCAAAGTGTCCGGCTGATACAGCGTATGCGTGCCCTCCGCCTGAAAACGCCCGCCGCTTTGGGTCAGCCGGTTCACCTGTACGGCGGTGTGTATTTCAACGCCCTGCCGGGTCGCCTCCAGCAGCAGCGCGTCTACCGCCGCCGCCGCCAGAAAGCAGGCGGGGTACATTCGGCCCTCGTTTTCCGGAACCAGCGGTACCCCCAGCCGCTCCCACAGGGCCCGGATTTCCTGAGCGGGCATCTGTTCCAGCACCTGACGGGCAAAATCCGCGTCCCCATAAAAATCCAACGGGCCCACATTCAGCAGGTTACCCCGTCCATTGCCGGTAACCCCAAGCTTTTTCAGCGGTTTGCGTCCCCGCTCCGCCACGGCGACCCGGTCCCCCCGCCGCGCCGCGGCAATGGCGGCGAACATTCCCGCCGCCCCTCCGCCTATAACCAGCGTATGCATCACAGCCGCCTCATTTCATCCAGCAGAAGCTGCTCGTTTTCCAAAGCCTGACGGGTCTGGTCATTTTGCATCAGGATGGCTCCGGCCCGCTCCACCGCCGCGATAAAGTCCCGGCTCATGGCTCTGAGCCCACCCTGCTCCAGCAGCGGGCACACCGCCCAGGCCCGTGGGTCCAGCTCCGCCACGGCGCGGTTTTCCTCCATGCGAACCCGCAGCGGGAACAGGCGGCAGGCCAGCGGCCGATGCTGCCGTTGGCACTGGCCGCGGCACACCAGCCTCCACCCGCCCTGATACAGCGTGTCGTCCCTGACCAGATGAAAGGCGAAGCCCTCCATGGGCTGACTGTACAGCGCTTCCTCCCCGGGAAACAGCAGCATGCCGTTTTCGCCGGTATCGTCATCCTGGCAGCACGCCCCGCCGCAAACCCGGCCGCAGTTGGTTTTCAGCGGGGTCAGGGTTTCCAGCTCCGCCCGGGCGGAAAGCACCGCCTGCAAAGGATTTTGTTCCATACTTCTTCCTCCTGTGAATCAAAACCACCCCAACCGTCATCGATTGGGGTGGAAGCGTCAGATCAGGCGTTTTACCGGCTGCCTTTGTCGTAGGGAATGCCCTCGGCCTTGGGAGCCCGGGAACTCTTGGACGTAAAGGCCAGCACAATCAGCGTAATCAGGTAGGGCAGCAGGCGGTAGAAATGGGAGCTGACGCCGATTTGGCCCAGCAGCGCGATTCCATCGCCGTTAACATCCAAGGTGGAATAGCTGACGGCAACGCACTTGAACAGGCCGAACAGCAGCGCGCCCAGGGCCACGTTCAGGGGCTTCCAGTTACCAAAGATCATAACCGCCAGAGCCAGGAAGCCAAAGCCCGCCACATCGCCGTTGGAGGAGCAGTTGGCGGTGGTCAGGGCGTACACAAAGCCGCCCATGCCCGCCAGCGCGCCGGAGATGGTAACGCCCGCGTAGCGCATACGCACCACATTGATGCCCAGGCTGTCCGAAGCCTGCGGGTTTTCACCGCAGGAGCGCAGCCGCAGGCCAAAGCGGGTTTTGTACAGGATGACCGCCAGCACGATGTAAATGATGATGCATAGATAGGTGGCAAAGTACACCTTGTTCAGGAAGGTATCCGCAAAGAAGCCGATGGGATCCGTGCGGCCATAACCGAACATGCTCTTTTTCACCATGAACCAGCCGGCGCTGTCGCCGGTGGCCATTTGCAGGGTGTTCTGCTGGGCGATCAGCCGGATGAAGAACAGCACCAGCGCGGGGGCCATCAGGTTCAGGGCGGTACCGCCGATGGTCTGGTCCGCCTTCAGGTTAATGGCGGCAAAGGCCAAAAGCAGGGAAAACAGCGCTCCAAACACGGCGGCCACCAGCATGGCCAGGGCCATAAACCCTTGCAGGGCCATCCAGTCCTTGGCCTTAAAGGCCGCGTCAAACCAGCCCCACTGCTGCACCAGGCGCACAAACAGCACGCCGATAAACGCGCCGAAGATCATAATACCTTCCAGCGCCAGGTTGATGATACCGCTGCGCTCGGCAAAGATACCCGCCAGGGCCACAATCATCAGCGGTACGGCAAAAATCAGGGTTTGACGAATCAGAAAACTCATTTCTGCTGCGCCTCCTTTCCAACCGGGGCAGTTTGAGGCGCTTTGGGCTCCCGCTTCTTTTGCAGGTTGCTGATGAACATTTTCACCATCAGCGAGAAAGCGCTCAGGTACACAATCACGGCGATGATTACATCGGTGATGTATTCGTTATAGGCCGTCAGGTTGGTCAGCTGCAGGCCGCAGATATCCAGCATGGACATAAAAATGCCGGTAAAGATGACCCCAATGGGGTTATTGGCCGCCAGCAGCGCCACGGGAATGCCGTTGAAGCCCGCCGAGGGCAGCTGCTGATAGGTGGACCAGTAAAACTCCGTATTGCCGCTCAGGTAATACAGGGAACCGGCCGCGCCGGCCAGCATGCCCGCAATGGCCATGGACAGAACGATATTCCGCTTATCCTTGATGCCCGCGTAACGGGCGGCGTAACGGTTGGAGCCGCAGGCCTTCAGCTGGTAGCCGAAGGTGGTGCGGGTCAGCATGATATACACCACAACCGCCAGCACGATGGCAATGAGGATGCCGCCGTTTACCTGGGACCCGGGGAACAGCCGGTCCAGCCCCATTTTGGGGGTGACCGCGCCCTTGCCCTTGACGTAGGTGGCCACGCCGTCCACATAGGTAAGGCCGTAGGTGGTGGAATAAATGTAGCCGGATTTGGTGCTTTCCGCCATGTTTTTCAGGTTGCTTGTATCAAACAGCCAGGTCACCACATTGGCGGCAATCCAGTTGGTCATGATGCAGGCCAGCACCTCGTTGATATTCAGCAGGGATTTCAGCAGGCCGGGGATGGCGCCCCACAGAGCGCCCGCCAGCATGCCGCCAAGCAATGCCAGCAGCCATACCAGCCAGGTGGGAATCGCTCCGGAGGGAACGCTCAGGGCGATAAACAGCGTAGCGGTGGTGCCCGCCAGATACTGGCCGGGCGCGCCAATGTTGAACAGGCCGGTTTTAAAGGCCACGGCCACGCTGAGGCCGGTCAAAATCAGGGGCGTAGCGCGGAACAGCATATTGCCCACGCTGGCCGGGTTAAACCCGAAGGTCAGGGAACCGGCGGCGTCGCGGCCGGTGGTAAACACGCCGCCAAAAACGATGCGGATGCCTTCCCACGCGCTTTTCAGCCCCATGGACTTGGTGGCCAGGCCCACCGCCAGAATCAGCACGCTGCCCGCTACCAGACCAATCAGGATAGACAGGACGGAAGCCAGTACGGACCGTGTGCCGTCTTTATGCCAGAAGGATTCCTTCATGCCGGATTCGCCTCCTTATGCTGCCGCTTTGCGCCTGCCATATACAGGCCCAGTTCCTCTACCGTTACCTGCTTGGGGTCAAACTCGCCGACGATTTCGCCCTCATACATCACCAGAATACGGTCGGACAGGTTCATTACCTCGTCCAATTCCAGGCTGACCAGCAGCACGGCCTTGCCCTCGTCCCGCTGGGCCACCAGCTGGCTGTGGATGTATTCAATCGCGCCCACATCCAGGCCGCGGGTGGGCTGCACAGCCACCACCAAAGGCAGGTTGCGGTCCAGTTCCCGGGCCACAATGGCCTTTTGCTGGTTGCCGCCGGACATGCTGCGCACCCGGGTCACCGGGCCCTGGCCGCTGCGCACGTCGAATTTATCGATCAGGTACTCCGCGTATTTGCGTACCTGGTCAAAGCGGATAAAGCCGTGATTTTGGAACTGAGGTTCCTCAAACCGCTGCAGCACCAGGTTTTGCTCCAGGGTATAATCCAGAATCAGGCCGTGCTTATGCCGGTCTTCCGGGATATGGCTCATACCGGTTACGCTGCGTTCCCGAATGGAGGCGTGGGTAATATCCTTGCCGCACAGGGTAATGGTTCCGTGGCTGGCCTTTTCCAGGCCGGTCAGGGCATACACCAGATCGGTCTGGCCGTTGCCGTCAATACCGGCAATACAGACGATTTCCCCCTTGCGCACATCGAAGGACACGTTATGCACCGCGTCCCGCTTATACAGCTTGGAGGGCACGCACAGGTTCCGGACCGTCAGCACATCCTCGGCGGGATGGGCGGCGTCCTTTTCCACCACCAGCTGCACCGGGCG
Source organism: uncultured Clostridia bacterium (assembly GCA_934621505.1). GTDB lineage: Bacteria > Bacillota > Clostridia > Christensenellales > Aristaeellaceae > Limiplasma. Next base: position 66,280 of record CAKTUU010000008.1, read on the forward strand.
GCCCACCATCATGCGGCTAAGCTCTTCCTTGGTGGTGTCGGCGGTATTGACGGTGCCCACATAACGACCCTTGCGCAGCACCGTTACCCGGTCGGATACCTCCATAATCTCATTCAGCTTATGGGAGATGAACAGGATGCTCTTGCCCTCCCGGGTCAGGCCCTTCATGATCACCATCAGCTCCTCAATTTCCTGAGGCGTCAAAACGGCGGTGGGTTCGTCAAAGATCAGCACCTCGTTATCCCGGTACAGCATCTTCAGAATTTCCACACGCTGCTGCATGCCCACGGTGATATCCTCGATTTTCGCGTCCAGATCCACCTTCAGGCCATAGCGTTCGCTAAGCTCCTGCACCTTTTTCCGGGCGGCTTTTTTTTGCAGGAAGCCCATTTTGGTGTCCTCCGCGCCCAGGATAATATTATCCAGCACGGTAAACACATCGATCAGTTTGAAATGCTGATGCACCATACCGATGTGCAGGGCGGTGGCGTCGTTGGGGTCGTTGATTTGAACCTCTTTGCCATCCTTTTTGATGACGCCTGCCTCCGGCTGGTACAGCCCAAACAGCACGCTCATCAGGGTTGATTTGCCAGCGCCGTTTTCGCCCAGCAGCGCGTGAATTTCGCCCTTGCGCAGCTGCAGGGTAATGTCGTCGTTGGCCTTGATTCCGGGAAATTCCTTGGTGATGTGGAGCATCTCAATAACGTAGGGTTCGTTATTCATGCTTCCACCTCCCTTTCTGCGTTCCTTTTTCGGCGGAAGAATGCCAGATTCTAGGTATCTATTATACAGATACGCATATGAAATTGCAAGCGTTGCCTTGCGGATGGGCGGTTTTTGCGTGTAGGACTACAATACATCTTGGACAATCGAAAAAAAAGATATGAGAGAAAGGGTCTCATGAGTTAAAGTTAAGTTG
>CAKTUU010000009.1 GCA_934621505.1 uncultured Clostridia bacterium
TCGGCATACTTCATCAGCGATTGCCGATACGCCATTTCTTGTGTTATACTCTTGCTCATGAGGGATATGGTCTCCTTCCGTAAAGTTGGTCTGACAACTTAACTTTAACTCATGAGACCCTATCTCTCATATCTTTTTTTCGATTGTCCAAGATGTATTGTAGTCCTACAGTAAACGGCGGCTTTGGGGAATAGCGTCGCTTGACGGAGCCATGCAGATGTGGTACAATCCTAACGATATCACCCTTTAGGGTTTGGAGGCTTATGGAAATGAAGCATATTAAGACTTTGGTTACCCGTAACCTGTGCCAGAGCGCCAAGAACGGCGGCTGCGGCGAGTGCCAGACCTCTTGCCAGTCCGCCTGCAAGACCAGCTGCGGCATCGCCAATCAGGCTTGCGAAAACGCCAAGAAGGAAAGCAAGTAAGCGCTTGCCCCTGCTAAAATGCCGCCCCATGGGCGGCATTTTTGAATGCGTATCCCCTGTTAAGAAACGAAAGGAAGGTTCTCATGATTCACCAGTATCAGATGGACGGCATGAATCTTGTGCTGGATGTGTATTCCGGCTCGGTGCATGTGGTGGACGAGGTAGCCTACGACGTAATCGCCCTGTATGAAAGCACCCCCCGGGAGGAAATCATCCGGCAGATGCTGGACAAATATGGGAACCGGCCCGACGTGACCCGCCCCGAGCTGGAGGAATGCCTGGACCAGATTGCCCAGCTGAAGGAAGAGGGCCGCCTGTTCGCCCCGGATACCTTTCAGCCCATGGCGGGCGAACTGAAGCAGCGCAGCCTGGGCGTGGTGAAGGCGCTGTGCCTGCATGTGGCCCATACCTGCAATTTAAACTGCTCCTATTGCTTTGCCAGCCAGGGCAAGTACCATGGCGAACGGGCGATGATGAGCTATGAGGTGGGCAAGCAGGCGCTGGACTTTTTGATGGATCATTCCGGCAGCCGCCGCAATCTGGAAGTGGACTTTTTCGGCGGCGAACCGCTGATGAATTTTGACGTGGTCAAACAGCTGGTGGCCTATGCCCGCAGTGTGGAAAAGCAGCGGGGCAAAAATTTCCGCTTTACGCTGACCACCAACGGCGTGCTGATTGACGACGATGTGATTGATTTTGCCAACCGGGAAATGAGCAACGTGGTGCTCAGCCTGGACGGCCGCAAGGAAGTGCACGACCGTTTCCGGGTGGATTACGCCGGGAACGGAAGCTGGGAAAAGATTGTGCCCAAGTTTCAGCGGCTGGTAAAGGCCCGGGGCGGCAAGAACTACTACATGCGGGGCACCTTCACCCACTATAACCCGGATTTTTTGAAGGACATTCAAACCATGCTGGATTTGGGCTTTACTGAGCTGAGCATGGAGCCGGTGGTGTGCGCGCCCGACGACCCGTCCGCCCTGACCCGGGACGATCTGGCCGTTGTGATGAAGCAGTACGAGGATTTGGCCCGCCTGATGAAGCAGCGCCGGGACGAGGGCAGGCCCTTTACCTTCTATCATTACATGATTGATCTGGCGGGTGGACCCTGTATTTATAAGCGAATTTCCGGCTGCGGGTCCGGCACGGAATATATGGCCGTTACCCCCTGGGGCGATTTGTACCCCTGCCACCAGTTTGTGGGCGAGGAAAAATTCAGGCTGGGCAACGTGTGGGACGGCGTAACCGCCCCGGGAAATCAGGACGAGTTTGCCTCCTGCAATGTGTACGCCCGCCCGGAATGCGCCGATTGCTGGGCCAAGCTGTACTGCTCCGGCGGCTGCGCCGCCAACGCCTACCATGCCACCGGCAGCGTGCGGGGCGTGTATGAGCCGGGGTGCGAATTGTTCCGCAAACGCATGGAGTGCGCCATCTGGCTGGAAGCCTCCAAAAACGAGGACGGGGAATGAATACCCCCCTTCGCGATTTTGTAACCGCTTACCAGCGGCGGCACAGCCTGCGGCTGCATATGCCGGGCCATAAGGGCCGGGGCCCGCTGGGTGTGGAAAAGTGGGATATAACGGAAATTGACGGCGCGGATGTGCTGTACCACGCCGAAGGCGTCATTCGTCAAAGCGAGCAAAACGCCGCCCGTCTGTTTGGCGCGGGCCGTACAGTGTATTCCACCGAGGGGTCCTCGCTGTGCATACGGGCCATGATCTATCTGGCGAAGCTGCACGCACAGGGACACGGACGCGCCTGCCGCATTCTGGCGGGCCGCAACGCCCACAAGGTGTTTATCAACACGGCCGCCTTGCTGGATGTGCAGGTAAGCTGGCTGTACCCCAAAAACGCCAGCCTGCTGACCTGCCTGGCTTCCCCGGAGGAATGGGAGGCGGCGCTGGAGCGGGAGAGGCCCACGGCGGTTTACCTGACCAGCCCGGATTATCTGGGCAACCGCGCCGATGTGGCCGCTCTGGCTCGGGTGTGCCATGCCCATGGCGCGCTGCTGCTGGTGGATAACGCCCATGGGGCTTACCTGAAATTTTTGCCTGCGTCCCAGCATCCTATGGATTTGGGGGCGGACCTGTGCTGCGATTCCGCCCATAAAACCCTGCCCGCCCTTACCGGGGCGGCCTACCTGCACATTGCGTCCGACCCGTTTTTAATGGCGCAGGCGGATCAGGCCATGGCGCTGTTTGCATCTACCAGCCCTTCCTATTTGATTTTGCAATCGCTGGATCTGGTCAACGCCGCCCTGGCGGGAGATTTTCCGGACCGACTGGCCCGAACGGCCGCACTGCTGGAGAAGGCCCGTGAAAGCCTGACAGATATTCCCTTTGTGGGGCAGGAACCAATGAAATGGACCATCCGCGCCAAGCCGCTGGGATACACGGGCGAGGAACTGGCCGCCTGGCTGTCCGCTCAAGGGGTGGAGTGTGAATTTGCCGACCCGGATTTTGTGGTGATGATGTTCAGTCCCCAAAATACCCGGCAGGAAATAGAAAGGCTTCGGGCTTTGCTGATGACCATTCCCCGCAAGGAGCCTGTTTTATCCATGCCTCCGGCGCTGCCCCGGCCGGTTCAGCGAATGAGTCCCCACGACGCTCTGATGAGTCCCCGGGAAACGCTGCCCCTTTGCCAGGCTGAAGGACGGGTGCTGGCGGCGGCCTGCGTCACCTGCCCCCCCGCGGTGCCGGTGGTGACGCTGGGGCAGGAAATAGATCGCCGGGCTGTGGCGTGTATGGAATACTATCATGTTCAAACCTGTATGGTTGTAGCAGATTCAAATATGTCCAACTTGTAAAGGAATGGACGAAAAGTGTGGAATGTATTGACGTTTCACGCTTTTTATGCATATAATACGAATGGCTAGTCTTAATGGAAAAAGGAGACGTTTCAATGAGAGTTCATTATACGGAGGAACAAAAGGCTCAGGCTCTGCAAAGCATTCAGGAAAACGGCGTTTCCAAGACCAGTGAAGCGATGGGTATTTCCATTCAAACGCTGTATAAATGGCGCAGCGCTGACACAACCGCCGCTCCCAAAACCACGGGCAAACGCCGCGGCCCCAAGGCCGATACTCAGGCCCGCAAGCTGCTGGCGGAAAGCGACGATACCGCCGCCAAGCTGGCCGCCCTGCAAGCGGAAAACACCCGTCTGCGGGAAACCAACCTGAAGCTGCGCAAGGCTCTGGCCGCCATGCTGGATGAGGCGTAAGCGTAAGCAAATTTGTTTTCTTCTTCAGGTCCCGGAGATAACCGGGGCTTTTTGGTCTTTTGTAAACAGAAATGGAAACGCCCCGCAGGCTGTGAACTGCGGGGCGTTTGGTTTGCAAAAAACGAGTGGCAGCGGCCACTATGGGGAAAATTATTGCAGCTGGGACACAAAATCCGCGATTCGGCGCATGCCCTCCTGAATGTTCTGCATGGAGGTGGCGTAGCTGAGACGGCAATAGCCCTCGGCCATAAAGGCCACGCCCGGCACGGCGGCCACATGGGCCTTTTCCAGAAGCAGCATGGAAAAACGGTCGCTGCCGGTAATCTCCTCGCCGTGATAGCGCTTGCCGATCAGGTCGTGAATGTTCATCATCACATAAAACGCGCCGTGGGGCATGTTGCAGTGCAGACCGGGAATTTCGTTTACCAGACGCACCAGTTCGTTGCGGCGCTGCTCAAAGGCCTGACGCATTTCCTCCACATAATCCTGACGCATGCTCAGGGCCACGGCGGCGGCGTGCTGGGCGGCGGTGTTGGCACCGGAGGTGGCCTGGCTCTGGTAGGTAATCATGCCGCGAATCACGTCCGCGGGTCCCAGGGCGTAGCCGATACGGAAGCCGGTCATGGCGTAGGACTTGCTGACGCCGTTAATCAAAATGGTGTGCTGCTTGATGTCCTCACCCAGGCTGGCCATGCACACATGCTGCAATCCGTCGTATACCAGCTTTTCATAAATTTCATCAGAAATGATATAAAAATCGTACTTGACAGCCAGCTCGCCCAGCTTCAGCAGCTGTTCCCGGGTCCAGATGCAGCCGTTGGGGTTGGAGGGATTGTTCAGCACAAACGCCTTGGTGCGGGGAGTGATCAGCTTTTCCAGATCGCCCATGTCCGGCAGAAAGCCCTGACTTTCCGGACAGTACAGAAACACAGGCGTGCCACCGGCCATGCGCACCATTTCCGGATAGCTGACCCAGCAGGGATTATCCACAATCACCTCGTCGCCGGGGTCCAGCAGGGCCTGAAAGGCGTTGTACAGGGCGTGTTTCGCGCCGTTGCACACAATGACCTGGTCCCGGCCGTATACCACGCCGTGGTCCGCCTCCAGACGGGTGCGGATGGCGTCCCGCAGTTCCATGGTGCCGGCCACGGGACAATAGTGGGTCATGCCCAGATCCATGGCCTGCTTCATGGTTTCCCGCACGGGTTCGGGGGTGTCAAAGTCCGGCTCGCCGGTGCCGAAGCTGATCACGTCCGCGCCTTTTTCCCGAAGCTCACGGGCCTTGGCGTCCATGGCCAGCGTGGCGGATGGGGCGATAGAGCGGCATTTTTGAGAAATTCCAAGCGGCATAACAGCATCCTCCTGCAAAAAACAACAATGAATGTATGAAGAAACCTTCCTGCAAACACAGGGCAGAAACCCAAATTCGGCCAAAGGGCCGCTGATTCGTTTCCCATTATATCATACTTGCTTTTTACAGTAAAGTGCATCCTGCCGCAAAAAAAGAAAAATGCATTTTTAAAACGAAGAATTTGCATTTTTGGACAGCTTGCGCCAGGTGTGGACGATAACGGCCGCCGACAGCACAAAGGTCAGCACATCCGCCGCGGGCATGGAAAACAGCACCCCGTCCAGAGCAAGGAAGCGGGGCAGCAGCAGCGCCAGCCCTACGCCAAAAACCAGTTCCCGCGCCATGGACAAAAGGGTGGAGGATACCGCCTGCCCCAGCGCCTGCAAATAGATAAACACGCCCTTGTTCAGGCAGGCCAGAGGAAGCATGCACAGGTAAATGCGGAAGCAGCGCACCGCAAAGCGGGTATAATGGGGGCTTTCATTCGCCGCGCCAAAAATCTGAATCAGCTGCAGGGGAAAGCATTCCACAATCAGCAGGGCGGCAAAGCCGACCAGCAGCTCCCACAAAATCAGCAGATCAAACAGCCTGCGCACACGGGCGTTCTGTCCCGCGCCCATGTTGTATCCCGCCACGGGAATGCAGCCCGCCGCAAGGCCAATGGCAACGGAAATGGCGATTTGAAAAAATTTCATCACAATGCCCACCACTGCCATGGGAATTTGGGAATACTCCGGCTGGCCGAATACCGCGTCCCTGGCCCCGTAAAGCTGAATCATGGTATTGACCGCCGCCATAGCGGCCACCAGGGATACCTGGGCCAGAAAGCTGCAAACGCCCAAAGGCAAATACTGCCCCATCAGCTTGCCATGCAGGCGAAAGCTGGCTTTTTCCAGACGAACCGCCTTCATATGGCACAGATACCACACCGCCAGCGCCGCCGTGAGAACCTGGCCCAGCACCGTGGCCACCGCCGCGCCCGTCATGCCCATGTGAAAGCCGTAAATCAGCACAGGGTCCAGAATCAGGTTGACCACCGCCCCCGCCAGGGTGGAAACCATGGCGAATTTGGGGCTGCCGTCAGAACGGATGACGGGGTTCATGGCCTGCCCAAACACATAAAACGGAATCCCCAGCGCAATCCAAAAGAAATATTCCTTGGACAGGGCGAAGGTTTGCTCGTTGACCCGGCCGCCAAACAGGGACAGCAGCCCATCCGGCAGCAGCAGATAGACCGCCGTCAGCATCAGCCCCGCCAGCAGGCTCAGCACCACGGAGCTGCCGATGCTTTTATGCGCGTCCTCGCTTTTACCCGCTCCCAGACACAGGCTGACAAAGGCGCAGCAGCCGTCGCCAATCATAACGGCAATGGCCAGGGCGAATACCGTCAGCGGAAACACCACGCTGTTGGCGGCGTTGCCAAAGCTGCCCAGATCGCTGGCGTTGGCAATAAAAATCTGGTCCACAATGTTGTACAGCGCCGCGACCAGCAGCGATATAACGCAGGGGGCGGAGTATTTACGCATCAGATGGCCAAGCGGCTCGGTTTCCAAAAAGGCGTTTTGTTTGTTTTCCATTTCGGTTTTCCTCCATTTTTGCACATAAAAAAACAACGGCAGCCAACCGGATTTACGCTGGTGGGCTACACGTTGTCTGTTCATTTATAGCAAAACCGGTCTGGCTCTGTCAAAGGACATTTTGCACAGAAAAGCGAAAAACGCTTTTTAAGAGTTGAACAGAAAGGGGGAAATTTGCAGACCCCTGCATGAAATCAATAGAACTGATAGAAGTACACGCCGCCGTCCTCGCCGGCCAGGAAGCAGTCCGCATCCGGGTCTACCTTTTCCTGCAAATACTCCAGCATGAGCCGGGGCGGGGGATCCACCACGCCGGTAGCCAGACAGATATCGTCCCGTAGCCACATTTCCGGGTCGATGCTGTCCAGATTAATGTCAAAGGCGGCAAACTGGGCGTAGCTGGCCTGGGAACGGAAGCTCCAGCCGCCCCAGAACACCACGTTGGTGGGAATGCCCTCGCTCACGTCCGGGAACATGCGCGCGTCGCTGACAAGGGTATCGTCATAAACAAACAGGGTTTCCGGATTGGCCAGGGCGTAAGCGTCCAACGCCTCGGACGGGTTGCCCACGGCGTCCTCCTCCTCCTGATCGGGCAGCCAGCCGGGCAGAGAACCGGCCAAATACAGACCGGTAAACAGCAGACACACGGCCAGACAGACGCTGCCTGCTACAAGGCCCTTTCTGCCATCCGGCAGACACTGGGGCAGCAGCCCCAGCAGCGCCGCGGAAAAGGGCAGCAGCACCGTCAGCAGCGCCCGCTGGGGCAGCCGTCCCTGATAGCCCAGGTACAGCAGGCAGGCCGCGAACAAAAGCAGGTTGGCCGCCAGAAAAGCCCAGCGCCAGGGATTGGCCCCGCCCTTCAGCAGCAAACCGGCCGCGCAGGCCAGCAGCAGCGCCAATACCACATAAACGCTGAAGCGGAAGGCATCCGACCCAAACAATGCCCCTGCCGCCAGCGACACGCCTTTGGACAGACGGCTTTGCGACCGGGGAATGGACTGCTCGCAGGCCACCAGGGTTTCCATGCTTTCCGTGGTCATGTCCGGGTTCAGGTAGCAGAAACGGCGGGCCATCTGCACGGTGGTGTCGTTCCATCCGGCGGAAGCCAGCATCTCCGGGGTTAAGTCCTTCATGTCGTAATAGTCGATCAGGGGAACATTGCTCCAGCGCAGGTATTCCTGATGGTCCTTTTCTTCCACGGCCCGCCAGACCATCAGCCCGGCAAAGACCGCCGCTACCGCCAGTACGCCCGCCAGCAGCGGCGCAAGCCCCCGGCCGTTTTTGCAAAAGGGCCTGTGAAAACGCACGGCGCTGTAGGCTGCCGCCACGCCGCAGAAGCCCAGGGCGGGCCACAGGGCAATCTGCCGCAGGGCGTAGCACAGCACGGCGGGAACCAGCGCCAGCAGCACCCCGCCAAAGACGGCCGCCCCACTGCCTTCCCTGTAATCGATGGACAGCAGCTGCAATACCGCCGCGGCTCCCAGCAGCGCCGCGGTGCAGGTAAAGGTGACCCGGGCGCAGTTGGCAAGACAAAACGCCGCCAGAAACACCGCCGCGAAGGCCGCGCCCAGCCAGAAGGAACGGCCCTGGTTGACAAAGCACTGAATGACGCTTTTAGCGGTCAGCACACAGCCAAAGGCCAAAAACACAATTTGAAAAATGGAATACCAGGCCACGCCGGGATAGGCCTCGCCCAGCCATTTCAGCGGCCAGGTCAGCAGCCCGTGCAGCAGCAGGTGAAAACTGGGGATGAGCGATTCATACCCCATAAAGGTACGCAGAATGGACGTGTCGTCGTTTACGGCAAACTGCATGTCCAGGCACAGGGCCACCACGGCGTACAAAACGCCGGTTAACAGCAGTGCGGCGGGCCAGGCCATGCGGCGCAGCGCTTTGCGGTTCATCAAAAAAGCCTCCCTTACTTTTGGCGTCGGGCCTTGATCTCCTGATCCAGCCGCTCCAGATCCTGCCGCAGGGCGGCTTTTTTGTCCTTCAGCTCCTGCTGAAGCTGGGCCCTGCGCTGCCGCAGCTTGGCCTGCAAATCGGTATTATAGATTTTGGCATAGGGGAAGGCGTGCAGGGCGCGGCGGGCCAGGGCGCTGTCCTGCGCCAGACGCTGCCGCACGGCATGGGTGATGGCCTCGGTGTCGTCCCCCTGAGACAGGTTGGCGGTGTGGCGGATTTTGCCAAAGACGGTGGTGGAAACCACGGTATCAGCCGCCAGCAGCACGCACAGCCCAATGCAGACGCCGTCCAGCCACGGCCCGGGAATACGGTCAAACAGGCCGAACAGGAAGGGCTTGACCAGGTAGACCATGACCAGGCCCAGCAAGCCGAAGGGAATCAGCGTGTCGGCGCAGACGCGGCCGTTCAGGTTAAACCGCTTCTGGCTGTAATCCCACCAGCGGGCGTGAAACAGCTTTTCCATCAGGTAGCTGGTCAGGTATTCCAGAGTGCCGCACACCACCATGGCCATGACAAACACCAGCACCGGCGACGCGGAATACCGGGACAGCAGCGCCGTTACCAGCACCGCGCCAAAGCCGTAAATGGGGCAGTAGGGGCCGATTAAAAAGCCGCGGTTGATGAAACGGTGAAACTGAATCAGCTTGCAGGTCACTTCCATAAGCCAGCCCAGTATGGCGCTGACAAAGAAAAGCAGAATATAGGATTCCAGCACGCGGTACATGAGGGGGTCCTCCTTTGTATGGGTGGATAATGTACAGACAGTATAGCATGGACGGCCCCGGCAGCGCAAGAAAAACGGCGGCAAACGCCGCCGCCAGACTGTCGAAAAACCCTTTTCGGGGAGTTGTCAGAGGGGCCGCAGCCCCTCTGACTGGATTCGTATCGAACGGCTGACCTGCGGTCAGCGAATGAAACCGTTTCATTTGCTGTGCGCAGCACCCGGTCGGGCGGGGAGTTTTCGGCTTTGCCGAAAACATTCCTCCATTCCTTCGTCAGAAAAGATCGTCGTCAGACGAGCTTTTTTGACGGCCTGACGGCGGCAAACGCCGCCGCTAGACCGGCTTGGTTGCCGCGCCCGCGAACATCGCTGCGCTGGTTCGCGGGAAAAGCGCACAAGACTTAGGGGCTCTGCCCCTAAAATCCCGGCAGGAGGCAGTGCCTCCTGCACCTCCGGTTTTTCAACACGCTGACGGCGGCAAGCGCCCCTATTCAATTCGCCGCATATACCGCTGAAAATTGCGCCCGGCAATATCCAGAATCAGTTCCCGGCTAAAGCCCCGCCGGCGCATGGCGTCCAGCAGCGCCGGTAAATCGCAGGCGCGATGCAGCCCGACAGGATAGGGCTCAATGCCGCCGTCAAAATCGCTGCCCAGACCGATCTGCTTTTCGCCGCCCAAATCGCACAGGTAAGCCATGTGGTCCACCAGCGTATCCAGAGTGGCGGTTCCCTCCGGGCTTAAAAAGCCGGGGTAAAAATTCACGCCCACATAGCCGCCGCAGCGGAAAAGCGCGCGCAGCTGGCCGTCCGTCAGGTTGCGATAATGGGGACACAGAGCGTAGACGCAGCTGTGGGAGGCCAGGGGCGGGATGTCGCTGTCCATCACTTCCGCCGTGCCCCGGGCGTTCAGGTGGCTGATGTCCACCGCCATATGCAGGCGGCGCATTTCCGCCACCACCTGACGGCCGAAGGGCTTCAGTCCCTCCGGGCTGCCGCCTTTGGCCGGGTGGCCGATGGCGTTTTCGTTGTTCCAGGTCAGGGCGGCCATGCGCACGCCCAGGGCGGCCATACGTTCCACGCCGTCCAGCGCGTCGCCAAAGGCTTCGCCGCCCTCGATGGTCAGCAGTACGTTGGCCCGGCCCGGCACGGCGTCCTCCACCCGGGTAATCTGCCGAAGCTGGCCCTTGGCTTTCAAATCTTCAAAGACCGCCAGCTCCCGCTCCACGATGGTGGGCCGCTGAGCCATGCCGCCGGTGCTTACAAACAGGGCCAGGGCCTGCACCCGGGTATCCGCCGGGTTGGTCAGCATATCCGGGGTCAAATCCAGCCGGGTCTTTCCGGTGGCCATGGCCCACAGCGTGTCGGCATGGGTATCGCAAATCAGCATAAGGCTGTTTCCTTTCTTATTCCAGTTCGCCGTAATGGGCGCTGGGGGTCAGGTCGTACACCACACGGGATACGCAGGGCAGAGCGTCCCGAATGCGCCGGGTAGCCCGCTCCAATACGTCAAAGGGCAGCCGGGCGGCCGTAGCGTTTTCCTGCTGTGCCTGCACGGCCCGCAGGCACACGGCGTAGCCGTCGGGCCGGTCGGGGCTTTCTATCAGGGTGGCGTAATACTGCCACAAACGGCGGTCGTAGCCGCCCTCCCGAATTTCGGAGGTAAAGCAGTCGTCCGCCACCCGCAGCAGGTTCAGCCGTTCCTCGGTCACCGCCCCCATAATGCGCAGAGCCAGCCCGCTGGAGGGAAAGGGCTGCCGCATCACAATGGAGGCGGGCAGTTCCAGCGCCAGCGCCAGGCGGCGCACCTCCTCCTTAAACAGGCTGCCAATGGGCTGGCACAGGGCGCTTTTTCCTACAGAAGCGACGCTGGGCGCACAGCCGAAAAGCGTGTCGTTAAAATTGGTGCCCATGACAAAGGTATGAATGTCCGGGCTGCCGGACAGCTGCTCCTGCAAAATCCGGGTCATCAGCCGTGAGGCCGTCTGCTCCTTTTCATCCCAGGAGGATACGCCGGACAGCGCGTCCAGAAAGGTTTTCCGCGCGTCCACATGGGCCACGGTCAGCCCCAGCTGGTCCTGATAGGCGCGCATCACTTCCTCCGGCTCGCCCCGGCGCAGCAGCCCGGTGTCCACAAACAGGCAGACCAGCCGGCTGCCTACCGCCAGACTGGCCAGCCTGGCGCATACGGCGCTGTCCACGCCGCCGGACACGGCGCAAAGCACCCGCCCTTCGGGAGCCGCGTCCCGAATTTGCTGCAAGGCCTGGTCGATAATGGTGTCGTCGGTCCAGGTTTCCCGGCAGCCGCAGATTCCCCGGGCAAAGTTGTACAGCAGCTGTGCCGCGTCCGGGTCGTTGCGCTCAACCGGGTACTGGAAGCCATATAAAGGAAGCGCCGCGTGCTGAAAGCCAATGACCCGCTCCGTGGCGGTGGCCAGCGGCTGCAGCGAATCCGGCAAAAGCAGCTCCCTGACCCCGCGCAGCCGCCGCTCGCCGCCGGAAATGTCCTGAAACAGCACCGCGTCCTGCAGGCTCAGCGTAACGGTCCGGTCCTCCATGGGCTGGCCCACGCCGCCGCCAAAGTGGGAGCACAAAGGTGCGACCGCCCCGCCCAGGGCCAGAACCGGCACATCCAGATTCAGTATTTCAAAATCCAGCCCGTCCAGCGCGTCCGCCGCACCGTCCGGCTCCGCCAGCAAAACGCCCTTGGGGGACAGCTTGCATATTTCGCTGGCGGGGGTGTCAAGGGCCGCCGGCAGGCAATAAATCTGCCGGCAGCGCAGGGTACGGGCAACCAGCCCCGCAAAGCGGCGGCTTTTGCTTAAAACCACAATGGTATCCTGCATAGGCTCCTCCTTGCCGGCACCGCCGGCAAACAATCAAAAAGTAACAGTTTGTTTACATTCTATCCGTCTGGGCAAAAACCCTGCCTGGGGACTCCGCTTTTCCGTAAAAGGTCATGATTGTAAAAAAACTGACAGGCATGCATGGCTTTTTGCCGAAAAAACGTGCTTTGCGCAGGGGCCGTCCGCTCCATCGGCCCACCGCGCGAAAAGGGGGTTGTAGAGTTGACAAAATGTTGGTATAATACGATTTGGTATATGTTCGGAACGTATGCCTATTTACAACGCATAACAAGGACTTGTCCGCTACAGAGCGGCCCTGCACACAACCGAGGATAAGGAGTGCGAGATTTTGAGCGATTTCTTCCGTAACCAGTCTACCCCGGACGGCTCCACGCAGCCGGAAGGCCATGAAGAAAACTGGCGGCAGATGCCCGTGTGGCAGCAGCCGGAAATGATGAATGGATTGGACGATATGGGCATGCAGCAGGGCGGCGTACCCCTGTACAGCGCTGGCCAGGACTTTTTGTCCGATAACGCTCCTACCCGTATTGGCAAGCCTGTGACGCTGCAAAAGGTCAGCCGCCGTACCACGGTGGAGGAGGCGGCTCCTCAGGCCGCGCCGTCCGCCGCTGCGGAAACGGCCGCGCCGGTGCGCCGCCGCCGCAGCCGTGTGGCGGAGCGGGCGCAGGAAGCGGCCGCCGTTCCCGCGCAGCAGCCGGATTTTGATCCCTTCAGCGCGGGCGACAGCGAGGTGGAACAGCCTGCCTACGTCCAGCGCCGCGCCGCCGTGCCCGGCGGCCGCTATACCGGCGCGCGCACGGCCGTGCCGGAAGGCAAAACCGTAGCCCAGCGCGCCCGGGAAACCCGGGACCAGCTGGAGGAGGAACTGGATATTCAGGAGCAGCAGGGAGCCGCTCAGCGGCCCGCCCCGCAGGGACAACGCCCTGCGGTTCAGGGGCAGCGCCCCATGGGTCAGGGTCGGCGTCCTGCCGCACAGGGCCAGAGGCCTGCGGCCCAGGGACAACGTCCCGCGGGTCAGAGTCAGCGTCCCAACGTTCAGCGGCCTATGACGAATGGTCAGCGCCGCCCGGCGCAGCCCAATGGACGGCCTTCCCGGGAGGAGGAACAGGAAATGCGCCCCCGCCGTCAGGCGGCAGCGAACCCTTCCGGCCGCACGCCCCGTCCGGCGGACGAGCCCTACCGCCGTCCCGACGCGTCCGTGCCCCGTCCCCGCTATGAATTTGAGGACGAGGAGGACGAGCCCGCCGAGGAGCGCCGCGGTGGCGTGCTGCTGCCCATTATCATTGCGCTGCTGGTCATCGGCGGCCTGCTGGCAGGCATTTGTCTGCCGGACTGGCAGTCCATCGGCGGCCCTGTGGGCGGCGTTGTGGCCCCCATTCAGGAAAAAGTGGTGGGCGCTTTTGCCAGCATTAAAAATATGATTTCTCCCGAAGAAGAAGCCATTCAGGCCTTTAACGTGACCACGGCGGACGCCGAGGCCCCGGCCAGGGTGCTGTTTACCGTGCAGACCGCCAAAAACGTGGTGGGCCTGCGCATTGAAAACGATCTGGGTGAAACCGTGTACAGCGGCGCTTATGACGGCGAATCCGACGGCGAGGTGATCGTCAACAGCAACATGCTGGTGTGGAAGCCGGAGTGTCTGCTGGACGAGGCCTACGCGGGCGGCTTTACCGCCTACGCCACCCGCAAGAATGGAACGGAAAGCGATACCGGCTTCCGCTCCACGGAAACGGTCAGCGTGGCTACGCCCAGGCCCCAGATGCCCGCGGTGCAGGGCTTTGCCTGCGACACCGCCATTTCCGCCGTGCCTGCGCACCTGACGTTTACCGTTACCACCTCCTCCGACGTAAGCGCGGTACGGGTGGCCGATGACAGCAACGTGCCCCTGGCCAGCCTGTACGATACGGACGAGGCGACCGAGGACGCTTCCATGATCCAGCAGGGCGACCAGCGCGTCTGGACCCTGTCCGTGGATGTGGACAGCGACTATACGGGCGGCTATACCGCCCAGTATTTGCTGAACGATGGCAGCGTCAGCTTTACCCCCTCTGCCTACAGCGTGCAGGTGCAGCTGGGCAACGAACCCGCCCCCGCCGCTACGGAGGAGCCGCTGGACACGCCCGAACCCACGCTGGAGGCCACCAGCACCCCCGAGCCGACTCCGGAACCCACCGCCACGCCGGAGCCCACTCCGGAACCCACGGCCACGCCCGTGCCCACCAGCACGCCGCTGCCCGCGCTGACGGCTGAGACGGCGGATTCCGCCAGTCCTTCCGCCATTAAGCTGAAGGCCACCCTGTATTCCAACGGCAAATCCGTCAGCAAGTTTACCCGTTCCCATGCCATTTCCATGCTGAACGCCTTTACCACGGTGGATGGCGGCGGCGATTACGCGGGCTGGCGGCAGGCGGGCGTGCTTACCTTCCGTTCCGGTCCCCTGCGTCAAAACGCGGCCTACGGCACTGCCGATGTGCAGACCGGCAAGCTGTCCGTGGTATGGAGCCAGTCTGTTGGCAACATGAAGATCAGCGAGGGCACGGTATACGGCGTAACCGCTCCCGGTCAGCCGGTGATTGTGAAATGGCCTACCGAATTGCGCCAGCGCATGGGCATCAAGGACGATATGAAGGAAGTCAAGGCCCTGCGCGAGGCCATCATTGCCGGACAGGATGGCAAGGTGTACTTCTTTAACCTGCTTACCGGCGAAGCCACCCGCGACGCTATCGATCTGGGCGCGCCCAGCCGCGGCGGCCTGAGCGTGGCGACCAACGCCACCCCCATTTTGGGCGTGGGTCAGTATAACGCCAAGCTGGACAAGAAAACCGTCAAAAACGGCTATCATGTGCTGGATCTGATCAATAACAAAAAGATTAAGCTGATTGCCGGCGACGGCAAGGACAAAAACAGCAACTACAGCGGCGTGACCGGTTCCGCCCTGTTTGACAGCACTACCGGCTCCATGATTTTCGGCGGCCAGAACGGCGTGCTGTACACCGTGGAATTTGGCGGCGTGAAGGACGCTTATAACTACGCCTCCAACGAATTGAATCTGGGCACCGCCTATCAGGGCTACAAAACCCAGGCGGACGGCCAGAAAAAGACCAACACCAGCATCGACGGCAGCGTGGCCATGTACAACAATTATGTGTACTATGGCGATCAGGGCGGCATTCTGCAATGCGTGGATGTAAACACCCTGACCCCCGTATGGGCTCTGGACTTGAAGGACAACCTGGACGCGACCCCCGCCCTGGACATGGAGGACGGCAGCCGGGTGGCCCTGTACATTGGCAACACCATTACCGCCAAGGGCACCTGCGTGCTGTACCGCATCAACGCCCTGACCGGTCAGGTGGACTGGAGCTACGAGGTGCCGGACCTGGCCTACAAGAAAAAGGCGGAGGTAGGCTGCTACGCCAGCCCGCTGGTAGGGCAGGAAAGCCTGAGCGGTCTGGTCGTCTTTACCGTAACCAACGCCGGGGACGGCGCGCAGGTGATTGCCCTGGACAAGCAGACCGGCAAGGTGGCCTGGCAGCTGGCGCTGGAAAGCGCGGCCGTATCCAGCCCGGTGGCTGTGTATAACCAGGACGGCGACGGCTGGGTGATTCAGGCGGAAAGCAACGGCCGGATTCACCTGCTGGAAGGCCTGACCGGCAAGGTGCTCAACACCCTGACCCTGACGGCGGACAGCGAGGACGCCACGCTGGAAATCAAGGCTTCTCCCGCTGTGTACGGCAACCTGCTGGTGATCGGCACCACGGGCAAGAACGCAGGCGGCGTGTACTGCATCAAGATTGAGTAACGAAAGAGGAGACCGAATGAAAATCTATCTGGACGCGATGGGCGGAGACAACGCCCCTAAAGCCCCGGTGGAAGGCGCGAAGGAAGCGCTGCAAAAGAACCCGGATTTGCAAATAGAGCTGGCGGGCCCTGTGGACCAGGTACAGCCGGTGGTGGACGCGGCCTTTGCCGACGCGCCCCAGCTGCTAAGCCGCCTGACGGTGACCGACTGTCCCGAGGTGATTACCAACTGCGAATCCCCGGTGATGGCGGTGCGGCGCAAAAAGCAGAGCGCCATTGTGGACGGTATGCTAAAGCTGAAGGCGCGGCAGGTGGACGCTTTTGTGTCCGCCGGAAGCACCGGCGCTGTGCTGGCGGGCGGCATGTTCCGTCTGGGCCGTCTGCGGGGCATCGACCGGCCCGCGCTGGCTCCGCTGCTGCCCAACGGCAAGGACTATTTTCTGCTGATCGACTGCGGCGCCAATGTGGACTGCCGCCCCGAATACCTGCACCAGTTTGCCATGATGGGCAGCGCCTACATGCAGGGGATGCGGGGCGTGCAAAATCCCCGCATCGGTCTGGTCAACAACGGGGCCGAGGCGGAAAAGGGCTGCGCCCTGACCAAGGAAGCCTATCAGCTGCTGGAAGCGGATAAGCGTCTGAACTTTGTGGGTAATGTGGAAGCCCGCGAAATTACCCATGACCAGGCGGACGTGATTGTGTGCGACGGCTTTGTGGGAAACGTCATCCTGAAATTTATGGAGGGCGTGTCCGGCACGCTGATGAGCATCATCAAAAAGGAAATGCTGGGCGATACCCGCTCCAAGTTGGGCGCGCTGCTGGCCAAGCCCGCCTTCCGCCGGGTGAAGAAAACCATGGACTACAGCGAGGTGGGCGGCGCGCCCCTGCTGGGCGTAAACGGCAGCGTGGTCAAGGCCCATGGCTCGTCCAACGCCCATGCCATCGCCTGTGCCGTCGCTCAGGCCATTCAGATGCAAAACGGCGGTGTGGTTGAGAAAATTGCCGCTCTGCTGCCCGGGTCCGAAAGCGTCTGCGCGGAGCCTTCCGCTGACAGATAGATTTTTTTCTGATAATGTAAAGGAGGACATGCGAAATGGTTTTTGAAAAAGTACGCGATATGATCGCCGCTCAGCTGCAGGTGGACGCTTCCACCATCACCCCCGAAAGCCGCCTGGTGGAGGATTTGAAGGCTGACAGCGCCAATGTGATGGTAATGATTTTGGAACTGGAAAGCGAATTTGGCATTGAGGTTGAGGACGAGGTCATCCTGAGCCTGAAAACCGTAGGCGACGTTGTGAAGTACATCGAGGCTCATCAATAAAAAACAGCCAGCCCCCGGCGGCATGCCCGCCGGGGGCGCTGTTCCAGCAAGGAGGCACCACCATGGACAAGCTGCAGCAGACGCTGGGCTATACCTTTCAAAATCCCGCGTATCTGCGCCTGGCGTTGACGCATCCCTCCACCAAACTTCCGGACAACCAGCGCCTGGAATTTCTGGGCGACGCGGTGCTGGAGTTTTGCGTCAGCGACATGCTGTACCGTAAATATACCGACTGGCACGAGGGGGCGCTGACCGCCCGCCGGGCCGCGCTGGTGTGCGAACGCACCCTGAGCCTTCTGGCCCGGTCCATGAATTTGGGAGCGTACCTGATTATGGGCCATGGCGAGGAGCAGACCGGCGGCCGGGAAAAGCCCAGCATTCTGGCGGACGCGATGGAGGCGGTGCTGGCCGCCGTGTATATGGACGGCGGCTATGCGGCCGTTCGCCCGGTGATTGACCGCCTGTTTCAGGAGGAAGAAAGGCTGATTGCCTGCCGGGGCCAGGACGACAAAAGCGCGCTGCAGGAATACACCCAGGCCCATGGGCTGGATTTGCCCGCTTATGAAATTATCGGGGAAACCGGCCCGGATCACGACCGGCACTTTGTGGCCCAGGTCAGCGTCATGGGCAAGCCGGTGGCTACCGGTCAGGGCCGCAGCAAAAAGGCCGCCGAACAGGCCGCCGCCAAGCTGGCCCTGTCCGCCTTGGCGGGCGCTAAACACGAATAGGAGTTACGCGGATGCGCTTAACAAAGCTGGAAATATACGGTTTCAAATCCTTTGCCAAACGCACGGAGATTGTTTTTCCCCAGAACGTAACGGGCATTGTGGGGCCTAACGGCAGCGGCAAAAGCAATATCGGCGATGCGGTGCGCTGGGTGCTGGGCGAGCAGAGCGCCAAAATGCTGCGGGGCAACAGCATGGCTGACGTGATTTTTAACGGCACGGAAAAACGCAAGGCCCTGAATTACTGCGAGGTAACCCTGACCTTTGATAATATGGATCATCAGCTGCCGGTTTCTTTTGACGAGGTGGCCATCACCCGCCGGGTTTACCGCAGCGGCGACAGCGAATACCTGATGAACGGCGCGGCCTGCCGCCTGAAGGACATTGTGGAATTGTTCCGGGATACCGGCGTTGGCAAGGAAGGGTATTCCATCATCGGTCAGGGCCGCATCGATGAGATTTTAAGCCAGCGCAGCGAGGATAGACGCGCCATTTTTGAGGAAGCGGCGGGCATCAGCCGTTACCGTTCCCGCAAGGAGGAAGCCGAAGGCCGCCTAAAGCGGGCCGATGAAAACCTGGTGCGGGTGCTGGATGTGCTGGATGAATTGGAAACCCACCTGACCCCGCTGAAAAAGCAATCGGATGTGGCCAAGGAATATCTGGCTCTGAGCGAAACCCTGAAGGAACTGGATATTCGCCTGTACCTGCTGCGCTATGAGCGGGTGCATGAAAAGGAAACCGCCGCGCAGCAGCTGTTTTTGCAGATCAGCGACGCGGTGAAAGAGGCCGAGGACGCTTTGCGGCAGGCCGCCGCCAACCGGGAAGCCGCCGAGGCGGAACAGGAGGCCCTGCAGCAGGCCTTAAGCCAGGCCCATGATTTGCTTTTGCAAAAAAGCGACGCGCTGCATGCCGCGAAGGAGACCCTTACCGATATCCGCAACCGAATCCAAAACGGTCAGGAAACGCTGGAACGGCTGGAAGCGGAGGGCGACAGCCTGAATACCCGCCTGCGCCTGCTGGACGCTACCATGACCCAGAGCGACGGCGGACTCAGCGAGGCGGAAAGCCTGCTGGCCCAGACGCAGGAGGCGCTGGACCAGCGTAAGCAGGAGCATGGTCAGGCTACCCAGGAGGCGGAAACGCTGGAGGAGGAACTGACGGCCCACAAGACGCACATGATGGAGCGGATGAATCGCATGCAAAGCGTGCGCACCTCCCAGGCCCGGCAAAGCGCCATGCAGCAGCAAATGACCGCGCGCCGGGGGGAAATCGCCGCCCAGCTGGAGCAGGAGGCGCAAAAGGGTCAGGAAATCGCTGAAGCTTTGGCCGATGCTGAACGCAATTTGCAAAACGAGCAGGCAAGGCTGGACGAGCTGAAAGCCGGGGCCGAGGCCTTTGAGCAAAGCACCCGCCAGCTTTTGACAGATATTCTGGCCCGGCAGAAGCAGATGCAGGAGGACCTGCAAAGCGCCCGAGCCCTGGATACCCGCTTCAAAACCCTGAAGGAATTGCAGGATGGGTACGAGGGCTATCAGTACGCGGTGAAAAACGCCATTACCTATGCCCGTCACAGCCAGATGAAAGGCGTGCGCGACGTGGTGGCCATGCTGCTGACCGTGCCCCGTCAGTACGAAACCGCCATGGACATGGCTCTGGGCGCGGGGATGCAGAACATCGTTACCGAAACCGAGCAGGACGCCAAAATTTTGATTGACTACCTGCGCAAGAACCGCTTGGGGCGCGCTACCTTTCTGCCCATGACCAGCGTGAGGGGCCGTACCCTGAACGCCCAGGAGCGCCGGGTGCTGTCCATGGACGGCTGCCTGGGGGTGGCCAGCGAGCTGTGCGGCTACGACCCCCAGTACAAGGGCATTGTGGAAAGCCTGCTGGGCCGCACCGTGGTGGCCCGCGACCTGGACAGCGGCATTCAAATTATGCGGGCGGGCAACCATGCCTTCCGTCTGGTAACGCTGGAGGGCGACGTGATGCACTCCGGCGGCAGCATGACCGGCGGCAGCATCCAGCAAAAGGCGCAAAACCTGCTGGGCCGCGAGCGGGAAATGCAGGAGCTGAAGGACAAGCTGGCGGAGCTGACCACCCGCGTTCAAACGGCCCAGGATGAAATTGCCGCGATGGAAAGCCGGCGCGCCGGGGAAAAGGAGCGCCGGGAAAGCGCCCAGTATGATCTGCACCAGCAGGAAATCGCCGTGGTGCGGGATACGGAGCGTCTGAAGGCCGCGCAGGCTGAACAAAGCGCCCATTCCGCCCGGGTGGACAGCTATCGGGCAGCCATCGCACAGCTGGACGAGAGCCTGGAGCAGATTGCGGCGGAGCTGAAGCGCATTGAAAGCGAAAGCACCCAGGAGGAAGAAAGCACCGAGGAGCTGAACGCCCGCACCGAGGAACTGTCCGACAGGCTGAACACGGCCCGGCGCAGGCGGGAGGCCACCCAGGAGGCCCTGACCGACGCCATGCTGACCCTGCAAAACGCCCAGCATGATCTGGACCGGGTGCAGCGGGACCGCAGCCGACTGGAGGAGGACACCCGAGCCTGCCGCCAGCAGATTACGGCGTTGGACCAGAAGCGGCACGGCGTTCGTCAGGATATTGCTCAGGCCCAGTCGGCCCAGACCGATGCGGAATCGGCCATTACCGCCTGCGAAGCCGCGGTGGAGGCCGCCCGCGCCCATGTGGACGATATGGAGCGGCAGCGGGAGCAGAAGCAGAAGCAGCTGCGGGAAATTCAGGCGGATATGGACGCGGCCCAGCAGACCCAGCAGCACGAGATGGACCGGCAGCACCGGCAGGAGATGGCTTTGGGGCGCATTCGCGCCGAGGCCACCCAGCTGAACGACCGGCTGTGGAATACCTATGAGCTGAGCCACGCGGGCGCTCAGGAGGCCTTGCAGGAGATAGACCAGCGCAAGAGCGAAACCGGTCAGGATTTATCAGGCCAGTTTGACGAGGGTCTGGCGGACACCCAGGCCGCCCGCATTCGCGACCGCATTCGCCAGATGGGGTCGGTCAACGTGGGCGCTATTGAGGAATACGCCCAGATGTACGAGCGATTTACCCAGCTGGATACGCAGAAGAAGGATCTGGAACAGGCCAAGGCGGATTTGCAAACCCTGATCGCCGATTTGCTCCAGCAGATGGAAACGGTGTTTGTGGGGCAGTTCAGCACCCTGCAGGGCTATTTTGCCGAAACCTTTACCCGCCTGTTTGGCGGCGGATACGGCGAAATCAGTCTGGCCAATCCGGATGATCCCCTGAACTGCGGCATTGAAATCATTGTGCAGCCTCCGGGAAAGAAGCGCCAGCTGCTCAGCCTGTTTTCCGGCGGCGAGCGGGCGCTGACTGCTATCGCCATTCTGTTTGCCATGCTGAAGCTGAAGCCTACGCCGTTTTGCATTCTGGACGAAATCGAGGCGGCGCTGGACGACGCGAACATCAGCTATTTCGCGGATTATTTAAAGGAATTCAGCCGGGACACCCAGTTTATCGTGGTGACCCACCGCAAGGGCACCATGGAGCGCTGCGACACCCTGTTTGGCGTGGCCATGGAGGAGCGGGGCGTATCCAGCATGGTCAGCGTGAACCTGACGGATTATCAGGACGAATAAGGAGGGATTGTTTCCATGAGTGAAAAAAAGGGACTTTTCAGCCGCCTGCGGGACGGATTGTTCAAAAGCCGTGAGAACATGGCGGTAGCCATGGATGCCGCCATGGCGGATAACCGGCCCATTGACGAGGATTTTTACGACGATTTGATGGACGCGCTGATTCTAAGCGACATGGGGCCCCAGTGCGCCCAAGAGGCCGTTGACAAGCTGCGCGCCCAGGTGAAGGAGCAGAAGCTGCGCTACGCTCAGGAGGCCAGGGAGGCCCTGAAGGACATTCTGGTGGCCATGCTGGATGTGGAAAAGCCCGCCCTGCACTGGCCCATGGTCATTTTGATGGTAGGCGTAAACGGCGTGGGCAAAACCACCACCATTGGCAAGCTGGCCCTGCGCTTTCAGGGGCTGGGCCGCACCATCACCCTGTGCGCGGCGGATACCTTCCGCGCGGCGGCGGCGGACCAGTTACAGATTTGGGCGGAGCGGGCCCGCTGTCCCATTGTGCGGCACAAGGAGGGGGCCGACCCTGCCGGCGTGGTGTTTGACGGCGTGCAAAGCGCCAAGGCCAACAAAACCGACCTGCTGATTGTGGACACCGCCGGCCGTCTGCACAATAAAAAGAACCTGATGGACGAAATGGAAAAGATGCGCCGGGTCATCGACCGGGAATACCCGGAGGCCACCGTGCGCTGCCTGCTGGTGGTGGACGCTACCACCGGCCAGAACGGGCTGGCGCAGGCTAAGGCGTTCCGCGAGGCGGCGGGCATTAACGGCGTTGTGCTGACCAAGCTGGACGGCACCGCCAAGGGCGGCGCGGTATTCCCCATTGTGCGGGAACTGGGCGTGCCGGTGATGTATGTGGGCGTTGGCGAAGGCATTGAGGATTTGCAGAGCTTTAACGCCCGGGAGTTTGTATCCGCCCTGTTTGAGTAACCCAAGGAGGGGCCCAACATGATCTTTGCACCCTTTTATTTTAAGCAGAAGGCCAAGGCGGCGCTGAAGGGAAACTGGCAGACGGCGCTGCTGGTGGCGTTTTTCTCCGGAATTTTGATTACCGCCAGCGACGTGTTTTCCAGCCTGAAGCTGCCGAATCCCTATGTGGCCCTTTATGAAAAGCCGGAAATTTATCTGTCGCAGCTTTTGTCCATTTCCCGCTCCACCTGGCTGATGATGGCGGCCCTGAGCCTGCTGGCGGTTTTGCTTACGCCGGTAATGCAAATTGGCTGCAAGCGCTATTTTCTTTTGCGGCTGAGCGGCGAGCAGCCTGCCCTAGCGGACGGTCTGTTCGGCCGTATGCGCATCTGGCACAAGGCGCTGTGGCTGTATGTGGTCATGGGGGTGCGCATCTTTTTATGGAGCCTGCTGCTGATTGTGCCGGGCATTCTGGCGGCGCTGCGCTACAGCATGGCCCCCTATTATCTGGCGGAAAACCCGGACCTGTCCGTGGGCGAGGCCATCCGAAAAAGCAAGCAGGCCATGCAAAATATGAAAACCAGCTATTTTATGCTGGTCATCAGCTTTATTGGGTGGAACCTTCTGGCCAACGTATTGCAGCTGCTGCTGATGGATATAAACGGCGTGGCAGCCCTGGTGGCGGCGCAGTTTGCGCAGCTGTGGATTTCCACTTACATGACGGCGGCGGTCGCGGCGTTTTACCGCATGGTTTCCAGCCCGGAGGGAATGGACGACGCCAAAGACGCCATGCGGCGGCAGCTGCGTCAGGCGGGAATGAGCGACAGCCAGATTGATCAGGCCCTGGGCCGCAAGCCGGGGGATGATGATTCCCAGCCCCCGAAGGAGGAATGACCATGCCGCCGCTGAAACCGTACAGTCAGGATCTCAGCTATAGCTATGCCCCGGGGGTGTTTCCCTCCCTGAACCTGATGCAGAAGATGCCCGGGCAGGCCCGCCGCCTGCTGCTCAGCGAAAAGGCGCAGGGCGAGGGTGTGGACAAGCTGCGGGACATCTGCCGTCAGTACCATGTGCGGGAGGAATTTGCCGATAAGGCGCTGGCCCGCATCAGCGGCAAGCAAAACTGCTTTGCCGCCGTGGTGTTTGAAAAATGGCAGTCCAATTTGCAGCCGGACGCGCCTCATGTGGTGCTGCATCACCCCATGGACGAGGGAAACCTGGGCACCATCCAGCGCACGCTGCTGGGTCTGGGCATTCGGGATATTGCCGTTATCCGCCCCGCGGCGGATGTGTTTGATCCCCATGTGGTGCGCGCCACCATGGGGGCTGTCTTTTCCCTGCGGGTAAAGCAGTACAAGAATTTCAGCCTGTACCGGATGGAGCATCCCGGCCACGCGCTGTACCCGTTTATGCTGGATGGGTCCGTCCTGCTGGAGGAAGCCGTCAGCCGGGTGCAGCGCCCCTATGCTCTGGTGTTTGGCAACGAGGGCAGCGGCCTGCCGCCGGAATTTGCCCAAATGGGACAGGCCGTGCGCATTCCCCACAATAACGAAATTGATTCCTTAAATTTGTCCATTGCCGTGGGCATTGGCGCGTATGCTTTTGTGCATGCTGCCGGTTGAAAGGAGCGTTTTTTCCATGTATGAAGAAATTCAAAACCAGTTGTCCCAATGCATCGCCTATCTGAAGGAGGCGGCGCGCCTGCGTCCCGGCGCGGTGGTGGTGCTGGGCTGCTCCACCAGCGAAGTGGCCGGGGGTCACATTGGCAAAAACAGCGTGCCGGAGCTGGGGGACGCGCTGGCCGCGGCCATGATTGATACCTGCCGCAGGCTGGATTTGAACCCGGTATTCCAGTGCTGTGAGCATTTGAACCGTGCCCTGGTGATGGAGCAGGACCTGCTGGACCGGCTGCGCCTGACCCAGGTAAACGTAATGCCCGTGCCCAAGGCGGGCGGCAGCACCGGCGCGGCGGCTTACCAGCGGTTTGACCATCCCGCCATGGCTGTGTCCATCCAGGCGGACGCGGCCATCGACGTGGGCGATACGCTGGTGGGCATGCACCTTCGGCCTGTGGCTGTGCCCCTGCGCATGGGGGAGGGTGAAACCAGGGTAGGGTCCGCCCATGTGGTCATGGCTTTTTCCCGCCTGCCCTATATCGGCGGTTCCCGGGCGCAGTACCCGCAGACATAAAAAAATAGACAACGCCTCGCTGCCGGAATGCAAGCCGGCGGCGGGGCGTTGTTTTGGTTAGTCAAACCTGTTCATAGAAAAAGATGGCCCGCGCGTTGTAGAACATGGCCCCGCCCGCGTCTAATCAGGTGAAAGGAGGCAGGTTCTTTCCATGAAAAACAAAGAGAGCGCGGAAGCGGAGATAACAAGGCTGGTGGAAGAACATCAGCTGGCGCTTTTGCGGCTGTGCTTCGCCTACCTGCATGATGAAAAGCTGGCGGAGGACGCCGTTCAGGAAACCTTTCTGAAAGCCTACCGCAAGCTGAACCAGTTTGAGGGACGGGCCAATATAAAGACCTGGCTGTCCGCCATTGCAATCAACTGCTGCCGGGACATGAGCCGAAGCGGATGGTTCAGGCATGTGGACCGGGCTATTTCCATGGACCGGCTGCCGGAACGGGCGGAAACGCCCAATCCGGACTTCGACAGCATTTCCATCGCGATGATGCGGCTGCCCATTCGCCTGCGGGAGGCGGTTCTGCTCTACTACTTTGAGGATATGAACACGCAGGAAATTTCCAAAACGCTGCACATTACCCAGCAGGCCGTTTCCAAGCGGCTTATCCGGGCGCGGGCTTTGCTGCGGGAAACGATCGATAGGGAAAGGAGCGAGCGAAATGGACGATAAACAGAAAATGCGGGAAATATTGAATCATTCGCTTTCCGGCTTGAAGGAAAACCCGTTCCTTGCCCAGCGCGTAATCGCCTGTGGAAAAACAAAAAGGAAGATTCCCCTGGGCGTGAAGATCCTCCTTGCGCTGCTGATTATGACCACAGCGGCCATTGCCGCGCCCAACTGGACGGGAATGACCGCTTTTTTGGAAAACATTGTGGGCGGCTGGCGGGTGAACCAGAGCGCCATTGTGGAGCCAGAGATTCTGTCCAATTCCAGCCGGTGGCTTAGCGTCGCCGCCACAGAGGCTTACTGGTCGGAGGATGGTTTGTCCGTGGTGCTGAAGGTGGACGCCGCCGCTCCTGACCAGATGGTATGCTACGAGAATGAGGACGGCGTGCTGGACGAAAACGGAGAGCTGAAGGAACTCATCACCCTTTCCGGGAAACCGGTTGACGCGGGAAAGGAACTCATGATCAGCGACTACGCCATTGACGAGGGCTGGACATGGTATAGCCGCGGCGAGGAAGGGCTATTTATCATCGTCAATATCAGCAAGCCGGACCCGGAAGCCCTGCAAAAGGGAACCCAAATCACCCTTGCCGTGCATTGTACCAATTTGCACACTGGCGAGGAGGAATGGAGCAGTCTGGTCATCGCCCTGCCGCCCATGACCTTGCAGGAGGGTCGCAGCATTGCATGAAAAACCGCCCGTTGACAACGTCTGTCAATGGGCTGTGCGTTGGGCATTTATGGTTTTGACAGTACCGCCACGTTTTCCACGCCGCCCGCGTAGCAGAACATGTCCACCGGCTGACAGCGCTCCATGCGGTAGCCGCCGTCGCACAGCAGCTTGATGTCCCGGGCCTGGGTGGGCACATGGCAGCTGACATACACCACCCGGCGCGGCCGGGCGGCCAGCACCGCCTGAATCACCGGCGGCTCCACGCCCTTGCGGGGAGGGTCCAGCACCACCACATCCGGGCAAAGGCCGTCCGTCACCAGCTTGGGCAGCAGGTCCTCCACGGCCGCTGTGTAAAAAACAGCGTTTGTGATGCCGTTGGCGGCGGCGTTGCGGCGGGCCCCCTCTATGGCCTGGGGCACAATTTCAATGCCTACCACTTGTTTGCATTTTTGGGCCATGCAAAGGGAAATGGTGCCCGCCCCGGCATAGGCGTCCACCACGGTGTCGGCAGGCCGCAAACAGGCAAAGTCGATGGCGGTCTGGTATAGCCGCTGGGTTTGGGCGGGGTTTACCTGAAAAAAGGACAGGGGAAAAATTTCAAACTGAAGCCCAAGCAGGGTTTCACAAATCGCGTCCCGGCCATACAGCTTTCGGCTGGTTTTGCCCAGAATTACATTGTTGCGGGCGCTGTTGACGCTGATGTGCAGGGAGCAAAAGCCGGGGGCTTGCTGCTTCAGCAGGTCGATCAGCGTCTCCGGGTCCGGCAGCGCGTCCCGGGTCAGGCACAGCACCACCATAATATCGCCCGCACGGTTGGTGCGCACCACCACATGGCGCAGCAGCCCCCTGCCGCTTTCCTCCTGATAGGGCGGCACATGGGCGATTTGAATCCACTGCCTGACGGCGGTCAGCACCCCGTCCAGTCCGGGCATGGCCACGTCGCAATGGCTCACCGGCACAATATCATGGCTGCGGCGGCGGTAAAAGCCGATCAGCGGTTCGCTGGCGCTGCCGCCCACCGGAAGGGCGGTTTTGTTGCGGCACTGCCAGGGATTTTCCGCGCCCAATACTGGCGGCACCATGGGATTTTCCACCCCACCGATGCGCCGCAGGCAATCCTCCACCTGGGCCCGCTTTGCGTCCAGCGTAGCCTGATACCGCATGTGCTGGCCGCTGCATCCGCCGCATTTTTCGTACACGGGACAGGCTGGCCGCACCCGGTCCGGGCTGGGGTTCACTATCCCCATCAGGCGGCCAAAGGCGTAGCGGGGCTGGGTTTTTACGCACAGCGCATCCACCGTTTCGCCGGGCAGGGCCCCGGGTACAAACACCGCCATGCCCTCATGGGTGCATACGCCCTCCAGCTCGCTGCCCAGACGGTCGCAGCGCAGGGTGTAGCGTTGGTTTTTCTGCATCAATCTTCCTCCACCGGGCTTAGGGCCCGTCTTTCCAACCACAAATCCAACAGGGCGATGGCAACGGCGCTTTCCACCACCGGCACGGCCCGGATGGCCACGCAGGGGTCATGGCGGCCCTTTACCGTCAGGCTGGCGGCCTGCCCGGCGCTGAGGGACACGGTTTGCTGCGTCAGGCTGATGGAGGGCGTAGGCCGAAAAGCGGCCCGCACCAGAATGGGCATGCCGTCGGTGATGCCGCCCAGCAGACCGCCCGCATTGTTGGTGGCGGTGCGAACACGCCCGTTTGAGAGCACATAGGGGTCGTTATACTGGCTGCCCCGCATTTGGGCGGCGGCAAAGCCCGCGCCAAACTCCACGCCCTTTACGGCGGGAATGCTGTATAGCTGCGCGGCCATAACGGCCTCCACGCCGTCAAAAAACGGCGCGCCCAGACCGGCTGGCAGCCCGTCCGCCACACATTCCACCACGCCTCCCAGGGAATCGCCGGCAGCCCGGGCCTGCAAAATGGCCTGCTCCATGGCCTTGCCCGAGGCTTCGTCCAGCGTGGGCACAGCCCGAAGGCGGCAGGCTTCCAGGGCGGCCATATCCGGCTGCACAGGGTCTACGCTGCCTGCGTCGTTCACCGGTCCC
The DNA here is from genome assembly GCA_934621505.1 of uncultured Clostridia bacterium. Taxonomy (GTDB): domain Bacteria; phylum Bacillota; class Clostridia; order Christensenellales; family Aristaeellaceae; genus Limiplasma. The sequence continues at coordinate 28,071 of CAKTUU010000009.1, forward strand.
ACACTGGCGATATGGGCAGCAATTCGCATTCCCTGAGCTTGCAAAAGCTGCATGGCAGCGCCGCCTGCGAAAGCGTAGGGCAGGGTCAGCCGTCCGCTGTGGTGGCCGCTGCCCCGCAAGTCGTCATAGCCCGCGCTGCGGGCCAGCGCAGGAAAATCCGCATGGCCGGGCCGGGGGCGGTCGGGCAGGAAGCCGTAATCGGCGCTGTGGGTATCCGCGTTTTCAAAAAGGGCGGTCAGGGGGTAACCGGTGGTATAGCCCTCTGGGGAAAGCCCGCTGAGGATGCGGGGCAGGTCCGTTTCCCGGCGGCCTGTAGCAATGGCGCTGCGGGCGGCACGGCGCTGTAAAAAGACGTTCAATTCATCCAAATCCAGCCTGAAGCCCGCGGGCAGTCCGTCCAGAGTAACGCCCACCGCCGGGCCGTGGCTTTCGCCAAAGATTTGAACCTGATAAAAGCGTCCCATACGGCTGCTCATTTGGCAATTCCTCCTAAGGCGCGATAGGTATCCCAAAAGGCGGGCCAGGATTTGCTGACGCTTTCCCAGCCGGTCAGGGTAATGGGCTGGTCGCACAGCAGGGCCGCCGCGGCGACAAACATGGCCATCCGGTGGTCGCCCCGGGCGTCAGCCTGAAAGCCGCCCCGCAGCCTGGCGGGGCCGTGAATGGTCAGCACATGCTGATCGTCCGAAAGGTCCGTGGTTACCCCCAGCTGTCCCAGCAGGTCCCGGGTAGTGGCCAGCCGGTCGCATTCCTTGGCCCGAAGGCGGCTGACCCCCGTCAGCACGCAGTCCCCGCGAGCCTGAGTGCAGGTCAGGGCCAGAATGGGGGCCAGATCGGGAATGGAGGTACAGTCAATGGTTACGGGCATCAGACCGGCATGGGAGGGGCTGACGGCGTATAGTTCTCCATGGGTCAGGTAGAGCCGCATCCCCATGCGGCGCAGAATATCCAGCACGCCCGCGTCGCCCTGGGCATGAGGATCGTCCAGCGCCATGTTTTGCAGCATGATGCCGCCGCCCATGGCGTTAACGCACAAAAATACCGCCGCCTGAGACCAGTCCGCGGGCATGGTCATGGCGGAAGCGCCGGAGCAGGCCGATGGCGTAAGAGCAAAAACGCCTTCCTGCCGTTCCTGAATCTCCAGCCCCATCTCTCGCAGATAACTCAGGGTTAAATCCAAATAAGGCCGGCTGACAATGGGGCCGGTGACGGTCAGGGTGGAAGGAGCGGGCTGGCCGTTTTCATTCGTGGCATGGGACAGAGCCAGCAGCATGCCGGAGGCAAATTGGCTGGACAGGCTGCCGTCCACCTGATAATCCCCCGCGGGCATGAAGCCTTCCAGATGCAGGGCGGCAAAGCCGTCCGCCGTATCGGGCAGGCGTTTGAGGACTGCCCCCAGACGCGCCAGCAGCGGGTCAAAGGCGTCTAAAGGGCGGCGGGCCAGGCCCTGTTCCAGGGTAAAGGTCACCGGCTGCCCTTTGGCCAAAAACACGGGAATCAGCATGCGCAGGCTGGAAGCGGAGGCGTAGACGTGACAGTGGGCCGTGGGCGCGTTGCTTCTGCGGCCAGCCGGGGCGGGGGTGACCAGAATGGCGTTTTCCTCCAACCGGACGCTGGCTCCCAACGCGGTAATGCCATTCAGGGTGGCCCGAATATCATCGCACAGGGGAAAGGAGAAGCCCATCAGGCGGCAGGGCCGGGTTGACAAAGCGGCGGAGATCAGCGCCCGGTGAACGGCGCTTTTGGAGGGAGGCACCTGGGCGCTGCCGCAAAGGCGGGCGCGGGAAAGGGTGAGGGCTGGCATGGCGCGAATCCTCCTGCAAAACAAAAATAAGGCGAATGAAGTGGCACAAAATCTTTCGAAAGCCCGCCTGACGGCGGTCTTCAGACTGTCGAAAGACCCTTTTCGGGGAGTTGTCAGAGGGGCCGCAGCCTCTCTGACAGCTTCCCGGAGAGGGCTTTTCTGTTTGATTATAGCATACCCATTGCAAAAAACAACGCAAGATGCAGGGAAAATGTGCAAGATAACAGAAAAATCCAGCCCGGCAAAACCGGACTGGATTTTTGGACTGCGTATGAATCAGTACTTGCGCTTGCGTGCAGCCTCAGCTTTCTTTTTACGTTTCACGCTGGGCTTTTCATAATGCTCACGCTTGCGAGCCTCTGCCAAAACACCTGTGCGAGCACATTGACGTTTGAACCGCTTCAGAGCGCTTTCCAGGGATTCGTTTTCGCGGATGCGTACCTCGGACACTGTTATCCCTCCCCTCGCTCATATCGCCTTGCCGCAAATGGAGCCATTCGGACACATAGCGGACATATACATATTATAGCGCCGTTCCATGTCCGCGTCAACCATGAATTTGGTTTTCCAGGTGGAAAATTGCGCAAATCCGACGCGAAATTGTAACAAACGCCGGGTCAGGCCATGCGCTCGGCCAGCTTTTCCCCGCCCAGCACATGGTAATGCATGTGCTTAACGGTTTGGCAGGCGTTTTCACCGCAATTGTTCACAATGCGGTAGCCGTCCCTGGTCAGGCCCTCCATTTCTGCCACTTTGGCGCAGGTGCGCAGACAGGCGGCCAGCTCGTGATCGGTCAGTTCCTCATGGTGGGCCACGTCTGGAATGTGCTTTTTACTGACCACCAGCACATGGGTAGGGGCCTGGGGATTGATATCCCGGAAGGCGTAGGTATCCTCGTCCTCATACACCTTGGCGGAGGGAATTTCTCCCGCGATGATTTTACAGAACAGACAATCCTGCATGAAACATGCCTCGCTTTCGCAACAATGTTACTGAAATGATTCCACAACCACGCCGGCCATTCCTTCCGGTGTGACGGCGGTTAATTGTACCGGGGCGATCTGCCCGCTTTGACCGTCCTGAACCCGTACCTGAATGTATTCCGGCGTATAGCCCAGCATCTGACCCTCCCGGGTGCGCTCCTCCAGCAGCACAGGCACGGTTTGACCCAAAAAATCTTCGTGATACTGCCGGGCCAGTTTGTCCCCCAGGGCGATCAGCCGTTTCACCCGGTCCGCCTTGACGCTTTCGGGAACCTGCTCCGGCATGGAGGCCGCCGGGGTACCCTCCCGGGGGCTGAAGGGGAACACATGCAGCCGGGCAAAGCCCACGGTTTGGCAAAAGTCCAGCGTCTGCTGAAACTCCGCCTCCGTTTCGCCGGGAAAACCCACAATCACATCGGTGGTAAAGGCGGCGGTGGGGAAGGCCTGACGGATGCGCTGCACCGCCGCCAGAAACTGGGCGGTGTTATAGCCCCGCTTCATTCGGGCCAGCATGGTATCACTGCCGCTTTGCAGCGCCAGATGAAACTGGGGACAGACCTGGGGCAATCTGGCGATTTCGTCCACAAAGGACTGGCTGGCTACCCGGGGTTCCAGAGACCCCAGACGCACCCGGGAAATGCCGGGCACACAGGCCTGCCGGATGGCCTGGGCCAGACTGGGCCGCCCGGGCAGATCGCGGCCATAGCTGGTCAGGTGAATGCCGGTCAGCACCAATTCCTGAAAACCGGCCCTGGCCAGATTTTCCGCCTCGGTATGGATGTCCTCCAGAACACGGGAGCGAATGGTGCCCCGCACCGAAGGAATGATGCAGTAGGTGCAGCGGTTGTCGCAGCCCTCCTGAATTTTCATCACGGCCCGGGTGTAGCCCTCGTGGTTGTGAATGGTCAGCGGCTCAAAGGGAATGTGCTCCACCCCGTCCACCGCCACGATTTGCGTATCCTTTTCCAGCGCTTCTTCCAGCAGGTCCACCACACGGGCACGGTGCTGGGTGCCCAGAATCAGGCGCGCGCCGGTGGAACGCAGGCCGTCGCCCATGCGCTGGGCCAGACAGCCGGTCACCACCAGCGCCGCGCCGGGGTTGCGCCGTGCGCAGCGGCGAATCAGCTGCAGGCTTTTTTTATCCCCGGTGCCGGTAACGGTGCAGGTATTTACCACATACACATCCGCCATTTCGCCGGGATGGGCCGCCCGGTAGCCGCGGCTTTCAAATTGCTCCAGCATGGCCTGGCTGTCGTACTGGTTTACCTTGCAGCCCAGGGTCACAAAGGAAACGGTTTTTTTCATGATGTTTTTCCTCACATTTCGCCCAATGCGGTCCATAATACGCTCAGGGCGCACAGCCCTGCGGTTTCAGTACGCAGAATCCGCCTGCCAAGGGTGACGCTGACGGCCCCCAGCTGGCGCAGCCTTTGCCATTCGCCCTGGCTGATGCCGCCCTCCGGGCCGATGACAATCATCACCCGTTGGGGCTGGCCGTTTTGGACGGCGTAGTTCCGTACCGCCTGGGACAGGGGCAGGGAATGTTCTTCCTCCCAGGCCACCAGCACCAGATCGAAGGGCTGACGCTCCATGGCCTGCAGGGCTTTGTCAAAGGACATGGCGGCAGCCACGTCCGGCACATGAGCCCGGCCGCTCTGCTTGGCGGCTTCCAGAGCGATGCGCTGCAGCCGGTCCCGCTTTTTTTCGTCCCGGCCCGCTTTATCCATGCGGGCGACGCTGCGCTCCATTTCCACAGGCCACAGGCTATGCATGCCCAGCTCCGTCCCCTTCTGGACGATCAGTTCCAGCTTATCCGCCTTGGGCAGCCCCTGAAACAGCACCGCCTGACAGGGCGCCTCCGGGCTGTCGCACAGGGATTGAACCCGCACAGTGGAGGCTTTTTCATCCACCGTGTCCAGCACGGCGGCCCACAGGTTCTGCCCGTCAAGCAGGCGCACTTCCTCACCGGGGCGCAGGCGCAGCACCCGGGCCGCGTGGGCGCTTTCTTCTTTGGACAGGGTTACCGTCACGCCGGGGCGCTGGATAGGCTGATCCACATAAAACCGATGCATCAGGCGGCCTCGTTTCGCAGACACAGGGCCACCCATTCGCCCTTTTCAATCCGGTCCGCCACAGCATAGCCCGCGGCCCTGGCCGCGTCCAGCACGTCCTGCTCCCGCTCCCGGATGATGCCGGAGCAGATCAGCAGGCCGCCTTTTTCCAAATGACGGGTCAAGGGCCCGGCCAGCATGCAGATGGCGTCCGCCACAATGTTGGCTACCGCCAGCTCACAGGGCATGGCCTCGCTTTTGCACAGGTCGCCAACCACCACCCGCACAGCGTCCTGCACCCCGTTCAGCGCCACGTTTTCCCGGGCTACCTTTACCGCGTCCGGGTCGATGTCGATGGCCAGCACGTTTTCAGCGCCCAGGCGGGCTGCCGCAATGGCCAGAATGCCGCTGCCAGTGCCCACGTCCATGACCCGCATGCCGTCCTGATAGTATTTTTCCAGCAGCTGCATACACATGTTGGTGGTTTCATGGGTGCCGGTGCCAAAGGCCATGCCGGGGTCCAGTTCAATAACCAGATCCTCCGGCTGAGGGGTATAGGCCTCCCAGGTGGGCTTTACCACCAGATGGGTGCCGATACGGAAAGGCTTGTAATACTTCTTCCAGTTTTCCGACCAGTCCTCGTCCGCCACGTTTTGCATATCCAGCGTCAGCGAACCCAGATCAATGCCAAAATCAGCGGCTTTTAATTCGCCAAGGCGCTGCTGCACACGGGACAGCACATCGTGGGTATGCTCGTTCAGCTCAAACCAGCCTTTTACCAGCACATCCTGTGGCATCTCCTCGACCATTTTGGGGTCGTACAGTTCCCAATAGACCCCGGCCTTACGGGGATCGGGCACGTCGGCCCGGTCTACAATCTCGGTCCCGGCCGCGCCCAGCTGCATCAGTTCGTCGCTGATGATATCGCTGCCCGGGGTGGTGGTATGGACGATGGCTTCACACCATTGCATGGATGATTTTCCTCCTTGAAACAGCACGAAAGCGTGCGCGGCAAACCGTCGCCGCACGCTTTCATGGGTGTTTAGTTATTAAACATTTCCTTCAGCTTATCCGCAAAGGTTTTGCGGCCCTCGTATTCCTTGCCGCCCATGCTTTGGTCAAACTGACGCAAAATGTCCTTTTGCTTCTCGGTCAGCTTCCTGGGCACTTCCACATGCACCGTCAGGATCAGATCGCCCTTTAAGCCGTTGCGCAGGGAAGGAATGCCCTTGCCCTTGATGCGGAACTGGGCGCCGGTCTGCGTGCCTTCGGGAATGCGCTGCTTGACGGGGCTTTCCAGCGTGGGCACGTCAATTTCCGCGCCCAGGGCCGCCTGGGTGATGGAAATGGGCATATCCAGCAGCAAGTCCCTGCCCTCCCGCTTAAACAGCTTGTGGGGCTTGACCGAAATGCTGATGTACAAATCACCGGCGGGGCCGCCGCGCAGACCGGGCTCGCCCTCGCCGCGCTTGACCAGATTGGTGCCGTCCTCAATGCCCGCGGGGATGCGCAGGGTCAGGGTGCGCTTGCGGCGCACATGGCCGGTACCGCTGCAGCTGATGCATTTGTCCTTGACAATTTTGCCCTCGCCACGGCAGGTGGGACAGGTGCGAACCGTAACCATGAAACCGTTGCCGGAGCGAACCTGGCCGCTGCCATGGCAGGTGGGGCAGGTTTGAGGCTGGGTGCCGGGCTTTGCGCCGGTGCCGCCGCAGGCTTCGCAATTTTCATTGCGGAAGAAGTCGATGGTCTTTTCGCAGCCAAAGGCGGCTTCCTCAAAGGTGATGGTGATGCGGTGCTGCAAGTCGTTGCCGGGCACGGGACCCGCCCGGCGGCTGGTACCGCCCATGCCGCCCATGCCGCCAAAGAAGGCGTTGAAAATATCGTCCATGCCGCCCATGCCGCTGAAATCAAACCCGCCGGCGGCTCCCGCACCGGATCCCATCTGGGGTCCGTCAAAGCCAAACTGGTCATAGCGCTTGCGTTTCTCCGGATCGCTCAAAACCTCGTTGGCCTCGTTCACCTCACGAAAACGCTCCGCGGCGTCCTTATCATTCGGGTGCAGGTCGGGATGGCATTCCTTTGCCTTTTTGCGGTACGCGCTTTTGATCTCGGCCTCGGTGGCGTCCTTGCTGACGCCCAGTACCTCATAATAATCGCGCTTCGCCAAAATCTCACCTACTTACTTATGTTTCAAAATCATTCGCTTTACAGCCGAATAGGGCTTGGGGCGATTCGCCCGCAAGCCCCATTCTCAGGCAGGGCGGGGAATTTTTTCCCGCCGCCTGAAACGGCCATTTCATTTCTGGTACATGCCCAGCCGATCCGTGGTGAACCGCATAGAAACCGTGGAACAGGGGAATCAACCCCGTTCGCGAGCTGGGGTCCAGGGGCTCAGCCCCTGGTTATTTCACCTCGGCGTCGGCGTCAATGGTGCCGTCGTCGTTCACCTGGGGACCAGACTCAGCGCCGCCCTGGCCAGCCTGACCGGCTTCCTGCTGGTACAGCTTGCCAAAGATGGCGTATACCTTCTGGGTCATGGACTCCATGGCGCTCTTGATGGCCTCGGTGTCGCCGCCCTCACGCACCTTCTTGAACTCGTCAATCTCGTGCTGCACGGTTTCCTTGTCCTCGGCGGACAGCTTGTCGCCGTTTTCACGCAGCTGCTTCTCCATTTCGTAGGTCAGGGTGTCGGCGCGGTTCTGCACCTCTACCTCTTCCTTGCGCTTCTTGTCCTGCTCAGCGTACTGCTCGGCTTCCTTCACACGCTGGTTGATTTCCTCCTCCGTCATGTTGGTGGAGGCGGTGATGGTAATCTTCTGCTCGTTGCCGGTACCCTTATCCTTGGCGGATACGTTCACGATACCGTTGGCGTCGATGGTAAAGGTTACCTCGATCTGGGGCACGCCACGGGGCGCGGCGGGAATGCCGGTCAGCTGGAAGCGGCCCAGAGTCTTGTTGTCGTAAGCCATGGGACGCTCGCCCTGCAGAACGTGAATTTCCACACTGGTCTGGCCGTCGGCGGCGGTGGAGAACACCTGGCTCTTGCTGGTGGGGATGGTGGTGTTGCGGTCAATCAGCTTGGTAAAGATGTGGCCCTCGGTTTCCAGACCCAGGCTCAGGGGCGTTACGTCCAGCAGAACCACGTCGTTTACTTCCTGATTCAGCACACCGCCCTGGATAGCGGCGCCCACAGCCACGCACTCGTCGGGGTTGATGCCCTTGAAGGGCTCCTTGCCGGTAATCTTCTTTACAGCGGCCTGCACGGCGGGGATACGGGTGGAACCGCCCACCAGGATGATCTTGTCAATCTTGTCGGCGGTCAAACCGGCATCCTTCAAAGCCTTGTTTACAGGCTCAACGGTGCGGTTCACCAGATCAGCGGTCAGTTCGTCAAACTTGGCGCGGGTCAGGGTCATATCCAGGTGCTTGGGGCCGGTAGCGTCGCTGGTGATAAAGGGCAGGTTGATGTTGGTGGACATCACGCCGGACAGGTCGATCTTGGCCTTTTCGGCGGCTTCCTTCAGGCGCTGATAGGCCATCTTGTCCTGCCGCAGGTCAATGCCGTTTTCCTTCTTGAAGCTGTCGGCAATGTAGTTGATGATGCGCTCGTCAAAATCGTCGCCGCCCAGGTGGGTGTCGCCGTTGGTGGACAGCACTTCAAACACGCCGTCGCCAATTTCCAGAATGCTGACGTCGAAGGTGCCGCCGCCCAGGTCGTAAATCAAAATTTTCTGAGCGCCTTCCTTTTCAAGGCCGTAAGCCAGAGAAGCGGCGGTGGGCTCGTTGATGATACGCTCCACTTCCAGACCGGCGATGCGGCCCGCGTCCTTGGTGGCCTGACGCTGGCTGTCGTTAAAGTAGGCGGGCACGGTGATAACCGCCTTGGTTACAGGCTGGCCCAGGTAAGCCTCGGCGTCCGCCTTCAGCTTTTGCAGAATCATGGCGCTGATTTCCTGGGGGGTGTAGTCCTTGCCGTCCACCGTTACCTTGTGAGCGGTGCCCATTTCACGCTTGATGGAAATGATGGTGCGGTCGGGGTTGGTGATGGCCTGACGCTTTGCGATCTGGCCTACCAGACGTTCGCCGTCCTTGGTGAAGGCAACCACGGAAGGGGTGGTGCGGGCGCCTTCAGCGTTGGGGATAACAACGGGTTCGCCGCCTTCCAGAACGGCGACGCAGCTGTTGGTAGTACCAAGGTCAATACCGATAATCTTAGACATAGTGTATATCCTCCTCAAATTTGGTTGCGCCGCATGGCGCAGAGTGTAAGTCGATGTTCATGTATGTGATGGGGAAGGGAATCCCCGGTTCACCGGTTATTTTTCGGGCACAACCTTTACCATGGCGTGCCGCAGCACAACGCCGTCCAGCTGGTAGCCCTTTTGCAGCACGGCGCATACCGTGCCCGGCTCGCCCTCGTCAGGCTCGCCCTGCATGACGGCGTTTTCCAGCTTGGGGTCAAAGGGCTGGCCCAAACGGTCGATGGACTGAATGCCGCGCTTTTCAAAGGCCTCGCACAGCTGGCGGTAAACCATTTCCACGCCGCTGCGCAGCGCTTCGTCCGGACTGTCCGCCGCGGCCAGAATGGCCCGCTCCAGATTGTCCACAACGGGAAGCAAGGTGGTGGCAAAGGTGCGGGTGCCGTCGTCGAAAGCGTCCTTGCGCACGTTTTCGTTGCGGCGGCGGAAGTTTTCAAAATCCGCGCGGGCCCGCTGGGCAATGCCCAGGTACTCCTCCTGCTTGGCAACCGCCGCTTCCAGAGCGGCCTTCAGGTCCAGCTTGGGATGCTCCTCCGCCTGCTCGGCGGCAGGCTCCTTTGCGGCGTCGGCGTCCATGGCCTCGGTCTTGGCTTCGCTTGCCTCGGTTGGTTCTACCCTGGTTTCCTCCGTCACCGGCGTCTGTTCCACGTCCTGCATGTTGTCCCTTCTTTGCTTTCTCTTTTTCTTATTCATAGGGGTCACTCCTCGTCTTTGCCCAGCAGCTCGGTCAGCTGCTTGCCCATGGCGCTCAGCACGCTGAGCACCCGGCCGTACTGCATACGGGTGGGGCCGATCACACCGATGGTGCCATGGGTGTTGTCGCTCAGGCTGTAGGTTGCCGTCACCAGGGAGCAGTCCTTCAGCTCCGGGATGCCGGTTTCCGGCCCGATGCGCACGGTAAACGCCATTTCGTTGTGGCCGTCCAGCAGCTGTACCAGCTTTTCCTTGGTTTCCAGCACGCTCAGGAAGGCCTTGGCCTTTTCCACGTCGTTGTATTCGGGAAAATTCAGAATGTTGCTTTGGCCGCCCAGGGCCAGCTTGGCCTTGCCGGAATCCGTTTCCACACTGTCCAGAAAACCGGCCACCTGGCTGCTGACCGGGTCGCTTTGACGGTCCCGCAGGGTTTGCAGGGCCTCGCTGACGGTTTTGCCGGACAGGCTTTCCGTCAGGGCGCGGCTGATGGCGTACAGCGCGTCCGCGTCCAGATCGCCGCCTACCCGGATGACCGTGTCCCGCATAATGCCGCCGTCGGTAACAATGACCAGCAGCGCGCTTTGGGAGCTGACCGGCACCAGCTGGATATTGCGAATGCGCAATTCCACGCCCTTGGGACTCATCACCAGGGAGGTGTAATGGGTCAGCCCGGACAGCACCTGCGCCGCCCGGCTGATAACGTCCTCCATTTGCTGCGCCCGGTTGCCAAAGTAGCTGCGCAGGCTTTCAGCGTCCCCCTGACGAATGGCCCCGCTTTGCATCAGCTGGTCCACATACAGGCGGTAGGCCTTCGCGCTGGGCACGCGGCCCGCGCTGACATGGGGCTGATCCAGGTAGCCAAGCTCCTCCAGATCGCTCATTTCGTTGCGGATGGTGGCGGAGCTGAGGCCCATTTCGTACTTTTTGGAAATGGTGCGGCTGCCTACGGGGATGGCCGTTAAAATATAGTCGTCGATGATCGCCTGCAAAATCCGAAACTTGCGCGCGTCCATCGTCATATGTGCCACCTCCCGATTCCGGTTTGATTTTGTTAGCACTCAATGTGGTCGAGTGCTAACACTGCATATGATATGCCACCCCTAAGTATTTGTCAAGGGGTTTTTCATTTTTTCACGGGGAATTCAACATTTGTTCACAAACCCTGTGAAAAAAGCGTAAAAGCGTTGATTTGCAACGCTTTTACGCTCAATCGTCCATCAGGGTAAGCAGCACGTCATTTTGAATTTCCAGCCCGCGTTCGGTCAAACGAAACCAGCGCCGCCCATCCTCTACCGCCCATAGGGCCAGCCCCTGAGCAACCAGCGCATCCAGACGGGGACCGCAGCGGCCTGTCAGGGACACGCCGTGACGGCGCTGAAAGTCTCCTTCCTCTATTCCGCGAACGGTGCGCAGCCCCAGCATCAGGGTTTCAAACATGGCCTCGTCCGGGGAAATGGCCTGACTGTCCAAGATGGGGGACTGACCGGCGTTCAGGGCACAGATATACGCCTGAGTGTCCGACAGGTTGGCGCGGCGCAGGTAGGCGCTGCCCTGGGGCGCTTCCGGCAGCATGCTGTGAGCCGCCGCCCCAAGCCCCAGGTACCAGGCCCCGTTCCAGTAGCCCAGGTTGTGACGGCAGGCGCAGCCGGGTTTGGCGAAATTGCTGATTTCATACCGGGCGTAACCCGCGTCCTCCAGCAGGCGGATGCCCTGCTCGTACATCAGGGCGGCGTCATCCTCCGACGGCAGGGAAACCCTGCCTGCTTCCACCGCCTCATACAGGGGCGTTCCTTCCTCTAATATAAGGCTGTAGGCGGAGATATGCTCCGGCCCCAGGGACAGGATTTTTTGCAGACTGTCCAGATACAGCGAGGGCGTCTGGCCGGGCAGGCCGCTGATCACGTCCAGATTCAGGTTGCGGATTCCCGCCCGGCGGGCCAGATCCACCGCCTCCCGGGCCTGATCAAAGGTGTGAATGCGGCCAATGGCCCACAGCAGATCGTCCTGGGCCGCCTGTACCCCCAGGGACAGACGGTTCATGCCGCCGTCGGTCATTACCCGCAGCCATTCTTCGGTCAGGGTTCCCGGGTTGGCTTCGCTGGTAAACTCCGTATCCGGCGTTAGCGAAAAGCAGCCGCGCAGGGTATCCAGCACATCCGCCATCAGACCGGGGGGAACAATCGACGGCGTGCCGCCGCCAAAAAAGACGGTGGAAACCGGCATGCTTCCATAGGTTTGGGCCTCCCGGCGCATTTCCGCCCGCAAGGCGCGGCAGTAGGCCGCTATGGTTTGCACACTGGCCTGTGCCGAGCAGAAGTCGCAGTAAAAACATTTGCTTTTACAAAAGGGAAAATGAATGTATAATTGCAGTGGCATGGTCGCGTCCCTCCCCGGGGCGATTATACCATAACCCCGGCGGGCTGTCACACCCGCCAAGAAAAGAGGAATGCATGATGATGGAAAAGACGGGGCGGAAGGGCCTGTGGAATACCGCCCTTTCCCGCCGGGCGCTGGCGGCGGCGTGCGTGGTCTGGCTGCTGTTTATGACCCTGCCTTTGTTTGCGCTGTGCTTTTACGCCTATCCCGCCTATGACGATTTTGGCAACCTGCTGCCCACGGCGGAGACCTGGGCCAAAACCGGCAGCCTGTGGCAGACGGTAAAAGCCGCCGCACAGGCCGCGGCGGGGGATTACCAGAGCTGGCAGGGAACCTTTGTGGCCATGTTTCACTGCCATTTTCAGCCGATGGCCTTTTCCCTGGACGCTTTCTGGCTGACGCCTTTTCTGACCCTGAGCGTTTGGCTGCTGGCTTTGGCCTATTTGACCCACCAGGTGTGCAGGCTGCTGAACGCGCGCGGCCGGCTTGTCCGGCTGGGCCTGTATACGCTGATGACCACCCTGATGCTGGCCTTTATGCCCGGCATTCGGGAGGCGGTGTTTTGGCAGGCGGCGACCCAGTATATCCTCAGCTTCTGGTTTTTGCTGCCCATGCTGGGACTGCTGATTCAGCTGCATCTGGCGGGCCTGTCCCGCGCGGGACGGGTTTTTGCAGCGCTGCTGGCGGCGCTATGCGCCTTCTGCGAAGGCGCATGTCCTTATCCTGTGGCTCTTGGCGCGGCGGTAGGGCTTGGGGCCGTGACCCTGTGGTGCTTTGCCGCGAAGTCCAGGGCCCGCTGGGCCAGCCTGATCTGCTGGCTTGCCTTGCTGGCCGCCCTGCTGCTGGTCATTATCGCCCCGGGCAACGGGGTTCGGCAAAACCGCATCGGCGACAGCCTGAACCCGGCGCTGGCCATTGCGTACAGCGTGGACGCGTTTTTGGAAAACAGCAGCGGCTGGCTGGGGCCTCAATGGCTGGCGGCGCTGGCGCTGGTTCCCGTCTTGCTGTGGAAGCCGCTGAAGCAAAGCCACTTTTCCTTTGCCCACCCTTTCTGGGTGACGGTATTGGGGCTGGGCACGGCCGCCGCTGCTTTTGTGCCGCCGATTTTTGCCATGGGTCCGGACGGCTACCGCTATGACCGGATTCTGGCCAGCCTGTACCTGCTGTTTGCGCTGGCGCTGTTTGTGGTGCTGATTTATCTGTGCGGCTGGCTGACCCGCAGGGTGGACGGGCTGCCCCGGGTTCAGCCCCGGGTGTGGCACGCCGCCGTTTGTCTGGGACTGGTCGTTTGGGGCTTGTTTGGAAACGCCATTTTTGCCTCGCCCACCATTGGCGCGTACAAGTGTCTGCTTACCGGCGAGGCGGCGGCCTACCGGCGGCAGATGGCGGAGCGGCAGGAGGCCATGTGCCTGGCCGAAACGCCGGAGCAGGTTCGTGAGAGCATTCAGGAATTAAGCGTGGCCCCGCTTTTGTTTCCTAACGATATGCTGATTTATCAGGTGGAAAGTCCCGTACCCATGGATATGCGCCGCTATTTTGAGGTTCAGCGGCTTATCCACACCTATGGGCCGGGACAGATTCCCCAGGAGGAATGGCAGGCGCTGGACGACTGGGCTAGCGGGTCATAATGCGGATGTTTTCCACCCCGATGTCCGTATGGGCAGCGCACAGGGACAGGATGGCCGCGCTGTCGGAGGCGGTCAGCGTGTCCCGCTGAAGCATCACGGTCAGGGCCCCGTTCTGGCACAGCACCAGACAGGGGCCGTAGCCCGCCTGGGTCAGGGCTTCCTCAATGCCCAGTTCCGCCTGATGGGCGGCGACCATGCTCATCAGCTGGGTCTGAGCCTGCTGACGGGCGCTTTCGTCCGTGCTTGCGTTTTGCAGCAGGGTGTTTAGCGCCTCCAGATCCTGTTGATAGGCATCCTCCCGCACATCCCGCTCAGAGGCCGTCCGGGGCGCGGGGGTTTCAGCGGGAGATGGGGAAACGGTCGCCCGCGGCTTGCATAGCGCCAGAACCGCCGCTGCGGCCATCAAAAGCAACAAAAGAGATCTGCGAAGCCACGGTTTGCCGCCATGGCTTTTTGACTGCTGATTCAAGGCTGTTTTTCCTCCATTTCAAAAACGTCTACCGCCGTTTCCGGCAGGCCCAGCAGGGTACGCATGGCGCGAATCAGGCTGAGCCGCACCGTCAGGTCGCCCGCGCCCTGGGCCACCACCACCGCGCCGGTGGGGGCGCTTTGGGAAAAGCCACCGGGGTTTTCAGGGTAAAACAGAGCCACCTCCACCTTGCCCACGCCGGTCATGGCGCTAAGCACCTGAGCGATGCGGGCCTCCTGCTGGCTGGCCCCGGAGGAGGCTTCCCGGCCGCCAAGCAGCAGGGCCGCAATCACCGCCGCCGCGGCCAGCGCCAGCCATAAGACCGGCTTTCTTTCCTTTAACAGTTTCATGGTGACGCCTCGGTGATTTGGGATGGCTGGATGTGCAGCTGCTGGGCCAGCGTTTCCAGCAGACGGTCCTTTTGCATCAAGGGGGGCGTTTCATTGGGTTGCAAGACAATGGCGATGTGATCGATGGCCCCGTCCTGCCGCAGGTAGGCGGTAACGCCGGCCTGATAGCCCGCCCGGCCCGCCGCACGGACGCAGTAGCCCTGCACCTGGTTGGCGGCGGCGCGCAGGGCGGTTTCCGCGTAGGACTGGGACGCGGCGGTCTGCGCCTGGGAAGCCAGGGCGGTGATGGCCGGCAGGCGGCTTTGCACCAGTTTGCCCATGCCGGAAAGCAGGGCCGTCATCACCAGCACGCTGACCGTCAGCCGCACGGCCTGATGGCCGCGGCCCTCGGGCAAAAGCAGCTCGCACAGGGCCCACAGCACCGACAGCGCCGCCAACTGCCTGACAAACGCGTTCATCTTTTCCATCACCTCAGCATTACGGTTGCATTGCCAACGCCCACCACCTGGGCGATCAGCAGCAAAAACATGGCGCCTACGCTCATTTGAATAATCAGCAGCAGAGAAAACACATCCGCGTAGTCTCCAATGGCCCGGCACAGGGGGGTGTCCCCCATGGGCTCCAGCAGGGCGGCGGCGGCCCGGTACAAAAACAGGGTCATCACCAGCCGCAGCAGGGGCGTAATCAGAATGCCCAGCAGCACCAGCAGGCCCAGCGCGCCCAGGGCGTTTTCTATCACCAGCGAACAGCCTACCAGAGTGTCCACCGTGTCGGCAAACATGCCGCCCACAATGGGGATAAAGTGATCCATGGCGTATTTGGCCGTGCGTATGCTCACCCCGTCCAGCGCGGCCGCCCCAAGGCCCTGCACCGTCATCACCCCGATAAAAACCGTAAACCCAAGCCCCAGCGTCCAGTTGGCCGCCTGCCGGAACAGCCTGCACATGCGGCCCGCCCGCAGGCTGTCGCTGAGGCCGCCCACCATGGTCAGCACCGCCACGCTTACCGCCAGCGGCATGGTTACATGCTGAATCAGCGTGGTCATGGTACCGGCGGCGGCCATCACCGCGGGCTGGTAAAAGGCGCTGCTGGCCGTGCCGCCCACCGCTGCCAGCAGCGTAACCAGCAGAGGAAACAGCGCCTGCATCCACCCGGACATGCGGCTGACCGTGTCGCTGACCAGGGCCGCATGCTCCCGCAGGTCCGCCACCAGAAAAGCCAGCGCCATGGCCAGCCCCGCGTACCGGGCGGCCCGGCCCGCGCCGGAGGGCTTGACGCTCTCCAGCGCGCTCAGCAGCAGCGCCGGGGCCATCAGCCGGGTCATGCGCCACAGGCTGGAGCGAAAAATTCCCGCCGCCTGCTGCAAAATCAGGTTCAGGGCTTCGGTGGGGGAAAGCACGCTCTGCCCCTGGCACAGCTTTCTAAGCGCCTCCGGAATGCCGCCTGACAGCCATGCGCTGTCCCGGGCAGCCTGGGTTAAACCGTCCAAATCCAGCTGCGACAGAGAATTTTCCAAAGCGGCGTCCATGCCCAAAGCCGTACCCGGCCACAGCAGCGCCAGCAGGATTATAAACGCACATCCCCGTTTTGTCATGGAACCAACTCCAATATGGTTTCCAGCAGTTTCAGCAGAATCGGAGCCGTCAGGGAAAAAACGCACAGCTTCCCCGCCAGCTGCACCTTCATGGCCAGCCTGCTTTCGCCTAAATCGGCGCAGATTTGGGCGGCGGCTTCCGCCACATAGCTGACGCCCAGCACCTTAATCAGCGAAGACAGGTACCCGGGCTGAAGCCCGCCCAGCTCCGCCAGCCGGGCAAAGGTCTGCTGCACGCTCTGCATGCTGCCAAGGGCGGCGGACAGCAGCATCAGCCCAGCGGCCGCGGCGCACAGCCCGGCCAGCTGCGGCTGCCAGGAACGCACCGCCATGCACAGGGCCGCCGCCGCCACCGCCAGCCCCATCCATTGCCAAAACGCCATGGTCAGTACAGGCTGAAGATGCTTTTCAGGCTGGAGAACAGGTCGCTGACCAGGTTGATCACCAGAAACAGCGCAATCACCAGCCCGGCTACCGTTACCAGCGTGCCCAGCTCCTCCCGTCCGGCCCGGGTAAGCACCTGACTGAGTACGGCCACGGCCACCCCGAGGCCCGCCAGTTTAAACAGCAAATCCATCTGAATCATGGCCCGCTCCCTCCTACCACAAAAGAATCCCCGCCATGGCCCCCAGCAGCAGCCCCAGCTGCACGCACAGCCTGCCGCCCTTGTCCGCCTGGGTAAAGGCGGCTTCCTGAACGGGCTTCAGGCGGCGCAGACAGGCCGCCGCGGCCTCCTGCCGCATGGCGGCGGTTCCGCTGCCCAGCTGGTTCATCAGCCATTCCATGGCGCAGCGCTCCTCATCCTTTTCCCAGGGGGCGGGAAGCAGGCGGCAGGCGGCGGCATAAGCGGCCGGCAGCCCCTCGGCGGGATGCTTTTCCAGCTGATCCGCCGCGGCCAGCAGCCGGCGAATCACCTGATCCGCCCCGTAGCCCGTGGCCGCGTAGCTGGCGGACAGACGCAGCAAATCGCCCATGGCGGGCTTTTCCTGTTCCAGCAGCAGCCGCATACCTGTCAGCGCTTCCGTTTCCGCCTGCAGCATCCGCCAGCGGGCCCGTTTGCGGTCGTGCAGATAGCTGCCCAGCGCCGTACCCGCCAGCGTGCAGCACAGGGCCCCAGCCGCGCCCAGCATCAGCCTGCCTCCCGCTGGTTCATGGGCTTTAGCTGAGCATCGTAAACGGCCTTGACGCGGCCTACCTGTTTATCGTCCAGAACGGCGTACCGGTCAAAGACGCGGCATTGAGCCAGATGGTACAGGGACGCCCGGGACAGGGCGCTTTCCAGATCGCGGCCATGCAGGGTGGCCAGCACCGCCACGCCGCTGCGCACCGCGTCCGCTGCCGCCTGCGCGTCTGCCGGGCCGCCCAGCTCGTCCGTTACCAGCACGTCCGGCGACATGGACCGCACCAGCCAGCGCAGGCCCGCCTCCTTGGCGCAGCCGTCCAGCACGTCGGTGTTGGGGCCTACGTCCAGCTGGGCCACGCCGCCGCACATGGCGGCAATTTCGCTGCGCTCGTCCACCACGCACAGGTGGACCCCGTCCTCCGACAGGCGGCGGCAGGCATCCCGCAGCAGGGTGGTTTTGCCCATGCCCGGCAGGCCGATGATCAGGGTGGAGCATACCCGGGAATCCGTCAGGTAGGGCATCAGCCCGTCCGCCGCGCCCCGCCACTGCCCCGCAACGCGAATGCACAGGGAACTGATGTCCCGCAGGGCCCGCACGCTCTGTCCCTGGGCGATGACCCGGCCGCACAGGCCCATGCGGTGGCCGCCCCGCAGGGTCACAAACCCCTGACGCTGCTCCTCGGCCCGGGCGTAAAGAGCGTGGTCGCACAGGGCCTCGGCGGTTTGGCTTACCTGCTGCTGGGTGATTTTGCCCAGACAGGATACAGCGCCCTCGCAGGTCACAATCTGTCCGTGGCCCCCTGCCCGCAGCCGGATTTCCCGCACGCTGCCCTCCGGCTGGGCCAGCAGCGCCCGGCCGATCTGCCGGGGCATGCATCCTCCTAAAAACGTTACCGTCTCCTGCCATGTCATAGACGAAAATCCTCCGTTATTCAAACAATATCAGGCCGATGGCCCGGTAGAAAGGGCCGTCCACATAATCCGCTTCCGCCAGGCCCAGAGCTTTGCGGGCCTTTTGCACCGCCGCCTGGGTAGCGGGGCCGTAAATGCCGTCCGGCCAGGCGTAGCTGTAGCCCAGAGTCAACAGCCTGGCTTGTACCGCCGCAACCTGGCTGCACCGGTCGCCGGGCCGAAGGGTAGGCAAATGGGTATCCAGCAGGCCGTAGGGACCGCCCTCCAGCACCACCTTTGTGCCGACGCCTACCTGGGCGTATAAGGCCTCGGAGTCCTTTACATGCATGCGGATGCAGCCGTGGGAGGCGTTGCGGCCAATGCTTTCCGGCCGGTTGGTGCCGTGAATGCCAAACTGGCCCCAGGGCACGTTCAGCCCCAGAAACCGTGTGCCAAAGCCGCCCAAATCGCCGGAAAAACGGTGGGTAATGCGGTAAACCCCAATGGGGGAGGGGGTCTGTCCCGTACCGGTGGCAATGACATAGCGCTGCTTCACCTGCACGCCCTGATATAGGGTCAGGGATTTCTGGTGCAGGTCAATCCAGATCCACAGCCCCTGAGGTACGTTGGCCCGCTGGGCGGCAAAGTCCACCGGCGCTGCCGCCGGGGCCGCCGCCGATAGGGGACAGCCGGTGCATACCACCAGCCCCAGCAGCAGCGGGAACACGAAAAGCGCCAGCAGCCAGATTCGTTTCATACGCGCCCTCCTTTGCCCGGTTTTCAACTGTATGTAAACGGCGTGGGGGATATGCTTGACATTTCAAAACCAATCCCCTATAATACCCCCATAGCGATGAAGGGACCAAGTACCCCCGGCACGCTCGCCCACAGAGAGCCTTTGGTTGGTGCAAAAAGGCGGCGGCGGCCCTGGCGAATACCTCCCTGAGCCCGGCTGCGAAAAGGTTGCAGTAGCAGACCGACGGTGCGCCGTTTACAGCGCGGGGGCCTGTCTGGGCCCGCAGAGACCAAATGGAAGTGGTACCGCGGTTATTTCCCGCCTTCCTCCCCAGCGGAGGACAGGCGGTTTTTTCTTTATCATGGAGAGGAGGAAGAAAGAAATGTTGCCGGAGGGAATCGTCTTTGCCAAACGGTTTGACGCTGTCAGCGGCAGCGCCATCCGCGAAATTTTCAAGGTGCTGGGCGCACCGGGCATGATCAGCTTTGCGGGCGGCAATCCGTCTGTGGACGCGCTGCCGGACCGGCTTTGCGCCGATATCGCCCGGGATGTGCTGCTATCGGACGGCAAGCGGATTTTGCAGTATGGGGCCACGGAAGGCTATCCGCCCTTTGTGGAAAGCCTGACCCGGTATATGGAGGACCAGTACGGCTTTGATATGGAGCAAAACGGCGTGCTGCCCACCACCGGCAGCACCAGCGGCATGGACCTGCTTTTGAAGGCGCTGGTAAATCCGGGAGACGCCGTGCTGGTGGAAAGCCCTACCTTTTTGGGCAATATGCAGACCATCAACCTGTATCAGGCCAGACTGGTTCCCATTGAAAGCGATGACGGCGGCGTCAGGCTGGACAGTCTGGAAGCGGCGGTGCGGCGGGAGAGGCCCAAGCTGCTGTATATCATCCCCTCCTTCCAGAACCCCACGGGGCGCACCCTGGCGGCGGACCGGCGCAGGCCCATCGCGGATATGGCCGCCCAATACGGCTTTGTTGTGGCGGAGGACGACCCCTACCGCGACCTGCGTTATACGGGCCAGCATCTGCCCACCATCAAAAGCTGCGACCACACCGGCCATGTGGCGTATATGGGCAGCTTTTCCAAAATCATCAGCCCGGGTTTGCGGGTGGGCTATCTGGTGGCGCAAAAGGATATTCTGCGCAAGTGCACCATTGGCAAGCAGGGCACGGACCTGCACACCCCCAACCTGAACCAGGCCATTGTGGATCAGTTTTTGCGGCGTGGACTGCTGAAGCCCCATGTGGAAAGCATCCTGCCCGCCTACCGGGACAAGCTGAACCTGATGCTGCGTGAATTGGAGGCCTTTCCTCAGGGCACACGCTATGCCATACCCCAGGGCGGGCTGTTCCTGTTTGTGGAGCTGCCGGAGGGGCTGAACGCTACCCTGCTGTTTGACAAGGCGGTGGAGCGGGGCGTAGCCTATGTGCCGGGCACCCACTTCTATCCCCGGGGAGGACATCATAACACCCTGCGGCTGAACTTTTCCAACTCCACCCCGGAGCAGATTGAAAAGGGCATGCGCATTCTGAACCGGCTGTTTACCGAAAATTTGTAATATAGAAAGGACGTTGACCCCATGCACATTCTGGATACGTTGAAGGAACGCGGATTTCTGGCCCAAATCACCTTTGAGGAGGACCTGTACAAGGCCATGGAAAGGGAACCCATGACCTTTTATCTGGGCATTGACCCCACGGCGGACAGCCTGCATGTGGGTCATTTTATCCCGATTATCGCGGCAACCCATTTGCAGCGGGCGGGCCACCGGCCCATCATCCTGTGCGGCGGCGGCACGGCCATGATTGGCGACCCCAGCGGCAAGAGCGACCTGCGCAAAATGCTCACCAAGGAAACCATCGCCTCCAACGTGGCCGCCATTCAAAAGCAGCTGGGCCGCTTTCTGGATTTTGGGGACGGCAAGGCCATGATGGTCAACAACGGCGACTGGCTGCTGAACCTGAATTACATTGACTTTCTGCGGGAGGTGGGTGCGCTGTTCAGCGTCAACCGCATGCTGACCGCCGAATGCTACAAGCGCCGTCTGGAAACCGGTCTGACCTTTTTGGAATTTAACTACATGCTGATGCAGAGCTACGACTTTTTGCAGCTGTTCCAGAAGTATGGCTGCCGCCTGCAAATTGGCGGCGACGACCAGTGGTCCAACATGCTGTCCGGCGCGGACCTGATTCGCCGCAAGGAGCGGGAGGACGCTTTTGCCCTGACCTGCAAGCTGATTATGACCCATGACGGCAAAAAGATGGGCAAGACGGAAAAAGGCGCGCTGTGGCTGGATCCCGCCCGCACCACCCCCTACGAGTTCTACCAGTACTGGCGCAACGTGGCCGACCAGGATGTGGAACGCTTCCTGGGGCTGCTTACCTTCCTGCCCATGGACGAGGTACGCCGCCTGGGCGCTTTGAAGGACCAGCAGATTAACGAAGCCAAGCGGGTGCTGGCCTTTGAAATTACCAAGATGATTCACGGCGAGGAGGAGGCCATGAAGGCCCAGGACGCCGCCCAGGCCCTGTTTGCCGGCGGCACCGCCAGCCAGAACGTGCCCACTTACGAGGTAACCGCCGCCATGCTGGCGGAGGACAACCGGGTGACCAGCCTGCTGGCCATGTGCGGCCTGTGCGCCAGCCGCGGCGAGGCCCGCAAGATGGTGCAGGCGGGGGCCGTGATGGTGGGCGAGGAAAAGTGCGCCGACATTGAGGCCCGCATTGAGGAAAGCCAGATTGGAACCGACGGCCTGCTGCTGCGCAAGGGCAAGAAGAATTACTGCCGCCTGATTTTGAAGGCATGATGAAAACCTATAAAACGCTGCTGAAGGCCGCCAGCGATGAAGTGGTGATCAACAAAAGCCGCTTCATCGGCCACGCGGCCCCCGTCAAAACCGCCGAGGAAGCGCTGGACTTCCTCGGCCGCATCCGCAGCCAGTACCGGGACGCGTCCCACAACTGCTATGCCTACATCATCGGTCAAAACGCGGGAATCATGCGCTACAGCGACGACGGCGAGCCAGGCGGCACGGCCGGCATGCCCATCATCGAAGTGATGAAGGCCCGGGGCGTGGTGGACTGCGCCGTGGTGGTGACCCGCTACTTTGGCGGCGTGCTGCTGGGGGCGGGCGGTCTGGTGCGGGCCTATTCGCACACCTGCGCGCTGGCCTTAAACGCCGCCCAGGTGTGCGAAATGCATCCTACGGAAAAATGGCTGTTTGAGGTGGCCTACCCCCTGTGGGACAAGGTGCAGCACACCCTGCGCGCCCTGCCGGTGCGTCAGGAGGGGGTAGAGTTTACCACCTCCGTGGCCTTTGAGCTGTCCATGAAAGCGGCGGACAGCCAGACGGTGCAGGCGGAGCTGACCCGGATTACCGACGGCCGCATCGAGGGCCTGCTGGAGGAGGAAAGCTACAGCCCGTGGGTGGAGGAGCCTCAGGGTTGAGCCTTGAGCGAAAATATGGTATGATACCGCTAGAACCCTGGAAAGAACAGGATAAGGAGAAGCGTGTATGAAGCTGCTCAAAATTTTGCTGTGCCTGCTGCTGGCGGTGGTGGTACTGGCGGGGGGCCTGATTGGCTACCTGTCCGCTATGGAATACAACCCGGACGATGTGGAGCCGGTGCAGGTGACGGCCTCTGCCCGGAACGAAAGCGCCGCCGTGGGCCGAATGCTGGATATCGTTACCTTTAATACCGGCTATGGCGGATTGGGCCGCGAGCAGGACTTTTTTATGGACGGCGGCACAATGGTGCGCCCGGATAAGAAAAGCGATGTGGAAAGCAACCTGAGCGGCATTCTGGGTGCCCTGTCCCGCATGAAAGCGGATGTGTACTTTCTGCAGGAAGTGGATTTGGATTCCTACCGCAGCTATTACATCAACCAGGCGGATTATTACAGCCACGGCCTGTCCATGAACCGGGCCTTCGCCTATAACTACAAGTGCGATTTTGTGCCGTTCCCCTGGCCGCCCATGCGCAAAATTCAAAGCGGGCTGACCACGTTTACCTGCCTCAAGGTGACCCAGGCCACCCGGGAAAGCCTGCCCGTGCCCTTCAGCTGGCCGGTGCGCGTGGCCAACCTGAAGCGCTGCCTGCTGATTGAGCGGGTGCCGGTGGAGGGAACCGATAAGGAACTGGTGCTGATCAACCTGCATCTGGAAGCCTATGATGATGGCGAGGGCAAGCTGGCCCAGACCAAACAGCTGATGGATATTCTGGCGGCGGAATACCGCAACGGCAATTATGTCATTGCGGGCGGCGATTTTAATCAGGTGTTTGAAGGGGCGGACGTGTATCCCCTGCTGGATACCAGCCACTGGCAGCCCGGCAGGCTGGCGAACAGCGAATTGCCCCGGGGCTTCAGCTATGTGTACGACGCGTCCAGGCCCACCTGCCGCCTGCTGAACAAGCCCTACGACGGCAACCGGGCGGCCACGCAGCTGTATGTGATCGACGGGTTTATCGTGTCTGATAACCTGAAGGTGAATCTGGTGGAAACCCTGGACTTGAATTTTGCCTCCAGCGATCATAACCCGGTGCATTTGCAGGTGACGCCCCTGTGAAATTGTGGATTGACGCGGACGCATGTCCTGTGGTGGATTTGGCCATTGACATTGCAAGCCGGGCGGGCGTGCCGGTAACGCTGGTGTGCGATGACGCCCATGTGATGAACCGCCCCGGGGCCGATACCATTACGGTGCTGCGGAGTGCGGACAGCGCGGATTTGCGGTTGGTGAACCTGCTTGGCCCCGGGGACGCGGCGGTGACGCAGGACTACGGGCTGGCGGCCCTGTGTCTGGCCCGGGGCGCGCGGGCGCTGGACCAAAATGGCCGTATCTATGACGAAAGCAATATGGACGCGCTGCTGGCCATGCGGCATGTGTCCGCCAAAATACGCCGGGGCGGCGGCCGCCTGCGGGGGCCCCGCAAACGAACCCCGGAGCAGGACCGGGCGTTTGCCCAAAGCCTGCGCGATCTGCTGCGCAAAGGAGACGATACCTGATGATGAAATGGGAACAGCGCCTGCAAGCGTTTATCGCCGGGCACGCCATCGCTTTTGGCTACGCGGCGGCGCTGCTGCTGGGCGCTTTCTTGAAATACTCCTACCTGCCCTTTTTGTCGGCGGATGTAAAGTTTTTAAACGCGCCCTGGATAGACGCCATCAAGCAGGGCGGCATGGGCGCTGTGCTGGACCCGGAATTGCAGTTTAACTACAGCCCGCTCAGCCTGTATATCTGGACGGCTGCCGCCGCCCTGCTGGGCCGTCTGAACAGCTATGTGATTGTAAAGCTGGTGTGCCTGACATCGGACGCTTTTTTGTGCGTGATGGGCACGCTGCTGGTGCGGGCGCTGCTGCCCAAACAAAACCGGCCCTTGGGCACGTTTCTGGCGTTTTTGCTGCTGTGGCTGAATCCTGTGCTGCTGTGGAACGCGGCGGCCTGGGGCCAGTTTGATACCGGCTACGCGGGCCTGTGCGTGCTGGCGGTCTGGCTGCTGGTAAAGGAAAAGCCGGTGCCCGCTCTGGTGGCCATGGGGTTTGCCCTGTCCATGAAGCTGCAGGCGGCGTTTTTGCTGCCCCTGTTTCTCTATGCTTGGTTCTGCGGTAAAAAGAAATTCAGCCTGCTGTGGTTCCTGCTGGTGCCCGGTATTTGGGTGCTGAGCGGCGTGCCCATGGCTGCGGTGGGGGAGTCGCCCCTGTACGCGGTAAAGGTTTACCTGGGCCAAACCGGGTACTATGACAAAATCACCTGGAATTATCCCAACCTGTATGCCCTGATGGGGGACGCCATGGAGGGCCAGAAGCAAATGGTCAGCGGCATGTTCTCCCGTACCGGCATGGCCTTTGCCATTGCTCTGCTGGGCGGCGCGGCGGTGTGGATGCTGCATGACCGCATTTCGCTGGAAGGGCGGGATATTCTGCTGCTGGGGGCCTGGTGCGTGCTGTGCTGCGTGTTCCTGATGCCCCGTATGCATGAGCGCTACGGCATGGCAGGCGAAGTGCTGCTGCTGTGCTGGGCGCTGTGCCTGCGCAGGCCCAGAGGCTTTGTGTATGTGATTCTCAGCGTGCTGCCGGTGATGAGCGCGTATGCCTATTACCTGTTCAAAGCGTCCTTCTTTTCCTTGCAGCTGGGGGGAGCCATGAATCTGGTTCTGTTCCTGCTGCTGACATGGGAACTGGTCCGCGCCCTGCGGGCGCGCCGTATGGCCGAATAACGGGCCTTTCAAACGGAATTCCCCCAGTTTGGTACAGTCCAAACCGGGGAATTGTTGTGCAATGAAAACCCCTGAAACCCCCGCTTCGAGCGGGGGTTTCAGGAAAGCTTATAGCTATGAGTCTATTCGCCAAGCCCTGTTCTGATAAAAAGAAAATGATCCTGCGTCAACATTGGAATAGAAGTATTCAACTGCTTTAAGCAGTGGCAGAGCAAGTGGTGCAAAAGGCGGAAATTCAGAGCGCGTGAGCGCGGCCGGCATCGTGCCCTTATAGGGCTGGACCACCGGCTTAGCCGGTGGTCCAGCCCGTTGACAAAGTGAGTCAACGGGCTAAAGCGCCCCGTTTTCCCAACTGGGAAAACGGGGCGCTGTGTTTTGCGCTTACGGCTGCTCGGCCTTGGTAATATCCTTGCCAAAGTATTTTTCGGAAATGCGGGTCAGCTCGCCCTCCTGGCCCAAATCCGCAATGGCCTGATTCACCGCCTGAAGCAGGCTGTCGCAGGCGGCTTCCTTGCGCAGGGGCAGGGCTACCTGCGAAGCTTCCCGGGTCAGCGCCACAACCTTCAAATTGGCGTCGGGGTGGGCGTTCATGTAGTCGTAAAAGGAAACCTCCGCGTTCAGGGTCGCGTCCGCCCTGCCGGACAGCACCATCTGGATGGTCTGGTCCAGGGTATCAACGCCCACGGCGGTTGCGCCGTAGCTTTCCGCCAGGGTCATATAGGTGCTGGCGATGGAATTGGCGGTGTGCTTGCCCTTCAAATCCTCAAAGGACTGAATGTCCGTATTGTTACCCCGCACAATCAGCGCCGTGCGGATGTAGCCGTAGGGGGTGGAGAAGTTGTACTTGGCGGCCCGCTCCTCCGTTACCTCCACGCCGTTGGCGGCAATGTCGTAGCGGCGGGAATCCAGCCCGGCAAAGATGCCGTCCCACTCCGTTTCCACAAATCTGGCCGTTACGCCCAGCTTGGCGGCGATGGCCTGGGCCACCTCCACGTCAAAGCCTACCAGGGTTCCCTGCTCGTCATGATAGGTCCAGGGAGCCCACGCACCCTCCGTAGCCACAACCATTTCGCCCCGGGACTGAATGTCCGCAAGCAGGTCGCCTTCCGCCAGGGCGGCGGGAACCGTCCAAACCAGCAGAAGCGCCAGGGCAATCGCCAGCCATTTGTTCGTTTTCATCATGAATCCATCCTTTCTTTGATTCACTTAAGAATCGGTATTCAGCATCTGCAGGAAGGCGCGGGTGCGCGCTTCTTTGGGATTGGCAAAAAAGTCGCCCGAAGGGCCCTGCTCCACCACCACGCCGTTTTCCATAAAAATCACCCGGTTGGACACGTTGCGGGCAAAGCCCATTTCGTGGGTAACCACCAGCATGGTCATCCCTTCCCGGGCCAGGTCCCGCATGACGGACAGCACCTCGCCGGTCAGCTCCGGGTCCAGGGCGCTGGTGGGTTCGTCAAAGTAAATAATCTGCGGATTGGTGGCCAGGGCCCGGGCAATGGCCACCCGCTGCTGCTGTCCGCCGGACAGCTCCGCCGGATAAGCGTCCGCCCGGTCTGAAAGCCCCACCTTGGCAAGCATCTTCATGGCGATATCCCTTGCCTCGGCCTTGGGCGTTTTGCGGGCGACAACCAGTCCCTCCATGATATTTTCCAAAGCCGTCTTGTTTAAGAACAGGTTGTAGCTTTGAAACACAAAGGCGGTTTTGCGGCGAATGCGGGCGATATCCCGCTTGGTGATGCGGGGCAGGTCAAAGCCTTCGCCGTCAAAGGTCAGGCTGCCACCATCGGCATGCTCCAAAAAATTCAGGCAGCGCAGCAGGGTTGTTTTGCCGGAGCCGCTGGGCCCCAGAATGGCGACCACATCGCCCTTGTGAACCTGCAAACTGACGTCCCGCAAAACCTGCTGCTGGCCAAAGGCCTTGCGCACGCCCCGCGCCGCAAGCAGGCATTCATGCTTTGCGTTTTCCATAAGCGGACAGCCTCCTTTCGCCCCACCGCTGCACAAAGGTAAGCAGCGTGGAAAACAGCAGATAGATCAGCGCTACCTCACAGTACAGCGGCAGCATTTCATAGGTGCGGGCCGCGATGCGCTGGGTCGCCATAAACATTTCCATTACGGTAATGTTGGACGCCAGCGACGTGTCCTTGACCATGGAAATGAGCGAATTGGACAGGGGCGGGAACGCGGTGCGCAGCGCCTGGGGCAGCACAATGCGCCGGATAATCTGTAAATAGCTCATGCCCACGCAATAGCCCGCCTCCATCTGCCCGGCCGGTACGGACTCCAGAGCCGCGCGCATGGTTTCGGCGCAGTAGGCCCCCTCGTTGATGGCAAACACAATGACCGCCGCCGGGAAGGGATCCAGCAGAATGCCCACATCCGGCAGTCCGTAAAACACCACAAACAGCTGCACCAGCAGCGGCGTGCCGCGGATGACCCAGATGTAAAACCGGGCAATCTGCTTCAGCACGCGAATGTTGGCAAACTGAACCAGCGCCGTAACGATGGCAATGACCATACCCAGTGAAAACGCGATAATCGTCAGCGGGATGGTCATGGTCAGGCCCGGCAGCAGAATTTGCCCAAAAGAATCAATCAGCAATTGAATGACGCGATTGTTCAAGCCTGAAAACTCCTTCCTGACACGCCTTCATCGAAAATCTTCTATGAAGACGGCATATACACTATAGCACGCTTACGCCGGAGTTTCGATATCCTGTTTGGGAATTTTTTTCTCATTCTTTACAGCAGGAAATGACGGCAAAAGTATGGTAGAATAGAAAAACGAAAGGATGATGAGGCCCGTGGCGGAGATTGCGGTTACCAACGGTTTTACGGGGCAGGCGTTAACGCCCGTGCCCTGCCGGGACGGCGGCGGCAGCATTGCCTGCTATCCCCTGTTTGAAGGGGTGACGGCTATGCTGATTCGTCTGGAAACCCATGGCTTTCAGGAGCAGCGGCAGCAGCATGACGGGCTGGAAATCAATTTTTGCGTCAACGGCCGCTTTGAAAGCGTGTTTTCATCCCGGGAGCAGGTAACCATGACTCCGGGCGATTTGGCGGTAAACCGTTTTGACGGGTTGCATGGGGCTGTTTCGGAGTCCATATTCCCATTGGGCTATTATCAGGGGGTCTGCCTGCATGTGGACTGCGCCGCCGCGTCCTGTTGGATGCGGCAGAATGTGGGGCCGCTGGCTACGGATTTTGAAAAATTGCAGCAAAACCTGCTGGGCGATCGCTGGTTTGTGGCGGAAAGCGCCGGTCCCCGATGCGAGCATGTGTTTCGGGAATTGTTTGAGAACCTGCCCTACTTTGACCAGAACTATCTGCGGCTGAAGGCGCTGGAGATTTTTATGCTGCTTTGCGAAATTCCCAGGCTGGAGGCTAATCAGGGGTATTGCTCGCCGGAGCATCTGCAGCTGATTCGCCATTTGCGGGATCATCTGCTGACGGACAGAAGCCATTACGAATCCCTGGCGCAGCTGGCCCAGGAGCACTGCCTGTCCGTATCCCATATGCAAAAGCTGTTTCGCCAGGTATACGGCGTGCCCATTTATCATTACATCAAGGAATACCGGCTGGAGCAGGCGGCTGTGGAGCTGAGCCAAAGCCGCCGCAGGATTACCGATATTGCCATGAATGCGGGCTACGACAGCGCCAGCAAGTTTTCGCAGGCCTTTAAAAAGCGCTACGGCGTTACCCCCAGCGCCTACAGGCGTGAGGCAGCCCAGGTAACAAAACGGCACAATTTTACCAAAACGGAATAGCAGGATGCCGTTTTTGTGTGATA
This sequence comes from uncultured Clostridia bacterium, assembly GCA_934621505.1. GTDB lineage: Bacteria > Bacillota > Clostridia > Christensenellales > Aristaeellaceae > Limiplasma. The sequence continues at coordinate 57,054 of CAKTUU010000009.1, forward strand.
TACTCCCATGTGGTTAAACAAGACTAACTCACAAGGAGGAATTACTGATGAAAAAAATGGTATCTGTTTTGTTGGCGCTGGTCTGCCTGCTGGCTTTTGGTCAGGTAAGCCTGGCGGAAGAAACTGACGCCTTCCTGGCCCAGATTGCGGGCACCTATGTGGAGCTATTCCCCGAAATGGCCAAGGAAGAATATCACCAGGCATGGATTGACGACGTAACCCCCTATGTAGGCGCGGAAAACGCCGAGGATACCGTGGCCTACCTGCTGAACGTATGCATGGGCAGCCTGTACGGCCAGGAGGCCATTGACAAGTTTACCGCCGATCCTGAGGCCATGCAGTTTAACTGCTATTTCCTGGGCGGCGTCAAAAAGATGACGGTGGACGGCAATGTGATTTCCGGCGTGGACGAAAACGGCAATCAGGTTTTCAGCCACAGCTACACCGCCATGAATCTGGACAATGAAAACGGCTTCCTGTTCTACCAGAGCGACGACGCGGACGCGGGCCAGTTCAGCTACTTTGCCTTCTCCCCGGACACCATGGCGGATACCTACCATCTGGAATTCCGTTACGCGGAAAAGCTGGAGGATTTGCAAAGCTGGTTTGAGGGAGACTACGCCTATTGGAACGTGGGCGCGATTGCCGAGGACTACACCCAGGAGCAGCTTTTGAGCGCCATTAATCTGTTCGCCACCGAGAATACCGCCGGCGAGGAAGAAGACGAAGCCGCCTGATTCAAAAAAGAAAAACAAATGGAAACCGAAGGGCCGCGGCCCTTCGGTTTCCATTTGTCCCCAAAAAACTCCTTCCCAAACAGCGGTGCCGCAGTCTCTCAGCCGGTCATCGTATCGACCGGCTGACCTGCGGCAGGCAAATGGAAACGTTTCATTTGCTGTGTGCAGCACCCGCTCAGGCGGAGAGATTTCGACTTTGCCGGAAGACGGAAGCACCCTTCCCGGGCCATTCATCCGGGGAGGGTGCGCTTTGTTACGCCGCTTTGCCGCGGCCTATCAGCACCACCACAATAAAGGCAATGACCAGTACCGTGATGATGATATCCAGCACCCACAAGGGCATGCGCAGCTTTTCATACAGGCGCTCCTTCGCGTTGGCCGGTCCATGGGGCGGCTGGGATTCATCCCGGGAAATGACATTTGGTTCCTCTGCCATGGTAAGCCCTCCCCGCGAACCTTACTTCTTGGCCAGGTATTTGCGCAGGTCCAGCGCCACGGCAATGATGATTACCAGACCCTGGGCAATGTAGGTGTAGGAGGATTCCACGCCCATGAACTGCAGGGCGATCTTCAGCAGCTCAAACACCAGCACGCCGATCAGGATGCCGCTGATTTTACCAACGCCGCCGTTCACGGATACGCCGCCGATGGTGCAGCCCGCGATGGCTTCCAGTTCATAGCCCTGGGCGGTGTTGACGGACGCGCCGCCGCTCTTGGCGGCCATCAGGAAGCCGGTCAGGCCGTACAGCACAGCCGCCAGCGTGTAGATTTTGATCTTGGAACGGCTGGTATTGATACCGGCCACTTCCGCGGCGGTTTCGTTGCCGCCGATGGCATACATGTACTTGCCGTAACGGGTCTTGTTATACAGGAACCACATCAGGAAGCCCACCGCCACGGCAATGATGGCGATGTAGCTGATCATGCGGTTGCCCACATAGCCCAGGGCAATGCCAGTATAGGCGCTTTGCAGGGTGCCGATGGGCTGCGCGCCGGTATACACCAGACAGATGCCGTATACCAGGGTTTGCATGCCCAGGGTGGCGATGAAGGGGGGGACCTTCAATTTGGAAATGACGGTGCCATTGACTGCGCCAATCAAAGCGCAGATGGCCAGCACGCCCAGCAGCACCGGCAGAATGGGCAGGTTGCCCAGGCCGGGATAAAACTTGTTGGCGTAATCGCCGGCGCGCTGCAGGAAGATGGCGCTGAGACAGGCGGCAAAGCCAGTCACGCGGCCCGCGCTCAGGTCGGTGCCTTTTGTAATCAGGCAGCCGGACACGCCCACGGCAATGATAAAGCGCACGGCGGTATTGGACAGCAGGTTGCGGAAGTTGGCCTCGGACAGGAAGTTGGGCCGGAAGATGCTCACCACCACAGCCAGCAGGATGATGCCTACTACAATGGCATTATCGCTGATCAGCTTCAGGATCTTTTTGGGGGCGAAGATTTCGCCCAGGCGATGGCCAAAGGTAATGCCCTGCTTATCACATTCCTGCTGCGTTTTCAGCACCCAGCCCAGCACAATCAGCACCGCGCCGATGATGATCAGCGGCAGATATACGGGGGCCAGAATGCACAGGAAGTGCGCCCAGCCGTTCATTTCATCCCACAGGATGCCGCTGGAGCTTATCTTACCCTGGTAGTAAGCCACGCCTTCCACATCGGTGGTTTTGGGCGCACCAAACTTATCCTTGGCAAAGGCTCCGCCAAAAGCGGCAAACTTTTCGTAATCCAGAATATAGGTTTCGGCCGTACCGTCGTTATCGGCATCGATGGCCTCCAGCCCCTCCTGACTCCAAGACTGGGTGGCTTCGGTTGCTTCCGGATTTTCCGGAACGCCCTCTGTCCGCACCAGCACGTCCAGCTGCTGGTCCACCCGGGTTTCCCGGGCGGTGGCGGCCAGCTTGCCGACGGCTACGCCCTCCAGCAGGGGGTTCAGGCGGGTCACGTCGCTAAGGCTCAGGTTCAGAAACAGCGACACAATCAGAACGACCCAACCAATGGTCAAAATGAGCTTTCCATGCTTTTTCATTGTGCTTCCTCCGTCGTGCCGAACTGTGTTGCCAGTTCCATAATATTTTCCTGCGTCGCGTCCTTTTGGTCCACAAACCCGGTCACCCGGCCGTCACACATCACCATGATGCGGTCGCTCATACCGATCAGCTCGCCCATTTCGGACGAGATCATGATGACGGCCTTGCCCAGCTTGGCCAAATCCGCGATGATGCAGTAAATTTCATACTTTGCGCCTACGTCGATGCCGCGGGTGGGCTCATCCAGGATAAATACGTCCGGCGCGTTGGCCAGCCAGCGGGCGATCAGCACCTTTTGCTGGTTGCCGCCGGACAGGGACTGGATCTGGGTTTTATCGGAGGGAGTTTTGATGCTCAAGCGTTCAATATTTTTTTCCACCAGGTCGGCAATGGCCTTATCATCCAGCACAATGCCATGCTTGACGTATTTATCCAGGCTGGCTACCGCCACGTTGTCGCTGACGCTGAGCACGCCCAGAATGCCGCTGGCACGGCGGTCCTCGGTCAAAAGAGCCATGCCCTTTTGAATGGCATCCCGGGGCCGGTCAATTTTGACCTCCTGCCCCTTATAAAAGATTTGTCCTTTGGAGTGGGCGCGAATGCCGAACAGGCCTTCCATCAGCTCGGTACGCTGTGCGCCTACCAGGCCGCCCACACCCAGAATTTCGCCTTTATGCAGCTGAAAATTCACATGGCGGAAGCTGCGGGGGTTGATGGAGGTAAAGTCCTTTACGTCCAGCACTACCTCGTCCGTGGCGTAGCACCGGCGCTCCGGGTACAGGTTATCCAGCTTGCGTCCCACCATGTTGGTAATAATCATATCGGTGGTCAACCCGGCCGCATCCCAGGTGCCAATGTATTTACCATCGCGCATAATGGTTACTTCATCGCTGATGCGCAGTATTTCTTCCATTTTATGGCTGATATAAATAATGGAAACGCCCTCAGCCTTTAAGTCCTCGATAATACGGAACAGAGCCTCCACCTCGTGCTCGGTCAGGGAGCTGGTGGGCTCATCCAGAATCAGCACTTTACAGTCGTTGGACACGGCCTTGGCAATTTCCACCGACTGCATCTGGGAAACGCTCAAGCTGCCCAATTTTTGCTTGGGGTCAAAGTTCATGCGCACGCGCTTCAGCAGCGCGGCGGTATCCGCATACATTTTTTCGTGATCCACAACGGGAATAAAGCCCAGTGCCTTCTTCATGGGGTAGCGGCCCACAAAGATATTTTCGGCGACGCTGCGCTCGGTAATCGGCTGCAATTCCTGGTGCACCATGGCGATGCCCAGCTGCAAAGCCATCAGCGGATCTTTGATCTCTACCTTTTTGCCTTCGTAGATGATCTCGCCCTCGTTCATTTTATAGATACCAAACAGGCACTTCATCAACGTAGATTTGCCCGCGCCGTTTTCGCCCATCAAGGCGTGTACGGTGCCGGGCCTCAGTTTGAAGTTGACATGATCCAGCGCCTTAACCCCCGGGAACGTTTTGACCACGTTCCGCATTTCCAGACGGTATTCCGACATACGCCGTCCCCCTTTGGCCGTCCGCAGATTCAAAAAAGAGGGGTGCTTCCGCACCCCTCCGGAATGCCATTACTTGATCATCTGGTAGTCAACCCAGTAGTAGGCGTCAATGGCTTCGCCCTTGGCGGCCTCGGCGGCCACGTCGGCGGCCTTGTGGCTCTGGCCGATATGGTCGTTCAGCACGGTACCGGTCATTTCACCATTGGCGACCATTTCCTGGCACTCATCCAGAGCGTCCACGCCCAGCAGCAGAATGTCTTTATTCACCTTGCGGCCGGCGGAAACAATGGCCTGATAGGCGCCCAGCGCCATGGCGTCGTTGTTGCAGAAGATAACGTCGATCTGATCGCCGAACTGAGCCAGAGCGGTAGCGGCCAGTTCCTGACCCTTCGCACGATCCCAGTCGCCGCGCTGCTCAAACAGCTTGTTCACGGCAACGCCGTTGTCGGTCAGGCACTTGATGGAATACTCGGTGCGGTACTGAGCGTCCACGTTCTCCGGATCGCCAACGATCATTACATAATCCACAGTGCCATTGCCGTTCAGGTCGCCATGATCCTCACGATCATACACGATCTGACCCTGCATGGTGCCGCTCTGACGGGCGTCGGCGCCAACATAGGCGATCTTGCCTTCCCAGGCAGCCATGTCGGTTTCGGAAGGCTCACGGTTGATGTACACAACAGGGATATCGGCGGCCTTGGCCAGCTCGGTCACAGCGCTGGCGGCGGTAGACTGCACCAGGTTCACGATCAGCACGTCCACGCCCTCGGCGATGAAGCTGTTGATCTGGTTGGTCTGCTCGGTCTGGTCGTTCTTGCCGTCCACCACGGTCACTTCCGCACCGTAGGTTTCTTCCAGATACTTTTGCAGTTCCGTGCGGTACAGGGTCATAAAATCATCATCGAATCTGTAGATGCAAACGCCAACCTTCAGGGGCTTCTCCTCAGCGGTCGCCATACCGACAACGCTCAGGGCCATCACAGCAGCCAGCACCATTGCTAACAACTTTTTCATTATGATTCGTCTCCTTTTCATTTTTTGGGCGGTAACCACCCTTATGGGACAAGTATATGTCCTGCCGCGGCTGATTTGAATTGAAAATCCTATTGAAAAATGTGAAAAAATTACGCTGAAAAAATAGAAGCCGCCTTGGATGGGACGGCTTCTTTAGAAAGCGGCGTTTTATGCGTCCAGCAGACGGCCCTGTTTGCGCCACAGGATAATCAGGGCAACTTCCCATACCATCATCACCAGCCATCCGGCCGCGCAGGCCAGAGGCACCGCGTCCATGCCCATGGAGCCGATCAGCAGCCAGGTGAACAGCGTCCGGGTGAGCATTTGCGTATAGGTAACGTACATGGTCAGGTTCATTTTGCCGACACCCCGCATGTAGCCCTGCAGGCCGTTGGTAATGCCCGGCATAAAATAGAAAAAACCCATCAGGTGCAGATAGCGGGTTCCCAGCTGAATCACTTGGGTTTCGCCGGCGTCTACGAACAGGCTTACCAATGGAGTCGCCAGACAAAACACCCCGGCGGATACCGCCGCGCCGTATAGGGCCTCCATCACCAGCCCGGCCCGCAGACCGCCCAGCATTCGCTCCGGCTTGCGGGCCCCGTGGTTTTGGGCCGTCATGACCATAATGCCGCTGCCGATATCCCGCTCTACAATCAGGGCGTAATCATCCACCCGGTTTACGGCGTTAAAGGCCGCGATGGCGCTTACCCCCAGGGGATTGACCATGCCCTGCACCAGCAGCTTGCCCACATACACCCCCGCCTGCTGCAGGGCTGTGGCGTAGCTGTAATGAATGGTGCGGCGCAGAAGGGACTTTTCCACCACAAGGTCCCCGCGGCCAAGCCGCAGCGGCTCGGCAAACCGCCGGATCAGCAAAGCGCACAGGGCGGCGGACAGCGCCTGGGAAATGACCGTTGCACAGGCGGCGCCCGCGACCCCCATTTCCAGTTCTTTCACAAACCAGATGTCCAGCCCCACATTGCACACGGACCCGGCCACCAGACAGAGCAGCGGGGCGCGGGTATCGCCGATGGACTTCAGCGCCGCCGCCAGCACATTATATAGGCCGGTGAACAGAAAGCCGCCAGCTACAATGCGCAGATAAGCCGCCGTGTCCGCGAAAATTTCAGCGGGCGTATTGCACAGGCGCAGCAGCGGATGAACCAGCGCCAGAAACAGTGCCGATACAATCAGGCTAAGCCCAAGCCCCGTAAACAGGGCGGTGGAAAACTCCCGCTTTAGGCCCCGCCGGTCCCCGGCCCCATAAAACTGGCTCATCAATACGGACGCGCCGATGCCCATACCAATGATGAAAAACATGGCGATGTTCATCAGCGGGTTGGCCACGCCCACCGCCGCCAGGGCGTTTGCCCCCGCGAAACGGCCCACCACAATGGAGTCCAGCGTGTTATAGGTCACCTGAAACAAATCCCCCAGCACGGCGGGAATGGCGTAGTGGATCAGATGTCCCGGAATGCTGCCGCTGGTCATGGGCTGGGGATGATGGTGAAAATGCATCAGACGTTTTCTCCAATCCGGGTTTGATTCAGCGGGTTCCAGCGCCCGCTGGCGAAATGCAGGCTAAACAGGACGGATAGCAGCAGGTTGTGGGCGATCATGCAGCCCCAGGCGGATACCATGCCCAAGCCCAGCAGCCGCGTGCATACAAAGGTTCCCGCGATGCGCACGCCCCACATGCCGATAATATTGTAGACAAAGGGGGTAACCGTGCGGCCGACGCCCTGCATCAGCCCTTCAATGACAATGGACACGCCGTAGAACGGCTCCGACAGGGCTACCATGCGCAGCACCCGCGCCCCCAGCGCGATGACCTGCTCATCCTGGGAGAAAAGGCCCATCAGCGCCGGGGCGAAAGCAAACAGCAGGCCGCCCGATATCACCATCAGGCCAACCTCCAGGGGCATCAGCACATGGCATACGTCCTTCATGCGCTGGCGGTCATTAGCTCCCAGAGCGTTTCCGGACAGGGTGGCGGCCGCCGTCTGCATACCAAAGCCGGGAATGTAAAAGGCGGACTCCACCGTATTGGCAATGGTATGGGCGGCTGTGGACACTCCGCCCAGCGCATTAATTAAGGAAGCAAAGGCCACATAGCCCAGGGAGGTGCCAAAGCGTTGCAGCATATTGGGCAGCGCTACCTTTAAGCAGGGCTTTAGCACCTGCGCGTCAGGCCAAAGGCTCAGCCCCTTTGGGGATACCTTGGGATGCCGCCAAAGGGCTATCGTGATGGCAACGCCGCCAAAGGCATAGGCAACGGCGCTGGCCGCCGCGGCGCCCAGCACGCCCATACCGGCCCCCGGCATGATGAATTGCCAGCCCAGCAGATTCACCGGACGGCTTTCATAAATCAGCAGGGTATTCAGCACCACATTCAGCAGGTTCACCCACACGCCCACCCGCATGGGGGTTTTGGTATCTCCGGCAGCCCGCAGCACCGTACCGAACAGAATGCTGGCCGTGCGGAAAAGCATGGGGGTATACAGCACAAAAAAGTACCGGGCCGCCAAATCCTGTATGGCGGGATCCACCTGCATCCACACCGGCACGCTTCGGCTAAGGGTCAGCGGAAGCACGGTAAACACAACGCCCACCACCAGGGTGGACAGCACCACCTGACTGACAGCCCTCAGCGCCTGTTCCTGCCGGTTTGCGCCAAAAGCCTGGGCAATATACGCCAAAAAACCTACCCCCAACGCGGAGATGGAACTGCCAATGAGCCAGGCTACCGTGCTGGTAGCCCCTACCGCCGCGGTAGCCTGGGTGCCCAGCACCCCAACCATGGCGGTATCAATATACTGCACCGCCGTTTGCATCAGCTGCTCCAGCATGGTGGGCCAGGCCAGGGCAAAGACCACAGGCAGCATGACAAAACGTCCGTGCTTCGGCTTTGTCACAGACGAATCCCCCTTTCAATCAAAAGCACGCTTGGTAGTATACCACAGTTTTTTCTGAAATGGATAGGGCGGGCGTGGAGAAACGTTTTTTTGAAGTAAAATTGCCCTGATTTCCAAGGCTGGTGTAGGTTTGTCAAACATATTGGACAGTGATTTCAGCGGGAGACATCCAGCGGAGGGGCCTCGTGGGCAAGTTGTTAGAGCGGCGGTTGTGGACGGCGAGTTGCTTTGCAAAGTCGTCGAGCGAAAAGAACGAGCGGCAAGAGTAGAAGCGTTTCTGATCCTCACGGTGGCTGCGCTCGACCTTGCCGTTGTGGCGCGGCGTGTAAGGACGGATCAGTTTATGCCGGATGTTCAGCTCAGCAGCCGTCTTTTCAAATAGCGTCGGCAAATTACGCTTGCTGCCCGAAAAACGGTTGGTAAACTCAAAACCGTTGTCTGTCTGGACACATTCCACTTGTATGCCTCTGCGGGCATACCATGCCCGCAGCTTCCGCAGGAAGTCCGCAGAGGAATAAGTAGATTGCTCCGGATAGGCCGCCAGAAACCGCAGGCGGGTGAGCTCATCGATGGCGGTATATTGGAACAAACGAAGCTCTGGATCTGCAATACAGGCTCTGGGCACCACCTTCACATCTACCTGAACGCGCTGACCGGGGTGGGTCATCTGCTCATAAGGCTTTATTTTTTCCTTCTTTTTCTGCTTTTTCGCAGGGAACAGTCCCTGCCTGTGCATAACACGGAACAGACTTTCCGGACAGCGGGTATAGCCCCGCTTCCGCAGACGGTGCCAGAACTCGATCATGCCCAGCGTTGGATTTCTACGGCGCATATCGAGGATGAGTTTCAGCTCGTCTTCCGTGTGCTGATTTGGATGGCTGTGCGGGCGTCTGGATTGGCAGGCAAGGGATGCCACACTCCCGTCCCAGCGCTGCTTCCAGAAGTAGATATACGACCGGCTCTTGTTGTACTTCCGACTGGCACGGCTGACACCGTATTTCTCCGCGTACTTCATTAGGGATTGCTTGTAGGCCATGTCTTGTGTTATACTTTTGCTCATGAGGGATATGGTCTCCTTTCGGTAAAGTTGGTGTGACAACTCAACTATAACCCATGAGACCCTAGCTCTCATATCTTTTTTTCGATTGTCCAAGATGTATTGTAGTCCTACACAAATTGCCCTGATTTCCAAGCACGCCCGTCTCATAAAAATATGATATAGTAAAGGCGGGGGTGAAAAGAATGGATGAGATCAGAGCAAGGATAGCTA
>CAKTUU010000010.1 GCA_934621505.1 uncultured Clostridia bacterium
CTATTATATTATTATTTTTTTCATTTCAATTCACGCCCCCGCACGGGGGGCGACGTTACGGCTTCTCGCCCGCCGCCGAGTAACCCCATATTTCAATTCACGCCCCCGCACGGGGGGGCGACTGTATGTGTTTCCCCAAGGGGTCACCATCACCCATTTCAATTCACGCCCCCGCACGGGGGGCGACATCACGGATCTTGCGTACGTGATTTTCCGGTACAATTTCAATTCACGCCCCCGCACGGGGGGCGACGCTTTTTCAATATCCGTCAGGGGGGTGTGAGGATATTTCAATTCACGCCCCCGCACGGGGGGCGACCTGGGGCTGTATCGCTGTAGGTGCAGCCCCAGGGGATTTCAATTCACGCCCCCGCACGGGGGGCGACCGGAAAACTGCACTTTTTTGAGCAAACCATTTTGTGAAGGATCACCAAAATGCTGGCTGGCATTCTATGCAAAATGGAAAGTGCATAAAGCAATTTAGGCAAACTTACTAAAAAGTTCTCCTCAAAATTGCCTGCTCGCTGCGCGAGAGAGCCGACGCTTTGTGGACGATAGGCATCGGCGCTCTGCGCGGCTGAATTACAGAATCAATGGATCACCGGTTTCGATACGCGCGGAACGACCAAGAACATCAATCCGCTGCTTGTAGGTGTTGCCAAGCCGGTAAAAGCGAACGGAATCATTCTCGGCGTCTATCGTTGCTTCCAGCTGAGCTTTGAGCGCGGTCAGCTGGGCCGCGTCCACCAAAACCTCAAATACGGAATTTTGCACGCGCCGCCCAAAACGCTCGCATAGCTTCGCAACATGCCGAAGGCGCGTCGCTCCGGCTTCCGTCGTGGTGTTCACATCATAGGTTACGACAACCAGCATTCCTTCACCTCCATACAAAGGGCGGATAACAGTCAAGATCGCCGCGTAATACACGCGCCAGCAGCATGGCCTGCACGTAGGCGATTAAGCCGATTTGAATCTTCTCGCCCAGGTAGGGATGCGTGATTTCCTCCTGCTTTCGGTCATGCCAGGCTGATAAGACGGTTTTCCGCCCGCGCTCGTTCAGCATGACGGCCTGCGAATCGTATTCAAAATCCTTGTCCGTCAGCTGACGCTTGTTGAAAAGCGCCAGCGCAAACCGGTCGCAAAGGGGCGCGCGAAATTCTTCCAATAAATCCAGCGCCAGCGAAGGCCGCCCGGGGCGGAGCGTATGCAGCCAGCCCGCGGCGGGATCCAATCCTACCGTTTCCAAGGCCGACTGGATGTCCCGGGTTTGCAGGGTGTAAAGGAACGATAGTACGGCATTGACTTCGTTGCGGGGCGGCTGTCTGCTTCGCTCTTGAAATTGAAACGGGCATTTGGGCGAAATCATGTCATCAAAGTGGGAAAAGTAGCATTTGGCCGCGGCTCCCTCCACCCCGCGCAGACTGTCCACGCTGGCGCAGGTTTCCAGCTGAGCTGCGTAGGCGCTCAAGACTTTGCAGGCTTCACGCAGCCCGGCCGCTTCCTGCGCGCTTTGTGAGCGTGCCGCGCGCATCAAAACGTTTTTTTCATTGCACAGTTTGCCCAGCAGAAAGCTTTGCACAACGCTCAGCCGGAAAGACTCATCCTCCAGGGCTTGATACTGCTTTTTTCGCAGCAGAACATTGCCGCTGACGGGACCGCAGACCCGTCCGTAAAAGCGCCCGTTGGAAGAAAGAAAGGTCAGGGTGATGTCACGCGCGGCGCAAAAGCCAATCAGTGGCGTGGAAACCGTCATTTCTCCAAAACAGACAATCCCGTCCAGAACAATGGCGGGAAAACTTGCTTTTTCTTCACCGCCGATTTTGACGCAGATATTCTCGTTCCGGCAATAAAGATAGCTGTCCGGAGTCGTTACATAGAGCGTTTCCAATAGCTTTTTCAATCGTCCTCATCCTTCGTCGCTTCCGTCATCAGCTGTTTGCAATAGGCCCTGGCGGACGTTTTGACCTTTGGCATGCAATAGTCCGCCATGGAGCAGCGCCGGCATTTGGGGCCGTACTCAGCTGGGGGAATCAGCAGGTTTTGGCGAATCGTCCACAGCTTTTGAACCGTATCGCGCACCTGCTGACGCAGTTCCTCATCAAAGCACACCTCCAACCGGCGATGAGCGGAAATGTAGAACACAGCGCCGCAGGAAATGGAGGTTTGATACATTTCCTCCAGACACATGGCCTGGGCGCAAAGCTGGATCTTGTATTCCGATTCGTCACGAAGGATGCCGTGCTTATACTCAACGGGCTGAAGCTGCACAGGAAAGTCCGCCGCCGGTATGACGCAGCCCTGCTGGCTGCGCACAGCCTCAATACAGTCGCATTTTCCGCTGATTCGCAGTTGGTCGGAGAACACGGAATTCTCGTAAAGCCTGATGTGGTCGCCCCGCCGCTCGACGCGCTGGGTATGCACCCGCTCATGCTCCGCGCGGCCCATGGCCGTTTCCTCGTTTTCATGCCATACACGCTCGTTCAGCAGCAAAGCGGCCCGTCGCAGGCAGTAATCCGCCTGCGACAGCCCTGATAGAGGAAGATATTCCAGATCGTCATCCACGGGTGAACCAGCTTTCGTCAGACGGCAGCTCGTCCCAGACAATTTCGCCATAGGGGTCGCTCAAAAAGCCCATCCTTACGCCGGATGGAACCTGATCCAGCGCGACCCTTGCTTCATAGTCATGATAACTTCTGGGATAGTCCGTCTTTTTCGTTACCTTTACCAGCTCAAACAGCTTATGGGCGGGAGCGCAGCCCAGCTTTGCCTGACGGGCCCGCTGATTGGCGTCGGTATCGGTCCCTTCATGCCTGAATACAATCAACGGAGACACAACCTCCATTTCCCCTTTGCTGGCGGAGCGGTCGTGCTCATACATATTCAGAATCGCCTCAAACAGCGCCTTTAAATCGGCCTCGTCAAAACCGGTTTCCGCCGCCAGGTTGGCGCTGATAAAGCCGCGCACCTCATACAGGCCAAAGGGAATCACCTGCTTGCGTCCCATGGTACGCAGCTTGTCCTCCGGGGCCTCACGCTCCAGCTTTTCGTATTCTTCAAACGGCTTGTCGTTGCCGCCGAGAACCGCCGCCATTCGGGTGATGGAAATATCCAGGGGCAGCACCGGGTCAAGGCTTTTGCCAAAGGTCATCTGCACAGGGCCGCGTACCTGACCGGCGTTGGGGCCGGTGGACATCACCGCGCCAAAGGCCCGCACGTCATAGAACAATTCGCAGGCCTTTTTGCGTCCGGCATATACGGCGTTTTTGTCCTTGGCCCCCTCAATGCCCGCCTCACGCCGCGCCAGGGCGATCTGCCGGTTCAGGTTCACGGATTTCTGCACGAAAATGCCCATGCCCGGCTGACCCTCGTAGGCCATTTCAATATAGTTGCGGATGCGACGCTTGGTGGCCACGTCCGTGATGAACCCCTGCATGGTCTGCGGGTCAATGCGGGGCATATTGCCCATGTCGGGGTCGCCGTTGGGGTTTGCGTTGGTGCAGGCCACATAATACAGAAATTCGTAACGGTTTTGAAGTGCCATGACTTACTCCTCCTCATCATCGTCTATCATCGAATCGTTATCCTTCATTGCCGAAGCGTTCTCCTTGCGCAGTTCCCTCAGCTGTTGCAGCTTTGCGTTCAGTTCGGCCGTCATCTGACGGTATCCCAGCGCAAAATAGGCTTGCTGCTCCAGGTTTAAAATGGCGGGAATTTCCTCAATGCCTTCCGTAACCCGGTCGAGGGCCTGCTGGTACATTTCCCTGTAACAGCCTTTAATCTTGTCCTGATGGGGCACCGAGCGCATGGACAGCTGTCCCAGAACCAGAGCGGGCATCTGACAGGCGGATGCGTAGTACCGCTGTACCACGCCGGCCTTTACATCGCGCATGGCAAATTGCTGCATGCTTGCGTATACGGCGACCCACGCGCCGCAGCGATAGGCGATATTGGGGTTGCTGGGATTGTACATGGCATCCATCACTCCATTTCTTCTGTTGTTGTTTTTGCGCAGCAGCCACGCCTTGAGCCACTGACAGCACATGGCGTCAGGCACCGGCGCGTGCAGATCGTCCTCGCTGGCGCTGACCATCTGGCTGCGGATATACCGCAGCGCGCGAACCGCCACCGAATCGGGCAGCATTCTGTCCCCCAGAATGGCCTGCAGCACGGCTGACGTAATGCCCGGCAGTTCCTTGTCCAGCCGCTCAAAAACGTTTCGCTCGTTTTTGCGCATGGGCATCAGGCGAATCAGCATGGCTTTCAGCGAATGGATGGGGGCCCGCCCCGTTCCGGAAAGATTGACCATTTGCAGATCGTTGCGCCAATGCTGAATGTTTTGTTCCAGCATGTGATAATTGCCATGGTCGTAGCTGCGAACCATGACCCGCCCGTTCACGCCCGACATAAGCAGAATATAATACTGGGCGCTGGCGGGAATGGGCACGGCCGCTTCGCCGGTTTCAATGCTTTCAATGCGCTGGGCCGGCAGAGACCGCCCCGCGTCAGGGTCGGAAGGCGTATCGTCCGGTTCATCAAGGTCTTCATCCTCAGGATCGCGTTCCAGCCGCGTGGCGGCGTCTCCATCAACCGCCTGCCTTACCGGGTCCTGAGCAGCGGGAACATCGCAGTCAAACCAGTGAACAAAGCGCATCCCCGCCAGCACAGGCGACAGCTTGTAGTCGGACATCAAATGGTCCAGCGCCGCCTTCACGGCTTCAATGGCTTCGGCGGATACCGGCGCGTTGGCCGACTGCTTTAATCCATAGGAGCAAAAGGCGACTTTGTCAAAGCAAAACAGCGCGTCGCCCCGGCCATGGCCGCCCACCTGCAATAAGCCCCTGATGGGAGGAATGGTTGCGACCGGTATGGTGGGTTCGCCTGTGATCAGGCACAGGCTTTCCACGCCGTCATGCTGGATAAAGCGTTGCCGGAAGCCCTGCCACCAGATGCGCACGGCGGGCATATCCATAATGGGAACGCCGCCAATCTCAAAGGAAACCCTGTCGCCCGGCTTGATTTTCAGACGGGTCATTTCCTGCCGCACCTGTTCAAGGCAGGCCTCGTCATCGAAAACCCGCAGGCAGACGGATAGTGGCGGAACCTCCCGCGCGGCCTGACGCAGCGTATCCACAAAGAACTGATGCTTGGGCGATGGCTCCGCACTAAAGACAATGGAGCTTTTTTCCACGAGCAGGTTGCATTTGTCCTTTCCCTGGGCCAGGCTGCCAATGTTCGGGCAATCATGTTCCTCCTGCTGCCCGTCCATCCGTCCCCCAAGGAATAGGCCGTTTTCGCTAAGGCTGACCCATGCCTTAACGGTTTTTTTGACCATGCCGGGCGGGGGCGTCAGTTGATAACGCAGCGCGTAATCATAAAGCGGCTTCAGCATAGCGCATCCCCTTTCAGCACCTCCGGGCTGTCATAGGGCGGCACCTCAATGACGCCCTGCTTCATCACCGCGTGATACAGCGACAGTCTCGGCCGTGTTTTTTTGCGAACCTCCGCGTCGTGCAGGTCGAAAATGTCGTACACGGTTAAGCCCAGGTCAAGATCTTCCTTGATGGGTTCTTCCGAAGGGTCGCTTTCGGAAAAGTAGGCGACACACTCCCTTAGGCCCATAGCTGGCATATGGAAGCATTTTCCAGCTTTGATTCTTCGCTCCATCTGCGCGTACAGCTGCTCCACTGTTCCCTGAAAGTCTGGCCGGGGCACAATCCGCGCGGTAATGCGGTACCTGACGTCATACAGAAAGACGGTTTGCCGCTGGGTGCGTTCGTCATCCGCGCTGATTGGCTCCAGGCTGCTCAAGGTGCATTTTACTTCGTTGCGCTTGAAGCTGATGTAGCGAATGGGCTTCAGCACCTCAATCCTTGTTATCTCCCAATGAAATTCCTTTGGTTTACAATAAATGGAAGACAAAATTCCACGTGCCGCGGATGGGGTGGGGAAGGGTTGGGTCAGGCGTTCCACCTTCGTGGTTGGCGAGGTAAAGCAGGCCAGATCTCCCCAAACGGTTACTGAGATTTCCATGTTTTTTCATCACCTCCATGTTCTTCTCTCCGCGCTGTCAAAGGCGGAGAGGGCCAACATTATATTGAAGTTATTTCAATTCATCAGCTTAAGGCCTGTCACTTGGAGGAATGAAGTGACTCGGCCTTAAGCTGCGGGTCAACTTCAATACAAAACATAAAGATGGGCGATGTCAATAGCAAATTCAAAATTTTGTCATTCGAGCATTTGTCATGCAAAACACAAAGAATCCGATTCCAGACAAATACCGGTGTCCTCGTGGTAATCCTCGGCACGGCGAAGCACCCAGTAGTCCGATCCGCTGGTTTCACCATAGTTTCCCGCAAAGAACAGCTGCTCCACAAAGCGAATCGTCTGGTCCGTGGGATAGACCGTAACGCAAAGCGGGGCGGCGTTTCGCATCCACTGCGCCGTCACGCCGCGGGTAAGCGCCTCCTCTTTCAGTTGCTCAAACTCTTTGCTTTTGGCGGCATAGGGGACCAGCACCTGAATCCCGTCGTTTTTGATTAAGTGATATGCCTGCTCCGCTCGCCCATAAGACTGGTCACGAATTGCGGCTGCCAGTTCCTGATTTCCCGGAAGTTGGCGAAACAAACGCCGATAATAACGAGTGATTTCGGCGGGGTCCTGAATATCAATCGGCTTTTCCGCCTGCAACGCGCTGACCTGCATGGCCGCTTTTTCGTACCACAAATCAGGGTACAGGTTTTCTTCATCCGGGACAAAAACCACCACCCGGCCCCCGCCAGGAATGCGCCCGTTACGGTTGCACCGCCCGGCGGCCTGTATGACCGCTTCCAGAGGGGCCAGCGCCCGATAGACGCAATCAAAATCCAGATCAACGCCCGCCTCAATACACTGGGTCGCCACCACCCGGCAGGGCAGATGGGCGGCAAGGCGTTTCTTGATCTGGTCTATGACCACCCGGCGGTGAGCCGGGCACAGCTCGGTTGTCATATAAAAGACAGAATCAGGCTCGCAAAGCTGCTGAAGCGATACAAAGAGCTTTTTGGCGTGCTTTTTCAGGTTCACAATGGCACAGACGCTTTTTTCCACAGCCATTTCCCGGGCAATCTGGGAAAACGGCGTGCGTTCCTCCAGAAGAATTCGCCATTCCACCTGTACACGGCGCAGGGCCTGATACATGGCCGCGGAATGAGGGCATATTTCCTCAGCCGTCCATTCCAGGTTGGGAATCGCCTGAAAATCCGGCTGGGTCGCCGTGGAAAACAGCATGGTGATGTTTTGGGCCGGCAGGCCGCACAGCGCCTGCACCGTGCGCAGCGTTGCCGGAAGCAATTCCGCAGGCAGGCTCTGCGCTTCGTCAAAAACAATGACGGAATTTGCCAGCTGATGCAGCTTGCGCAGGCTGGGCGCTTTGTCGGCGAACAGCGCCTCAAAGAAACGCACGGAAGTGGTCACGATCACCGGCATATCCCACCGCTGGGCAAAGAAGCGCTGTTCTTCCGTCAGCTGCCGCTGGCTGTGATCCTCCAGCAGCACATCGTCCCCCAGAATTTTGCGATACTCATCGGCGTTTTGCTCCGTCAGCGTGATGAACGGAAGAACGATGATGATCCTCTGCTGGCCGTTGGCAACGCACTGCCGCAGGGCAAAATGCAGCAGCGCCAGCGTTTTGCCCGTTCCCGTCGGAGCCGTCAGGGTGTACAGCCCGGGCTTTTGATCCCCGGCCCGGCCGCAGGTATCAAACAATTCGTTGCGCAGGCGGTTCAGGCCGGTGTCGGCGGTGGAATTTTTCGTAAGCTGGTCGCGATAAGCCGTCAGCCGCTGCAGCCACCGCTCCGCCTGACAGGGCGGCGCTTCGGGCGAGGGGTCGCCGTCTTCCGCCGCGGAAGCCGTGTAATCCGCGTCAACCAGGCAGGACAGCAGGATGCGCGTCCACAGCATACGCGCTTCTTGCGTCAGCCTCATCCGTTTGGCGGGAATCCTTTTCCACTCCGGAAAGTCCTCCCGAAAAACATCGCCCAAACGCCGGTAATTTTCTTCGCCCGTCAGGGCAACCTCCTTGCCGTCGTTGCCTTCCAGCCAGTTCTGTTCTTCCATGCAGGCCGCCAGCTGGCAGCGCAGTTCGTCGTAGCTGCGCAATTCGCCATGGTGCGCGTTAATGGCTTCCAGAATGGGCGCGTAGCAGCTGCGGCCCAGCTGCTCGGCGGTATAGCCGCCGGTATCCATCAGATATTTCCACAAAAACGCCGCGCCCACCATGGCATGATCCACCCGTGACGCCGTCCCCTTCAGCACATTTTGAAATTTTTCGGAATACTTGCCAACATCGTGCAGCTGACCTGCCGTTCCGGCTTCGGCTTCCATGCCCAGCGCACGGCCAAAGGCTGTGCTTAACGCGCAGACGTGCTGTAAATGTTCCTTTACCTCAACCTGCTTTTGCCCGGGGCGCTTTGATTTTGCGTACCACTTTTTCATATAAGTACTCCCTGCTTAATGACGTTCTTTCGTTGTGAGAAGTACTGCTTTCTATATGATGGATTTCTCTCCGCTTCCAGCATTCTCCTGCCAGAATTTCCCTGATTTTTGTGCGCGGCGACTTTTTTTCCCGGGACCCTGTTCATTTGGCGGTAAATTTGGTATAATCATGCTATCCCTAGTAATAAGGAGGAACTTTCCTATGCCAATGGTTAACAGTCGTGAAATGTTCAAAAAGGCCTATGAAGGTGGCTACGCCATCGGCGCTTTCAACGTCAACAACATGGAAATTATCCAGGGCATCACCGAGGCGGCCAAGCTGGAAAACGCTCCCCTGATTTTGCAGGTCAGTGCCGGCGCCCGCAAGTATGCCAAGCATGTGTACCTGATGAAGATGATTGAGGCGGCCATCGAGGATACCGACCTGCCCATCGTGGTTCATCTGGATCACGGCCCCGATTTTGAAACCTGCAAAAGCTGCATTGACGGCGGCTTCACCAGCGTTATGATCGACGGCAGCCATCTGTCCTTTGAGGAAAACATCGCCGTTACCCGCAAGGTTGTGGAATACGCTCACGACCGCAACGTGACCGTAGAGGCTGAACTGGGCCGTCTGGCGGGCGTTGAGGACGATGTCAAGGTGTCCGCCGAGGATTCCAGCTACACCCGTCCTGAGGAAGTGGAAGAATTTGCCACCCGCACCGGCTGCGACAGCCTGGCCATCGCCATCGGCACCAGCCACGGCGCGTACAAGTTCAAGGGCACTCCCCACCTGCGTTTTGATATTCTGGAAGAAGTCAGCAAGCGTCTGCCCGGCTTCCCCATCGTGCTGCATGGCGCCAGCTCCGTCATTCCGGAGTATGTGGACATGATCAACAAGTACGGCGGCAACATGCCCGGCGCTCAGGGCGTGCCCGAGGATATGCTGCGCAAGGCCGCCAGCATGGCCGTCTGCAAGATCAACATCGACAGCGACCTGCGTCTGGCCTTCACCGGCGAGGTGCGCAAGCACTTTGCGGAGCATCCCGATCACTTTGACCCCCGTCAGTACCTGACCGACGCCCGCGACGGCATCCGCAACATGGTTCGCCATAAGATTGTGGACGTGCTGGGCTGCAACGGCAAGGCCTGACCCCTTTGGCCGCGTGCTCTTTGGAGTACGCGGCTTTTTTATTGAATGCGTATCAGCTGCCCGCCGGGCTGGGCGTGATAGCGGGTGGCGGCCTGGGCGGCCACCACGGGGTCGTGGGTAATCACCACCACGGTGTTGCCACGGCGGTTCCATCCGTCCAGCAGCGCCAGTATGTCGTCCCGGCTGGCCGGGTCCAGTGCCCCGGTGGGTTCGTCGCACAACAGCAATTTGGGCTTGCAGCATAAGGCTCTGGCCAGCGCCACCCGCTGCTGCTGCCCGCCGGACAGCTGGCTGGGCCGCGCGTCCTCACGGCCGGACAGGCCTACCTGTCGCAGCGCCTTCAGGGCCAGAAGGCGGCGCTGGTCCGGCTCCATGCCCCGCAGCATCAGGGGATAGGCCACGTTCTCCGCCGCGCTCAGCTTGCTGAGCAGTTGATAGCCCTGAAACACAAACCCGATTTTTTCCCGCCGCACCTGACACAACTGGGCCGGCGTCAAACGGCTTACATCCATTCCGTCCAGCAGGTAGCGGCCCGCCGTGGGCGTGTCCAGACAGCCCAAAATGTTCATCAGCGTGCTTTTGCCGCTGCCGCTGGGGCCGGTCAGGGCCGCGTATTCCCCCGGGCGGATGTGCAGGTTAACCGCTTTAATCACCGCTTCGCCCCCGGGATACGACTTGGTTACCTTTTCCAACTGAATCATTCCATCGCCTCCCGGGGCATAGTATGCCCTGGCCGCATTTCAAAACACGCTGGTTGCATCCCGGATGAAAACACGGTATAATAAGCCTGCTTATCCAGTTTACGGAGGTGCTTTCCATGAACTATCGGGACAATTATCAGGCCTGGCTGCGTGATTTTGCCAACGACCAGGCAACCATCAGCGAACTGCAAGCCATCGCCGGTGATGAAAAAGAAGTGGAAGACCGCTTTTACAAGAACCTGAGCTTTGGCACGGCCGGTATGCGCGGCGTGCTGGGCGCCGGCATGAACCGCATGAACGTGTACACCGTTCGCCGGGCTACCCAGGGATTGGCGGATTTTTTGACAGAGGAAGAAAAAAAACGGGGCGTGGTCATTGGCTACGACAGCCGCCGGATGAGCCCCGAATTTGCGCTGGAAACCGCGCTGGTGCTGTGCGCCAACGGCGTAACCGCTTATTTGTTTGACGCGCTGCGCCCTGTGGCGCTGCTCAGCTTTGGGGTGCGGCATCTGCACGCGGCGGCGGGCGTGGTCATTACCGCCAGCCATAATCCGCCCCAGTACAACGGCTACAAGGTTTATGGCGAGGACGGCGCGCAGCTGGGCCCGGAGGCCGCGGCGGCTGTAACGGAAAAGATTAACGCCCTGTCCTTTACCGCCGCCAAACGCATGGACGAGGCGGAAGCCAAGGCAAAGGGCCTGCTGCACATCATTGGCAACAAAGAGGTGGACGACGACTATATCGCTCTGGTCAAAACGTTGTCCATCTATCCTCAGGTAGCCAAAGAGGCGGGCCCGCACCTGAAAATTGTCTACACCCCCATTCACGGCAGCGGCAATGTGCCGGTGCGCCGCATCCTGCGGGAAATGGGCATGACCAACGTAAGCGTGGTAAAGGAGCAGGAAGCGCCGGACCCCAACTTTTCCACCGTGCGCGTGCCCAACCCGGAGGATCCAGCCGCCTTTACCCTGGCCATTCAGCTGGCCAATCAGGTGGGCGCGGACGCTATTTTTGGCACGGACCCGGACTGTGACCGGCTGGGCGTGGCTGTGCGGGATAAGGACGGCAGCTTCCGCATGCTGACCGGCAACCAGATCGGCTGCCTGATGCTGTATTATATCCTCAGCGGCAAAAAAGCCCAGGGAAAACTGCCCGCCAACGGCGCGGTGGTCAAGAGCATTGTGTCCACCGAGCTGGCCCGGGCCATTTGCAACGACTTTGGGGTGGAACTGTTTGAAACCCTGACCGGCTTTAAGTTCATTGGCGAAAAAATTCAGGAGTTTGAGGACACCGGCAACCATACCTTCCTGTTTGGCTTTGAGGAAAGCTACGGCTTCCTGTCCGGCACCTTTGTGCGGGATAAGGACGGCGTAAACGCCTCTTTGCTGATTGCCGAGGCCGCCGCCTATTACAGCACCCAGGGCAAGACTCTGTGCGATGTAATGGACGATATTTTCGCCAGGTACGGCTACTATCTGGAAAAGGTGGAAAGCACCACCCTGCCCGGCATTGATGGCCTGAAGGTGATGGGCGAAATCATGACCCGTGTGCGCCAGAATCCGCCGAAGGAAATTGGCGGCGTGAAGGTGGAACGGGTGCTGGATATTCTGCGGGGAACCGATACGGATACCGCAACCGGTCAGGTAACCCGGCTGGCCTACCCCCAGAGCGACGTATTGTACTTTAAGCTGGAAGGCGGCCACTTTGTGTGCATTCGTCCCAGCGGCACCGAGCCCAAGATTAAGCTGTATGTAAATGTAAACGACCGTGACCCGCAAAAGGCCAGGGCGTTGCTGGAGCATATTGGCGCTCAGGCCCATCAGCTGCTGAAATAAAGATGCTTGTCCCTTCCCACTGGCTGGGAAGGG
The DNA here is from genome assembly GCA_934621505.1 of uncultured Clostridia bacterium. GTDB lineage: Bacteria > Bacillota > Clostridia > Christensenellales > Aristaeellaceae > Limiplasma. Next base: position 12,174 of record CAKTUU010000010.1, read on the forward strand.
ACATTTTTTGAAAATCATTTTGGATTCTGTATTGAAAACCTAGTATTTTTGTAGTATAATAAAAACGGTTCCAGGAAATGACAAAGCGAAGGAAGGGTTAGTATGAACATTCATCACAGCATTACAGAAATGATCGGCCGCACTCCCCTGCTGGAGCTGTGTCATTACGAGCAGGATCACGACTTGCAGGCGACCCTGCTGGCCAAGGTTGAATTTTTTAACCCGGCGGGAAGCGTAAAAGACCGCGTGGCCCTGAACATGCTGGACGATGCGGAAAAACGGGGCTTGATTCACCCCGGCGCCACCCTGGTGGAGCCCACCAGCGGCAATACCGGCGTGGGTCTAGCCTGCGTGGCGGCCACCCGGGGCTACCGGGTCATTTTGACCATGCCCGAAACCATGAGCGTGGAACGCCGCAGCCTGCTGAAGGCCTACGGCGCGGAGCTGGTGCTGACGGACGGCAAGCAGGGCATGAAGGGCGCTATCGCCAAGGCTGCCGAGCTGCTGCAAAGCATTCCCAACAGCTTCCAGCCCAGCCAGTTTGAAAACCCCGCCAATCCGGGAGCTCATTACACTACCACCGGTCCGGAAATCTGGCAGGATACCGACGGTAAGGTGGACATCTTTGTGGCGGGCGTGGGTACCGGCGGCACGCTGTCCGGCGTGGGCCGTTACTTAAAGGAACAAAACCCCGCCGTGCGTGTGGTGGCGGTGGAGCCTGCCGGTTCGCCGGTGCTGTCCGGCGGCAAGCCCGGCCCTCATGGGCTGATGGGCATTGGCGCTGGCTTTGTGCCGGATACGCTGGATACCTCCATTTATGACGAGATCATTACCGTTACCGAGTCGGATGCTTACGCCGCAAGCCGGGCGCTGGCCCGCCGGGAGGGCGTGCTTTGCGGCATTACCTCCGGCGCTGCTGTACACGCGGCCGCGCAGCTGGCCAAGCGTCCGGAAAACAAGGGCAAGGTCATTGTGGCCCTGCTGCCGGATACGGGCGAGCGGTATCTGTCCACCCCCCTGTTTGCCAGCAACGATTAACCTGAAAAACGCGCCAGCTTCCATGCAGGGAAGCTGGCGCGTTTTTTGTTACGCATGTTTCATCATCGCCGTCAGGTTTTCCTGGGAATATTCCACCTCGGAGGAATACTGCCGGGCAAATGCCAAAAGCTGCTGGAAGGAAACCGTGCCACGCCGTGCCTTCTGCCCCTGGCATAACCGCCGAATCAGCAATGTGCTTTGCACGGCGAAGGCGACCCCGCGCCGAAAGTCCTTCCCGGATAAATGGCGGTACAGGAAATAGCAGGTCAGCTGTTCCCAGGCGCGTTTCCACTCCGGGGTTGCCGGAAGCGGCGCGCCATCCGCAAACGGCAGCAGCGCAAGGGATTCTGTCCATGCAGCATCCAGCCGTTCCAGCTGGGAAAGGCGGCTGTCCCACGCGCTGGCAGGGGCAAGCACCGTGCCGGAAACCGTCAGGATGCGCCGAAGCCGCAGCTCCATGGGAATGTTTCGCCGCTGAAGAATGGCGAACAGATACGCTCTTTGGGCCAGAAAGGCACTTTCGCGTGCGTCCGCTTCATCGGGCTGGCCGTCGTCCTCCAATAAAATCAGCTTCATGGGCTTTGGGTGGGTCAGCCACAGGCGGGCAGCCTCCTCGCAGCACAGGCCCAGCCCCAGCTCCGTCCGCCCGGCCCAATGGTTGCGAAAGCGTGGATGGTCCTGGCAGATCTGGCACAGGCTGTCAGGGCCCAACTGCAAAATCAAATCGCACAGGCCATCCTGATTGAGAAAGCAGCACCGGCCCTGTTCGTCCATGCGAAAGGACGGCCCGTCCTGATTCCACACCATCCCATCCCGGAGACGCTGGCCAAAGGGGGACGCTTCCCCGCGGTAACGCTTCGCGGACTGGGGATCAATGCAAACCTGCCATCCAACGCAGCAGCTATGCTGGCAGCGGCCGCCGATGCAGCGAAAGGCGGGATAAATCTCCGGGGCAAACCATTTCATGCGCAGCACCTCTTGTGGGGGATGATACCAAAGCGCGTCCGTCAAGTCAAGGGACTTGACGAGGGGCGGCTGCTTTCGTATCATAAGCATGAAAAAATGTAGAATTTGGGGATGAACACATGAACAAGGCCCTATGTCCCGTGACGGAAAAATGCGGCGGCTGCCAGTTATTGCATCTGCCCTACCGCAGGCAGCTGGAGCAAAAGCAGCAGCTGGTGGAGCGGCTGCTGAAGCCCTATTGCCCGGTAAAGCCCATTCTGGGGGCGGAAAATCCCCTGCATTACCGCAACAAGGTGCATGCCGCTTTTGGCACGGACTGGCATGGCCATATCATTTGCGGCACCTATCAGGCGGGCACCCATCGCATTGTGCCCGTGCAGCAATGCTGCATTGAGGACCCCACAGCAAGCCGCGTCATCAACGCCGTGCGCAAGCTGATGATTGCCTTCCACATTGCCCCCTACAACGAGGATACGGGCCGGGGCATCATTCGCCATGTACTGGTACGCACAGGCCGCCGTACCGGACAGGCGCTGGTGACGCTGGTGATTGGCCGGCCGGATTTTCCCGCCCGAAAGGCGTTTGTGGACGCGCTGGTTCAAAACTGCCCCGGTATTACCAGCGTTGTGGTGAACCTGAACAGCGCCAAAACCTCCATGATTTTGGGCCAGAGCAGCCGTGTGGCCTATGGCCGTGGGTGGATTGAGGATGAGCTGTGCGGCCTGACATTTGGCATTTCGCCTTCCTCCTTCTATCAGGTGAACGCCGAGCAGGCGCAGCGGCTATATGAAACGGCCATTGGCTACGCGGGCCTGACGGGCAGGGAAAGCCTGCTGGACGCATACTGCGGCATTGGCACCATCGGGCTGGCCGCCGCCGGACGCGCCGCCCGGGTCACCGGCGTGGAGCTGAACCCGGACGCGGTGCAGGACGCCATCCGCAACGCCCGGCGCAACGGAATCGCAAACGCGCGCTTCTTCGAGGGCGACGCAGGCGAATTTTTGCGCGCCGGCAAAGCGGGTCCGTTGGACGTGGTCATGATGGATCCGCCGCGTGCCGGAAGCGACCGCCGCTTTTTGCAATCCCTATGCCAATCCGGGGCTGGGCGGGTGGTGTATGTATCCTGCAACCCGGAAACCCTGGCCCGGGATTTGGATTACCTGACCGCCCACGGCTACCGCGCCCTGGAGGCCACGCCGGTGGACATGTTTCCCCAGACGGAGCATGTGGAGACGGTATGCCAGTTGGGGTTATAGACAAAATTAAAAAATGGTATGCTTTTTAGATAAGAAAAGAAAAATTCCTTTTAGAAAGTATGATAAACATTCGATAGAATAACGGAAGGAGATAACGGCAATGAGTTCGGTAACAAGTAGAGCGACAGAAGTAAAACAGCCAAGAGGTGGTTATGTCAAACCATCAACGTTCGCTAAAACGGTATACGATGATGGCAATCATCTGGAAGAAAACGAAAATATCCATCCATCAATAGTGGGCATGGTTGTAGATTATATGACGAGATTTTTGATAACCACTGATGTAGAAAATGCCTTTAACATATCAATAGACGGGTATTGTATGCGAATGGAACTTCTTGGTAATTCGATTTCAGCGGAAGATGTTAAAAATCTGGTATTCTCAAACGCAACAAAAGAATGACCATTGAAGAAGCAAAGCGACTTTTTATTATTACAAAGGACGGTGAAAACGGGGCCTTTAGCCTTTTAGAGCAAATTAAGGGATTGGATGACAATTCCATTATTGCTGCTTGTAAAATTGTAACATATGATATTTGGTATCGTAATCCCATGATTGCAATGGGGGCCAAAAATGCTGAAGATACAAATCCTGATAAACAGACCATCAATAATATTCGTATCCTAATTCAGAGATGCCTATTATTTTTGGAGGCGTTTGGTCCAGTTATTGCAGAAGACTTCGTTTTTGCTGAGGAAAACAAAAAGGGGATTGTCGTCAAATCCGGTTACACACCCACTGTTGATTCGGGCGATGGCGATTATCTGACAAGTGATACAATGTGGGATTTTAAGGTTTCTAGGTCGAAATTGACCAGTAAACAGACCCTTCAACTTTTAATGTACTATATCATGGGAAAACATTCCGGTATGGATATTTACAAGAACATAAAAAAATTAGGATTCTTTAATCCAAGACTTAATGTTATGCATATCTTAAATGTCGATGATATTCCGGAGGAAGCGATAAAAAACGTTGAAAAAGAAGTGATATGCTATTAACTGAAAACAAGGCCATACTAATACGTATAAGGGATATAACCAGCCAATTTCTAAGACGATGCTGTAAATCTACGTCAGGGTGTTCTTTGCTCTTGTCAAATACAGTATACAATATACGGGAAAGGTTTATACTTTTATTCCATCTAGTAGTGTTATTTACTACAGTATATAGCTAGTCCCAATACTGGAGAACCAGTATTGGGACTAGCTATATACGCAATCAGACTTATTCCCTTTTGAAACAATGCTTTACGCCTCCTGCAGCCATGGGGCGGGCTTTACGGTCAGCAGGCTGCCATCGTTAGCCGTTTCCATAATCATCAGGGATTTTTCGCCCTGAATCAGCTTGGTGTGCTGGCCGCCTTTTTCCATTACAAAGGCGGTGCCCACCACTTCCACGTTAAATTCGCCCATCAGGTCAATCATGCCCTTGGCGGTGCCGCCCGCCTTCAAAAAGTCGTCCACCACAAGGGCGCGCTGGCCTTCCTGCACGGCGCGGCGGCTCAGGCTCATGGTTTCGATGTGGCCGGAGGAACCGCTGACATAGTTGATATTCACGGCGGAGCCCTCGTATACCTTGCTGGACCGGCGGGCGATGACCAGGGGAACGCCCAGGGACTGAGCGGCCATCAGCGCCACGGGAATTCCCTTGGTTTCCATGGTCAGCACAAAGTCGGGCTGAGCGTCGTAAAATTCTCCCGCGATGATGATGCCCATTTTGCGCACAATGTCCGGCATGCTCAAAATATCGCTTAAATACAGAAACCCGCCGGGCAGCAAACGGCTGGGGGATTGCAGCTCCTGGCACAGTTCGTCCAGAAACGCGACCGCTTCCTTGCGGGGAATGACGGGACGGTAGCGCACGCCGCCGGCGGCCCCGGTAACCGTTTCCAGGCGGCCCAGGCCAAAAGCGTTGTACACATCCTGCAAAATATCCACATCTTCGCTCAGGGTGGATTTGGCGGCGCCAAACAGGTCGCAGAAATGGGACAGGGTAAAGATATGGTTTGGAGAGGCGGTCAGTTGCTTGGTCAGCACGGCCAGCCGCTCGTTACGACGAATCCGATCCATCATCGTTCCTCCACTTCAAAAGATTCTGGAACAGTATACCACAGCCATCCGAATATTGCCACATAATTTTTGCTAAAACATTCGGACTTTTGCGGCATGGACGGTTTGTCCGTATTCATACCATGAAGGCAGGAGGGATGCATCATGATTACGGCTTTTTTATTTTGGATGATTCGGGATTGCCTGTTTCTGCTGGGCTATATCTCCGGCCGGCAGAGCTTTCCCAAACCCCTGCCCCCGGATGAGGAGCGTCAGGCTCTGCTGCGCATGCGCGCTGGTGACGATGATGCCCGCCAGCTGCTGATTGAACACAACATGCGCCTGATTGTGCATATCGCCCGCAAGTACAAGGTGCCCGGCTGCACCTTTGACGATTTGATTTCCATCGGCGCTGTGGGACTGATCAAGGCGGTGCGCAGCTACGATATGGATTCCGGCACATCCTTGTCCACTTATGCTGCCCGCTGCATTGAAAATGAAATTTTGATGAGCCTGCGCCAAAGCCGCAAGATACAAAACGAGATCAGCCTGGACGAACCCCTGGGCACCGATTCGGAAGGCAACGCCGTTTCTTTTTCCGATTTGTTAGGCACGCCGCCCGACCTGGTGGAAAAGGAGGTGCGCCGCAGGGTGACCCTGCAAAAGGTTCGCAGCGCCCTGCCCCGTCTGCCGGAGCGTGAACGCCGGGTGTTGACCATGCGCTATGGCCTGGAGGACGGGGTGATGCACCCGCAGCATGAAATTGCCAAAATGCTGGGCATATCCCGGTCATATGTATCCCGGGTGGAAAAGCACGCCATCGAATTGATTCGGGACCAGCTGCGGGAATCGTGACCGCCCTGCGGCCACTGGACAAAACAAACCCTGTACGCCATGGAAAGGCGGGAGACTTGCCGCAAGCTCCCGCCCTTTCCCTTCGGGGAACCAGCCGCCTGTTCTACAATGAGAACGGCAGCCTGTTCAAAAGATGAAGGAGGGAATAACCTTGGCAAAACGGGGAGAAAACATTTACAAACGAAAAGACGGCCGGTATGAGGGACGGTATGTGATTGGGAAAAAGCCGGATGGAAAGACCCGCTTTGGCTATGTGTACGGCCGGTTTTACGCGGATGTCCGCAAACAGCTGCTTCAAAGAAAAGCCGCCGCTTTGCAGCGGAACCGGTTGGGAACCAAAGCCGTTTCCATGAACGACTGGGTTTTATACTGGATGGAAAATGAAATATTGGGCAGCGTAAAGCCCTCCAGCTATCAGACCTATTTCAGCCAGATCCGCAACCATATCCTTCCGGCTTTTGGGCAGACGCCCATCAGCCAAATCACGCCCTGTGATGTGCATGACTTTTTGAAAAGGCAGGAAGCGCAGGGCCTGGCCCCAAGCACCATTCGGGGCGTTTTTCGCCTGCTGAAGGCCTGCTTGCAGTTTGCGGTGGAGGAGGAACAGCTTGCGAAAAACCCCTGCCGGAAAATCAGGCCTCTGCGTGGCGAACGGCCGGAGCAGCGGGTGCTGACCCGCGCCGAGCAGGAAACGCTGCGATCCACGGACGGCTGCGGTCTGCCCGTGCTGCTGAGCCTGTATACCGGCATGCGCCTGGGGGAAATTTGCGCCCTGAAAGCCGCGGATATCAACTGGGAAAAGCAAACCGTTACCGTTTGCAGAACCGTTCAGCGCGTCGCGCGGGGCGCGCCTTCTGCCAAAACCGTTTTGACCGTCGGTTCCCCTAAATCCAGTCAGTCCCGGCGGGTCATCCCCCTGCAGGAATTTTTGGCCGAGAAGCTGCGGACGCAGCTGTTGCGGGGTCAGCAGAAAGACGGTTTTCTTTTTGGTACAGGCGACCGTCCTGCGGACCCCCGCACCGTTCAGCGCCAGTTTGCCCGTCTTGCCCGAAAGGCCGGGCTGACCGGCGTGCATTTTCACACCCTGCGTCACAGCTTTGCTACCCGCCTGTTGGAAATGGGCGTGGATGTTTTAACGGTAAGCGCGCTGCTGGGGCATGGCTCCGCCAAAACCACCCTGGATTTTTATGGGCACAGCCTGTTTGACCAGCAGCGCAGGGCGGTGGATTTGCTGAACGGCCTTTGACTTATGCGCCCCGGCGGCAGTCGCGGGGGGATACCCCGGCAATGCGGCGAAAATGCCGGTTAAAGGACGAAAGCGTCTGGTAGCCCACCCGGGAGGCCACCTCCGTAATGGGCAGCTCGGTGGTTTTCAGCAGGTTGGTGGCCGCCTTGACCCGTACATGGTACAGGTATTCCAGAGGGCTGGTGTGCATGGTGCGCTCAAATTTGCGCCGGAAGGACGTGCAGCTGATGGCGCACATGGCGGCCAGCTGCTGCAAGGTAATTGGCTCCTGATAATGATTCACAATATACAGCACCGCCGGGGAAATCTCGTTCATTAACGAGGGCACCACCATCAGCGGCGTGGTGTTTTGCAGCATGCGCCGCAGCATCACGCATAATTCGCCCACCTTGAGCCGCACCAGCTGCCGGTTCCAGGCGGGCTGTTCCTTTAATTCCTCCAGAACGCTCTGCACCAGGGGCGCGAGGCCGGGCAGCTGCTCCGGACGGACGATGCCGCTAAAGGTGGAATGCCCCAGCGACTGGTAATCTGGCGACAGACCGGCCAGCATTTTTTCCAAATCAATATCTAGAAACTTCCAGCCACTGATGCTTTCCGGGTCGCTTTGGGCGATGTGTACCACATTGGGCGCGATAACGGACACATCCCCCCGCTGGTAGCGGTACACCCGGGTGCCAATGTAAAAAATGCCGCTGCCTTGCAGACATACCCCAATTTCAGTGGTCAGGTGATAATGCATATGATCCGCCGGGTGGGGACGGGAATAGTGCAGCCGCTCCAGATAGGGGGCGTGAATGGGAAAGGCGTCGTCCAGCTGAATGGGCATGGCCCGGATGGAACCCTGCAAGTTTGGGCAAATCTGCAAAGTATCATCCCCTTTTTGCATTGAAAAATCATTTGATGCCATTTATAATAACAAATAAACGAACGCTTGGCAAGAGCGTGAAAGGGGCATGCTTGTGAAGTATCGTTACCGGCTAGGCAAAAAACACTATGAAACAGCCCAGACCACCACAGCCGCCGTGCTGCTGCTGCCCACCCTGATTGCACTGACGTTTCTGTTTTTGATTCCGGTGGTACGGCTGTTTTCCTTAAGCCTTACCTCCACCAACACCATCACCAACCAGTCCACCTATATCGGGCTGAAGAATTACGCCTATCTGCTGAAAAACGCCATGTTCCAGAAGGCGTTTGGCAATACGCTGATTTTTACCGCTGCCAAGCTGGTGCTGGAAATCGTCATCTCGCTGGTGCTGGCGGTTATGCTGGATATGTACATTCCCTGGCGCAAATTTTTGCGCATCAGCTACTTTCTGCCGGTCATTGTGCCGGTGGTGGCCTCCAGCATTATCTGGATGTGGCTGTACGACCCGGCCATCGGCCCGCTGAACCAGCTGCTGCGCTTTCTGGGCCTGCCTGCCAGCAACTATATTTATGCCGAGGATTCTGCGCTGATGAGCATTGTGGCCTTTGCGGTGTGGCGCGGCATCGGCTATGATATTATCATTTTCATTTCGGGCCTGCAGGGCATATCCGACTCCGTGGTGGAGGCCGCCCGAATCGACGGCGCCAACGAGGGGCAAATCTTCCGTCATGTCAAGCTGCCGCTATTGTCTCCCATTGTCATGTTTGTGGTCATGATGGGCATGATCGGCTGCTTCCAGGCCTTTACCGAGGTGGATATCATGACCGGCGGCGGCCCCAACAACAGCACCATGCTGATGGCCAACTATATTTACACCCAGGCCTTTGGCAACGCCAAAATGGGCCGCGGCGCGGCGGCGTCCGTGCTGCTGTTCGCGGTCATCTTCCTGCTGACGCTGGTGCAAAAGGTCATGAGCGACAGAAAGGAGCGCAGCGATGCATAAGCGTGGTTTGCGGCATTACAACATGCCGGTGTTCCTGATCCTGCTGCTGGTATCCGTCATTATGATTTTTCCCTTCATCTGGATGGTGCTGTCAGCCTTTAAAAGCAACGCGGATGTGTATACCTATCCCATTCGCTGGCTGCCGTCCTCCTTTGAATGGAGCAACTTTGAAAAGGTTTTTCAGATGGTGCCCTTCCTGCGGTACTACTGGAATACCATTTTGACCTCCGTTTTGCAGACGGCGCTGCAAATCGCCATGTCCATTGGCGCGGCCTACGCCTTTGCCAAGCTGCGCTTTCCCTTTAAGCGCACCCTGTACATGCTGATTCAAAGCGCCATGTTTGTGCCCATGTCCGTGCTGGTGATTCCGCTGTACCAGATGGTCAGCGGCACGGGCCTGGTGGATACCTACGCGGGCATTGTGCTGCCCCAGGTGCTGGGCGTGTTTACCACCATGATGCTGATCTCCTTCTTTACCACCATCCCGGACGATTTGATCGATGCCGCCAAAATTGACGGCTGCGGGTATTTTTCCATCCTGTGGCATGTGATGATTGTCAATTCGGTCACGGCCATCAGCGCGGCGGTGCTGTATGCCTTCCTGTCCCACTGGCGCAGCTATCTGTGGCCACTGCTGGTAACCAACAAGACGGAGATGCGCACCCTGGCCGTGGGCCTGAAGTACCTGATATCCGAGGCCAGCTCCGCCTACCAGCTGATGATGGCGGCGGCGCTGATGAGCATCGCGCCCCTGATGATCGTGTACGTTTTGTGTGAAAAGAACTTTGTACGTTCCATGACCATGACGGGCCTGAAGGGCTGACGGCGATTACAGCAGCATTTTGCTGTAAAATATAACTACCTTACGGAGGAAACAGACATGAAGAAACTGGCTAAGCTCCTCTCCTTGGTACTGGCATTGGTAATGCTTGGATCCATGAGCGCTTCTGCCCTGGCGGAAGAAACCACGCTGGAAGTATGGTACGCGCTGAGCGGCACCAGCGGCGAGGCGTTCCTGTCCATCGTAGACGACTTTAACGCGCAGAACCCCGACGTCAAGGTCGTCACCTCCTATTCCGGCGGCTACACCGATACCGCTACCAAAATCACCAGCGCCCTGGCCAGCAAAACCACCCCGGACGTGCTGATCGGCGGCCAGGTCACCTACACCGGCGCTTACGGCAACTTCTTTGCCGGCGAGCAGGCCACCTCTGACGCGGAATTTAACTTTGACGATGTGTTTGAGGGCCTGTGGGAGTACGGCCGCTACAATGGTCAGATCTGCCAGATCCCCTACGGCATCTCCACCAACACCATGTTCTACAACAAGGAACTGGCGGAAGCCGCCGGCCTGAATCTGGAGGAGAACGCCCCCAAGACCTGGGCGGACTTCCTGGAAGTTTGCAAGACCCTGAAGGCTTACTACAGCGACAAGACCGACTTTATCCCCTTCGTGGTGTCCGACGAGGACTGGCTGACCAAGACCCAGCTGCTGTCCTGCGGCAACAGCGTTATCGCCCACAACGACGACTACTCTGAAAAGACCGCCGCTTTCGGCAGCGAGGAGTGCGCCAAGGTTGCCCAGTGGTGGCAGGACATGGTGCGCGAGGGCGTGATGGATATGACCATGAACCAGAACGGCGTGAACGTGTTTGCCTCCGGCAACGCGGTGTTCTTCGCCGGTTCCTCCACCAAGATCATCGAGTGGAGCGAAACCATGGGCGACAACCTGTGCGCCATTGAAATGCCCATGTTCGACGTACAGGCCGTAGCCATGGGCGGCAACACCATCTCCATCTTCCCCGCCGAGGATGAGGCCCGCCGCGCCGCCGCCTGGAACTTTGTCAAGTTTGTAACCAGCTCCGAGGAAAACGCCAAGTTTGCCGTGAACAGCGGTTACATGCCCATCCGCAAGTCCGCTGCCGATACCGAGGAAGTGAAGCAGGCCGTGGCTTCCATGCCCGCCTACGCCACCGCCTTTAAGCAGCTGAGCTACGCTTACGCCTATGTGAACATTGACGACTATGCCGCTCTGGGCACCGCCCTGGCTTCTGCCCGTCAGAAGGTAACCTCCGACCTGAGCTACGACGCGCTGACCGCCATGCAGGAAGCCGCCGAAATGTACAACGAGGAAGCCGGTCTGTAATCCAAAACCGGAACTGACGGCGGGTCTCCCCACGGGAGACCCGCCGTATTGTAAGGATGGCATATGAAAAAAGAACTGATTCAATCCTTTCTGGAAGCCTTTGCCGTGGGCGACGCTTATGGCAAGGCTACCGAGTATTGCTCCCTGGAGCAGGTGCGGGCCCGCTACAGCCGTATTGACGAATTGCTGCCGCCGGAAAAGGCCATTGCCCATCAGGATTTGTTCTACGGCCAGGTGACCGACGATACGGAACAAAACGTTTATTTGCTTCGAGAATACGCGCGGCAGGGCCGGGTTACGCCCTATGACACGGCCATGTGCCTGCTTCGCTGGGTACAGGAAACGGACGCCGCGACCAAATATATTGGTCCCAACAGCTTAAAGGCCCTGCGCGCCATTGAGCAGGGCGCAGACGTAGCCACCGCCGGTACCGGCGGCACCACCTGCGGCGGCATGATGCGCGCGCCGGTCGCCTTTTTGTTCAGCACGCCGGATACGCTGACCCGGAATGTGGTTACCTGCCTGATGCCCACCCATAACACCAGCGTGGCCATGGAGGCGGCCATGTGCTATGCCTACGCCCTTCAGGCGGCGGAGGCGGGCAGGCCCATGGACCAGATTCTGGACAGCGCCTGCCAGGGCGCCCAAATCGGCAAGGGCTATGGATCCACCCACCGGGTGGCTGGGGTGGCCCCCTCCTGCTCGGCCCGTCTGCGCTTTTTGCAAAAGCAGATTCCCGCCCTGCAAAACGAACAGCAGGTGAAGGAATTTCTCTATGGAGTCATTGGCGCGACCCTGGCCTCGGCGGACGTCTGCGCATGCAGCTTTGGCCTGTTCCTGTACGCCCAAAAGGACACGGCGCTGGCCATTCGCCTGGCCACGGAAATGGGCGGCGATTCCGATACCATCGCCTGCTTGGCGGCGGGCCTGTGTACCCTGTACGCGGGCGGGCACAATTTGCCCCGCCCCATGATTGATTTGGTGGAAACAGCCAATCATTTGGATTTTGCCGCGCTGGCGGATACCGTTGTGGCCGCCCGCAAGGCAATGAAAGGAGCCGGTGAAGCATGAAATTATCCACCTCTACCAACCTGATTGCCTTCCGTCCCGATTATGTGTCCTATTTTCCCATTCTGGATTCCATGAAGCGCCTGAAGGCCGTGGGCTTTGACGCGGTGGATCTGAACGTTTCCGACGCGGGCCAGCCCTTTTTCCGTCTGGGAGACGACGACTGGAAGGAATGGATGCGGCAGGTGGCGGCCCTGTCCCAGGAGCTGGACCTGCCCATTACCCAGTCCCACGCGCCCTTTTATAACGCCCTGGAGCCGGAAAGCAAAAAAGCCCCCCTGTGGGAGCAGATGATTCCCCGGGCCATTGAGGCCAGCGGCATGGCGAAGGTGCCCTGGATTGTGATGCATCCCGGCACCTATCCCGACGACACCCGGGATTTCCGCGAATCCAAGCGGCGCAACTACGAATACTTTATGCCCTATCTGGAAATGGCGGAGCGCTTTGGCTGCGGCATCGCCATTGAAAACATGGCCGACGGCTTTTCCGCCCACCGCCGCCCGGGCGGCGTGTACTGCTCCACCCATGTGGAGCTGTGCGACCTGGTGGATTCCTTCCATGTCAGCAACGTGGGCATCTGCTGGGACTTTGGCCACGCCAGCCTGATGGGCATTGACCAGCGGGAGGCGCTGCGGGTGATGGGCAAACGCCTGAAGGCCACCCATGTGGCGGACAACTCCGGCAAGCTGGACGACCACATTCTGCCCTTCCAGGGAAGCATCAACTGGCGGTCCATTCTGCCGGTGCTCAGCGAAATTGGCTATGAAGGCGACCTGACCTTTGAAATTCACAATTCCACCTCCCGCCTGCCGGATCATCTGGTAGACGCTACCGCCGCCCTGTGCGAAAAGGTGGGCCGCTATCTGCTGGCTCTGGCGAACGATCAGATTCATAACGAGACCTATGGCCACACCTGCTGAGCAGGGTGATAAAAAACGGGCAGTCGCATGACCGCCCGTTTTTGGTTTATCAAAATCAGTCCTCCACCAGCAGGCGGCCGTCCCGAATACCGGTTACCCTGGCCAGGGGATAGACCTTGTAACCGGCCTGCTCCAACCGGCCATGGCCGGGCTGGAAGCTCTTTTCCACACACACGCCGATACCGGCCACCGTGGCTCCGGCCTGCCTGACCAGGTCGCACAGACCGTCGCAGGCTTCGCCGTTGGCCAGAAAATCATCCACAATCAACACGCGGGAACCGGCGGGCAGATAGGGCTTGGCGACCCGGATGTAGTTATCCACCGAATGGGTGTAGCTGTACACCCGGCTCTGGTAGGCGTCGTCCGTGGCGTTGCGGCTGGGGCTTTTTTTGGCGAATACCACGGGAATATTGTTCAGGGCAATGGCTGTGGCCACCGCCACCGCGATGCCGCTGGCCTCCACCGTCAGCACCAAATCGGGCTTTTCATTGGCAAATTCCTTAGCGAACGCCTGTCCCATCTTGACAAGCAGCGACGTGTCCAGCCGGTGATTCAGGAACATATCCACCTTTACAATGTCCGTACCCACGCCCACGCCGTATTCGCGTATGGCCTCTACCAGTTCCTTCATGCCCAAATCCTCCTTTTGTGTTTTGGGGGACCTTATTCCAGAATCATGCCCTCGCCCGGTTGAAGAACCACGGGAATGCCGCCGTGCTCCACCGCCAGGCTGCGTCCGCTGTACAGGTCTTGAATGCTGGCCATGCCCGCCATGCCGTCCGGCAGGGGCAGCCAGCCCCGCGCCGTATGAACACCGGTATTTACCACGCACAGCAGCAGCTGGTCCTCCGACTGACGCAGATAGGCGTACAAATCGCCCGGGCCCGCCTGCCAGGTGCGGAAGCTGCCTGTGCGCAGGGCGGAGCTGCTTCGGCGGATGGCCGCCAGCCTGCGGTAATGCTCGTGGGTGGGATTGCCCGCCACATGGTCCCAGCGCATGGGGTAGCGGCAGAAGGGATCGTCCCCACCTTCCATGCCCAGTTCATCCCCGTAATAGATAATGGGAATGCCCGGATAGGTAAACTGGAAGAAGGCCGCCCCGTGCAGCATCCGCAGGTCGCCCCCGGCGCGGGTGCGCATGCGGGCCGTGTCGTGGCTGCCCAGGAAGGTCCACAGCACCTCCTGATTGCGCTGTGGGTACAGCATGGCCGCCCGGTTGACCGCCCAGTCAAACTGCTGCACGGTTACATCGTGCCGGGCAAAGCGGGCCCAGATGTTGCGGCTGAGCACATAATGCATGGTGGAATCAAACATGTCGCCCTGGGTAAGCCATTCGCGGCTGTCGTCCCAGCATTCGGCGATCATCAGGCTGTCCGGGTTTTCCTGCTTCATCATGGCGTGGTACTGCCGCCAGAAGTCCGGCCATACCTCCGGGCTTACATCCAGCCGCCAGCCGTCAATGTGACAGGTGCGCAGCCAGTAGCGGCCCACATCCAAAAAGTAGCTGGCGCAGTCCGGGTTGCTCAGGTTCAGCTTGGGCATGTATTGCCAGTCCCCAAAGGTATGATACCCGTATGGCATGGATTTGTCAAAGCAAAACCAGTCGTAATACGCGGATTTTTCGCCTTTTTCCATAGCGTCCACAAAGGGTGCGAACTGGGTGCCGGAGTGGTTGAACACCCCGTCCATCACCAGCCGCATGCCGTTTTTGTGCAGCTCGTCGCAAAGCTGGCGCAAATCCTCCTCCGTGCCCAGCAGCGGATCAATTTTGTAATAGTCGAAGGTGTTGTAACGGTGGGACGTATCGCTTAAAAACATGGGGGTGGAATACAGCAGCGTCACGCCCAGCTCCTTCAAATAGGGCACCGCCTTGATAACGCCCTTCAGGTTGCCGCCGAAGCGAAACTCGTTCTGCACCCGGTCGCTGTTCCAGGGTTCCAGATTTTCCTCGCTTTCGCCGGGAACCGGCTCCCGGCGGAACCGGTCGGGAAAAATCTGGTAGCCCACGCAGCCCCGGGCCCACCGGGGCATGGGGGCGGCGGGGTAGACGTAGGCAAAGGCAAAGGCCTGGCTTACGTCCTCCTCGGCGTCCGCGCCAAAATGCAGGCCGGAACCGTCCAGCTTGTAGGTGGCTTCATCGCTTTCCAGCACAAACAGGTATTTGAGCCGTTTGTCCCGGGGTGCAAAGATGACCTGATAAAAGTCGTGCCACTCGTCCTGAAAGGCCAGCTCCATGGGGTACTGGTCCGCCGTTTTGAAAAAATCCGGCAGGGCGTAATTGCTGGTGACCCGCGCAAACACCCGGCTGAATTGTCCCCGGCCGGTTTGCAGCCGCAGGCATACCCGCCCGTCGGGCAGGGCATGGCGGTATTCCAGCCAGGGCATGTGGTAGATGGATCCAAAATCAATGTTTCTCATAGCGGCTCCTTTTGGCACACAGCTACGCTGTCGCGTTCTATCAGGGTAAAGGGAACTTCAATGGCGGCGGGCTCCTGGGCGTCGCCGCTCAGCACGTCCAGCATCAGCTCCATGGCGCGCATGCCCAGGTGGTAGGCGTCCACGTCAAAGGAGGTAAGGGACGGAATGTGATAGCGGCCCGCGTCGGTGTTGTTAAAGCTGATCAGGCTTACATCCTGGGGCGCGTTCAGCCCCAGCCGCTTTAAAAAGCCGCACAGGCCGATGGCCAGAGAATCATCGATGCACACCACGCCCGTAGGGCGGTCCGGCCCGCGAAAAATGGCTTCCAGCCGGGCTTTGTCAATGCTGCTTTCCAAATAGCGGCCCGGCACCAGCCAGTCCTTCGGCAGGGGCAGACGGGCCTCCTTCAGGGCCTTTTCAAAGCCGGTCAGGCGGTCCACCGTAACGATGAACTGCCGATCATAGCCCAGAAACATCAGCCGCCGGTGCCCCCGGTCCAGCAGATAGCGCGCCGCCTGGTAGCCCGCCTCCACGTTATTATTGTCAACGGACAGGCGGATGCATTCATGGGGCGGACGGCCCACCAGCACAACCGGCACGCTCAGCCGCTCGGCGGGCACATCCTCGGCCGCCAGCAGAATCAGGCCGCTGACATAGCCGCCGTCCACCAGCTGCTTGCCCGCCTCGATGGAGCTAAGCCCCTCGCTGCCGGTAGCCAGCAGCAGGTTGTAATGCCGCGCACCCGCCGCCGCGCCCAGCCCCTGCAGCACCAGGGGAAAGAAGGGGTTGCCCATGTTTTTGGTGGCGCCTCCGGGAAACACAATGCCCACAATGCGGGTTTGGCGGCTGACCAGGCTGCGGGCCATTTGGTTGGGGTGAAAGTTCATTTCCTCCGCCGCCTTTTGCACCCGGTCGCGCACCTCCTGACTGATGCGCCGGTTGTTGTGAAGCGCCCGGCTGACAGTGGAGGGGGATACGCCCACCGCTTTGGCCACGTCCTTAATGGTTACTTTCATGATGGATGCTCCTTATGAATGCGCAAACGTTTTCTTACCGCATGATAGCACAGGGCCTTTGCCTTGTCAAGGCGGGTCGGCCCTCCGATTTTTATTCCGAAACCGAACCTCTTTGCCGCCCGGCGAGCCGCAGGCAAGCAGGCAAAGAACGCCTTCATCGGTAGAAAAAGCCTGTAGGAAAGCGCGCACCCGCAAGCATCGCAATGCTGATTCGCGGGAAAAGCATAATGGCACAAGGCTTAGGGGGCAGACCCTTTAAAACCACAGAAGAAGCACCGCCTCCTGCACATCCACTTTTTTCATTGACAATATACTGTCCTGGCTAGTTGTTGTCGCGAAGCTCATGCATGAAGTAATGGTAATAGGTGGCCGCGTCATCCGCGGAGCCATAGTCCTCCCCCATGCAAAGCTCATAGCGCTGATTGGTGAGCAGATCGCGGTAAATCTCGCGGTAAATACCGCAATCCTTATCCAGTTTGTTCTCCTGTTGACAGATAACAGGGTGTAGTCGACAGGCGCGGCATCGTTCCAGGAGCTGCTGCAATTCCTCAGGCTCTGCCGAACACAGCGCACCTGGCAAGACCTTCAGAAAAACGGGCATACTGAACCGCCAAAAGAATCTGCACAAAGACATTTGTAAGGGATCGTTACAGTTAGAATCGTTCCACACATCAGAGGCGCACAAATCAGGATAGGTCTTTTTTAGCTGATAGATTTCTTCAAAGGCCGAGACGCCCTGCGCAAAGCTGGCGCCGCCCTCCAGGGACAGCCAATACGCTCGGGTATCGTCTATGGCCCCATCAGGCGATAGTCTCTGCCAACGATCAGGCATGGAAACCAGAAAATGCTCTCCTTTTTCCATTTGCCTGAAAAGTCGTACTCGTTCCAGGTTTTCAGCAGATAAATCCTTCAGCTTCAATTCCTGATTGTAGGCGGCAAGAGCGGCTGCATGTTTTTTCAACTTGTAGAAGTCCGAAGCGGAGGAAAGGCCAACCAGCAGGGACTGATTTGCCAGGGAAAGCTCCAGCGCATAGCCGCCTTCCTCGGACTTTGCAACGCTATGACAGTCTTTGAGCTCACTTGCGGGAAAGATCTGTACGGCGGCCTTTTTCCTGAAGACCAGTTTTTGGGGTTGTGGTGTGAAAACCAAACTGGCATCCGTCAGCAGCAGCTTGCCCGGTCGAGAACTGCCGTTGAGCGTTGCTTCGCCCTCAAAAAGAACGGTCTCTGTTTCTTGCGGGGTATAGGTCATCCTTCGCATCCTCCTATATTGCAGTTTTTATGCATGAAAGAAAAAACTGTATATACCATAGCATGATCCAATGAAAATGTAAAGACGGAGCTACACGGAATCCAGGCCGACAGCATTTACATAATGATTCAGATTGCTTGTTTAAATACACGGTGTTTTCATCAATAGCTAAGTGCAAATCGCTCTGCATTAAGAACGTATATTCGCACCTCGCCGTGCCGCTAATATGCAACTGTGCTACATTGGCTTGGATTGTTGAATAAAAAAGTTAAATGCTGTTGCCCTGGCCATGCCGCACCGCGTGGAAGAGCCTGCGGGGCTTTTGCCCGCCAATGACCGCGCCCAGGGACAGCTGAATGGCCGGAGCCAAAACGGCGGCGGCCAGCAGCAGCCACCATTGGCTGCCTGTAACCGGCGTCAGGTAAAACACCTGGGGAAACAGCGTCACCGCCAGGGCAAGCCCGGCGGCCATCAGCGCCACCAGTCCGGCCCGCAGACGGTTCAGGGGCAGACAGGTCAACAGCAGCATGACCACGCCGGAATACCCGGCGATATAGGTGCTGAGGGTGCTGACCGCATCGGCGCTGTAGCTCAGGGCCGGGGCCGCCGCCAGCAGGGCCAGCAGCAGCGCGGCGGCGCTGACGCCGCCCGGCAGGGCCCGCATGATCACGTTGCGAAGGAAATTGCCCCGCACCCGCTCGTCGCTGGGCTGAAGGGCCAGCACAAAGGAAGGAAAGCCGATGGTCAGCGAACTGATCAGGGTCAGCTGAATGGGGGCGAAGGGATAGTCGAAGGGCAGAACCATCAGCGCTATGGACAAAAACAGGCTGAACAGGTTCTTGACCAGGAACAGGGAAGCGGCCCGGGTGATATTGTTGACGACCCGGCGGCCTTCCAGCATAATCTGGGGCAGAATGTTAAAGTCCGCGTCCAGCAGGGTCATTTGCGCCACACGGGAAGCCGCGTCGCTGCCGCCCGCCATGGCGATGGAGCAGTCCGCCGCTTTCAGGGCGGGAATATCGTTCACGCCGTCGCCCACCATGGTTACCCCATGGCCCCGCCTGCGCAGGGCCTCCACCAGGCAGCGCTTGTCCTCCGGGGTAACCCGGCCGAAAACCACATACTTTTCGCACAGCGTGTCATAATCCCGGTCGCTGACGGCGTTCATGTCCACCCAGTTTTCCGCTCCGGGAATGCCCGCCGCCTGAGCGGCGCGGGATACCGTGCGGGCGTTATCCCCGGACAGCACCCGCAGGCTGACGCCCTGACGGCCAAAGTACTGCACGGTTTCCCACACATGGGGGCGCAGGCTGTCCGTCAGGCACAGCAGTGCCAGAGGCTGCAAAGCGCCGGGCAGGGCTTCGCCGCATAGGGGCTGGGAGGAGGTGACCAGCGCCAGCACCCGTGCGCCCTGACAGGCCTCCTGCTGGGCCAGTTCCAGCGCCGGGCCGGTCAGCAGCTTTTCCGGCGCGCCCAGCATGGCGCAGCGGCCCTCCAGCTGCACGGCGGACCATTTGCGCTGGCTGGAAAAGGGAACGCCGCCCAGCACACAAGGGGACGAAGTTTGCTCAAAGCCCTGCCGTAAGGCCCGGTTTGTGGGGTTGTCATCCGCAAAGGAGCTGATCAGCGCCGCCATGCAGGGGGCGATCTGGCCCTCCTCCCCCAGAGGAACGGTATGGGTCAGACGCATTTCGCCGCTGGTCAGGGTGCCGGTTTTATCCATGCACACCACATCGGTGCGGGCCAGGGTTTCAATGCCGTACAGCTGGTTGACCAGTGTGTTGCGCCTGCCCAGCTTGACCACGCCCGCCGCCAGCGAAACGGAGGTAAGCAGAATCAGCCCTTCGGGAATCATGCCCAGCACCGCCGCCACGGAACCGGTTACCGCGTCCGCCAGGTTCAAACCCAGGGTATAGCGCTGCCGCAGAAAAACCGCCGCGCCAATGGGCACAATGGCGATGGACACCCAGCGAATCAGCCGCCGCATATCCAGCATCAGCTGGCTTTGGGCGCTGTGTACCTTTCGCGCGTTTACCTGCAGGCGGCCCGCGTAGCTGTTTTCGCCAACGGCGGTCAGCTGGGCGGTTACGCTGCCGCCTACCAGAAAGCTGCCGGAATACAGCGTGTCTCCCGCGGCTTTTTCCGCAGGACGGCTTTCGCCGGTGAGCATGGATTCATCCGCCTGGGCGCCGCCTTCCAGAACCCGCGCGTCCGCGGGAATCTGCTCGCCCCGGGACAAAACCACCACGTCGCCCTCCACCAGGCTTTCGGGCGGCAGTCTGATTTCCTGCCCATCCCGCCAGACCCGCACCGGGCTTTCGCTCAGCAGCTTCAGACGGTCGTGGGTGCGCTTGGCCCGCAGCTCCTGCACCACGCCGATGACCGTATTGGCCAGCACCACGCCTACAAACAGCATATCCCGGTAGCTGCTCACCCAGAGCAGCAGCCCGGCCAGGGCCAGATTCAGCAGGTTAAACAGGGTCAGGGCGTTGCGGCGCAAAATGGCCGGTATGCCGCCATCCCGGCTTTTGGGCAGTACGTTTGGCTGGCGCTGGGCAGCCTCCCGGCTGGTCAGGCCCTTTGGTTCATTTGTATTCATGCGGGATTCCTTTCTGTCTTACATTGCAGGGTTGTCCAAATAGGCGGTGGGCGCAAGGGTGCATTGCCCGATATCCTGCCTGCTGACGCGCACGACCCCTGGGGTAAGCACGTCCAGGATGTCGCCGTAATCGCCGGTGTATCCCTCCTGGGTACGGCGCAGGGGGTCCAGAATATACACGCTTTCCTCATCCACACCGGCAATGACCACATAGTGGCTGGTGGAGGTAAACGGCCCCGCCAGCGCGCAGCATAGAACCACCCCCCGGCCGCCCTCCAGCAGGGCCAGCGCGTCCGCCAGCTTTTTGACGGGCGTGCGCTCCAGACCATAAATATCGCAAATATAAGGAAGAAAATCCATATTGGTGCCAAAGCTGTCGCCAAAGCGGCTTTTGATATGCCACTGGTTATTGCCGGCGGCAAAATTCGCCATGGCCACCGGCAGGTAGCGCAGGTATTCCTGCGGGGTTTCCAGCAGATAGGGGGCATGCTGCCGGGAGCAGTACAGCCGGTTCACCGAGCATTGGCAAAACAGCGTTCCCACCCCGTTGCCCGCATAGGAACGCAGCCTGGGCAGATCCTGAACGGGCACCAGATTGGCTACGGCAATGGCCACCGCCGTGGGGCCGCAGCCCCCGCCGCCCAGGTTGCGAAATTTGGAGGTGTTTCCGCTCTCATAGCGCATCTTTTCCCAGACAGGGTCGTTTTGAGCGTACAGCATCCGGGTTTCCAAAGGGCCTGCCGTTACATAGCCGCTATAGGTGGGCCGCTGGTCCAGCGGAGCCTTGACCAGGTTCACCGCGTCCGGCGCGGAGGCGGCCTCAGGCCGCAGAACGGCGCACAGCACCGTGCGGGTGCCCCGGGTATCGTTGGCGATCATGGCCAGCCGGTCGCCCCGTTGGGGAATGGAGCCATCCAGGGGCGTAATGTCGCTGCTGTCCAGCAGGCCGGACAGCCACTGGTCGTAGGACCCGGTTTCAGGCGGCTGGTAAAAATCATCCGGCTTGCGCAGGGAACGCAGGCAGGCAAACACATCCAGCCGCCAGTTTCCATCAGGGGTCAGCAGAAGAAAGGAAGGGTGCGCCTCGTAATAGGTCTGACCGGCATACTCCCGAATCCAGCTCAGGGGCGATCCGCTGGCCTGGGAATTGCCAAACAGCCACAAAACGCCGTCCGTCAGGGACGCGGCCGTCCGGAGAAAAACCGTGCCCCGGGCCTGCAGGGAGGTATCCTCAAAGGAGCGGTCGGCGTAATAGCGGTCGGTCCGGCCCTGCATAACCGGCTGGCTGAAACCGCTTTCCGGTTGATACAGCCAGGCCTTGCAATCCGGGTTCAGGCTTTGCAGCTGGGCAAAATCCACCGTTACGGAAACGGCCTCCCCCTCCTGGGCCAGGGCCTGAAATGAACAGCCTAGCAGACACAGCGCCAAAACCAGCGCCGCAAGTGGTTTTCGTTGCAAAATGGTTCTCCTTTCAGCAAACGGAATGCCTTCCGATTATACCACAGTCCGCCGGGACTTCAAAGCGCCGGATAACAGGCGGAATGCAGACAATGGACGACGGGGAAATTTGTAACAACCATTGCATTTTTTAGACGGTGCGAAACAAAAAGTAAGCAAAAAGCATTGACAACGTAATATTTTTGTAATATTATGTGAATGCTATAACAGCGTTCATCCGTTTGGATAAGTACCGCAGTTACCGGCAACGCCGCGAAAATATTGGAGGTTTGGAATGATGAAAAGCCAGCGTCGGACGATTACACGGGCAGGATTATCGCTGATGATGGCGGTATGCCTGCTGCTTTCCTTGATTGCCCCGGCCGGGGCGGCCACGGTGTCGGTGGGGTCTACCGCTTCCAGCCTGACGCCTTCCGCCACCAAGGTATACATCCAGCTGAGCCGCTCCGTGCTGTTTTTCACGGGCGATCTGTATGGCACCGGCAGCACCGTCACCCCCACCATCGGGTCGGTGTGTCAGCTGGTAACGAATGACTTTTATACCGCGTCGGACGGGCTCAGCTATTTCGGCGTGTATTACATGAGCCAGCGCTATAACGTGCTGCGCACCGATGTGCTGAACGATATCATGTCCGCCAGCGCGCTGGAAACCTACATCACCGGCACCCTGTGGAAGCAGACCACCTATACCACGCTGAAGGCCCCCATGAATCTGGTGGGGGACGTGCGGGTGCATGGCCTGCAGCTGGCCCTGCAAAAGCTGGGCTATTACACCGATAAGCTGGACGGCAACTATGGCGACAACACCACCGCCGCTGTGAAAAAATTCCAGAATGCCAATGGCCTGCACGCCGACGGCGCGGCGGGCGTTCTGACCCAGCCGGTCATTTACGCCCTGGCCAGCGGCGGCACCGTTACCCCGGGCGGCAGTTCGTCCGGCGGATCGTCCAGCGGTTCCTCCGGTTCGTCCAGCGGCAGCTCCTCGTCCATTTCCGGCACGCTGAAAACCAAGGTAAGCGTCAACCTGCGCAAGAGCACGTCCACCTCCAGCGCCCGTCTGGCGGTGTTGCCCAAGGGCCTGAACCTGGCCTATATCGGCACGGCGGTCAAAAACGGCGTTACCTGGTACAATGTGCGCTATAACAGCATTACCGGCTGGGTCATGGGCACCTATGTAACCGCCAGCGGTTCGTCCTCCGGCGGCAGCTCCGGCAGCTCCACCACGCCCATCGGCACCGTGACCATTACCAAGCCCTCCACCCGTGTGCGCAAAACGCCCGGCGGAACCAAAACCGGCACCGTACTGGCCAAGGGCACGGTGGTGAACCTGCTGGCCCAGGGCGTACAGTCCGGAGGGTATACCTGGTACAGAATCCGTACCTCCAGCGGGCTGGTGGGCTATGTGCGGGGCGACTGCGCCAACGTAAACAGCAATGGCGGCAGCACCAATCCGGATGTGCCCGGCAGTACGGAAAAAACCTTTGTGCGCCTGCCCGCCAACACCGTTTTGTTCACCACCAAGACCAAGCCCTCCAGCGGCGGCTATACGGTATCCGCGGGCACGGTGTTGCAGATGGTGACCACCGCCACCTACACCGAGGGCGGCGTGGAATATTGCACCCTGTACTATAACAACCAGCAGTACAACGCCGTGTATGCCGATGTAAAGGGAGGCGTCATGACCAGCAGCGACCTGTCCGCCTATGTGCAGGTGCTGTGGAATTCCAGCCTGGGCAGCTCGCTGAAGCGGGAGCTGAACCTGGTGGGCGACATTCGCGTGTACGCCCTGCAGGCGGCCCTGAACAAGCTGGGCTATTATACCGGCAAGCTGGACGGCACCTACGGCACCGAAACCCAAAGCGCTGTGCGCAACTTCCAGCGCAAGGCGGGCATCAGCGTGGACGGCGCCTGCGGCACCGCTACCTGGGCCAAGCTGCAGGCGCAGCTGGGAACCAGCGGCGGCGGTGGCAGCTCCGGCGGCGGCAGCATTGAGGTGACCGATTTTGGCACCGTCAACAGCGTGCAGAAGGCCTCCTGGAATTATGACGACAACGGTGGCGCGCTGTTCCCCAAGAGCACCTACGCCACCGTGATGGACGTTCAAACCGGCAAGGTGTTCCGCATTTACCGCTGGTCCGGCGGCAACCACGCCGACTGCGTGCCCGCTACCGTGAACGATACCCGCACCATGTGCGATATCGTAGGCTTCCCCTACAACAGCAGCCGTCCCACCAGCGACCAGCTGGCCAAGATCAAGGCAGACGGCAACGCGTCCACCGTTACCTACACCTGGCCGGACTTTAAGAACAGCTTTGGCGGAGGAAAGAACATCGGCGGCGCCTGGGACCGCCGTCCCGCTCTGCTGAATGTGGACGGCAAGGTTTACGCCGTCAGCATTTACGGCTTCCCTCATGGCTTTAACGGCACGGACAGCTTCTCCAATTCCAAGTTCTCCGATAACGGGCAGTACTTCTATGCCAACAACAATTATTACGGCATGATGTGCGTGCATTTTGTGGGATCCAAGACCCACAGCGGCACCAGCCCGGACAGCAAACACCAGGCGGCTATTGACGAGGCTTACAACTACGCCAAGAAGCTGTGGCCCACGCTGTGCAAGTAAAAAACACAATGGCCCCTCCCGCGGTGCGCATGCCGCGGGAGGGGCTTTGCATATCCTTTTGGGAATTGATTTCCAAAGGGAGGCTGCGAGATGAATCCATTACACTTTTTTGCCGGAGGCAATACGGCTCAGGGCTTTTTTCCCTGCTTTGAGGATATTCTGCCGGAGGACCGGCGCAAACGCGTGTTTTATCTGAAGGGCGGCCCGGGCGTAGGCAAAAGCACACTGATGCGCCGCGTGGCCGCCCACGCGGAGGCTCAGGGAATAAAGGTGGAATACTTTCACTGCTCCTCCGACCCGGACAGCCTGGACGGTATCTGCCTGCCGGAAAAGGGTCTGGCCATGATGGATGGCACCGCGCCCCATGTGTACGACCCGGCCGTTCCCGGGGCCAGAGATACGCTGCTGTCTTTGGGGGATTTTCTGGATGAGAAGGCCCTGCGTCCTCACGCGGATGAAATAGCGGCGTTGCAGCGGCAGATCAGCGCCCGCTTTCGCCGGTGCTATCAGTATCTGGCGGCGGCGGAGCGGGTGCTTTGCGCGCCGGAAAGCGGGCGGGAGGACCCCGTCAAAATAGCCGCTTTAAGCCGGGAACTGGCGGAAAAGCTGCCCCTGCGGGGTGGCCGGGGCGGCCTGCGCAGGCTGTTTGCCGCCGCCTATACCCCTAGGGGACGGGTGGATGTGCTGGCCTGGCCCAAGCATACCCAGATGACCCGGATTGAACGCCCCTTTGGCCTGCACGCCACCGGGCTGATGCAGGCCCTGACGGAGCTGGCCCGCTGCCGGGGACTGGATGTGATTCAGCTGCTGAACCCGCTGTCGCCCGGGGAGGTTGACGGCTTGTACCTGCCGGGGCATGACCGGGCCTTTGTGTCGAGCCCACAGGACCAGGCCAACGGGGGCATTGAGGCGGCCCAATTGTATACCCTGCGGCCAGCCAGCGACAAGGAACTGAGCTTTGACCGCAACGCCTATGAATTGTTGATTCAGCGGGCCACGGAGCAGCTGACCAACGCAAAAGCCCTCCATGACCAGCTGGAGGGCTACTATTGCGGGCATATGGATTTTGCCAGGTGGCAGGGCGTGCTGGATCAGGTATTGACAGAAGCCTGAGCGGCCTTTTTGTCCAGATAGTGGGGCCAGTCTGCCTTCAGGTAGTAGATCAGGAAGGTGATGGAACTGAGGGTCCAGGTGATGGGGTAGGCCCAGAATACCATGCGTATATCGCCTGAGGCGCGGGCAATCAGGGTGATATAGCTGACCCGGATGACGCACCAGCAGATCATCATCACCAGCATGGGCACGATGGACCGCCCCGCGCCCCGCATCACCCCCGCCACCGCGTGGGAGAACGCCAGCAGAAAGTAGAACAGCGTAATAATGCGGGCCTGCTGCACGCCGTATGCCACCACCTGGGGGTCGCTGTTAAACAGGCCGATCAGCTGCGGGGCCAGCAGCCGCACCACAACGCCTACCGCCTCGGATAAAAGCAGGCAGGTGATAATGCCAAACCGCGCTCCCTTGCGGGCGCGGTCATACTGTTTGGCCCCCAGGTTTTGCCCGATAAAGGTGGACAGGGCCAGGGCGAAGCTGTTGATGGGCAGGAAGGCGAAGCCCTCGATTTTGGAGTAGGACCCGCAGCCCGCCATGGCCATGGAGCCGTATACATTGATGCTGGACTGCACCACCAGGTTGGCAATGGCAATGATGGAATTTTGAATGCCGGAAGGAATGC
Source organism: uncultured Clostridia bacterium (assembly GCA_934621505.1). Taxonomy (GTDB): domain Bacteria; phylum Bacillota; class Clostridia; order Christensenellales; family Aristaeellaceae; genus Limiplasma. The sequence continues at coordinate 38,690 of CAKTUU010000010.1, forward strand.
CCATGGTCAGCACCTGCTTGAGCATGGGTCCGTTAAAGCGGATTTTGCCGGGATAAATGCGGTAAGGGCCCACGGCGTGCATCAGTCGGCGCAGCCCCAGCACGGCGCTGACCGCCTGGGAAATCACCGTGGCCAGGGCGGCGCCGTCCACGCCCATGCCCAGCACGGCCACAAACAGCAAATCCAGCACCACATTGGTAAAGGAACTGATAATCAGGTAATACAAGGGGTGCTTGCTGTCGCCCACCGCCTGAAAAATACCGTTGGCGGTGTTATACAGCACCACAAAAATAACCCCGTAAAAATAGGTGCGAAAGTACAGGATGGAATTGGGCATCACGTTTTCCGGCGTGCCCAGCCAGCGCAGCATGTGGGGCGTTAAAAAGGTGCCCACAATGGTAATGATCACGCCCGCCGTCAGGCCAAAGGCCAGGGTGGTGTGAATGGCGACGCTCATGTTTTTGTCGTCCCGGGCGCCAAAGTAGCGGGAAATCACCACGCTGGCCCCCGTAAAAATGCCGCCGAACAGGCCGATCATTAAAAAAATGATGTTGCCGGAGGAACCCACTGCCGCCAGAGCGTCGCTGCCCAGAAAATTGCCCACCACCAGCGAGTCCACCACATTATACAGTTGCTGAAACAGGTTGCCCCAGAATACCGGCAGCGCAAAGCGCACAATGTGCCGCCAGACGGAGCCCTCCGTCATTCGGGTCGCGTTATCCATGCCATCCTTCTCCTGCGCATAAAAATTGCCGTACAAAAACGGCTTCCTTTAGATTATACTCCCTCTCGCCATTTTTGCAAGCAAAACGCCCTGGAAAGCCAAAACATGCATCTTGCGCCGCTGGTGCCAAAAGGCTATAATGGAAAAGAGCGGCGCTTTTTGCTGCGCGCCGCAATAAACGCCGCCCCACATACGTTTGAATAGGTGCGGGATGGTAAAAGGGAGCCGCTATGCAAAGAGTAAAGCCAAAAATGAGCCGGGGCAAGGCTTTTGCGCTGCTGCTGGCGCTGATTGCCGCCGCGGGATTATTGATCTGGGGCGCCATCCGCCTGTTTACCGCCAAGCCCGCTACGGGGGTGTCCGCCGCCCAGCTGCCCTGCCCGTACAGCGATACCATCCAGCCCTTTGGCAAAAACGTGCTGTACTACGACGGCATGAGCATTCACTGTATGAGCGATACCGGCGCGGTGCGCTGGTCGTTCCAGATTGGGGCGGACGCGGGCTACGACGCGGGGGATACCGTGGTGGTGGCCTGGGTGGGCAGCACCATTTATATTCTGGACCAGAACGGCAATTCCAGCTACAACGACAACCTGGGCGAGGAAGTGCAGTTTGCCCGGGCGGGCAGCCAGTATGTGGCCGCCGTGGTGGGGGAAACCACATCCCCCCGCCTGCTGGTGAAGGACCATACCGGCGCGCATATGGATGAGGAGGCCGACGCCTATTCCGGCCTGATTATGCTGGACGTGGGCTTTTACGGCAAAAACGGCGAGTATATGTGGACGCTGGCGCTGGATGTGTTCGGCACCGCCAGCAACACCATTCTGAACACCTTTGAGGTGGGCAAGATGAACACCGGCGAGGTATCTCTGGGCGAACCCATTACCTATGCCGTGGTATACGAAAACAGCGTGCTGCGGGTCATTAACACCCGCAAGATGCTGACCTTTAACGACCGGGGCACCGAGGACACGTCCGCCAGCGTGCTGGTGTACGGCTGGCGCTACCTGGACAGCGAGGTTCCGGAGCGGGGCGACGCGCTGATGCTGTTTGCCCCTACCTCCCAGACCGAGAACATGTACGACCTGCACGAGCTGCGGCTGATCAGCGGCAGCCGGGACAAGCGGTACAGCCTGCCGGACACCTGCGTGGGCGCGACGGTGTGGAACAAAACGGTGTACGCCTTTTCCAAGGACACGCTGTACCGGGCCGGACAAAACGACAGCCGCTTTACCACCTATACGCTGCCGGTGGAGGGGGAATGCACCCAGCTGATCGGCACGCTGACAAACGGCAAGGCGGTTATTGCCTGCGGCGACCAGGTGTATGTGGTTACGCTGCCCCAGGCCATTCTGAACTAAGCCGCCGTCGCCGGGGGAGGAGGAAACCCAGCTTTGAACATCATTGACGTGATGGTGATTGCCATCATTGCCCTGTGCGTGCTGTGGGGCGTGTACCGGGGCTTTATCCAAACCGTGCTGAATCTGGCGGGGGGACTGCTGGCCTTTGTGGGGTCGTTTCTGCTGTTTCCCCATCTGGCGGACGTGATCAGCGCCAACACGGCGGTCACCCGCTTTATCAGCACCTACACCGATTCCGGCAGCCTGCTGGGCGATTTGGATTTGTCCAGTCAGGCGGTCAGCGGCCTGAGCCAGAGCAGCATCCAGTCCATTATACAGCGGGCCAACCTGCCCACGCCGATCGATACCCTGCTCAGGCATAATCTGGAGCAGCAGGTCTTCAGCCCTCTGGGCCAGCTGGCCACCAATGTGGGGGATTATGTCAACCAGACGGTGCTGTCCGTCAGCGTAAACGTGCTGTGCTTCCTGCTGTGCTTCGCGGTATGCTTTCTTATCGCCACCATTGTTGTGAACATGCTGCGGGCGGTTTTTCGCTTTCCGGTGCTGAAGCATCTGGACTGGCTGGCGGGCGGCGCGTTCGGGCTGCTGCTGGGCATTGTGCTGTGCTTTGCGGTGTTTACGGTGCTGCCGCTGCTGGAAAGCGTGATTCCCCTGCCGGAATTCAGACAGATGACCCAGCAAAGCGCGCTGGCCCAGGTGTTTGAAAATGGCAACCTGATTATTTCCATCATGAACCGCAAGCTGTAACCGGCCTTGCGGATTGGTTGAAAAGTCCCGCTGATTGGCGGGGCTTCAGACCGTTAAAAAAGTGGAGGTGCAGGAGGCATTGCCTCCTGCCGGGGTTTTAGGGGCAGAGCCCCTAAGCCTTGTGCCGCAGCACTTTTTCCGCGAACCAGCGAAGCGCTGTTCGCGGGCGCTGGCGGCCAAGCATGGGTTTTTTCAGCAGCCTGAGTCCCGCTGATTGGCGGGGCTTTTCAAATGGTAAAAAGAAAAGGCGTGGGAGGGTCCACAAATCCTCCCGCGCCTTTTTATGCCCGCTTTTGAATGCTGGCGGACAAGGAAAGCCCCACGCCGCCGGGCATGAACCGGAAGCGTGGGGCCGTTTTGTTATGCCTTTTTACGCCGGGCTGCCAGCAGCACCATCAGGGCGGCGGACAGCGCCGTCAGCGCCGCGTACAGGGCCAGAGGGCTGGAATCGCCGGTCTTGGGGGCGGCGGCGGGCTGGGGTTCCGTACCGCCGTCCCACAGCAGCACGAAGGGGCTCAGGCTGCTGCTTTCAAACCGCAGACCGTATTCGGTAGAGGTTACCTGAATGGTCTCGTAGGTTTCATACCCGTCGTCCAGGTAATGGCGCAGGGTCCAGGTTGCGCCGTTCTGGTAGCTCATGCCGTCAGGATAGGGCAGGTAGAACACGGTGCTGCCGTCAGGCTGCACATTCAGGCCGCTGTCGTCCAGCAGGGTCAGCTCCACCTGATAGGCGTTGTTGCCGCTTTGGGGGTTATAATGGCTTTGCAGCTGCCAGTCGTCGTGCCGGTCGTCCACAAAGCAGGGCTGTTCCACCCGGTCGCGGATGTCCGCTTCCCGATGGAAGGGCCGGGTCACAAAGGTGCCCACATCGCTGGTGGTGATCAGGGCCCAGTAAGTGGAAGTGGAAATCAGCTCGTTATTGGCGTCATACCAGAAGAAAAGGCGAACCATGCCGTAGTCCTCATCCTGGGGAATATAAGGAGCGTACACGGCGATGCGGGGGTCGCCGGGGGTCATGTTCTTGAGCAAACCTTCCTGATAGATGTATTCCGGCCCGGACACCAGCTCGAAGTTCTCATCAGGACGCGTGGAAAGGTCCTGCAGCATTCCCCGAATCTGCTGGTCGTCCAAAGGCTCGTAAATATCCTCCGACAGTTCCGTTACAAAAAGGGACTTTGCGCCATCCGGCACCTTGAGCCGCAGTACATACTTGGATTCTTTCAGATCCTCCCACACCATGCGGGGGCCGCCCTGCATGCGAATGTTCATCCAGCCGTTCACGCCCTTATAGCCAATTTGGGCGGTCATGACCTGACGGGCCACCGCGTTAATGCCCATCCAGCCCTGATTGCCGTTTATCAGGGGATTCAAATCATCCCGTTCCGCCACGGCCGGTTTGCTGGAATACACGTTTACGCTGATGTACATGGCCTCGGTGCTGATTTCGCGGCCGCTTTGGTCCTGCCAGGTGATGGCGTAATGCTGGGTGTTGGTGACCGTTGCGTCGCTGGTCAGCTTGGCGTAGCCGTTTTGCACGGACTGCGTGCCGCCGTCATAGGTAAACTGCGCGGCGCCTGCGGGAGCCTTTACCAGGGTGGTCAGTTCACTGAGAGACCCCCTAAATACCCGGTACTTCACGCCGGCGTAGCTCAGGAAGGTTTGCAGGCCGTCCCGCTTTTCCGGCACAATGGCGGCGGGATAATCGGGATGAACCCGCACGCTGCCGTTGGGAAGGTGGATATAGTAGTATTCATCCATCAGAACGCTTTGATCCGCTTTGTACCACCGTATGGCAATCAGGACGAGATTGGGTTCCGGGGTAAAAGTAACCATTTCCGTGTCCCGCAGATAGCGGGCATAAGGAATGCGAAAGCTGATGCTGCTGTTGTACACCGGATCGCAGTCATCGTAGGAGCGAAACCATTCAGGCTTAAACTTCGTGTCGGTGGCACCGTCAACTGTAAAGCGGGCTGCGCCTGCCGGGGCGGTCAGGGAAAAGCGCAGGGTCAGATTATCGGAGGGCAAACCGGCCAGAGTGATCAGCTTGTCCCAGTTTGTAGCCTTTGTATTGATATTCAAATAGAGATGATTGTTGCTGTCCAGCGTAAAGCTGCCGGCCGGCACAGACGGGTTCACCTGTGCGGGCTGCAAATCAGGGCAGGTTAAACGGGTTTCCTCCGCCAGCGCCCCTGCCGTCAGCAGCAGGCAAAGGCAAAACAGAATCATCCAAACGGTCTTTTTCATGGCTGTCCATTCCTTCCCGAATGTAAATTGGCAATACCAAAATTGTAGAGATTTGGCTGGACAAACGCAAGGAAAAGGGGCTGAAAACGATGATAATTCCACTTTACATTTTGATAATTCACTGATAATTGCCAGATAAAGGAAGATGAGCATCCAAAACCTGGATGCTCATCCTGAAAATATATCATTGGATTGGGGCGCAGTTCATCCAGGTGCGCACCGCGTAGGGCTGGCCCTGACCGTTGCGTCCCACCGCCTCTATTCCAAAACCGTAGTCGTCCGCCTCCACGGAAGCGGAGGTAATGTAATTCATGGCCTGACCAGCCCGGGCAACGTTGGTACCCCAGATGCTTCGCAGCTGACTGACGGAGTGGGAAAAAACCTCCCGCAGGGTAATACGGCCCAGCCAATCCCGGCCATACCGGTAAAACCGAAGCTCCTGCACGGTGCAGTCCCCATCCATGGACGCCTGAAGGTAAACGTTCAGCCGCCAAAAGCGCTCCTTGCCATAAGGGGCCTGACGGGGCAGCAGGTTGGAGTCCATGGGGGAAAGGGTCAGACAGGCATTCACCTGGGATTGCTGAAAATCCTGCGGCCGCATGGAGGAAGAAAACCCCCGCGGGCGCAGCAGGCACCACAGGCCCAGCGCCAGCAGCAGGGCGGCCAAAGCCACGCAGATAAGCCGCATGGGCTGTTTTTTCACCGCCGGGGCAGGAGAAGCGGCCGGTTCCGGCGATTCGGGAGAGTCCGGGGAAAGCTGCTCCGGAGCGGTGCGCAAAACCCGGGCAAGGCGAAGCAGGGTGGCCTCGTCCGGCAGGCTATGGCCGTTTTCCCAGTGGGATACAGCCTGCCGGCTCACGCCCATGGCCTGGGCCAGCTGTTCCTGGGTCAGCCCGGCGAGCTTGCGCGTCCGTTTTAGTTTATCAGCGTCCAGAATCATGGACGCTGCATATCCACAACGGCGGCAATATGCTGCTCGTCGCCGTTTTCATCCGTAAAGACCAGTTCATAGCCCACCTGGGTCAGGGTGCTGCCGGGAGCCGGCTGGCCGCCGGTAAATTCAAAGCTGTCTCCGGGCTGATAGGTGCGGACGGATCCGCACTGGACCAGAAAATCCGCGTCAAAATCGGAGCTGCCGTCCAGATTGCCATCGGAGAAATAGTATTCCGTCAGGCTGACCGGGGTAAAGGTGCCGGACGTGCCCACGTTTTGAATGGTTACGCCATAGAACCAGCCCTGACCGTCCTCGGGAAAGCTCTCCCAGTCGGTCAGCAGGGGCGCGGGGTTTTCCACCGGGGTCATTTGGGCCACGCCCAGCTGGCTGGGCATATCCCGCAGGGCCTGACGGGTCATGGGCTCCACAATCTCCTGGGAAAGGTCCGCCACATAGCCAAAGGCCAGCGCGTTGCCGTTAGCGTCCGTGCCCTCCAGCAGCACAGCGTAGGCCACGTCCTGTCCCTGGGGCCGGTTCATATTGTGGTAATAGTTTACGCCGGGCTGAATGACGCCGCCGTCAAAGAAACGGGCCGCCCCTTCCGCGTCCATGGAATAGGAATCGAGAATCTGATGATCGGCGTTAAAGTAGCTTTCCGTCATGCGGTCGATGGTAAAGGACACGCCGTGGTTTTCCCGGAGGGTATAGGCGACCCTCCACCACAGGCTGCCGTCCTCCACCCGGGTCAGCGGCACGGGACCTTCGTCCTGAAAGGACAGCTGAGCCGCGTCCGCCGCCGTTTCCTGCTGGGAATGGTACCAGGCCCAGTCATACTGGGGCTGGTCCGGCTGCTGGCCGGGAAGCAGAAAATGCAGCGCAATCAGCAGCACACCCACGGCCAGCACGGCAATGGCCGCAATCCACAGGGACTTGTTGCCGGGCTGGGACTGGGGCTTGTCCATCTGCAAATCCAGCAGCTGGCTTAACTGCCGCCAGGCGGCTTCGTCCGGCGCTACGCGCCCGTTTTCCCAATGGGATACTGTTTGCCGGGAAACATGCATGGCCTGCGCCAGCTCCGCCTGGGTCATGCCCTTTGCCTTGCGGGCCTCGATCAGCTGCTGATTTTGCATAACGGTATATTCATCCTTCCATTGTATGTAAAATGATATTCCTTATTATATGTAAATTTTGGCGTATTGTCAATTATGCCCTTTGCAGTCCTGCAAAAATGCAAAATAGAAATAGCGGCAAATACAAATAGAATTTTACAGTCTGTTGATGATTCCTTTTCCAATTTGCTTGACAGGAGCAAAGCGGATTTGTAGAATGGGGAAGTCAACCCGGCCCGTGCCGGGGCGAAATACAGAAAAAAGACAAAAATGATGGAACATTTTGACGCTTATTTACGTCTGACAAAGCAGACGGCATACTCCCTGCTACAGACAGGAGGTTTCTTCCCCGATGCGAAGCATGACGGTGTTTAACTATCTGCTGGAAGCCACGGTTTTTGGCAGCGTGCTGATTTTGCTGGTAATCGCGGTGCGGGCGCTTTTGCGTCACAGGCTTGGCAACCGGGCCATTTACGCCGCATGGCTGCTGGTGGCGCTGCGCCTGCTGCTGCCCATTACCCTTCCCAACCCGGTGATGGATGAATTCAGGCCCGGTCTGTCCATTGACACCGGGGCCAGGCCCGTGGCCGACCAGGTGCGCCAGCGGGTGATTGACGCCGGGTATGAAGCGTCCCAGCTGCTGGGGCAAACCGGCGACGACCCCATGGCGGGGCTGGCCCGGCAGACCAGTCTGGGCTTTACGGGCAAGTGGTTTTTAATCGGCTGGCTGACGGTTTGCCTGCTGGTGGCGGCATGGCTGTTTTGGAAACGGCTGCGGTTTTGCCGTCAGGCCCGGCAGAACCGGGTGCATCCTCTGGAAGGCAAGCCGCTGGAGGACTATCAGGCCCTGTGCCGGCGCTACAAGGTGAAGCCGGTTCCCGTTTATTTTGTGGACAGGCAGACGGCCAGCAGCGTGATAGGCATTGTGCATCCCTTTATCGCGCTGCCCCTTTCCACGCCGCAGGTTCATATTCCGCTGGTACTGGCTCATGAAATATGCCACCGCAAGTCCTGGGACAACGTGTGGGGCATTGTGCGCATTCTGTGCTGCGCCGCGCACTGGTTTAACCCGCTGGTGTGGCTGGCCGCGTGGCTTAGCTGGGCGGACAGCGAAATGGCCTGCGACGACCGGGTAACCGCCCGCTTGCAGGATATGGACCGCCTGGCCTATGTAAACGCCATTGTCAGCGCCGCGGAGCGGCAGGACGCAGGGGCGGCGGGCGTTGGCGCGTCCTTTACCAGCAAGCATCTGCGCAGGCGGGTCACGTCCATTATTCACGGGGTGCGGGGCAGCCGGTGGGCCGTGGCCATAGGCAGTCTGCTGGCGGCGGGCGTGCTGGTGTTTTCCTTTGCCACCAGCGAAAGCGAGCCGCTGCCTACCATATCCGCCGTGCCCGGGGTCACCTGGTCGGCGGCGGCCACCCCTCTGACCAGCGAGGCCGAGGCCGTCGCCTGCGCCCGACGCTTTCTGGAAAGCGAATTTATCCAGACCGATACCACCGGCGGCGACTTTGCCGTGCAGGAGGAGGACAACCAGTGGCAGGTGACGCTGACCCCGGCGAATGACGGAAAGCCTATGCTGCTGCGCTATTCCAAGGACGGCTATCTGCTGGAATACGACGGGCGGGGCGCTTTGTCCGGATACGTTTTTCAGGATGAATCCTACACCCACCATGCCCTTACCAGCAGTGTGGACGAATACCTGACCGCCTTTATGTCCGCTCAGCTGCCGGGACGCAGCTGGGAGCGGGGCGCCGTAATCTCCGACGCGCGGGCCCAGGATGTGCGGGTGCTGGCGGTGCTTTTACGCAACGACGCGGGGGAAACGGTCTGCGACCTGTCCCTGCAGGTGGAGCCGGTGGTGCGCATTCTGTACTGCCACCCCCATGTCAGCGACCAGTCCAACGGCTAAAACGTTTTGCAAACGTCAAAAAAATCGCGCCTTCCATGTTGCGTGGAAGGCGCGATTTTTCTGGCTTGGTTATGACATCAGCCCTTGTGATGGGCGGCAAAGCATTCGCTGCAATAGATGGGGCGGTCGCTCTTGGGAATAAAGGGCACCGTGGTGGGCGCGCCACAGGCCGCGCAGGTGGTTTCGTACATCTCACGCGGAGCGGAAGCGCGGTTGGCCTTGCGGGCGGCACGGCATGCCTTGCAACGGGTGGGCTCGTTCTGGAAGCCTTTTTCAGCGTAGAATTCCTGCTCACCAGCGGTAAACACAAATTCGGCGCCGCAATCACGGCAAACCAACGTCTTGTCTTCGTACATAATGGGGTTCCTCCGTTCCAATGATTTGTGCATCCGGCTGACCTGGTCTTTGCCCCCACACTCGCCGGCTGGAGGGTCTGCTCATCGCGTCTGCGCCCTACTCGCCCTCTCTCACCGCGTCGGCGGCGGCCGGTCTTACCTCTAGAACGCGCCATGCTCACCGGAAGCTTTGCCCGGCTTACGTGGACCGCTTTGCCCGCGTCTGGCATCGGCTTGCAACCACAGACCCGGATGCAACGCACACATTATAGCCCTTGCGTTTTGAAAACACAAGAGCATTTTTTATTGTTGTGTCAAAAAATGCCATTTTCATTTTCAACGAAAAAAACGCATAGAGTAGACGGGAAAAGGCTTTGGGCTTTTGCGGCCAGCCGCCGCCGTAATTGTAAAAACGTTTGCGTATAAAGGTGGCGCGATTCGGCCAATGCCTCTTTACAACAAGGCCCGGATTATGATATGCTGTAACCGTAATGGTAAAATGGGTGAAATTTGAGGAATGTGTGTGAATGCGCGCATACATGCACAGGAGGTTTGCGCATGACGGTTATGAATATCCTTTCGCTGCTGGGCGGCCTGGGGCTGTTTTTATTTGGCATTAAAACCATGGGCGACGGTCTGGAAAAGGCCGCCGGCCCTAAAATGAAGCGCCTGCTGGAGGCGCTGACCAAAAACAAAATTCTCTCCGTGCTGGTGGGCGCGCTGATTACCGGCGTCATTCAGTCCTCCAGCGCCACAACGGTTATGGTGGTGGGCTTTGTCAACGCGGGGCTGCTGCCCCTCAGCAAGGCCGTCAGCGTCATTATGGGCGCGAATATCGGTACCACCATCACCTCCCTGATGCTGTCCTTTGAACTGAATTACGCGGCGGTGTTTACCGCCGTGGGCGCCATTTGCCAGCTGGCGGGCAACCGCTCCGGCTTTAAGCTGATGGGCCAGATCATGATGGGCCTTGGCGTGCTGTTCCTGGGCATGAACACCATGACCGCCGCCATGGAGCCCCTGCGGGAGCTGCAATCCTTCCGGGATATGATGACGCTGGCCACCAATCCGCTGGTGGGCGTGCTGGTGGGCGCGGTGGTAACCGCCCTTTTGCAGAGCAGCGCCGCCAGCATTGGTATTCTGCAGGCGCTGGCGTCCTCCGGGGTGGTCAGCCTGCAGGCCTCGCTGTTTATCCTGTTCGGCCAGAACATCGGCACCTGCGTGACCGCGCTGCTGGCCGCCGTGGGCGCCAACTGCACCGGTAAGCGGGCCGCCGTGGTACACCTGCTGTTTAACGTGATCGGTACGGTCCTGTTTGTGATTCTGGCCATGGTGCTGCCCCTGGCGGACTGGATTGCCGCCCTGGCCGGCGACAACCTGCGGCTGCAAATCGCCTTTGCCCATGTGCTGTTTAACCTGATTACCACGCTGATTCTGCTGCCCCTGTCCGGCCTGCTGGAAAAGCTGGCCTGCCTGCTTGTGCGGGGTGAGGACAAGCCTACCGAGTCCATGTCCCTGAAGTATTTTGACGCCCGTCTGCTGTCTGCGCCGCCTGTGGCCGTGCAGCAGCTGTTCCGCGAGGTGCAGCGCATGGCGGACATCGTTATGGACAACTACCACTTTGCCATGCAGTTCTTTGCCAACCCCAAGGGCATGGACGCGGCGGAGTTTGATAACCGGGAAGAAGTCATCGACTACCTGAACGCCGAAATTACCCAATGCCTGATTGACGTGAAAAGCCCCAGCCTGAGTCAGCACGACACCTATCTGGTGGGCTCGCTGTTCCATGTGGTCAACGACCTGGAGCGTATCGGCGACCATGCCACCAACATTGTGGAAATCGGCCAGACCCGCCAGAAGGAAAAGCTGAAATTCTCCGCCAAGGCGGAACGGGAGATTGAGGACCTGACCGCTCTGGTGACCCAGATGCTGGACAAGAGCATCTCCATCGTCAAGCGGCAAAGCTCCGACCCTGCCGATATCAGCGAGGTGGAGGTGCTGGAAAGCCAGGTGGACAACCTGTCGGAAAGCCTGGCCGACCATCATGTGGACCGGGTAAAGGCCAAAAAATGCACCCCCCGCAACGGCATGCTGTATCTGGATATGCTCAACAACCTGGAACGCATTGCCGACCACGCGGACAACCTGGCGTCCTCCGTGGATACCAGCACCCATGAGGAAACCCGTTTCCTGTGGTAAAAAGAAACACGGCTTGAGGAAAAAGCTCCTCAAGCCGCGCTTCAGACTGTCGAAAAACCCTTTTCGGGGGAGTTGTCAGAGGGGCCGCAGCCCCTATGACTATCATCGTATCGCCTGGCTTTGCCAGGCGGGCGGGGAGTTTTCGGCTTTGCCGAAAACATTCCTCCAGTCCTTCGGCAGAAAAGATCGCCGTCAGGCGAGCTTTTTTGACGGACAGAATCGCGGCTTGAGGAAAAAGCTCCTCAAGCCGCGATTTTTACAGCAAATTGTCCAGCGCCAGAAAATCGCTGCTTTCAATATCGCCCAGCGCGTCGTATACCTCGTCCAGGGCTTGCAGGGTTTCCGTTTGCCAGTTCATTTCCATGGCGGTGGACAGCTTCAGCAGGGCGGTGTTTACCGCCCGGGTGTGGTGGTGGCTGATTAAACAATTGAGCCATTTGGCGTCGTGCTGCCACAGGGCGGTCAGTTCGCTTTGCAGGGCGGCGGCCGGCTCCATCTGCCCGGCCTTCACCTGGGACCGCACCTGCTCAAAGGATTGAATATACCGGGTGGCGGTGCTGCGCTGCAAAAGGTCCAGCCAGGCGCCAAGGCTCAGGCAGACCACCGTCAGCGCAAGGATCAGGGTGATGGCCCGGCGCATTTACCACACCACCTCCCGGGAGGCGAGGGCCTTTGCCCGGACGGGCGGCTGGCCCTGGTAGCCGTGGGCGGTCATCTGGCCGTCGGTATCGATGTAGCAAAGCAGCACCTGACTTGCCTGGGCAAAGCCCATCTGGCGCAGCTGGCGTTCCAGCCAGGGCCGGTCCTTGCGGCACAGGGTCAGGTTGCCGCCCTCCACCTGTCCGTCCAGCACCAACGTGAGGGGAATGCCCTCATAGCCGGTTTGCAGCCGCAAATCCTTTGGTGTGATCGGCCGGTTTTGTCCGGTGGGGAATACGCTGAGCTTGCCGCTGGTTTCCATAATGGCCGTGCCTACCTCCGTAGGGGATAAAATGCCGCTGGAACGCAGCTCCTCCAGCAGGTCGTTCAGGTTAAAGCACAGCTTTTCCAGCGCCTGATGGTCAATGCAGCCGTCCCGGATAATCACGGTGGGCGTTCCGCTGAAAAACGCCCGCAGCCGCTGGCTTTTCAGCGACAGCAGGGTAAACAGCTGGTGCAGGATGACTGTGCCCATCAGGGGCAAAACGCCCCGCCACAGGGGAATATCCAGACTTTCCATGGGGGTGGAGGCCAAATCCGCGATCATGATGGCGATGACCAGCTCAAAGGGCTGCAGCTGGCCGATCTGCCGCTTGCCCATCAGCCGCATGGCCAGCACCGCGAAGCAAACCAGCAGCAGACTGCGCAAAAAAACCGTAATCATGATTCCATGTTCTCCAGCCACTGCTCCAGTTCTTCTAACGTGCTGAAGCCCATGCCCTGCTCCACGTCCTCCTGCCCGGCGGCGGGCAGGGCGGTTAAGGGCAGGTCCAGCTCCTTTACCAGCGCCAGCGCGTCGCCATATTTGTTTTCAAACACGCACAGCATGCCGTCGCCGCCGGGCATCAGCACCTTATGGTCCGGGCAGAACAAATCTGGCTGCTGCTCCATTTTGATCAGCCTGGGGCCAAACTGGGTAATGCGCCATTCCGGGTACAGGGCGGCCACATCGTCCCGGTTTTTGCCCAGCAGCTCCACCGGGGCGGTGACCCGGCGGGTTACCACATGGTCGCAGCGGGTATAGGTCAGGGTCTGGTACAGCTCGCACCCCTCCTGCACCCGCGCGTCTCCGGCGCTGTCTGCGGCCCGGGCGGGAGGCAGCTCCGCCGGGGCTGTGCTGGAGGAGGGAAGCAGCAGGGTGATTGCGGCGATAATCATCAGCGCCGCGGCGCCTAGAAATACCCACAGCATGTTGCGTTGAAAGGCTCGATGTTCCATATTCTTCATGGGGCGCGCTCCTTTATGGTGGAATCTGCCGGTAGTGTGTCCTGTAAAAATACGGTTTATGCACAGGGGGCAGGTTGCCTTTTCAGCATGGATTGTGTAAAATGAAATCCTGAAGGAGGCGGAGCCTATGTTTTTTCGCCGCATGATGTGCGCGGCTCTGGTATGTATGCTGCTTTGTCCCGCCGCGGCTCTGGGGGAAGCGGTGATAACCTTTGGCGACGCGGAGGACGTAAGCCTGACCGATACGGAACCGGCCGCCGAACCGGCAGCCGCCCCCGTTGGGGACGACCAGGCCCGGCAGGCGTTTATTGACGATATCATCGCCCTGGCCAGGCAAAAGTTTGACGAGGCCCATGGCAAGGCCCAGCGGGCCCAGTACAGCGGCGATATTTACGTGTGCAAGAATTTTACCGTGCACCTGTTTCGCCAAAACGCGGCCAAGTACCGCATGGCCGAATACCCGGATGTGGAACTGGTCATTCCCGATAACCTGCCCAAGGACCAGTGCAGGGACTATGTGTACGGCGTGGAATGGAAGGACGTGCCCGCCGAGGATGGCAACCCCTTCTATGTGGCGGCTTCCTTCCGGTATGACCCCGACAGGTCCAGGGAGGAAAACCGCCAGCTGGCCCGGGAATTTTTGCAGCAGGTGCAGCGGGGCGATTACTTCCAGATGGCGGCCAATTATTATTACGGCATCGGGGCCCACAGCATGATTTTTATCGCCGATTACGACCCGGACACCGACACCGTGCGCTGGTGTGACAGCAACATGAAGGGTGAGAAACGGAACGGCGAGCGGTACGGCTATGTGCAGTACGACGCGGTAAAGGAAATCGACTGGTTTGTGGACGCTTTCTGCCGCAAAAAGTACGGCGCGACCCTTTACCGGCTCCGGGACGATATCATTTACGCTCAATGAGCAAGGAAAGAAGGCGGCTTGATCATGAAATATGTACTTGTGATTGGAGACGGCATGGCTGATACCTATCTGCCCCAGCTGGCGGGCAAAACGCCCCTGGAGGCGCTGGCCCTGCCCGCGTTTGACCGCTGCGCCGGGTGTCAGTGCGGCCGGGCGCTGACGGTGCCTCACGGCCTGCCTGCGGGCAGCGATACCGCCATTTTAAGCATCTTTGGCTATTCGCCCAAGACCTATTACACCGGCCGCAGCGTGTTGGAGGCCGCCGGTATGGGGGTGAAGGTTCCCCAGGGCTGCGTCAGCTTTCGGGTGAATTTGTGCGCCGTTACGCCGGATGATACCGGCGCGCTGGTGATCCACAGCCACAATGGCGGCAATATTCACGGGCAGGAAGCCACTGCCCTGATGAACGACCTGATTGCCGACCCCGGCTTTGCCGCCATGATGCGGGAGGCGGGGCTGGAAATTACCGTAACCGATACCTTCCGCCATGTGGGCGTGATGAAAACCACCGCCACGGATTTGGCCGCCGTGCGGCTGACCGAGCCCCATAACGTGCTGGAGCAGACCATTGAGCCCCACCTGCCCCATATGCTCAGGGACACGGACGACGCTGCCGCCGGCAAAATGTGCCGGGATATCCGCGCCCTGATGCTGCGCAGCTATGAACTGCTGAAGGATCACCCGGTGAACCGGCGGCGCGCGGCTCAGGGCAAGCTGCCCGCCAATATGATCTGGCCCTGGGGCGCAGCCACAGCCATGGAGCTGCCCTCTTTTCAGGAAAAATACGGGCACTGGGGCACGGTGGTCAGCGCCGTGCCGCTGGTGTGGGGCATTGCCGGTCTGGCCGGATTAAAAACCCCGCATGTGGAGGGAGCCAACGGCGACCTGGACACCAATTACGAGGGCAAGGTGCAGTGCGCCCTGGACGCTTTGGCCGCCGGGGATGATTTCGCCGCCGTCCATGTGGAGGCTCCGGATGAAATGGCCCACGCGGGCGATTTGGGCCGCAAGCTGGAAGCCATTCAGAATGTGGAAAGCCGGGTTGTGGGGCCGCTGATTCAGCGGCTGATGGACCGTGGCGAGGATTTCCGCCTGCTGGTGCTCAGCGACCATCCCACCCTGCTGACCACCCGCACCCATGACGGCAGCCCGGTTCCCTACGCCATTTTTGACAGCCGCGTGGTACGAAAGGCGCTGGCGGAAGGACGAAAGCCGCCTGTGCGCAAGTTCTGCGAGCGGGAAATGGAAAGCGAACCCGTTTTGATGGACGGCACCGACCTGATGCGCGTGCTGTTTGAACAAATGTAAATAACGAGCGCCCCCAGCTATAGAAAAGCTGGGGGCGTTTCAGGTTATTGAACAAGTGGAGGTACAGGAGGTACTGCCTCCTGCCGGGGTTTTAGGGGCGGAGCCCCTAAGCCTTGCAGCGTGACGCATTTCTCGTGAACCAGCGTAGTCATGTTTGTGGACGAGCGCTCTCATATAGGGGGTCGTTTATCTGTCAGCATTGGCTGATCAGCGCCTGGCCGCGGCCTGTCAGCGTTACGGCGGGGCAGGAGGCGGGCAGCAGCAGGCTGTCGCCGGGGTGCAGGTCCAGCGCGCCGCCGGGCCAGCTCAGGGTCAGGCAATCCAGCGCCGTCAGCATACGAAAGGTATGGGGTGTTGGTTCCAGAGGCAGCGAACCGTTTACGCTGGCACATTTCAGGCGAAAGGCGGGTACGTCCAGCAGGGTGGTCAGCTGGTTGCCCCCTACGGCGGGCATGTGGGCCCGCGCACCTTTCAGGGCAGGATTGATCACATCCAGGGACTGCCGAATGTGCAGGGGACGTTTTTCGCCTTTGGCGTTGGTGCGGTTAAAATCCCACAGGCGGTAGGTAACGTCGCTGGACTGCTGAATTTCGTACAGCAGAATGCCCCCGCCAATGGCGTGCACCATGCCGCTGGGCATATAGTATACATCGCCCGCATGGACGGGAACGCGCTGAATCAGCGGCTCCACATCCTGCCCGCCCTCCAGGGCGGCGCGCAATGCGTCCAGGGTAACGCCGTCACGCATGCCGTACAGGATGCTGGCTCCTTCGTCCGCGTGCAGAATCACCCATGCCTCGGTTTTGCCCAGCTTATGCTCGTGCAGGCTGGCGTAAGCGTCGTCCGGGTGTACCTGCACGCTCAGGGACTGTTTTGCCGCCAGCAGCTTCAGCAGCAGGGGAAAGGGCTGGCCCGCGCAGTCGCCCGCCAGACGGCGGCCCTCCCGCGCCAGCAGCTGGGGCAGCGTTTCCCCTGTGGAGGTTGTGCTTTCCAAGTTGGGAATAGCGCTGATTTCCAGCGCCTCGCCGGTTCGTTCATCCGGAATGGCCCGGTGATACACGTCCCGCAGCTGGGTTCCGCCCCAGGGGGTCATATCTCCGTGCCGGTAGGCAGGGTGCATGGGAATGGGCAGCATGGGACAATCCGGGGTCAGGGGCGCCTCAAACCACAAGCCCTCCGGGGTTTCCCCGGCAAAGCGGGTAAGCAGGCGGCGGCAATCCCCCTCCTGTTCCGGGGCGGCCAGCAGCCGCAGGCTGTCATAGCCCTCGGTCCGGGCCCGCTCCATGGCCTTAGCAGGGTTCTGCTGGCGCAAAACCGCCGGGTGGACGCCATATTGCCAGCTCATTGCACATGATCCTCCGTATACATTTGATACAGGTGATAGTAAATGCCCTTTTGGGCCATTAGCTGCTGGTGGTTGCCCTGCTCCACAATGCCGTTTTCCGTCAGCACCCAAATGGTGGTTGCGCCGCGAATGGTGGTGAGCCGGTGGGCGATGGTAAAGGTGGTGCGGCCCTTGGACAGATCCTCCAGAGATTGCTGCACCAGACGCTCGCTTTCGTTATCCAGGGCGCTGGTGGCCTCGTCCAGAATCAGGATGGGCGGGTTCTTTAAAAAGACCCGGGCGATGGAAATGCGCTGCTTCTGTCCGCCGGACAGCTTTACGCCCCGTTCGCCCACAAAGGTCTGGTACCCATTGGGCAGTTCCATAATAAAATCATGGGCCCCGGCCTGACGGGCGGCCTGCTCCACCTGATGGGCGGTAGCGCCGGGCATACCGTAGGCGATGTTGTCAAAGACCGTGCCGCTGAACATATACACATCCTGCTGCACCATGCCGATGGCCTCCCGCAGGCTGTGCTGGGTCAGGTGGGTAATATCGTGCCCATCCACCAGTATGCGGCCGCCGGATACGTTGTAAAACCGGGGAATCAGGTTGCACAGGGTGGTTTTGCCGCCGCCGCTGGGGCCTACCAGGGCCACCCGCTCACCGGCTTTGACCTCAAAATTGATATCCGCCAGCACGTTTTTGCAATCGTCGTTATAGTGGAAGCTGACGTGGTCAAAGGTTACGTCGCCCCGCACGTTGGTCAGCTCCACCGCGTCCGGCGCGTCCACAATATCCGGCTGTTCGTCCATGAGCTCGCAGAAGCGCTCGATGCCCGTCATGCCCCGCTGGAACTGCTCCATGTAGTCCACAATGCGGCGGATGGAGGTAAGCAGCGTATTGACGTACAGCAGGTAGGCGATGTAATCCGCCGCGGTAATTCTGCCGTCGATGATAAACAGCGCCCCGGCGATGACCACCACAATATACATCAGCCCGTCAAAGGCCCGGTTGGTGGTGGCGAAGCCGCCCATATACAGGTATTTGCGCCGGTTGATGCGGACAATTTCGTCGTTGCGTTCATGAAATTTTTCAATTTCAATGGGCTCGTTGGCAAAGCTCTTGACCACGCGAATGCCCAGCAGGCTGTCCTCTACCTGGGCGTTGATTTCGCCCACCTGATGGCGGCTTTCCCGAAACACGGCCCGCATACGCCTGCTGAAGAACCGGGTGCATACCAGCATCAGGGGCAGCATGGCAAAGATGATCAGCGTCAGCAGGGGACTGGTGCCCATCAAAATCACAAAGGGAACGATGATTTTGATGGCCGCGATGAAAAATTCCTCCGGACAGTGGTGGGCAAACTCGGTTACGTCGAACAGGTCGCTGGTAATGCGGGCCATAATCTGGCCCACCTTGGCGTTGCTGTAATAGGCGAAGCCCAGGGTTTGCAGGTGCTCAAACAACTGGTTGCGCATGTCCCGCTCGATATAGGTGCCCATAATGTGGCCCCGGGAGGACATGTAAAAGCTGGCCACCGAATCAATCAGACGCAGAAGGACGTACAGGCCGCCCACCCGCAGCACATAGGTAACCGTCAGCGCCGCCGCGTCAGTGGTGGCCAGGGTGGTAATATTGCGCACAATCAGCGGCAGCACCAGCTCGCAAATGGTGGTCAGGGACGCGCAGAACAGGTCGAATACCAGCATGGGCGTATATTTGCGGAAAAAGGGCAGAAAGCGCCGGATCAGCTGGCTGGTTTTCATGGAATGCTTTGGCTCAGACATGGAAGCTCCTTCATTCGTGGTAACTGGGGGCGGTCAGGGTGGTCATCTTCAGCAGCGACGGCAGGTCGTCCGTGTGGGATGCGGGGCAGATAACCGCGTAGACGGCGGAATCGCTCTGGGCGAAAACGCAGCTTTGCCGGCTGTTATCCATGCGGGCGGCGTTCAGCCCTCCAATGGCGTACAGGCTGCCGGCCTCCAGCCGGTAGCCGCTTTGGTCAATCAGGCTGGCGGCGCTGGTGGGGC
Source organism: uncultured Clostridia bacterium (assembly GCA_934621505.1). Taxonomy (GTDB): domain Bacteria; phylum Bacillota; class Clostridia; order Christensenellales; family Aristaeellaceae; genus Limiplasma. The sequence goes on from CAKTUU010000010.1 coordinate 57,768, forward strand.
GCAGGCTTTCCAGCGTCAGCGTCTGGCCGTCCTCAAAGGCGTAGGTCAGGGTCACCCGGCGGGCGTAGCCGCCACCGAAAGCGGTGTCGTATACCCGCGCCTTCTGCATGGTCAGGCCGCCGTACAGGTTCAGCACCGACTGGCCGAAGGTGTCCGCCAGACTTTGCACATCCGCCTCGCCCGGGGTTTCCAGAGCGTTCATGGGCATGGTGATCTGGCTTTCCGGCTGACGGCTTACATACTTGGCGTCCTCGTCCGGCTCGCCCAGAAGCAAAAACACATAGGCGAACGCTACGGCGACAGCCAGCAGAAGGCACAAAAGCACCCGCACCAGAATCCGCCGGAATTTGGATGGCTTTTTTTGCGGCGTTTCCTCGTCCGTAAGGGGACTTTGGGGGTGAAGCGGGGCGGCCTTTTTGGGGTGCGCGCGCAGCAGGTTGTGAAGCAGCGACTGGCGCTGGGTATGCTGGGACATGCCTGGCTCCTTTCTTTAGGCCTTGGGCGGAATGGGCAGGTGATACTGGTCCAGCTTGGCGTTCAGTTCGTTTTCGCCGCCAATCTCCTTTATATAGCCCTGATAGAAGCACTGGTACAGCATTTCCCGCTCGTCGCCGTCCAGATCGGTATCGCCGTGAATATTGGCCAGCACCCGGGAGGCGGGCTCTGCCAGCAGCTTTTCCGGGCGGCCGCCCAGACGCAGACCAAAGAAGGACCGCATATAGGTGCTGCTGCCCTTCAGGAACAGGCCGGAAAATTCAGCGCTGAGGTGACGCAGGTATTCCCGGGTAAAGTCGTCCGCGTCCGGGGCCAGCTCCTGGCAGCGCTGCAGCTGGGGATGGTGGAACAGTTCCTGACGCATGGCGGTTTTTTTGTCCTCTTTAAAATCGCTGGGGGTCAGGTACATGTGCAGCAGGTAGCATTTGATAACGGAAAAATCCACATACTTGCCGCCCCGTTCGTGCAGCCGGCCCAGGTACAAAAGCTCCCGGGCAATGGGCAGGCTGTCGGGGTACTGCTGCTGGGCCTGCGTCAGCAGTTCGTAGCGTTTTTTGGGGTCGGGCGTATCCGCCAGACGAATCAGCAGGGCCTGAACTTCCGCGGGCACCTCCTGCGCGGGGGCCTGCTTCATAGGCGCGCCGCAATAGGCGCAAAAGGCGGCGTCCGCCGTCTGGGCGGTTTTATGGCAGCGGGGGCAAATCGGCATTTCACTCATTGGGGTCATCCTCCTTTAAACAAGGTCTATCTTACGCTGAAAGCAAAGGCAAAGTCAAGCCTTGGGCGACGCAGCCAGAACGCGCCGGTTCAGGCGGCGCAGCTGGTCCTCGGGCAGCTTGACCACCCGCCGGTCATAGGTGAGCACGCCGTTCAATTCGTCCTCCACATCGGTCAGCTGGGTGTAAACCGTGGCGCACAGCCCCCTGGGAATGGCGGGCAGAATCTGGGTTTCATACAGCTTTTCGTAGGCCTGCCACAGGGCGGCCTGATCCGGCAGCTTTTTGTAGCCAAAGTCCACATCGTTAAAGCAATGGCCCTTTTCCCGCAGGTTGTAGCCGCCGAATTCGCTTAGAATCACGGCCCGGCCCCGCTTGTCCCGGCGAAAGCGATAGGGTTTAAAGTACACATGGGAACTGAGAAAATCCCCCACGCCCTGATCGTGCCAGCCGCTGGCGTGGTCAATGGGCCGGGTGGGGTCCCAGGAACGCAGCAGGCCGGTTACCGCCGCCGCGTCAAACTGTCCCCAGCCCTCGTTAAAGGGCACCCACAGCACAATGCTGGGCACGCTGTACAGCTGGTCCGTCATTTCCCGCAGCTGGTCCAGGTATTCCCGGCGGCCCTGAGCGTCCTGACGGGCAAAGGCGCGGTAGTTGTGGTCGTTATGATGCACGCCGGTAATCAGCGGCAGGGAAATGGTGGTCAGGCGGTAGGCCCCGCCGCCGCTGGGCATATCCTGCCATACCAGCATGCCCAGACGGTCGCAGTGATAGTACCAGCGCATGGGCTCCACCTTGATATGCTTGCGCAGCATATTGTAGCCCAATTTTTTGGCGGCCTGGATGTCGTAAATCATGGCCTGGTCGCTGGGCGGGGTGTACAGGCCGTCCGGCCAGTAGCCCTGATCCAGCAGCCCGTTGTGAAAACAGGGCTTTCCGTTTAAAAACAGCCGGGGCGTACCGGACGCGTCCGGCCGCACCTCGGTTTTGCGCATGGCAAAGTAGCCGTCCACCCGGTCGTCGCCCAAGGTAAAGGCACAGTCGTACAGATAGGGATCCTCCGGGCTCCAGGGGTGAAAATCCGGCATGGGCACCCGGGCAGGCCGGTTGGCGGTCAGGGGGACGGTTCGCCCCTCCAGCTGCATCTGGCAGGCGGCGTCGCTGCCGCTGAGTACGGTTACCTCCACGGCGCTTTCGTCAAACAGAGGGGTAAAGCGCAGGCCGGAGATGTAGCTTTCCGGCACCGATTCCATCCACACCGTCTGCCAGATGCCGCTTTGAGGCGTGTACCAGATGCCGCCCCGCCTGGTTTTCTGTTTGCCGCGGGTATGGCAGGTAGCGTCGGTATCATCATGCACCCGCACCAGCAGGGTGTTGTCCTGCCGGAGCAGGGAGGTAATGTCCAAAGTAAAGGCATTGTAGCCGCCCATATGATACCCCGCCTGCTGCCCGTTGACAAACACCGCCGCCTCCTGATCCACCGCGCCAAAGTGCAGAAGCACCCGCGGCCCTTCCGGCCGGGCAAAGCTGCGGCGGTACCACAGGGTTTCGCCGGGCTGCAGGGTGCGGTTTACGCCGCTGAGGACGCTTTCCGGGGAAAAGGGCACCAGAATGTGTCCGTCCCATACCTCCGGTACTTCGTTGGTTTGGGTGATGGCGTATTCCCACAGGCCGTTCAGGTTAAGGTAGCTTTCCCGGCGCATTTGGGGCCGGGGATATTCCGGCAGCACCCGGCTTTTGTCCAGATTTTCGCCAAAGGGAGTCATCAGCATGGGTTACACCTCCTTTCTCCTGAGCAGGGTCACGGGCACAATCAGCAACAGCAGCACAGCTCCCGCCGCCAGAAAAATGCCCGGGGTGGGCACGGTTTTGACCTGGCCCAGCTCCACATAGGTCTGTGCGTTGCCGCGAATGACCGCCGCGCCGATGGCGGGGCCGATAATCATGGGCAGCATGACCCCGAAGATCATGCGAATGCCCTGAAAATGTCCCGCCTTATCCGGCGGCGTCAGCGTGCGAATCTGCGCCGTCAGGGCGGCGGTCAGCAGCATATAGCCGCTCATCATGACGGAGCCCGCAGCCATGACAAAGGCCATGCCCCGGGCAAAGTACATGGCAAGCAGGCCCAGCAGCATCAGCACCCCCGCAGGGAAGGCAAAGCGGCAGGCGCCCCATTTGTCAATCCATTTGCCGCCCAGCACGCTGACCACGGAGGCGGCCACCAGCACCACCCCCAGCACAATGGCGTAATTGTCCATTTGCAGGTAGTGCTGCATGTAAATAATCAGGTAGGGAAAGAACACCTGCACCGCGATGGAAAAAACGCACATGGCCCCAAGGGACAGGTACAGCGCCCCGTGACTTTGGATGACCGATGGGCGGAAGCCATAGGCCAGCTGCCGCCAGAAGGGCTCCTTTTTCTTTGCCACAGGTGCTTCCGGCAGCAGGAAGCAGGCGATCAGTCCGGTCAGGGTGACCAGCCCGCCAAAGATGAGGAAAAATTCCTTCCAGCAGCCCGCCTGGGTCATGCCGTCAAACAGGCCGAAAATGATGAGCATGGATACCAGCGGCAGTACCGCCAGCACGCTTTCCACCCGGCCCCGCCGGTCGTCCGGAATCTGGTCGGTGACATAGGCGTTAAAAGCCGCGTCATTGGCGGTGGAGCCAAAAAAGGTCATGACGCAGTCCAGCAGGATGACCAGAATGGCCGCGGCGGCCGCAGCGCTGGCGGCGGGAAACAGATGGGCGGCGTTCTCCACCGTGATAAAGCCAAAGGCGGCGGTGCTTACGCCCCACAGCAGATAGCCCCCGCAGATAAACGGCTTGCGGCGGCCCAGCCGGTCGCTGGCCACACCCATCAGCAGGGTGGTAACCGTGGCGGCCACGGCGCTCCAGGCCACCATGGCGGCAATATAGCCCGGGTCGGTGGAAATGGTGTTGTACAAAAACACATTCAAATACATGTTTTCAATGGTCCAGGCGAACTGGCCCATCAGTCCCACCAGAATCAGCGTAAACCAAAGGCGAGGGGATAGCTTTTGCATGGGAAAACCTCCTGAAGTATGAAAGAAAATGCCGTACCTGTATTATACATCCTGGGGGCGGAGGGCACAAGGCAGAGGCGGCCGTACCATTTGAAAAAACTTTTGTGAAAAAAGGGGTTGACAGGAAGCCATGTGTGTATTATTATACTATCGTGTTAACGCGCTAAAGCAATAAAGAGGAGGAAGAACCCATGAAAAAGATCGTTGCCGCTTTGCTGGCCCTGATGCTGCTGCTGTCCGCCGCCGCGCTGGCGGAGGATACGTCCGTTGAAAATATCCAGTCCAAGGGCACCTTTATCCTGGGACTGGACGACAGCTTTCCCCCGATGGGCTTCCGGGATGAAAACAACGACATTGCAGGCTTTGATATTGACGTGGCCAGGGTGGTGGCCCAAAAGCTGGGCGTGGAATTTGTGGCCCAGCCCATCGCCTGGGATTCCAAGGAACTGGAGCTGGCCAGCGGCAACATTGACTGCATCTGGAACGGCCTGTCCATTACGGACGAGCGCCAGGCCAGCATGGCGATGACCTTTCCCTACCTGAACAACCAGATGATTTTTTACGCCAAAGAGGGCTCCGGCATCGCCTCGCTGGAGGATCTGGCGGGCAAGGTGGTGGCCGTGCAGAACGGCTCCTACGCGGAGGAACTGCTGGAGGACGACGCGGACCTGACCGCGACCTTTGCCGATGTGCTGGGATATGACGATTACCTGACCGCCCTGATGGATTTGCAGGCGGGCGGCTGCGACGCGGTACTGGTAGACCAGGTGGTGGGCGAATACAAGATTGCCGGTATGGGCGCCACCGATCTGGTTGCCGCCGTGGTACTGGCGGACGATAATTACGGCGTCGCCTTCCGCAAGGAGGATGTGGCGCTGAAGGACAAGGTAGAGGAAATTTTGAAGGAAATGAAGGCGGACGGCAGTCTGGCCGCCATTTCTGAAAAATGGTTTGGCAAGGACATTACCGTGGTGCCGTAAAAAACAATCGCGCCGGGCGGCAAAGGCCCGGCGCGATACAGGCCGTCAAAAAAGCTCGTCTGACGACGATCTTTTCTGACGAAGGACTGGAGGAATGTTTTCGGCAAAGCCGAAAACTCCCCGCCCGACCGGCAAAGCCGGTCGATACGAATCCAGTCAGAGGGGCCGCAGCCCCTCTGACAACTCCCCGAAAAGGGTTTTTCGACAGTCTGAATCGCGCCGGGCGGCAAAGGCCCGGCGCAATATCCATTGAATCAGGAGCGGAAAGATGACGATCAAATTTTTGAACGACCCGGCCCGGCTATGGAAGCTGTTTACCCTGATGCTGGACGGCGCGGGCACGACCCTCAGCATTTTTTTCTGGACGCTGCTGCTGTCCATTCCGCTGGGCATGCTGGCGGCGCTGGGCCGCATGAGCCGCAGCCGCGCCCTGCGCTGGCCGGTATCGTTTTACATTTACATCATGCGGTCCACGCCGCTGATGCTGCAAATCATGTTTATCTATTTTCTGCTGCCTGTTATACTGCCCTTTAAGGTGGACCGGTTCGCGGCGGTGATTTTTGCCTTTGTCATCAATTACGCCGCTTATTTTGCCGAAATTTTCCGTTCCGGCATACAGGCCGTGCCGGTGGGGCAGTGGGAGGCGGCCAAGGTGCTGGGCTATACCCGGGGGCAGACCTTTTTCCGCATTATCCTGCCCCAGGTGGTCAAGCAGGTGCTGCTGCCGGTGACCAACGAAATCATTACCCTGATTAAGGATACGGCGCTGGCCTCCACCGTGGCCGTGGTGGACCTGATGACCGTGGCCAAAAAGCAGGTGTCCAGCTCGTCCTCCATTGAGCCGTACCTGATGGCCATTTTGTTTTATCTGGTGCTCAACGGCGTGGCGGAGCAGCTGTGCAAGCGGGCCGAGCGCCGGTTGAACCGCTGCCGCTGAAAGGAGGGGCCAATATGCTGACGGCCAAAAACATTTGCAAGGGCTTTGACGGGCTGGGCGTGCTGAAGGGCATCAGCCTGACCCTGAACAGGGGCGAGGTGATGGCGCTGATCGGCCCCAGCGGCAGCGGAAAAAGCACCTTTTTGCGCTGCATGAACCAGCTGGAACCCATCGACAGCGGCGAAGTGACCCTGGACGGCATACCCATGTGCCGGATGCAAAACGGCAGGCTGGTTTATTCGGACGAGAAAACCCTGCGCTCGCTGACGCTGCGCATGGGCATGGTTTTTCAGCAGTACAACCTGTTTCCCCACATGAATGTGATGCAAAACCTGATTGACGCGCCCATGCGGGTGAAAAAGATGCCCAAGGGGCAGGCTGTTGACAAGGCCCGCGCCCTGCTGGACAAGGTGGGCCTGCTGGATAAGGCGGAGCAGTACCCCGGCCAGCTGTCCGGCGGGCAGCAGCAGCGGGTCGCCATTGCCCGGGCGCTGTGCATGGACCCGGAAATTTTGTGCTTTGACGAGCCCACCTCCGCCCTGGACCCGGAGCTGACCCAGGAGGTGCTGGGCGTGATGCGGGCGCTGGCCGCCGACAACATGACCATGATGGTGGTTACCCACGAGATGGACTTTGCCCGGGATGTGGCCGACCAGGTGGTGTTTATGGAGGGCGGCGTGATTGTGGAGCAGGGCAGCCCCAGCCAGATTTTTGATTCGCAAAACCCGCGTACCCGGCAGTTTTTGCGGATGTAGCAAACAAAAGGCTGTGCTCTGAAAAGGAAGGGCACAGCCGCAGAATGTCAAAAAAAGAGGAGGTGCAGAAGGCGCTGTCTCCTGCCGGGTTTTTAGGAGCAGAGCCCCTAAGCCTTGTGCCGCAGCACGTTTCCTGCGAACCGGCGAAGCGTTGTTCACGGTCGCTGGCGGCCAATCAGGGGGGCGGCAAAGCCGGTCGCTGCGATTCCGGTCAGAGAGGCTTCTGACAACTTCCCCAGGGGGTACAAAAAGAGACCGTGCTCTGAAAGAAACGAGCACGGCCTCTTTTTGTCGGTTTTTTACGTTACGCCAGACGCAGCCGGTAGCCGCATTTGTAAACGGTTTCGATGTAGTCGTTGCCCAGCTTTTTGCGCAGGCGCTGCACATGCACGTCCACGGTGCGGGTTTCGCCCATGCTTTGGTAGCCCCAGGCCGTGCGCAAAAGCTGCTCCCGGCTGACGGGGGTGTCCGGGGTTTCCATCAGGGCCAGCAGCAGGGCGTATTCCTGGGCGGTCAGCTCCACACGCCGTCCGTCCAGCAGGGCCACCCGTTCCGTTTCGTCCAGGGACAAATCGGCCATGGGGGCGGTTTGCCCCAGCAGATGGGCCACACAGGTTTTGAGGGCCTTGCCGCTGAAAGGCGCGGCCAGCACATCGCAGTTGCCCGCGTACAGCGCCCGCAGATGGGCGCGCATTTTGCGGTCGCCGGTTAAAAACAAAATGGGGCAGCCCCGGCGGGAAAAGGTTTCCAGCATCGGCCGGCAGACGGTCCACTTCATCTGGGCGTCCAAAATGACCAGCGGAGCTTTTTCCTCCTTCAGGGCGGTGGGGTTTAAATCGGTTTCGTCACAGCGGATCGCGTTGTATTTCTCCTTCTTCAGGGAGTCGCAAAGCCTCTGCGCCAGCATATGGTTGGGTTCGTAGATCAAAATGGTTGCCATGCGATCACCTCACTCACATATAGTATGACGAATAAAAGTGGCGTTTTGTTGCACAAAATGTGAAGAAATTGCAAACTTGTTACGCTTACACCGGAAATGGCAACACAAAAAGCGAAGCCACACCGGCAAGGTGGAACGGCTCCGCTTTGGGGAAAAGGACCCGTTTGCGCAGGTCCAGACGGCGTGTGGAGGCTGCGCCGCCTATGCCCCAACGGGCAGCGCCGGTTCAGAACAGGCTGTTGATCAGACGGCCCGTTCCTACGGCTATGATAAACGGATATCCGTTTATCATTTTAAGGGAAGAAATACGCCGCGCAAAGCGGCGGAGCAGACTGTAGAAGGACTCTCTGCGGGGAGTTGTCAGAGGGGCCGCAGCCCCTCTGACTGGAATCGTATCGACCGGCTTTGCCGGTCGGGCGGGGAGTTTTCGGCTTTGCCGAAAACA
>CAKTUU010000011.1 GCA_934621505.1 uncultured Clostridia bacterium
CTTCTATTCTTGCCATGACTTCTACTCTCTGGATGACTTTGCAAAGCAGCTCGCCGTTCATCATTCCCGTTCCAACATCTTACCTATGAGGCCCCTCCATTGGCTTTCCCCCATTGAGTTCATTGTCCAATATGTTTGACAAACCTACACCCCCTGCTTGCGGTGGCGGGAACGCTCCGGATCAAAGCCCTGAGGATAGCGGGCGGTCAGCTTGTCAATATTGTCCTGGGCAATCTGTCCAAGCGGCACGCCGGCCCCCTCGGCAAACAGGGCGCAATACCACAGAATATCGCCCACCTCCTTGCACAGGTGCTTCACATCCAAATCATGCCCCTGAAACAGGTATTTTTTCAAATGGTCCATCACTTCGCCGCTTTCGCCGCAAAGGCCCATGGCGGCGTTCAAAAGCCGCTTTTCCCCTGTAGAATCGCCGGAAAGCGTGCGCATGGCCAGCTTCTGGTAATCGTTCAAATCCATTCTTTTCCCCTCCTGACAAAAACAGAGCGGTGCGCCAAGCGCGCACCGCTCTGTTTGGGATACCGTAGATTAGGCCTGAGCGGGAGCACCCACGGGGCAGGTGCCAGCGCAAGCGCCGCACTCGATGCACTTATCGGGATCGATCACGTACTTGCCGTCGCCTTCAGAAATGGCGTCCACGGGGCATTCAGCCTGGCAAGCGCCGCAGCTGATGCAATCGTCAGAAATCTGGTATGCCATGGTTTTCACCTCCAACAGTCTTGGCAAATCGAGGCGAAACCGCCCGATCTGCTTGTGCCCATCATAGCACGAACGGACTGTATTTGCAAGGCTTTGTTGTGTTTTAACATCCTTTAACCGTGTGAAAATCCATTGAAGATTCCCCTGTTTCATGGTACACTGAGTAGCGAACGGGCACGTCCTGTATCCATCGAAAAGCGAGGGCTTTCACCATGCGGATTCACGCGCAAAAGATGCTTCTGGAAAATGGTTTTTGTAACGACTGCACCGTAGAAGTGGAAGATGGAATGATCCGTCAAATTATGCCCGGAAAGCAGGCCGATTGGCATGCGGACGTGCTGACGCCTGGTTTGATCGACCTGCACTGTCACGGAGGCGAGGGCTTTAATCCCGAGCATGCGGACGAGGAATCCCTTTCCCGCTTTTTGCGCAAAATGCAGTCCAGCGGCGTAACGGATTTCTGGCTGACCACCTCTACCTCCCCGCGGGATGTGATTCGCCGGGCGCTGGCCGCGGCCCGGAACGCCATGGCCCGGCAGAAGGCGGGCACGCTGGGCGGCGCACGCATTCAGGGCGTACATCTGGAGGGGCCTTTTCTGTCCTCCGCCCGGCCGGGAGCCATGCTGAAGGGCGCAATTTTGCCGCCGGATATCGCCGCTTATCAGGACATTTTTGGCGACTATGGCGATGTGATTCGGGAAATCACGCTGGCCCCGGAGGAAGCGGGAGCGGCGGAGCTGATTGGCTATCTGAAAACCCTGGGCGTAAAGGTACAGGCAGGCCATACCTACGCCACCTACGAGCAGGCCATGGCGGGCTTTGACGCGGGAGTTGAGTCCCTGTGCCACAGCTTTAACGCCTGCCGCCCCATTCATCACCGAGATCCCGGCGTGGTGGTGGCCGCCATGGAACGCAAGGAGGTTTACATGGAGGCCATTTGCGACTTTTTACATCTGCATCCGGCCATTGTCAAGCTGATTTACCGGGAAAAAGGTCCGGACCGAATGATCGTTATCTCCGACTCCGTTTTCTCCCACGGCTTCCCGGATGGGCAATACGATATGCACGGTTATCAGTTTGTGGTGAAGGACGGCGTGAACCGCACCCTGGAGGGGGCTTTGGACGGCGGCGTGGCCTATCTGGACCAGTCGGTGCGCAACCTGATTTCCATCGGTATTCCCCCGGAGGACGCTGTTGCCATGGCCAGCCGCACCCCCGCCGCCCGGGCGGGCATGACCGGCCTGGGCGCCATTGCCCCGGGGAAGCGGGCTCACCTGACCGCCTGGGACAGCGGCTGGCATCCCGTGTTTACTGTTGTGGAGGATGAAGTAACGCCATGCTGATTGCCGGTATAGATATTGGAGGGACAACCGTAAAATGCGGACTGTTTGACCCTGATAAGGGGTTGATTCAGTCCTGCCGCTATCCCACCCCTTTTGGCGACCCGGAAAAAATGGCGGATCTGCTGGAAGCCTTTGTGCGCCAATACCCTGTGGATTTGATTGGTATAGGCACGGCCGGGGCCGTCTATACCGCGACCCAGACCGTCTGCGCGACCAACCTGGGCTGGGAGGATGTACCTCTGAAAGCCATGGTGCAGGATCGCCTTCACCTGCCTGTTTGGGTGGATAACGACGCTCAGTCGGCCATGATGGCGGAATGGTACGATGGCGCTTGTACCGGCATGCGGGACGCGGTGTACCTGACGCTGGGCACGGGTATCGGCGGAGCGCTGCTGCTGAACGGCGCGCCCTGGCGGGGGCGGCTGAACGTGGGCGCGGAGTTTGGGCACATGATCGTCCACCCGGACGGAAGGCTCTGTGCCTGCGGGCGCAAGGGCTGCTTTGAGCTGTACGCATCCGCTACGGCGATGCGTACCATCAGCCACGGGTTGTCCGCCAAGCAGGTCATCGACGAGGCCAAAGCCGGGGTCGCTAAAATGCAGGCCTATTTTCAAACCTACATTCATGAATTATGTATTGGGCTTGCCAACCTGAACATTATTTTTACCCCGGAAATCATTGTGCTGGGCGGCGGCGTCAGCCGGGCCGGACAGTTTTTATCCGACGCGTGCAACCGGGAGCTGCAAACCATTTTTGCCGCCCACCCGGAGGAACTGGTATGCGGCGTGACCACCGCCGTCCATCAAAACGACGCCGGTATGCTGGGGGCCGCAGTGCTGGCCATGCACAAATTGGGGAAACGATAAAGCGGCGATTTATCCATAAAGAATCCGTATGACCAGCGCGGTCATACGGATTCTTTATACCGGCAAAAACCACGAAAAGTATCAGAGGGCCGCACTCTGACTGGAATTGTATAGACCGGCTGACCTGCGGTCGGCGAATGGCACCGTTTCATTTGCTGTGCGCGGTGCCCAGGCAGGAGGGGAGCTTTCGGCTCTGCCGAAAACACATGCCTTCGACAGAAAAGATTGCCCTCAGGCGAGCTTTTTTCCGGCGTTCGAAAATGAAAGGACCGCTCCGCGCTGCATGCGGAACGGTCCCCTATGAATGGCCGTCAGCAGCGTTTCAGCACCTCCGCAAAGAAGCGGATGGTGTCCTTCAGCCGTGCTACCGGGATACGCTCGTTGGCGTTATGAATCAGGCCGCGCTGCTCCTTGGACAGCGGCATGCCGCTAAAGCGGTACACATGCTCGCTGATTTTGCAGTAATGGCGGCTGTCGCTGCCCGCCAGCATCAGATACGGCGATACCAGCACGCCGGGATACGCCGCGCCAATGGCCTGCTTCAGCCGGTTCCAGGGCTCGTCGCCGGTGACGGATACAGCGCTTGGGTTTTCGCCGGTGACAAACCGAACGTCCACATTGGGGTCGTTAATGATTTTGCGCAGGCGGTCGCAGGCCTGCTCAATGGTATCGCCGCTGATCAGGCGCAGGTTAACGCCGGCCTTAGCGTTAGAGGGCAGCACATTGTAGGCCTTGGACCCTTCCGCCATGGTCAGGGCGCAGGTGGTGCGCACCAGCGCGTTCAGTTCTCCGCCGGACATGCGGCATACCAGGTTCAGCAGCGGGCGGAAGCACCACAGGTTGGCAAACAGCACCTTGTAACCAAAGCTGGATTCGCGCCCCAAAATATCAAACATTTCCTGAGCGGGCGGGGTCATGGTAAATGGCATGGCATGGTCCTGCACCCGGCACAGCGCCCGTCCCAGGGTGCCCATGGTTTGCCTGCGGCCGGGGGCGCTGGCATGGCCGCCCTTGCCGCTGGCCGCCAAATCCACACAGATCGCGCCTTTTTCAGCCGTGCCGATCAGCGCGGCGCTTTTGGTTACGCCGGGGAACACATTGTCCACAATCGCGCCGCCTTCATCCAAAACAAAATTGGGATGAATGCCCCGCTTTTTCAGTTCCTCCACAATTGCGGGCGCGTCTCCTCCAAAAATTTCCTCATCACCGCCAAAGGCGAAGTACACGTCGTTTTCCGGTACGAAGCCCTGCCCAATCAGGATTTCCGCAGCTTCCACAATGCCGTGCAGCGTTCCCTTGGTATCCAGGGTCCCTCGTCCCCACAATTCGCCGTCCTTGACCACGGCGTCAAAGGGCGGAACCTGCCATTCATCCTCGGCCACAGGCACCACGTCATAGTGAGCCATCAACACCGATGGCTTATCGGCGCTTTTTCCCTTCCAGCGGTACAGCATGCCGCGCCTGCCCAGAATTTCCCGGGGACAGGTCTTTGTCAGGTTCGGGTACAGCCGGTTCAGCAGCTGCTGAAAATCCGTAAACGCCTGGGTATCCTCGCCCTTTCCATCCGGATAGCTGACGGTTTTCAGGCGAATCATGTCCTGAAAATGGGCCAGCGCCGCTTCTTCATCCACAGGCACAGGCTGCGCCTCCACCTTTTCCATGGGATAGGGACGGTAGGCTGCGGCGCGCAGCAGAATCACCGCCAGCCACAGAACCAGAATCGCCAGCAAAATCCAACCAATCATCGCTTACGCCTCCTTGCCAAGCAAGCCTTTTTTGTACAGAAGCCGCGCCGCGCCAATGGAAATGAGCACGCCCACGGGAACCAGCACGCTGACGCTGTTTGCCAGGGACGGTACGCACAGAAACAGCACCACCATAAACAGCATGGGTGCGGCGGCAATTTTGGGATTTTTGGAAATGAACACCACGCCCAATGCGCCAAACAAAGAGGGCAGAATGTTATCAAAGGCGGGCTTCAGCACGGGCGATTCCAGCACCGGCTCCAGCATACCCAGTCCAAACACGCCGATAGCAATGACCAGCACCGTTACAATGGAGCTGGTGGCGATGGCGATGGTGGAGATGACCTCGCCTTCCTCCGTGCCCGCCTTTACCTTGGCGGCCTCCATGGCGTTCAGGGCGCAGGGCACCTTCAAGCTGGTCAAATTGCCGGTGACAAAGCCCAGATAGGTACCGCCGGTACCCAGCATGGGCACATAGGTAAACACTTCAATAATGCCTACCAGCCAGTACATGGGCGCAACCCCCAGCAGCGCCTTCAGCACGGTGGAAACCGGCGGCCACGCATTGTAATACACACAGATAGCCAGCGGGGTGCAAATCATCATCAGCAGCACAAGCGCCGTCCAAACACGGCCATAAACATATTGCTGCTCCTCGTAGGGAGATAACCGCTTATCCATTCCTGCTTCCTCCTTAGCCCATCAGCGCCGTAATGGGAATGCTCAGCGCCATGGAACCCAGCATGCACAGCGGCAGCGCGTACTGCTCCAGCCAGGTCCACTTCAGCTTTTTAATCAAAAGTCCGCATACGCCCATCAGCAGGGCGGATACCACGGCCACCACAATGGGAATCAGTCCCGCCACCCCCTCGCGTACATGGGCGAACAAAAGCCCAAGGAAGGCGGAAATCATGCCCAGAAACAGCGCGTCCATCAAAATGCCGCGCCAGCGCTCGTCCTTGCCGCTGATGGTCAGCATTCCTTTTTGAATCTTCTTCAGGCCAAACAAAATCAGAATAATACCGGCAATGATACCCAGGGTCATGGTCCAGGCAATCACGGCAAACACCGTCGGGTCGGTAATGGGCTCCGTCACGCCTACGCCCACAGCGTTGGCCGCAATGGTGGCGGCGGGCAGCTCATAGGTTACCGCGCCCAGAATGCTGAGCCGCAGCCAGGGAAAGGGCAGGCCCAAAAAGCGGTTCAGCGTCAGCACGCCAATCAGGATGGATACCGCGGGCGCAATGCTGAATACCGCGCTGGACGCAATGGTGCGGCCAATGGTTCCCTTCACCAGATTGAGCTGTCTGGCCCGTTTTACCGCCTTTACCAGGAAGAACACGGACTGAGCCAGCACCACCAGAATGACGGCGGCGGACAGCCAGTACAGGAATGGGTCGTTTACGGAGAATGACATGATGATAGCCTCCTGTATAGATCTGTTAAATCTCCTTATTCTTTATACCACGTTTGTCCGCCCTGCGCAAGGCGATTGTTCGATCCGTGGCCGCGGCGCCTGTTTTACGCTTCGCGGCATTCGGTAACCGGACCGCAGCCTTTTCGGAAGGACTTTTCATGAAGTTACTTAATCTATTCGCCTGATTTTTTTCTTGCCGTTTGGGTAAAAAAGCCCGTTGACGGACTTTGTCAACGGGCTCAGGCTGTCGAAAAACCCCTGGGAGGCATCGGAGGGCCGCAGCCCTCCGATTTTGGTTCCGAAACCGGCGGCGTGTACGTCGGTTTCGGCTGCCTTGCGCAGCAAGGCTTTCCTTACGCTCTTTGCCGCCCGGCGAGCCGCAGGCGAGTAGGCAAAGAGCGCTTCCCGTCAGAAAAGATCGCCCTCAGGCGATCTTTTTTGACGGCCTGTGCCCGTTGACGGACTTTGTCAACGGGCTGCGCGTTTTTCTTAACCAATCAGAGACATGACCAGAATCACAAAAATCATCACCGGCAGCACATAGGTCATGTAGGGACGAATCCATCCGGGCATGGCCGCGCCCTTGCCTGTGTTTACCTCGGTAAAGTAATTGTTCCATCCCCAGCCATAACGGCTGGTGCAGAACAGCACATAAATGAAACTGCCAAAGGGCAAAATCAGGTTGGACACCAAAAAGTCCTCTAAGTCCATAAAGCTCTTTCCAAAAATCCGAACGCCGGACAGCAGGTTTTCCGTAAGGGCGGCGGGCAGGGCCAGCACCAGCAGCAGGCCAATGTTCAAAAGCGCGGCCTGGCGGCGGTTCAGTTTGGTCAGTTCCAGCCAGAAGGACATGATGTTTTCAAACACCGCGATCACGGTAGACAATGCGGCAAACAGCATAAACAAAAAGAAGAACGCGCCAATCACCCGGCCTCCCGCCATGTCGTTAAAGATGCTGGAAAGGGTGGTAAACAAAAACCCGGCGCCTGCGTTGCCCGCAGTAATGGGGCTGCCGTTATAGGTAAAATACGCCGGAAAGATGATGAGTCCGGACATAAGCGCCACCATGGTATCCAGCGTCACAATGGTGCGGGCCTCGCCCAGCAGCCGGTGATTTTTGTCAATATAGCTGCCAAAAATGGCGATGGATCCCATGCCCAGGCTCAGGGTAAAAAAGGCCTGCCCCATGGCGGCGGTCACCACTGTCCACAGGCCGCTTTCCCGAACGTGCTGCACGGACGGAACCAGATAAAATTTCAGCCCTTCCTTTGCCCCCGGAAGGGTGCAGGAGTAGGCGGCCAGACCAACCATCAGCACAAACAGGGCCACCATCATGACTTTTGTGATTCTTTCCACGCCCTTTTGCAGGCCGATGGAACAAATGCCAAAGCAAAGGATAATCACGGCGTAGGTAGCCAGTACGGACCTGCCCGGGTTGGAAATCATGCCGCCAAAAACGGCGCTTAATTCCGCAGTGCCGGAAGCGGACAAAATAGAGCCGTCCACATACTTGATCAGATACATCAGCATCCAGCCGGTAATGGTGGTATAAAACATCATCAGCAGATAGTTGCCGCTGATGCCCAGGTACTTCATCCAGTGCCATTTTTGCCCCGGTTTTTCCAGCTTGTCAAAGGAGGAGGCGATGCTGCGCTGGCTGGCGCGGCCCACAGACAATTCCGCCGTCATAACGGGCAGACCCAGCAGCAGCAAAAACGCAATGTAGATAACGACAAAGATGGCGCCTCCATAAGCGCCGGTAATAATGGGAAAGCGGTATACATTGCCCAGTCCGATAGCGCAGCCCGCCGACAGCAGGATAAATCCCAGACGGGAACCCAATCTTTCTCGATTTTGTTCCATCCAAAAAGCCCTTCCTTCACTGTAAATGTTGATTTGGCATGTACCAGTTCAGTTGACAAAAATTATAGAAGATTCGGCAAAAAAACACAAGTTTTCTTTTTGTATTTGATCAGGCTGTTTTTACACCAAAAAAGGCATCTCCTGTAAACAGAAAACGCCTTTTCTGTATGCGTCCATCACGCTTCAAAGTGCCTGGCGACCCGTTTTAAATCTTCTATAATGGGCAAATGCTGAGGGCATACCCCTTCGCACTGTCCGCAGGCGATGCAGTCGCCTGCCTTTCCGTGGGTCAGGGTAAGATTGTCATAATAGGTTCCCTGTGGCAGCCAGCCCTTATCCTTATCCTCCTGCAAATCCGCATTATACAGGGAAAAATAGCGGGGAATGGGAATGTTCTGCGGGCAGCCCTCCGTGCAGTAGGAGCATCCGGTGCAGGGTACGGCAATGCTCTGGTTGATGATTTCCATCGCCCTGGCCACCAGTTCCTTTTCCGACGGGGTCAGCGGCGCAAAATGCTGCATATAGCCGGTGTTATCCTCCATCTGTTCCAGGCTGCTCATACCGGACAAGACCACCATCACCTGATCCAGACTGGCGGCAAAGCGCACCGCCCAGGAAGGCACGGACCAGTCGGGATGGGCCTGTTTAAACAGCCGTTCCACAGGCGCTGGCACTTTGGCCAGGGTGCCGCCCTTTACCGGCTCCATCACAATAACCGGCTTGCCGTGCTGAACCGCTACCTCATAGCACTTACGGGACTGCACGCCCAGGCTTTCCCAATCCAGATAATTGATTTGCAGCTGCACAAATTCCATCTCCGGATGGTCGGTCAGCACCCGGTCCAGCACATCGGCGGTATCATGGAAGGAAAAGCCCATGTGCCTGATCAGCCCCTGACGCTTCTTTTCCTGAATCCAGTTAAAACAGTCATACTTTTCATAGACCGGATAGCTGTCGCCGCCGATGGCGTGCAGCAGGTAGTAGTCAAAGTACTCCACGCCGGTTTTGCGCCGCTGCTCGTTAAAAATACGATCCCGGTCCTCCGGACATTTGATATAGGCGCTGTGCAGCTTTGTGGCCAGCGTATAGCTGTCCCTGGGATGGCGGCTGGTCAGCGCCGCCTTCACCGCCTCCTCGCTATGAAAGGCGCAGTACATCCAAGCCGTGTCAAAATAAGTAAAGCCCCGCTGCAAAAACAGGTCTACCATTTGCCTGGTTGTTTCCAAATCAACGGCTTCGCTTTGCGGTAACGTAGGCAAGCGCATCATGCCAAAGCCCAGCTTTTTCATCTTTCAGTCCTCCAAACATAGATGATTTTCTATTATACAACCATTTCAGGGGCAAAAGTCAAGCCCGGCATGAAAGCATTTTTCCCCTCATACCCTCCTGAAGGGGAGGCGAGGCAATGAAACGGCTGACAGACGCAAAGAGGCAAACGCTGCTGTTATCCCTGACAAACGGCGTGGTGCGGGCTCTGGGGCTATGCCTGCGCATGATTCTGTCACGGGAATTGGGGCCGGAGATCATGGGCATTAGCGAGCTGGCCGGCAGCGTACATATGCTGGCCATTACCCCGCTTACCTCCGGGCTGCCCATGGCCATCAGCCGCCTGACGGCCAAGGTGGACAGGGACAACCAGCAAAAACCCCTGCTGGCGGGCATCTGGTTTACCAGGGTGGTTTCCGCGTTTCTGATTCCCCCGCTGCTGCTTTTGTCGCCATTGATTGCCCGGCTGATGGGCGATGCGCGGGTGCTGCCGTCCCTGTGGTTTACCGCGCCCTGCGTGATGATTCTGGGCTATTCCGCCTCGCTGAACGGTTACTGCTACGGCATGGAGCAAAGCGCCCTGCCCGCCGGAAGCGAACTGATTGAGCAGCTGTGCCGGGTTGTCTTTTGCCTGCTGCTGATCAAAACGCTCCCCTTTCTGACCGCGCCCTGGCTGGCGGCCGTACCCGTCGCGGCCACCATGGCGGCGGAAATCCTGGGGCTGATTTTTGTGCTCAGGCGCATTCCGCAGCTGCCGCGGGGCCTGCGGGTGGCGGACGGATGGAAGCGGGCTGTTTTTCGCCTGGCCGCCCCCGCCACCCTTACCCGCCTGATGCAAACGGGGTTGCGTTCTTTGACCGCCATTTTGATTCCGCTTCGGCTTCAGGCCAGCGGCCTGGCCGCGGCGGAAGCAACCGCCCGCCTTGGCATGCTGAACGGCATGGCGATGCCGTTATTGATGCTGCCCTGCATCTTTACCAGCGCGCTGAGCATGGTATCCATGCCCAAACTGGCGAAGGCTGAAAACCAGCCCAAAACGCTAAAGCGCCTGCTTTGGCAATGCGCAGGCGCCTGTTTGTCCGTTGGGGCTTTGTGTTCCGCTTTGCTCTGGCTGGCCGCTCCGTTTATCAGCAGCCGCATCTACCGTCAGGCGGAATTGACCGCCCTGCTTCGGTTTTGCGCGCCGCTTACCGCGGTAATTGCCGTCAGCCATTTTTCCGGCGGCGTGTTGACGGCGCTGGGCCGCCAAAAGCAGGCCATGTATGGGGCTACCCTGTCGGCGGGCTTGTCCCTTGGCCTTACCTGGCTGTTGGCCGCCAGACCTCATTTGCGGCTGCAAGGCGTTGCGTGGGCCCATTATGCCGCAAACGCCGCGTCCCTTTTGTGGAATGCCGGTGTTTTGCTGAAAGGCTTCACCGGTGATAAATCCGGTCCATTTCCTCCGTCTCCCGGCCGTCCGGGTGATACACCACCAGCGGCGTCTGCCACAAAAGGGAGGGTCTGGCGTTTTTCATAGCCTCCAGCAGCACCAGATAGGGCGGTTTTTCCAGCTTGGAGCATACCATGCGGATTCGCTTGGGCTCCAGGCTGCTTTTGCGCAGCGCGTCGCACAATTCCAGCAGGCGTTTCGCCGGAAAAACCATATACGCCCTGCCATGGGTGCGCAAAACAGCGGCGCAGGCCGCCGCCACATCCTCGATGGTGCCGTCCGTTTCATGCCGGGCCAACGTAACGGTTCCGGAATGATTCACCAGGGTGCCGCCCTGCTTGCCGTAAGGAGGATTGCATACCACCACGTCCATGCTTTCCCGCCCGACGGCCTGCCAGGCATGGCGAAAATCCATGGCATGTATCCGAATGCGGTCGCTTAGTCCGTTCAGGGCCACGCTGCGCCGGGCCATATCCGCCATATCCGCCTGCCATTCAAATGCGTCGAAGCAGGCCGTAGGCTCGTTCTGGCTCATCAGAAGCGGCAGGATTCCCGTTCCGGAGCCCATATCCGCCACCTTTTCCCGCTTGCGCAGGGAAGCGAAATCCGCCAGCAGCACCGCGTCCATGCCAAAGCGAAATCCATCCGGATTTTGCAAAATGCGCAGGCCGTTTCGCTGTAAATCGTCCAGCCGTTCGCCGGGTTTCATGCGTTCTTCCGTCATTATTCCACCATTTGCAATTGGTTTGTCAGGCAATATCCCTGTAGGGTCTGGGTTTGCACGCAGCACCAGGTATCGCCCATCATCAGCACCTGCACCGTTTCTCCTGGGGCAATGCTGCCCAGAGGGCTGCCCTCCTGACGGCACATGGGCCACAGCCGCATCTCCGTCTGGCTGATGACCACGGCCTGAACCGGCGCGTCCGGCACCCGCAGGCTGGGGTCCAGCACATCGTCCAGGCTGGCGGTTGGGTCGGGCTGTTCTTCCCCGGGCTGTCGCACCGTCAGGTAGCGGGTCATGACATAGCCCCGCTTGCCGTTATACAGAATCAGGCTCCAGGTATTGCCCTCCTCCAGCAGCTTCACCCGGGCTCCATTGGAAATGGAGTCCAGCACCGCCCCGTCGCTGGCCGCCGTTTGGCGCAGGTTCAGGTCGCCGCCGCCGGTTTTTACCCAGGCGTCCACGGCTTCCTCCTCGTCAGGGTCGCCGCTGTCGCCGCCGGGTTCCGTGTCACCGCCGGGTTCCGGCTCAGCCGGGGCGGCATAGCTTAAGAAGCGGGTCATCACATAGCCCGTATAGCCCTGATAGGTGGTCTGGGCCCAGGCAGCGTCATAGGCCGTCACCACAATGGCGGTTCCCCTGGGAATGGCCGTTATCACCCTTGCGCTGGAACTGGGGGCTTGCCGCAGGTTCAGCGATCCGCTGGCGGTATTCACATACGCGGTTTGCCCGCTGGCGGGCGTTGGCGTAGCGGTGGGCTGTGCGGGAGTTGACGCATCCTGCTGTTCCACCGACAGATACCTTGTCATCACATAGCCGGTGTAGTCACGATAGCTTACACAGCTCCAGCTGTCCCCATATTGAAGCAGCCGCACCGTTTCATACGGGGGAATCTGGCAAAGCAGCTGCGCCGCCGCGTATGGCTCGGCCCGCAGGTTCAGCGAGCCGCTGGGGGTATTGACCCTGGCCGTCTGGCCCAGGGAAGGGGCGGGCGTTTCTTCCGGAGCGGCGGACGCTGTTTCAAACCGCAGATAGCGATTCATCACATACCCGGTATAGCCGTGATAGGTGACGCGGCTCCAATCCGCCAGCTTTTCCTCCACCTGCAAAGTGATTCCTCTGGGAATGGAAGTCAGCACCTGGCCGCCGGTCACCGGCTGGGCCCGCAGGTTCAGGGAACCGCCGGATGTGGTCACGGTAGCATACAGCAGACTGCCGGTTGGGGCAGGCGTTTCTGTCGGAACCGGCGTTTCAGCAGGCTCCGGCGTTGCGTCCGGCCGCGTGCTGTCCGTTAGGGCCGGACTTTCGCTGGGTACGGGAGATTCCGCCTCCTGCTGGAAGGTCAGGAACATGCTCATCACATAGCCGTCGGTTTCCAGATAGCGCACATGGCACCATTCATCGCCCCGTTCATACACGGCGACTGTTTCTCCGGGCTGAATGCGAAGCAGAATTTCGCTGCCGCTGCGGGGCTGAGCGCGCAGGTTCAGCGTACCGCTGGGGGTGGTTACCTTCGCGGTGGAAGCGCTCAGGCCCGGTGTTGGGCTGGGCGCTGGGTCATCCTGACCCAGCAGCGTCAGGTAACGGGTCATAACATAGCCTGTGTAGCCGTTATAGGTAACGCCGCACCAGGTATCGCCCTGCTGAGTTACTTCCACCTGGGCGGTACGGGGAATGGTGGTCACAATGGAGCTGCCCGCCTGGGGCAGGGTGCGCATATTCAGCGATCCGCTTTGGGTGGTGACAATCGCCAGTTTTGTCCCCTGAGCGGGCGTGGACGGCGTTGGGGTGGGTTCCGTGGTCTGGGAAGGGGACAGACTGGCGGTCAGATAGTCCGACCGAATATAGCCGGTTTGTCCCTGATAGCTGACCCGGCTCCAGCTGCCATCGTCGGACAACAGGGTCACGCTGTCACCGCCGGTAAGCCAGGCCAAAATCTGGCCGTCCGTACTGGCGCTGGCAAGCAGGGCGACGTTCGTGGCGTCGCCGCGCACAAAGGCGGTCTGTCCGCCGTCCGTTACATTTCCGGAGGGATAAGCCGCGCCGACCGCGGACAAAAAGCCGGTATTGGCATAAGCTGTCAGGGCGTTATACTGCACCTTGGCCCAGGAGCCGGATACGCTCAGCGCTGTCAGCACCGCTCCGGCAGGAGCCGTTCCCACCACCTTGGCGCTCATGCTGGCGTCCGCCCGCAGGTTAACAAAGTCGTTGGCGGTTACCGTAACAAAGCCCGCGATTGTTGTGACGGCGGTTTCCGTCTGCGGCGGCGTTCCGCTGATTTTCAGGGAGGCGGCGGGCACATAGCCTACCAGACTGCCAAACCGGATTTGGCACCAGGCGCCGTCGCTGTACAAAACCTGCACCATCGCGCCGTTGCCGGCCGTGCCGATCAGACCGGCGGTTTCCGATTTTGCGGACCGGATGGCCAGCACCTTTCCCGCGCCGGGCAGAGATACGCTGGCCCGGCAGGCGGAGTCGTCCTCCCCGGTGTCCGCCGGGTCCTCCACCGTTATCTGCACCTCGTCCGAATCGGCGCTGAGGATGGTATTGGTAAAGCTGTGTTTCACACGCTTGCAGCCATCGTAATAAAAGCCCAGAATTTGATCGTAGGTATAGCCCAGCTTGGCCATCTGCATGGCTCCCCGCTGGCTCATGCCCATGCCGTGACCGTAGCGTCTGGCTTCCAGCACAAAGCTGCCATTGCTTTGGCTGACCGTCCACAGTTCATTCTGGCTGGACTGAATGCTCATGGACAGCAGGCTTTCCAGCTCGGTAAAAATGCCGCAGGTAACGGTTACCGTAGCGGTAGCGCTTTGCCCATAGGCGTTTTGCGTGCGCACATCCATGGTAAAGTCCATTTTGGTATACAGCCGGCTGGGCGCGGCGTATTTGGGCGTGTGCGGTGTTACGCTGCGCAGGGTCTGCAAAACCGTATTGCTGCTGCCGGCGTTATACCCGCTTTGGTTCAGCTGGCTGATCGCCCTGGTTTTCAGCAAAGCAATCAGCCCGGAGGGATTGGCCGTGCTGGTCAGATCCGACTGGATGGTTTTGCGCTTGACGGTGGAATTGGGATTGGCATAGTCAAAGGGGTCGTCCTTGACCTGCATATAGGCGTACTGGCTGCCGCTGCGGCTGGTTTCGGTCTGGCCGCCGTTGCTGGCGGAATAGTAGGTGGTAATGTAGCTGCCGCCATACATCAGCACTATGCCCTTGGTGGCGTCCACGGCGGCAACACAGTTGGCGTTGCCGGAGGGCGTTCCCCGGTACACCTGGTCGCTGGTGGTGTCCTTTACATCATACAGGCCGGAAGCGCGGTTCTGCATCATGCGCACGGTATAGGTGCGGGCCGCCACAGCCTGCGCCTTCAGGGCCTCCACATTGGTGGAATTGCCCATTTCATAGGGCAGCACGCCGTACAGATAATTCTCGATATAAATATGCGCGATCACATACAGGTTGTACCGCCCGCCGCCGGCCACCGCGTGAAAGGACAAATCGCCCGGGTACAAATTGCCGCTTTCCCGGGCCTGACGGATATACACGCCGCTGCCCCCCGCCGAGGAATGCCGGCGCAGGGATACGGTTTTCCCCATATTATATTTTTGTCCGTTACAGGTCAGGCTGATCGCGCCTGTGCCCTGATCCATTTCCACATGAACGGCGGAACCGTTTTGCAGATATTCGCCGGTAACGCTCAGGCTGTAGGTTCCCTTCACCGTTACATCCACCTGGCTGACGCTGCCCAGAGAGGACAGGTACACCCGCACCATGCCGTTTGTGGGGCTGGACTGGTTCACCAGCGGCACCGCCTGCACGCTGACCTGGCTTGCAGAGGAAGCAAGCGCGGGCGTCAGCGCCGCGCAAACCATGCCGCACAGCAAAAGCCACGCAAGCCATCCTTTGAATTGCTTTTGCAAGGCCGTACCTCCTCCGTGCTGAAAGTCGTAATACTTTCGTAACTGTTTTGCATTGTATCATATTCCCGCCGCTTTGTCCATGTTTGCGGGCGCGCCAATGTCTTCCATTCCTGTAACAAACAATCGGTTTTTCATTTGATGCTGGGTAATCACTTCCGTTATGCCGCCCTGCCGGGAATCAATGGCCAGCAGCACCCCGTAGCGCCCCTCCAGCCCTGCCCCGCTGATGCGCGCCATGGCCTGCCGCTGGCTTCCCTCCGGGCAGGCATAGGCCAGCACCGGCAGCAGTTCTCCCTCGGAAAACGGTTCCCTGCCCATGCTTCTGATTCGCTGGGAACGGTCGCCCCAGCGGGCCGCGTACCACAGGTAGGGTCCCAGGGCCAGCAAGCCCCAGTTGACCGTTCCATGCCATGCCCCGTACAGGCCAAGCGCCACCATACAGGCCCCCAGCGTATAGCCAAAGACCATGAACGCCCTGCGGCAGGCGTGTTCCCAGCCAAAACGTCTCATCAGAGCCGTCAGCACCCGCGCCCCGTCCAGGGGCCAGGCGGGCAGGCAGTTTACCACCAGCAGGGACAGATTGGTTTGCAGCAGGGCGTACACAAACAGGGTATTGGGCAGAACCCGCAGGCACAGCCAGACCCCCAGTCCGCTGGCCAGAATGCCGGAGGCGGCAATGATTGCCTGACGGATGGGGCTCAGTTTTTCATAATCCCTAGCATGGGCCATTCCGCCAAAGGGGGTCAGTTCCACCAGACAGCTGGTAACGCCGCACAGCGCCATGGCCAGCAGGTGGGCTCCCTCGTGCCATAGCAGGGCTGCCGCGGCGGCCAGCGCCGCGTGGCTGTCCGCAAACACAAAGGCCAGCGCCAGCAGCGCCGCGCCCGCCGGGTGGATTTTTACACGCAGCTTCATCGCCTATTCATCCAGCGGCATCAGCCGTCCCCTGGGGTCGATGGACCGGCCGTCCCGCCTCAGCTCAAAGGCCAGAGGCTTCCCCTCCAAGACCCGGGCGAAAATCTGTCCGGAGGCCACGCTGTCTCCCTCCTGCACAAAGCATTCCGCCAGGTTGCCATAAACGGTTTCCACGCCGTTCTCATGCCGGATGCGCACAATGCGCTCCTCATCCAGTCCGTGGGCCACGCTCATCACCTGACCGTCCGCGGCGCAGCGCACGTCCGCCACGTCGGTCTGCCATTCCACATACGGCTCCGTTTGCGACCAGGCATGCACCGTCTGTCCGGCGGCCGGAGCAAACACCATCAGGCTGTCCTTCTGGTTCCATACCGCCTGCACGCTTTCCGGCAGCCAGCCGCCCACAAAGCTAAGCTGGCCAAGGCTTTCATCCCACTGCATATTTGCGCTGGCCTTCAACGCGGAAAACACGCTTTGAGCCTGCGGAGCGGATGCGCCGCGCACCGCCAGCACCGTCAGAAAAAGCGCACCCACCACGGCCAGATCCCGAATCAGCCGGTCCGCGCGCAAAAGGGCCATGCCTCTTTTGGACGGAACAGGCACAGGCTTTTCCCGCTGCTCCGCCGTTTCCTGAAGGTTTTTTCGGGTTCGCAGCTTGATGCTCTTTAATTCCGTATTCAAAAAAATCCCCTCCCCTGCATGAAAACCTATGCGGGGAAGGGGGAAAAAAGTCCTAGTTCTGCTTTTCAAAGGTTACGGTTTGCCCTTTCAGCGAAATTTTGCCAACCCGCCAGCCAGCAGCCAGCAATTCCCTTTTGGCATTCAAAAAGGAATGATCGATGGGCAGGCCGCAGATCTGGGCAATCTGGTCAAAGGACAAAATCAGCCTTTCGCCGGGTTGGTCCTGCACATAGCGCCATAGAGGATCAAACTTGCTCATAGCAGCCCCTTTTTCCTCATGTATTCAAAGGTGCGGATCAGCGCCAGCTTGCCGTGGCTGTAGGTGAGCCCTCCCTGAAGAAATACGGTATAGGGCTCCCGCATGGGCGCGTCGGCGCTTAATTCAATGGACGCGCCGCTGACAAACGTGCCCGCCGCCATGATGACCTGATGCTGATAGCCGGGCATATCCCAGGGTTCCGGCAAAGCCATGCTGTCGATGGGCGACGCCATCTGAATGCCCTGACAGAAGGCAATCAGCCGCTCTGGGGTGCCCAGTTCCAGCGCCTGAATGATGTCCGTGCGCGGCGCGTCGGAAGCGGGGGTGCTGCGCATGTGCAAATCCTCGCAAATAGCCGCCGCCAGCACGGATGTTTTCACCGCCTGGGCCACCACATGCGGGGCCATAAACAAGCCCTGATAGAAGGGCTGATAGCTGCCCGCGTAGCTGCCCACCTCCCGGCCGATTCCCGGGGCGGTCAAGCGGTAGCTGATGCGTTCAATCAGGTCCTCCCGACCTACAATGTAGCCGCCGGTGGGGGCCAGTCCGCCGCCCGGGTTTTTGATCAGGCTGCCCACGCACACATCCGCGCCAAACTGGGAGGGTTCCTTCTCGCACACAAATTCGCCGTAGCAGTTATCCACCATCAGGCAGCACTGGGGAAAATCCCGGTGAAGCATCTCCGCCAGAGGGGCGAAATCCTGGGGCATCAGGCTGGGCCGGGAGGAATAGCCCCGGCTGCGCTGCACGGCCACCACCCGGGTGGTCGGCTTCATGGCGGCGCGTATGCCGTCCAGATCCAGTTTGCCGTCCTTCATTTCCACCTGAGTATAGCTGACGCCCATTTCCCGCAGGGAGCCGGGCGCGCATTCCCGCACGCCGATGACGTCCTCCAGGGTGTCATAGGGACCGCCGGAGGCGTACATCAATTCGTCGCCGGGCCTCAGCAGCCCAAACAGGCACATGCTCAGGGCATGGGTGCCGCTGGCGATCTGCGGCCGCACAATGGCCGCGTCCGCCTGAAACAGATCAGCGAACAGCTTTTCCAGAGTATCCCGGCCCACATCGTCATAGCCGTATCCGGTGGTAGGCGCAAAATGGCGGGCCGCTACCTGATGGCTTTGCAGGGCGTTCAGCACTTTTTCGGTATTATACAGCGCAATCTCGTCGATGCGCTCAAACATGGGCTGGCAGCGTTTTTCCGCCTGGCGGATGATGTCCTTCATGGTTTGTCCTGTCCTTTCCAAAATGCGTTAATCTGTTCCATGGCCTGAGCAAGCAAATCCCCCTCCGGGGACAGCCAGCGGGTTTCAGGCTCCGCCCGCAGCCAGGTATTTTGCCGTTTGGCGTAGTGGCGGGTATGAATGATCAC
Source organism: uncultured Clostridia bacterium (assembly GCA_934621505.1). GTDB lineage: Bacteria > Bacillota > Clostridia > Christensenellales > Aristaeellaceae > Limiplasma. The sequence goes on from CAKTUU010000011.1 coordinate 18,512, forward strand.
GTCCCACAGGGCCTGCTCCACCGGCTGGCCCCGGGTAATAACGGGCGTCAGTTCCTTATAGCCGATGCCCTGCATGGACTGACAATCCGGCGCAACGCCGCTGTCCAGCAGGGCCCGCACCTCGTCCAGCAGGCCCGCGTCCAGCATGGCCCGGGCCCGTTTTTCCAGCCGGGCGTACAGCCGGTCCCGGGGCATGTCGATGGCCAGCGGCAAAACCTCAAAGGGACCTTTGGCAGCACTCTGGTTTTGCTGGCTCAATGGTTTGCCCGTCAATTCATACACCTCAATGGCGCGAATCACCCGGCGGATGTCGTTGGGGTGCAGCCGTTCGGCGGTTTGAGGGTCTACTCTGGACAGCCGCTCATGCAGCCGCTGTTTTCCATCCGGCTCCATGGCCAGCTGGTTCAGCCTCCGCCGCAGGTCCTCATCGCTGCCAGCGCCGCCCAGCTCCATCCCATGCATCAGCGCCTTCAGGTACAGACCGGTTCCGCCCACCAGCATGGGCAGCTTGCCCCTTTGCAGAATCTGCCGAATCACCGCTTCCCCATCCCGGGCGTAGTCAGCCACGGCATACGCCGCAGTCGGTTCCAGAATATCCAGCATGTGATGAGGAATCCGCGCCTGCTCCTGCAGAGTGGGCTTGGCCGTGCCAATGTCCATGCGCCGGTAAATCTGCATGGAATCCATGCAGACGATCTCCGCGTCCAGCTCCCGGGCCAGCGACAGGGCCAGCTCGCTTTTGCCGCTGGCGGTAGCGCCGGTGATAGCCAATACTTTCGGCAAAGCAGTCGCTCCTTACTGAATGCGTTTAAAGCGCTTTTCCAGCGCGTAACGGGTAAACTCGGTCACAATGGGCCGTCCATGAGGACAGTTGGGCATGGAATCGCTTTGCAGCATTTCCTTCAAAAAGCCCTCCATCTGCTGGCGGTTCAATTTGTCGCCGCCTTTAATGGCGTGTTTGCAGGCCATCTGGGCCACCCGGCGCTGAATCATTTCCCGGGTGGCCTGCCCCCGGCCCGCCTGGCATTCGCTAAGGGCCTCCATCAGCAGTTCCCGGGGCGAGTCTTTCTGTCCAAACAGGGTGGGTACGGCGCGAATGGCCACGCAGGTTTCGTCAAAGGGTTCCACCTCAAAGCCCGCGTCCGCCAGCAGCGGCGCGTATTCCTGCACCTGGGCGATATCATAGGCCGTCAGCCGCACCAGCTGGGGCGACAGCAGCTTTTGGGAAACGCGCTGTGTTTCATACAGCTTGATGAAGCGGTCGTATAAAATACGCTCATGGGCCGCGTGCTGGTCCACCAGTAGCAGCCGGTCCCCTGCTTCAAAAATCCAGTAGGTATCAAACACCACGCCCACCAGCCGAAGGGGCGTTTTCTCCTGCTGCGGCAAGGCGATTTGCTCCTGCAGCACCGGCTCAGGGGCCGAAACGGGCTGCTTAGCTACAGGCGGCCGACTGGCAGGCTCAATGGGCCTCGTCTTTTCCGGAGTCTGCGGCCTTTGCAGCATCACGGCGCTGACAGAGGCTGGTACCGCGGATTCACGGGCCGTCACGTTTGCTTCTCTGGCCGGGATGACCACAGGCTTTAGCTGGCGCACCGCCTGTTCCAGCGAACTCTCCGTTTCGGCGGCGTTCGGGCCGGCAGCCGGCTCTTTGTCCGAAGCAGGCGCTTGCGTTTGCACAGCGGGCCGCTCCGGTTGGCTCTCCGCCGCGGCGGTTTCTTCTTCCGGCTGTTTCAGCTTTACCACGTCAAAGCGTCTTTCCAGTGAGGCCGCCGACGGCTGGTTTTGAGATGGCCGGGTCAGGGCCCCGGACAGGCTGTCCGCCTGAATGGCGTCCCTGACCAGCGCTTCCACCGCCGCCGATACCCCCGGCTCGTTCTGGAAGCGCACCTCCAGCTTGTTGGGATGCACATTCACATCCACCTGCTGATAGGGCATATCCAGATACAGGGCGCACATGGGAAAGCGGCCGATCGTTACCCGGCCCTGGCAGCCGTTTTCCACCGCCCGGCTTAAAAGCCCGCTGCGGAAATAACGGCCGTTGACAAAAAAGCTCTGCTGCTGGCGGTTGCCTCGGGACAGCTCCCCTATGCCCACATAGCCGTTTAACACCACGCCGTTCATATGCCCCTTCACCTTTTTCATCTGCTTCAAAGCGTCGCGGCCATAGATGCAGAACAGGGCGGATTCCAGGCTGCCATCCCCGGAGGAATGATACATGGTTTTGCCGTTTGCCACAAACCGGAAGGAGATATCCGGGTGGGACAGAATCAGCCGCAGCATGTAATCCGAAACGGCGGTGGTTTCCACCGCCGGCTTCTTTAAAAATTTCAGCCGCACAGGGGCGTTGGCAAACAGCTTTTCCACCACAATGGCGGTGCCTACCGGGGACGCGGCCTGACGAATATCGATAAACTCCCCCGCCTCCACCACCGCCCGGGTGCCAAAATCCGCCTCGCCGGTACGGGTGGTGCAGGTTACCCGGGCCACCGCGGCAATGGACGCCAGCGCCTCGCCCCGAAAGCCCAGGGTACGAATATCATACAAATCCTCGGCCTTGGAAATTTTGCTGGTGGCGTGGCGCTCAAAGGCCAGACGAATCTGCTCGGCGGGAATGCCCCTGCCGTTGTCGCTGACCCGCAGATATTCGATGCCGCCTTCCCGCAGCTCCACGGTAATGTTTTTGGCTCCCGCGTCTATGCTGTTTTCCACCAGTTCCTTCACCGCGGACGCGGGGCGCTCCACCACCTCCCCCGCGGCAATTTGACCGATGATTTCATTGGGCAGCTTGTGAATGGCAGCCATGCTTCCTCCTTACAGCTTGCGTGCTTTTTCCCGAATGCGGAACAGGATGTTCAGCGCGTCCATGGGCGTGATGGACAGCACATCCAGGTTTTGAATTTCCTCAATCAGGTCGTCCTGGGCCATATGGAACAAATCCACCTGCCTGTTTTCCTTCTTTTTCTTTTCCAGAATATTGGAGGAAATGGTTTCCTGATTAATATCGCTGACCTCCAGCCGGGCCTGAATTTCGTGGGCGCGGGCCACCACCGGCGCGGGAATGCCCGCCAGGCGGGCCACATGCACGCCGTAGCTTTTATCCGCGCCGCCGGGAATGATTTTGCGCAGGAAAATCACGTCCTCGCCATGCTCCATGACGGTGATGCAGTAATTCTTCACCCCGGGGAACCGGCCCTCCAGCTCGCTGAGTTCATGATAATGGGTGGCGAACAGGGTCTTCGCACCGATTTTCTTTGGGTCCAGCAGATACTCCACCACGGCCCACGCAATGGCCAGACCGTCAAAGGTGCTGGTGCCCCGGCCGATTTCATCCAGAATGACCAGCGATTTGGCGGTAGCGCCGCGCAATATGGCGGCGGTTTCCGTCATTTCCACCATAAAGGTGCTTTGTCCCCCCGCCAGATCGTCCGACGCGCCGATGCGGGTAAAAATACGGTCGCACAGGCTGATGTTGGCCTCCATGGCGGGTACAAAGCTGCCGATATGGGCCATCAGGGTGATAATGGCCACCTGACGCATATAGGTGCTTTTACCGGCCATATTGGGACCTGTGATAATCAGCATCCGGTTGTCGCCGGTATCCATGGTCACGTCGTTGGGCACAAACGCGCCGTCGGTCACCGTGCGTTCCACAATGGGATGGCGGCCCTCGATAATGTGCAGTTCTCCCATTTCGTTCAGGGTGGGCTTTACATAGTCGTATTCCCTTGCCACTGTAGCCAGCGACAGCAGCGCGTCCGCCGTTTTCAGCGCCAGGGCGTTTTGCTGAATGGCCCCGATTTCGGCGGCAATGGCGTTTCTTACCTCGCCAAACAGGGTAGCTTCCAGCGCCAGCGACATCTGCTGGGCGTTGACGATTTTGCGTTCAATTTCCTGCAATTCCGGGGTTACAAACCTTTCGGCGTTGGCCAGGGTCTGGCGGCGGGTATAGCGCAGGGGCACCAGATTCAGGTTGCTCTTGGTTACCTCGATATAGTAGCCGAATACCCGGTTGTATTGGATGCGCAGGTTTTTGATGCCTGTTTCCTGACGCTCGGCGGCCTCCATATCCAGAATCCATTGCTTGCCGTTGACCATGGCCTCCCGGTATTCGTCCAGTTCGGCGCTGTAGCCGTCCCGAATCACATTGCCATCGGAAAGCAAAATGGGCGCGTCCGGGTTAATGGCCCGCTCCAGCAGGTCGCACAGGCTGTCCAGAGGCGACATGGTATGGGCCAGCGCCTGAACCGGCACGCTGTCAAAGCCGGACAGCAGCTGCTTGACCGGCGCTACCGCCTGCAAAGACCGCAGCAGCGCCAGACAGTCCCGGGCCGTCAGGCTGTTGTAGCTGATTTTACCCAGCAGCCGTTCCATATCCGCCACGGTTTCCAGGGACTGTCCCACTTCCTCGGCCTGCATATAGTTGTCCTTCAGGGCCTCCACCGCGTCCAGACGGGTCTGAATGGCCTGCCGGTCAATCATGGGGTTTTCCACCCAGGACCGCAGCAGGCGGGCCCCCATAGCGGTGCGTGTCTTGTCCAGCAGCCACAGCAGCGACCCGCGCCGCTCGCCGGAGCGCAGACTTTCGGTCAGTTCCAGATTGCGGCGGGTCATGCGGTCCAGAAACATGGTCTGGGAGCCCTGATAAATGGTCAGCTGGGTAATGTGGCTCAGGGCGTTGCGCTGGGTATCGCTCAGGTAGCTGAGCAGCGCGCCCGCCGCCTGATAGCGCTTTTCCCGCTCGTCCAGACCCAAAGCGCCCAGACTGCCCACCTGAAAGTGGTCCAATATGGCGTGTACGGCGTTTTTCTTCTGAAAGGCGCTGTCCGGCAGCTGGGAGCAGCTGATTTCCTCCACCAGATAAGGCTTCAGCTTATCCAGTGCGTTGGTGACGACTTCATGGGGGCGGATGCGCATCAGCTCATCCCGCAGGGTACGGTCGTAGTCCATCAGCTGATGCACAATCAATTCGCCGGTGCTTACGTCCGCATAGGCCAGCGCGGCGGCCCGGCCGGAAAAAGCCACGCACAGCACATAGCTGGCGCTTTTTTCATCCAGCAGCGCCGGGTCCACCACCGTACCGGGGGTAACGATGCGAATCACGCCCCGCTCCACCAGTCCCTTGCTCAGCGCCGGGTCGGTCAGCTGCTCGCAAATGGCCACCTTGTACCCTTTTTCAATCAGCCGGGCAATATAGGTGGAGGCGGCGTGATAGGGCACGCCGCACATGGGCGCGCGCTCGTCCAGCCCGCAGTCCTTGCCGGTAAGGGTCAGTTCCAACTCCTTGGAAGCCAGCTGAGCGTCCTCGTAAAACATTTCGTAAAAATCGCCCAGGCGAAAAAACAAAATGCAATCCGGGTACTGACGCTTCTGGTCCAAATACTGCTGCATCATGGGGGTGACTGTGCCTGCCAAAATCTGCCCGCCCCTTTCTCTGGTATAACGGCCTCATTCAAAAGGCCGCCGCTTTTATCAGGCGCGAAGGATCGATCAATGATGGTGGCCGCATCCGCCGCCGCAGCTGGAGCAGGAGCCGGTGCAACCCTCGTGCTCGTCCTCGGTTTCGCCGGTCACCACTTCCCGGATGATGCTGTTGACCTTTTTCATCATGGCGGTAAAAGCGTCGTTGGTGGTACGCATTTTGCTGATGACCGGGTTTTCGTCAATGGCATGCTCCACGTTTTCCAGTTCCTCGCCTGCCCTGGCCAGCTCGCCATGATCCAGATTGGGGTTGGACAGCAGGTTTTCCACAGCCTGACGCTTTTCGCTGTAGGCGGCAATCAGCTGGTTGGCCTTTTCATCCTTCAGAGCCTCCTGCTCGGCCAGCCGCATGGCGATATATTCGTCGCTTTCCAAAATGGCTTCCGCCAGCAGCTCCGCCTGATTCAGTACCTTTTCCATGTTTTATCTCACCTTTCTGTTCTTTCGCCCCGCAGGGTGTTGACCGCAGCGGAGGTAATGGTTACGGGTATGATTTTGCCAATGTCATCCGTGGTGCCGTCCAGGGTAACGGTAATGTTGCGGGCGCCCTTGCCGGATACCTTGGTGGCGTCCCGTTTGGACAGGCCCTCTACCAGCACCATCTCCCGCTGCCCGATCATGTTTTGATGCACCTTTGCGGTAGAGGCTTCCACCTGGGCAATCAGCTTTTCAATGCGCCGGGTGGATTCGTCCGCGAGAATCTGCCCGGGCATCTGCGCGGCCCGGGTGCCCTCCCGGGGGGAGTAAATGAAGGTAAAGGCCGCGTCGTAGCCTACCTGATCCACCAGCGAGCAGGTATCCTCAAACTGGCTTTTCGTCTCGCCGGGGAAGCTGACAATCAGGTCCGTGGTCAGGCCGATATTGGGAATGGCGGCGCGCAGTTTTTCCACCTTGCGCAGGTAATCGTCCCGGGTATAGCGGCGGTTCATCAGGCGCAGAATTTCGTCGTTGCCGCTTTGCACCGGCAGGTGCAGGTGGTTGCAGATATGTTTGCCGTTTGCCATGACCTCAATCAGGTCGTCGCTTAAATCCTTGGGGTGGGAGGTCATAAACCGGATGCGGGGCACGCCCAGATCGTCCAGCGCCTTCAGCAGCTTGGGGAAGGTATCGCCGTTTTGCGACCCGTTGCCATAGCTGTTGACGTTTTGCCCCAGCAGCATGATTTCCTGCACGCCGCCGTTCACCAGTTCTTCCGCCTCCCGCAGGATATCGTCCATGCGGCGGGAGCGTTCCCGGCCCCGCACATAGGGCACAATGCAGTAGGAGCAGAAATTGTCGCAGCCGTACATGATGGTGATATAGGCGTGATAATCGTTCAGGCGTTTAACCGGCAGGCCCTCGGCGATCAGGGTTTCCTGATCGGTAATGCTGACCACCCGGCTTTTGCCGGTAAGCAGGTTCAGCATCAGCGAGGGCAGCCTGTGCAGGTTGTGGGTGCCAAAGGCCAGGTCGATAAAGCGATACTGCTTCAGGATTTTTTCCGCCATCTGGGGCTGCTGCACCATGCAGCCGCATACCCCGATCAGCAGCTCCGGCTTTTCCTTTTTCAGTTCCTTCAGCCAGGTTACGTTGCCCAGCGCCCGCCGCTCGGCGTTATCCCGGATGCAGCAGGTATTAAACAGCACAAAATCCGCGCTACGGCGGTCGTCCGCCTGGGTCATGCCCATATCGGCCAGCATACCCGCCAGCTTTTCGCTGTCGTGCGCGTTCATCTGGCAGCCGTAGGTAACAATATGAAAGCTTCTGGGCCGGTTAGGCAATTCCTTCACCGCCTGAGCCGCCCGCTGCTGCTCCAGCTGCTCCTGCGGCGTTACAAAAACAGGTTCCCGTTTCAAAGACGTTCGTTCCTTTCCTTAGCCGCGAATCACGCGGCCGGTTTCGCGGCATGCGCCGCAGGGCTGCGTCAGTAAATCCCGCAGGCTGTCCCGGGTGCGCTTACGGGTCAGCTCCAGCAGGCCCAGGCTGGTAAAACCGTGGACCACCGTTTTTACCCGGTCCTCCGACAGAGCCGCTTCCATGGCGGCCTGCACCTGAGCGCGCTGACCGTCCAAATCCATATCGATAAAATCCACCAGCACAATGCCGCTCAGGTTGCGCAGGCGAATCTGCCGGGCGATTTCCGGCACAGCCCGCAGGTTTTCCTCCAGCGGCAGGCCGTCCCCATCGCTGGCAAACACCGTGCTTCCGCTGTTCACGTCGATGGTGCTGAGCGCTTCCCGCTCGTCAACAATCAGGCTGCCGCCTCCGGGCAGGGGGACGTAACGGCTCAGCGCTTCCCGAAGCTGGCGCTGAACATGGGCCGCGTTCCAGGCCGCGTCCATCGCCACGGAACCCATGTCCGCCTCCCTTTGCAGGGTGATTTCACAGCGCGCGCCGTAATCCCGCTGAAGCATTTCCACCGGGGATACGTCCCGGTACATGACGCAGGGGGCTTTGGTACAGGCGGCCTTTTGCTGAATACCCTGCCAGGTCTGCCACAATTCTTCCGCCTCGTCCCGCACCGCCTGGGGCCGTGCAAACAGCGCCGCGTGCCGCACAATCACGCCGAATCTTTCTCCGGCAATCTGCCGGCCCAGCCGTTTGGCCCGGGCATGGTCCTGGGCGTCCTCCACCCGTTTGCTTACGCCCACAAAACGGTTTTGAGGCATCACCAGAATATACTGTCCCGGCAGAGCAATGTCACGGGTTAAGAACGCGCCCTTCTCCCCCTTGGGGTCCTTTTTCACCTGCACCAGAATTTCCTGAGCGCTCATCAGCGAAACGTTGCCGTGGGTCTGATGAAAGCTGTCCGACTCCCTGAGGGGCAAAAAGCCGTTCTTGGGCTGACCGATTTTGACGAACGCCGCCTTGATGTCCGGCAGCACCCGTTCCACCCGGCCCAGAAAAACGGAGCCAACCAGCGTACCGGCCGTTTCGTCCGTCTGGTAATATTCCAGCAGCCGGTTTTCCGAAAGCACCGCCGTGCGGCCATCCTGCCGGCACAGAATCGATAACGCCCGCCCCATCAAACCGTCTCCATGGGCACAAGGTCGCCCTCATCGTTTCTGGCCAGCACCGCCGTGCGGTAAATCATGTGGGGAAAATCCCCGCAGTCCGCAAACTCGCACAGGCATTTCAGCCACAAGGCGGGCTTCAAGGCTCCCGCTTTGGTCATGACCGTGCGCAGCGTAATGACGTAGCCGCCTTCCTGCTCCGTGCAGCCGCCGCTTAACACAAAGGGGCGAATATCGCAGGGGTTGTCGCCGCTTTTGGTGCGCCGCTGGGCAATATAGCTGTCCAGCGCCATAAAGCGGTCAAAAGCGGCCGCGGCCTTCTGGCTTTCCTGCGTTTTGGGAAAGGTAATCCGGTAGTCGGACCCTGCCATCAGGGCCATCAATGCGGGAAAGGCGTCGTCCACCGCCCGGCACTGGCAAATGCGCAGGCAGCCTGGCAGCACGGCGTTCATGCGGGAGACAAATTCGTCCTCGGTCAGGCCGTCCTCCACCGGAACCTCCATCATTTCCCGCAGGCCCACCACGCCGACGCTCAACGGCGCGGCAAAGCTGAGCCGGATATGGGGATTGAAGCCGTTGGAATATTTGATGGGCAAATCGCTGCGGCGCAGGGCGCGCTGCATGGCGCGCATCAAATCCAGATGGCCGATATAGCGCAGGTCCGGCCCTTTTTCAAACACCACCATCATCCGCATACGCTGCATACCCCCTTCAGCTTTTGCAATCCGCAGCCGTTGCAGCCTTCCCGGCAATCCCGGGTGGTTTGGGCAGCCAGCGCCTTCTGGTATTCCCGCTTCAAAAATTCCTTGCTGATACCGGAATCAATATGATCCCAGGGCAGCGCCTCATCCAGGCCGCGTACCCGGTGGGCGTAAAAATCCACATCCAGTCCGCAGTCCTGGAAAGCCTGCATCCACAGGTCGTAATGGAACTGGTCGTTCCAGCCGTCCAGCTTGCAGCCCAGCTGCCAGGCGCGGTACAGCACCCTGCCCAACCGGCGGTCGCCCACGGCAAAGCAGGCCTCAATTTCGCTGATGGCGGAATCATGGTAATGGAACGCGGCGGAACGCACCTGCATAAACTGCTCCTTTACCAGCCGCTGCTTCCGTTTAACCTCGTCCGGCCGGTCCTGCGCGCACCACTGGAAGGGCGTAAAGGGCTTGGGCACAAACACGGACGCGCTGCAGGTAACCCGCAGGCCCTTTACCCTTTTTTCTTTGGGAACGCTGTAATACGCCCCTATGGCGGCCCTGGCCGTTTCGGCGATGCCAATCAGGTCCTCGTCGGTTTCGGTGGGCAGGCCGGTCATAAAGTACAGCTTTACCGCGTTCCAGCCGTTGGAAAAGGCGTTGGTCAGGGTGTTTTTCAGGTCTTCTTCCGTCACGTTTTTGTTGATAACGTCCCGAAGGCGCTGGGTGCCCGCCTCCGGCGCAAAGGTGAGGCTGCTTTTTTTCACCTTTTGGGTATGGGTCAGGGTGTCCTGCACAAACTTGTCCACCCGCAGGCTGGGCAGGGACAGGGATACCCGCTTGTCCTTCAGTTCCTCCGTCAGGCGGTTGGCCAGCTCCTCAATGTGGGAATAATCGCTGGAGGACAGGGACGACAGGGAAATTTCTTCATAGCCCGTATTGGCGATGGATTCCCTGGCCGCCTGGGCAAGGGTTTCCACGCTGCGTTCCCGCACCGGACGGTACAGCATACCCGCCTGACAAAAACGGCAGCCCCGTGTGCAGCCGCGCATAATTTCCAGCATGATGCGGTCAAAAACCACCTGCGTATAGGGTACCGGCGGTTTGGTGGGAATATAGGCGTGCTCAAAATCGGTCACGAAATAGCGCAGCACTCTTTCCGGCGCGGCGGGATCGATGGGCCGGATGGACTGAAAGGTGCCGTCCTCGTGGTAACTGACCTGATACAGGCTGGGCACATATACGCCCCTGAGTCCCGCCAGTTTCCGCAGGATTTCCCCACGGGACAGGCCCGCCTTGCGGCCTTCCATCACCGTGTTGGTTACGTCAATGATGGATTGTTCGCCGTCGCCAATCATAAAAGCGTCGATAAACGGACACAAAGGCTCCGGGTTAAAGGCACAGGGGCCGCCTGCCACCACAAAGGGGTCGCTTTCCCGCCGTTCCTCGCACAGCACCGGAATCCCGCCCAAATCCAGCATTTCCAGAATGTTGGTATAGCTCATTTCATATTGCAGGGTAAAGCCAACCAGGTCAAACTGGTTCAGCGGGGTTTTGCTTTCCAGGCTGAGCAGGGGCACCTGCTGCTCGCGCATTTCCTTAAGCATATCCACCCAGGGCATACAAACCCGCTCGCATACCGCATAGGGCAGGTCGTTTAAAATGCCATAGAGAATCTTCATTCCCAGATGACTCATGGCTACTTCATATGTATCGGGAAAGCAAAACGCGAAGGACACTTCCGCATCCTCGGGCGTTTTGGTTGTGGCGTTCATTTCGCTGCCGGTATAGCGGGCCGGTTTTTCCACCCGGCACAAAAGCGCGTCCAAATCGTACTGCATACTTCCTCCTTGATCGCAAAGGGCATACACTTTTATGATAGCATGGACCAGCGCCGCCTGGCAAGGGTTGACGCAAATTTTGATGAAGGAAGGCAGAAAAATGCCCGGCGAAGATGTCTGTCTTCGCCGGGACGTGCCGCATTATTGATACAGTTCCCGCTTTTGATAGGTGGTGTGCAGCAGTTCGTGAGCCTTATGACTGTTGGGCTTGCCCAGGAAGTCGGCATAAATCTGCTTGATTTCCGGGTTTTCATGGCTCTTGCGGATGGTCTTGGCCTCGTCCTCGGAATAGAGAGCCTTGGCGCGGGCCACACGGATATCCGTCCAGTTGCGCACCTGGGCGGATACAATGGGCTGGCCGCCGCCATTAACGCAGCCGCCGGGGCAGCCCATAATCTCGATGAAATGATAGGTTTTTTCGCCGCGCCGGATGCTGTCCAGCAGCTCGGCGGCCTTGCCGGTGGAGCTGGCCACGGCCACCTTCACCTCCAGATCGCCCACCTGCACGGCGGCTTCCTTGATGCCCTCCATTCCGCGCACCTGGGTAAATTCCAGCTTTTCCAAAGTCTTGCCGGTAACCACTTCATAGGCGGTGCGCAGGGCGGCCTCCATCACGCCGCCGGTTACGCCGAAGATGACGGCCGCGCCGGTGCTCTGGCCCATCAGGCTGTCAAAGTCCTCGTCGGGCAGGGCGGTAAAGTCGATGCCGGCTTCCTTAATCATGCGGGCCAGCTCGCGGGTGGTGATGACCTCGTCCACATCCTTCAGGCCGTCATGACCCAGCTCGGGGCGCTTCGCCTCAAATTTTTTGGCGGTGCAGGGCATAACCGATACCACCACAATATCCTCCGGGTTAACGCCCGCCTTTTCGGCGTAGTAGGTTTTGATCATAGCGCCCGCCATCTCGTGAGGCGATTTGCAGGAGCTCAGGTTGGGGATGAAATCCGGATAGTAATGCTCGCAGAATTTAATCCACCCGGGAGAGCAGCTGGTAATCATGGGCAGCACGCCGCCGTTGTTTACACGGTCCAGCAGCTCGTTGGCTTCTTCCATAATGGTCAGGTCGGCGCCAAAATCCGTGTCAAACACGCGGTCAAAGCCCAGACGGCGCAGGGCGGCTACCATTTTGCCGGTTACGCTGGTGCCCATGGGCAGGCCGAATTCCTCGCCCAGGGCAGCACGCACGGCGGGAGCGGGCTGCACCACCACATGCTTGGAGGGGTCACCCAGGGCTTCCCATACCTTGCGGGTGCTGTCCTTCTCGGTCAAAGCGCCAACGGGGCAGGCGGTGATACACTGGCCGCAGTTGATGCAGGCCATCTGGTTCAGCTTTTTATCCCAGGGGCTGGCAATGGCGGTTTTGAAGCCCCGGTTTACCGGGCCGATAACGCCGATTTTCTGCACATTGGCGCACGCGCCCACACAGCGGCGGCACAGTACGCATTTGTTGTTATTGCGCACAATGGACGGGGACAAATCGTCAATGTCGTAGTGATTCTGCGCGCCGCTGAAGCGGTCGCTGCTTTCCACACCCAGGTCCAGACACAGCTTTTGCAATTCGCAATTCTGGCTGCGTTCGCAGGTCAGGCACTTTTTGTCATGATTGCTCAGAATCAGCTCCAGATTCATGCGCCGGGCTTCCCGCACGGCGGGCGTATTGGTTTTAACCACCATACCGGGCATTACGGGCAGCACGCAGGCGGCCTGCAGGGCGCGTCCGCCGCAGTCCACAACGCACAGGCGGCAGTTGGCGGTTTCGTTGATATCCTTTAAAAAGCACAGGGTGGGAATATTTACGCCGGCCTTATGCGCGGCCTCAAGCACCGTAGAACCGGCAGGCACCTCCACCTGCACGCCGTCAATGGTGACCGGAATCATCTGTTCCATGGTGAAACCTCCTTTATGCAGATCTTAGCGCTTTTCAATCGCGCCAAAGCGGCACTTCTCCATGCACGCTCCGCACTTTAAGCACTTGCTGGTGTCGATGTGGTGCTTTTCCTTCACCGTGCCGGTGATGGCCCCGGCGGGGCATACCCGGGCGCACATGGTGCAGCCGCGGCACTGGTCGGTAATAACATAATTCAGCAGCTTGCGGCAATGATGGGCCGGGCAGCGCTTTTCTTTAATATGCGCCTCGTACTCGCTGCGGAAATACTTCAGCGTGCTCAGCACCGGGTTGGGGGCCGTCTGTCCCAGGCCGCACAAAGCGGTTGCCTTGATGTTATGGGCCAGCGCTTCCAGCTTTTCAATGTCGCCTTCCTCGCCCTTGCCCTCGGTAATCCGTTCCAGGATTTCCAGCATACGCTTGGTGCCGATACGGCAGGGGGTGCATTTGCCGCAGCTTTCATCCACGGTAAAGTCCAGGAAGAAGCGGGCGATGTCCACCATGCAGTTATCCTCATCCATAACGATCATACCGCCGGAGCCCATCATGGAGCCAATGGCCGTCAGGGAATCGTAATCGATGGCGATGTCCAGCTGCTCCGCCGGAATGCATCCGCCGGAGGGTCCGCCGGTTTGCACGGCCTTAAAGGCCTTGCCATTGGGAATGCCGCCGCCGATTTTAAAGATAATATCCCTAAGAGGCGTGCCCATGGGCACCTCCACCAGACCCGTATTGTTGATTTTGCCGCCCAGGGCAAATACCTTGGTGCCCTTGCTGCGCTCGGTGCCGATGGAGGCAAACCATTCCGCGCCCTTGTTAATGATGGGCGGAATGTTGGCCAGGGTTTCTACGTTATTGATGTTGGTGGGCTTGTCAAACAGGCCGCGCACCGCGGGGAACGGAGGCTTGGGCTTGGGCTCGCCGCGGCCGCCCTCGATGGAGTGCATCAGCGCGGTTTCCTCGCCGCATACAAACGCGCCAGCGCCCAGACGGATAAATACGTCAAAATCAAAGCCGCTGCCAAAAATATTTTTGCCCAGCACGCCGTAATCCCGGGCCTGCTGAATGGCGATTTCCAGACGCTTTACGGCGATGGGATATTCGGCGCGTACATAAATGTAGCCCTCGGAAGCGCCGATGGCATAGCCGCCGATGGCCATGGCCTCCAGCACGGAATGGGGGTCGCCCTCCAGCACGGAGCGGTCCATGAAAGCGCCGGGGTCGCCCTCGTCCGCGTTGCAGACCATGTACTTCTGATCCGCCTTGGAAGCGGCGGCAAACTGCCACTTTTTGCCCGTGGGAAAGCCCGCGCCGCCGCGGCCGCGCAGGCCGGAATTAAGCACCTCCGTGGTAACCTGCTCGGGGGTCATCTGGGTCAGCACCTTTTCCAGGGCCTTATAGCCGTCAAAGGCGATATACTCGTCAATATTTTCCGGGTCGATTACGCCGCAGTTGCGCAAAGCGAGACGCATCTGAGGACGGTAAAAATCGATATTGCCAAGGGTGGAATGCTGCTCCTCGTCCGCCTTTTCCTGATAAACCAGACGCTGGGCAATACGGCCCTTCAGCAGGTGCTCGGTAACGATTTCGTCCACATCCTCTACGCGAATGTGGCTGTAGAAGGTGCCTTCCGGGTATACAATCACCACGGGACCGGCCTCGCACAGGCCAAAGCAGCCGGTGCGAACCACCTGCACTTCTTTTTCCAGTCCGTTTTTTTCAATCTGCTCATGAAAGCGCTTGATCAGCTCGGCAGAGCCGCTGGAAGAACAGCCGGTGCCGCCGCAAACAAGCACATGTGCGCGAATAAGATTCATGTTCCTTCCTCCTTGCGTTCTTACTTGCCTTCCGCGGCGTCCAGCGTGTATTCCTCAACCGGCTTTCCGCCAACGATATGCTCCTCCACAATGCGCTGAACCATATCGGGGGTCAGTTTGACATAGGTAACGGTTTCCCTGCCGGGCGTGTATACGCTCAGCATGGGTTCCAGCTCGCACAAACCGGCGCAGCCCGTCAGGCTGACGGTTACATGGCGCAGGTTGCGGGTGTGCAGTTCCTCCAAAAATTTCAGCATTACCGGGCGCGCGCCGGCGGCGATGCCGCAGGTGCCCATATTGACCACAACGCGCACAGCCTTGCTGCCATCCTTGCGCATTTCAATTTCCGCCAGCGTTTTTTGGCGGATTGCTTCCAATTCGCTCAGGGACTTCATAGAATCGTTACACCTCCAAAATCGGTTTGAATGCTTGATCGATGCTTTCCTTTACCCAGCCGTAGTCATTCGGCCCAAGGGGCCTGCCGCCCAAAACGGACCTGGCTGTGCGGGTATCAAAGCAGGCTTGTCCCTTGGGGGATGTGGCCTGCAAAAGAAAGTCGGGCTTTTGGGGATTGAGCATCACCAGCGTCAAAAAAGACGCGCACACATCCCCCAGGGGGATGCAGTCCATGCTGCGCCTGTCCATCCGCGCCGTAACCAGCGTGCCCTGTTCCATCTTACTTTCAATGGTCAGGCTGCCGCCGGTTCTTTCCGCGCTTTGCTTCAGCAGCGGAAGTCCCAGGCCAACCCGGCGCGCTGTGCCGGTGGTGACAAAGGGTTCCGCCGCGTGGGCCAGCAGTCTGGGCGGCATGCCGTGGCCGTCGTCCTTCGCGCTGAAAAGGAGCCAGCCGTCCGCCTGCATTTGAATGGAAAGACACACCCGTTTTGCGCCTGCCTGAATGCTGTTCTGGGCAATGTCCAGAATATGCATGCTCAAATCGCGCATCGCCCTTTAGGAAGCCCTGTACTTGGCCAGGATGCCGGGAATCTGCTCCGGAGTCAGCCGGCCGTAGACTTCGTCGTTAATCATCATAACAGGGGCCAGACCGCACGCGCCCAGGCAGCGTGTGGCCTGCACGGTAAACAGCCCGTCGGCGGTGGTATTGCCGGGCTGAACGCCCAGTTCCTCGCACAGCTTGTTCAGCACGGCCTGGGACCCCTTTACATAGCACGCCGTACCCAGGCACACGCCGCAGACGTACTGCCCCTTGGGCTGAAGGGAAAACTGGGAATAAAACGTAGCGACGCCGTACACCTCGCTGAGGGTAACGCCCAGACCCTCGGCAATGATTTTCTGCACATCCTCGGATACGCAGCCAAAGATGTTTTGCGCCTGCTGCAGCACAGGCATGAGCGCGCCCTTTTCATTCCTGTGCGCCTTGATGACTTCCGCCAGCTTTTCATAGTTTTCGGTATGATTGGACATGGCAGCTTGAAACCTCCTCCATTTAAGTTGCGAACAGCCTGTATGCCTATAAACATACATAACATATGTATGTTACCATATAATTAAGCAAAACGCACGCTTTTTTTCCCGAATTTGTGAAATTTTTATCTAATGTTATGTTTTTGACCATATAATTGTTCAAAATGTACAAATTTCGATATTCTCCACATCGAATTGTACATCTATTTTAATGTATAGTTTTTCAAAGCAGTGAATCGCGAAGCCTATGTTACACCTGAACAGGCTTAATCCGATGCGAATCTGGAACGCAAAAAAACCGCGGTTCCCATTTGGGAAAACCGCGGTCTTGGAAGTTGTGAAATAAGCAGGATCACTCAGCGTGTTGAAAAACCGGAGGTGCAGGAGGCAGTGCCTCCTGCCAGGGTTTTAGGGGCTGCGCCCCTAAGCCTTGTGCCACACCTCTTTTCCCGCGAACCAGCGCGGCGTTGTCGCGGGCGCGGCATCCATGCCGGTGTTTGTCAACGCGCCAGATTACTTCTTGTTGTTTTTGCCCGTCAGCATATTCATCAGGCTGTTGGTCAGCTTGGTGGTAACATTCCGGGTGGCAGAAGAAATGGCGGTATTCTTGATGCGTCCCAGCACGCTGTCATTCACCCGGGCGCGTTCGGCGCGTTCTTCTTTCAGCTCATCGGCACGCTGACGGCGTTCTTCCGCCAGGCGCTCCTTCTCCTCCTTTTCGGCGGCCTTGGCGGCAGCGGCGGCTTCCTTTTCCGCCTTGGCCTTTGCCGCAGCGGCGGCTTTTACCTCCGCCTCGGTCTGAACCGGCACATATTGACCGGTGGCGGGGTTATAGGCCAGCGTCATCAATTTTTGCACATACATGCCGGTGGTGGGATCCTGCACCAGCACGTTCTGCTGAATGGTTTGAGGCTGCTGCGCCATCTGCTGGGCCGGAATGGCCTGCGATGCAGGCATTGCCTGGGTTTGCGGCATCGCCTGAGCCTGAGGCATCGCCTGTACCTGCTGCACAACAGGCTGCTGCATAACCACCGGCTGCTGCACGGCAACTGGCTGCTGGGCTGCAACGGGCTGTTGCGCCACAACAGGCTGCTGCATGGTGGGAATCTGCTGGGGCACATAAGCGCCGGTATTGGGATCGTACACCATAAAGGCGGGCTGCTGCGCGTACTGCTGCACAGGCTGGGCCTGCTGCTGGGGCGCAACGGGATTCATGGGATCGTTGGTATTAGTCATGGGACTTGTTTCCTCCTTTGCAATCGCAGGTTCATTCGTTACGAAATCCGCTGTTTTTTCTGCATCCTTTTCGTATATGCCGTAAAATGGACTGTTTTGCATCACCTGACGGCGCAGCTCGTCGTCAATGGCCCCCATGCTGCTTTGGGGCGGCAAAATGGTGGCCCTGCTGACCACTCCCGGCGCGCCGTTTCCATCCAGAAAGGATAGCAGCGCCTCGCCGGTTTTCAGCAGGGTAATGGCCTGCTCCGTGTCAAACGACGGATTGGCGCGGAAGGTTTGGGCGGCTACCTTGACCGTCTTCTGGTCCAGCGGCGTATAGGCGCGCAGGGCATGCTGCACCCGGTTGCCCAGCTGCCCCAGCACCGTCATGGGCACATCCGTTGGATTCTGGGTGATAAAATATACGCCCACGCCCTTGCTGCGAATCAACCGGACAATCTGCTCAATCTTGTCCATCAGCTGCTTGCTGCAATCGTCAAACAGCAAATGCGCCTCGTCAAAGAAAAACACCATGCGGGGCTTTTCCAGATCGCCCTGCTCAGGCAGCAGCTCATACAGCTCGCTAAGCATCCACAGCATAAAGGTGGAATACATCAGCGGGTTTAAAAACAGCTTATCGCAGGCCAGAATATTGATGTAGCCACGGCCGTTTTCATCCAGGCGCATCCAGTCCTGAATATCCAGCGCGGGTTCGCCAAAGAACTGATCGCCGCCCTGGTCCTCCAAAACCGCCAGCGCCCGCTGAATCGCGCCTACGGAGGCCTTGCTCACATGGCCGTAATTCAGGGTATAACGGTCCGCGTGCTCGCCCACATAGGCCAGCATGGCTCGAATGTCCTTCAGGTCCACCAGCAGCATATTTTCATCGTTGGCAACCCGGAACAGGATATTCAGCACGCCGGACTGGGTTTCGTTCAGTCCCAGCATACGGGCCAGCAGCATCGCGCCCATTTCCTTTACCGTTGTGCGGATGGGATGCCCCTGCTGACCATACACATCCCAGAACGCGCTGGGATAGGTATCGGGCCGCCAGTCCGCCGCGCCCACCTGGTCCAAACGCTTTTGGATTTTTTCATTCTTTTGGCCGGGCAACACCATACCGCTGAGGTCGCCTTTGATATCGCCCATAAAAACGGGCACGCCCATGGCTGAAAACCCCTCGGCAATTACCTTCAGGGTAACGGTTTTGCCGGTGCCCGTAGCGCCGGCAATCAGCCCGTGACGGTTTGCCATTTGGGGCAGCAGGCAAACGGGCTGTCCATCATCTCCGGTGCCAACCCAGATTTTTCCGTCCAGAAGCATCGTTTTCCTCCTCGCCTTGAATCACTTTATTGTACAACGTTTTTGGCAAATCCGTCAATATGCCGCCGCAAAAGAGAAGCCGCCCCACTTGGAGGCGGCTTTGAACCCGGCGAACCCTTAGCGGGTCAGCAGAGTGGTTTCGGTTTCCTTGTCAAAGAAATGCAGGTGGGTGGTATCGAAGGCTACCTTTACAGCCTGACCGGCGCGGCTCTGGGTACGGGGGTTCACGCGGGCCACGATGTTTTCATCCTTGCCGCTGGTGGACAGGTACAGATAGGTTTCGGAGCCCATCAGCTCGGTTACTTCCACGTTGCACTCGATGGTGCTGGCGGGGTTGGCGGCAACCACTTCGGGATCGTCGCTGATGTTTTCGGGACGGATGCCCAGAATGACTTCCTTGCCGATGCAGTCCTCATCCGCAAACTTGGCCAGCTTGCTCTGGGGAACCACAACCTTGTTGTTGCCAAAGGCGGCCACCACATCGTTGCCGTCCTTTTCCAGCTTTACGTTGAAGAAGTTCATCTGGGGGCTGCCGATAAAGCCGGCCACAAACAGGTTGGCGGGATAATCGTACAGGTTCTGGGGGGTATCCACCTGCTGCACAAAGCCGTCCTTCATAACCACGATGCGGGAAGCCATGGTCATGGCCTCGGTCTGGTCGTGGGTAACGTAGATAAAGGTGGTCTGCAGGCGCTGATGCAGCTTGGTGATTTCGGTACGCATGGCCACGCGCAGCTTGGCGTCCAGGTTGGACAGAGGCTCGTCAAACAGGAATACCTTGGGTTCACGCACGATGGCGCGGCCCAGAGCAACGCGCTGGCGCTGGCCGCCGGACAAAGCCTTGGGCTTGCGGTTCAGCAGGTGGGAGATGTCCAGAATCTTGGCGGCTTCTTCCACGCGGCGCTTGATTTCATCCTTGGGGGTCTTGCGCAGCTTCAGACCAAAGGCCATGTTGTCAAATACGGTCATGTGGGGGTACAGCGCGTAGTTCTGGAACACCATGGCGATGTCGCGATCCTTGGGAGCCACGTCGTTTACCAGCTTTTCGCCGATGTACAGCTCGCCGCTGGAGATTTCCTCCAGACCGGCCACCATGCGCAGGGTGGTGGACTTACCGCAGCCGGAAGGTCCGACCAGAACGATAAACTCCTTGTCCTCGATGTCCAGGCAGAAATCGCTGACGGCGGTCACGTTGCCGGGATAAACCTTATAAATGTGCTGGAGAGATACGCTTGCCATTTTTACAGCCTCCTGTGTTCTTTCAAACGTCCCGGTAAAAGCGGAACGATTTTTTGATGTAGCTGTATTATACCGGAGGAGGCCGCAAAAAGGAATTGGCGACTTTACCAAGTTTTGATTTATCCTTTGTGCAGGATGTCCAGTGTAAGCCGTTTATTTGTCAAATGGGTCATGCGTCCCGCAGCGCGTCCGCAGGCTTCATCCTCCCGGCGCGCAGGGCGGGAACCGCGCCGAAAAACAGCCCCACCGCCAGGGCGGCAGCCGCCACCACGGCGCAGTCGCCCGGGTCCACCACCGGATGAAGCCCAATGCTGCGGCCAGCCAGGCGAATCAGGCCCAGTCCGGTCAGCAGCCCCAGCGCTCCGCCGGACGCGGCGTACAGCAGCGCCTCCTGCAAAAACATCAGGCATACCTGCGGCTGCGTCGTGCCCAGCGCTTTCATAACGCCGATTTCCCGCCGCCTTTCCCGCACGCTGACCAGTAGAATGTTCATCACCCCGATGCCGCCTACCAGCGTGCAAATGAAAGCGACCCACTTCAGCACATCCACAAAAATAGCGATAACGCCGTCCGCCGCCTCCAGCTGCACCTGCATGGTCAGGGTTTCGGTTTCCACGCCCCGGCGCTGGCTCATCAGGCGCTGAGCCATGGCGGCCAGGCTTTGGGGCATTTGCCAGTCGGGCACCTGCACGGTAATTTCATGCACGGTCTGTCCAGTCAGCGGTTCCAGTTCGCTTAGGGGCAGCAGCACCGCATACTCCATGTCGATCTGGCTCATGGCCTCCGGCTGGCCTACAATGCCCCGAAGCCAATATACGCCGCCGCCCAGGGAAACGTTTCCATCCACCTGGGCGCTCAATTCCCGGGCCAGGCTCTGGCCCATCAGCAGGCTGCGCCCGCCCTGCTTCCATTCCAAAGGATACAGTCCTCGGCCCTGCACGATTTCCACGTCCAATCCCCGCAGATAGGACTGGGTGCAGCCCACCACCGTAGCCTTTGCGCTGGCGCCGCCGCAGCGAATCTCCGCCGGTACATACACCTGCTCCGTGGCCTGTACATGCAGCGTTTCGCTGATCAGCGCCCCGTCCCCCTGACGCAGGCTGCCGCCCTGGGCCGCCGTCATCCATACCTGATCGATTCCCAGACGCTTTAATTCCGTGCGCACCTGGTTTTTGCCCGCGCTGCCCAGGGTAAGCACCGACAAAATGGCCCCGATGCCCACCGCGATTCCCATAACTGTCAGCAGGCTTCGCAGAGGCGCGGCAAGGACGCTGCGCAGGCTCCATTTCCAAAAGTCAAAGCGCTTCACCGGCTTGCGGCCTCCTTTACAGGGCACCCGTTCCACAACGCGCAGGCCTCCGGCTGCAAAACCAGCCTTTTGCCCGCCATTTGCACATCGCAGGCCACATATTGCTCGTTTCGGCAGGAAACGTCGATGACAACCGGACTGGCTTTGCCTTCCTCAACGACCCAAATCTGGTTTTGACTGTCCACGGCGCTGATGGGAATCAGCGCAACGTTGGTCCGATGGTCCGTCAGCAGCTGCACCCCGGCTTTTTCCCCCACTGAAGCGCGGGTCAGGCCGTCGGCTGCAAGGGTCAGCGTCTGCATCACCTGCATCGTGGCTTCATCGGCGGCGGGCGCGCCGACTTTCTCCAAAACCGCTGCGGCTTCTTCTCCCCGCAGGGTTAAAACGGCCGCCGTACCGGGCGGCGTTTTCTGCAAATCCTGGGTACGCGCAACGGCCGTAACGCATTTTTCATCGCTGCCCACCACCCCCAGCAATCCCGCCGCCGTCAGCCGATCGCCGGTTTCCACATAAACGGCTCTGACAAACCCATCCTCCAGGGCGCGGATTTTTCCGGCCTCAATCTGGCTGCGCAGTTCCCATTCCGACTGGGAGGCGTTGCCCAAAGCAGTCAGCCACTCCGCCCCCTGCAGGGCGTACCGGCTGCCGGTTAATTGGGCCAGCAGGCTTTCCTGGGCGGACGTGTCCAGACTGAACAGCAAATCGCCTGCATGCACCTGCTGCCCGGCGCGCACATAAACGCCGCTGACCGTGCCCGGATATAGATTGACGCAGTTTTGCTGGCGGCGGTAGCTTACCACGCCCTCCAGACGCATAACGTCAAACCAGTCGCCGCTTTGCACCAAAGCGGTATGTACCGGCGTTTTGGGCGTAAACGGCAGCAGCAGCAGCGTGGTCACCGTGGCCGCCGTGGCCAGGATCATAATCAAAGATGCCTTGGTTCTGGGCATGGGCCTGTTTCCTCCTTGCAAGCAGCAGTTCACGTTTATTCTGCCGCCCATACCGTCCCTCAACCGTGGCAAGTGCTAGAAAGAGGCGCAGCTTTTAACAGGCTGCGCCTCTCAGGCCGTCAAAAAAGCTCGTCTGACGACGATCTTTTCTGACGAAGGACTGGAGGAATGTTTTCGGCAAAGCCGAAAACTCCCCGCCCGACCGGCAAAGCCGGTCGATACGAATCCAGTCAGAGGGGGTACGGCCCCTCTGACAACTCCCCGAAAAGGGTTTTTCGACAGTCTGAGAGGCGCAGCTTTTAACAGGCTGCGCCTCTCCGGAAGGTTCTTCTTTTACTTCTTTTAATGGATGGACATGCTCTGGTCAATCTGCTGGCGGGTCATGCGGATATCCGTCAGTTTTTCGCTGATGGACCGGTCCAGCTGCACCAGCACCTCGTCGATATGCTGATACACGTCGGTATACAGCTTTTCAATTTCCTCCTGAGTCTGGCGGCGCAATTCCTCGGCCTCCATGTTGGCGCGGGCGGTAATCTCCTGCTCGCTGACCAGCTGCTGGGCCCGCTGCTCGGCGTCGGCAACCATTTTCTTGGTCTGCTCCTGCGCCTCCCGCAGCATGGCGGTCGCCTGCTGCTGGGCCTTTTGCAGCATATCCTGTGCCTGCTGCTGAGCCTGAGCCGTTACCTGCTGGGCCTGGGTTTTGGCGTCGCCCAGCAGCTGATTGGCGCGGCTGACGGCGTTCTGCTTGGTCTGCTCCGCGCGTTCGTTTGCCTCGGACAAAATACTGATCTGGTTCTGCACCACGCCCTCGCATTCGGTAATCACCGAGGGCAGGTCCTTCTGTACGCTGTCCAGCATGGCCATGACGCGGTCCCGCTCCACCATGCACAGGTTGCTGAGGGGCACCTTTTTGGCCTGCATCACGGTTTCCTCCAGGTCGTTCAGGTTTTTGCGAAAGGTAGAAATGGCGTCTTGCTGCATACGGTTTGGCCTCCTCCAAATGGGTTATGGTTTTGAGATAAGCGCCCTGGCCACATCCCCGGCAATGCAGGCGGGCACAAAGGGCGTAAGATCGCCGCCAAAGGAACCGATTTCCCTGACGGCGCTGGAACTGACACAGGCATAGTGGGGATCCGCCGGCAAAAAAACGGTTTCCAGCCCCGGCAGCAGCGTGCGGTTCAGCTGCGCCATGGGGGCCTCGCTTTCCAGATCCACGCCGGACCGCAGCCCCCGCAGCACGCAGTCCGCCCGGACGGCGCGCATATAATCCGCAAGCAGGCCGTCAAAGGCATCAAAGCGAACGTTTGGAATCTCCTCGCAGGACCGGCGCAGAAAATCCAGTCGCTGGTCTATGGAAAAGCAGCCCTTTTTGGAAGGATTGTGCAAAACGGCTACCACCAGCCGGTCAAACAGCCTGGACCCGCGGCGGATAATATCCACATGCCCAATGGTGACCGGGTCAAAGCTGCCGGGATAAACCGCCGTTTTCATGGCTGCTCCTCCTGACCAAACAAATAGAAATGAATCTGGGTGTCGCCGTAGGTTCTTTCCTTCAATAGGGCAAAGCCTTCGCCAGGGTCTGCATCCAGTCCGGAGCGATGCTCCAGCACCAGCATGCAGCCGGCATTCAGCAGCCCGGCGTCAGCCATTTTGCGGCAGCATTCCGGCAGAATTTCCATCCGGTACGGCGGGTCCAGAAAAACCAGATCAAAGGGACGACCCATTCTGGGCAGGGCCTGCTGCCAGTCGCACTGAAGCAATTGCGTCTGTTGCTGATACCGCAGCTTCTCCACATTTTTGCGGATGCAGGCGGCCGCCTCCCGGTTGGAATCCACCAGCACGGCTTCCTCCGCGCCGCGGCTCAGGGCCTCCAGCGCCAGAGAGCCGCTGCCCGCAAACAAATCCAGCACCCGCGCGTCCGGCACATACAGCTGAATGATGCTGAACAGGGATTCCTTTACCATGGCCTGGGTAGGCCTTGTGTCCATGCCCTGAGGGGCAAACAGCCTGGTTCCCCGTCTTTCACCGGCAATAATCTGCATGGCTTAAACCAACCGTTTCGGCGTATTGGAGCGCTGGCGCTGCCTGCGCGCCCTGCGTTCCTTCCGCTTCTTTTTATCCACGCCCAGCTGAATGGCCGTGTTAACCCGCACCCGGGCGTTCATGCCCTGGCCGTAGCCCAGCGCGTAGGCCAGGGGAGCAGGCAGCACCAGCAGGGGGCTGAGCCGTTCCACCACCAGCGCCGCGTGATTGCCCAGATAGGTCGCCACGTTGATAAAGGGCATCACCATCGCCCGGTCCATGATGCGCAGAACGTCCAGCGCCTGCATGCCCGGCTGATTTTCATAATAGCGCAGCGCGTCCCCAAAATCGCCCTGAAGCATTGTTTCCGTCCAGGAGGGCAGCACCCCCAGGGTGTAGGTGGCTTCCTGGGTCAGGCAGGCAAACACCGCGCAAAAGATCACAAAGGGCAGCGCACCGGCAAGGGCGATCAGGAAACCCTTTGCGGGGTGAAAGCACCTTTCCTTGTCCTGCGGCGCTACGGGCTTTCCCTCCGCCTGCCGGGCGTACAGGGTCTCGCCCAGGGCGGCGTCCCTGGCTCCCAGCGACATGCCCTGCATATATTGATAATACCCAACAACGCCCAAAATCATCACAGCGGCGATGATACGGCCCGCCAGGCTGTCAAAGCTAAAGATCAGGCTGGTCAGCAGGTAAACAAGGGTAATCAGCACCATAGCGCCCATTTGCTTAAAGGCGGCCCGCCAGGCGTCCCTGCCATGCCAGGAGCCTGTCAGCGTAGGCTTGTGTACTTCCTGTACACGGGGTTTTTGGCTTTGCTTTTGCATCTGTCGTTACTCCTCTGCGTGCAGGTACAGGCGCGGCACCCGGGCGGTAATGGCCAGCAGCACCTCGTAGCTGATGGTATCCGCCCACCCGGCCAGCTGCTCGGCGTCGATATGCGCGCCGCCCTGGCTGCCAATCAGCACCACTTCATCCCCGGGCTTTACCTGGGGAATATCCGTTACATCCACCATGGTCTGGTCCATGCACACCCGGCCTACAATGGGAGCCCTGCGGCCATGAATCAGCATCGCCCCCCGGTTGGAGCAGGCCCGGTGATACCCGTCCCCGTAGCCCACGGCCACGGTGGCGACGCGCATTTCCTTTTCGGCAGTAAAGGTACGCCCATAGCCGATGGTATCGCCGGGCTGGACCGTCTTTACATGCACCACCTCGGTCAGCCAGCTGAGCGCCGGGGTGAAGGGCAGGCTGGTTTGCACCGGCGGATAGCCGTACAGCGAAATGCCCTCCCGAATCATGGAAAAATACGCCTCCGGTGCCAGCAGGCTCATGGCGCTGTTGGCCACATGGGCGGGAATAGCGGGGTCAAAATGGGCGCGCAATTCCCCAAAGCGTTCCAGCTGCGCCCGGGTAAAGGCATTCAGCGCACCGCCCTCCAGGGGGCTGTCCGCGTCGGCGAAATGGGTATAAATTCCTGTCGCTCGCACATGGGGCGCGGCCTTCAGCGCGTCCGCCAGTGCTTCCGCCTCCTGATGGGTGCGCAGGCCGATGCGGTTCATGCCCGTATCCAGCTTGATATGCACCAGCGCCTCCCCGCCCTGAGCCTGGGCTTCTTTTTCCAGCAGAGCCACCATTTCCGGCGTAAACACAGTTTGCGTCAGGCGATAGGCCACCGCGTCCGGGGCGGCCACAGGCATGGCTGCGCCCAGCACCAGAATTTCGCCCTGCACGCCGCTAAGGCGCAGGTCTATGCCCTCCTCCGGCAGAGCCACGGCAAAATGGCTTGCCCCTACCCCGGACAGAGCGCGGGCGGTTTCCACCATTCCATGACCATAGGCGTTGGCCTTGATGACCGGCATAACGGCCACGTCGGCGGGCACGTTATCCTTCAGCATTTGATAATTCCTGCGGATCGCGTCCAGATCGATCACTACACGGTTCTGTCTAAGCATTCCTACAACTTACACTTTCTTCATTTACTTGCGGCGCCTATTCCAGCGTCCCTGCCTAGCATACCCATTTTTCCGGCGCGTTTTTCAAGGGGGTGCGCAGCACGCGCCCGGGCAAGGCGTATGCAATTATAGCACAGTCCGCCGTTTTGTTCCATTCTTTAATCCATTTCGGAGCGTCCAAATCGAAAAGCCTTCGTGCAAGCCGGAAAGGTTTTGCGGGGAACGCACCGGGCAATTTCGTGCAGCCATTCTTCCTCGCTGAAGGATAAATGCCTGCTGAGCCTTCCCAACAGCGCCAGAGCCGCCTCTCCGGCGTTTTTGCACTCCAAAGAGGCGGGGCTGCCCTGCCGCCGGTTGGCGATAAACACACCGTCCGGCTTTAAAAAGCTGGCGGCAAAGGCGGTTTGCTTTCCGTCAAAAGCCAGCAAGGCATCCGCCCGCCCCGCCTCCACGATGGGCGAATGCACCTGCGTCCCCATCCGCACAAACGTTACCCTGTCGTCTTTCAGGCAGCCGCGTACCGCGCCTATTTTTACATGGCGGCCCGCCTTCAGGGCCAGATTGCCCAAAATGCGGCTGGCCAGCAGAACCTCGCTGCCTCCCGTCATCGCCAGATCGAACGCGGCCGTATCCTTTTCAAAAGAGGTTTCCAGCGTCTGCCGCAGGCTGGGAACGATCCATTCCTCGTGTCCGCCAGCGATTGTCCTGGTCTGGCAGGGAATGTCCGCGGCCCTGATCTGGCTGCCCAGCCGGCTATTCCCCCGCTCCACCACCATCAGCCGGTCCACCTTTTGCGCAAACTCACGAATCAGGTTCATCGGCGGCGGATAGACCATTCCCACCTTCAAAGCGCTGGCGTTGGGCATTGCTTCCCGCACATACGAATAGCAGCTGCCGCTGACAACAACGCCCATGGAGGTTTCCCGCATTTCCGTTCGGTTAACCGGCAGGCGGTTTGCGACCGTCTCAAGTTCCGCCGTTTCTTTCCATTCCGCTTCATCGCTCGGGCCGGGAAAGACGGCGCTTCGCGTGTGGGCGACATTTGCCGTAAGCCGAAGCAAAACCGGCGTGTTCAGCCGTTCGCTCACCTCAAAAGCCAGCTTGGTAAAGGACAGGCATTCGGCGCTGTCCGCCGGTTCCAGAACCGGCAGTTTCCGCCCGGCAAAGTCATCCGCGCAAACCACTACTCTGCCGGCATTTGCGCCCGGCCGTGCCGCGTCGGCCGCATGGTTCTCGTACCCCTTTTCGTTTTCCAGGCAGATAATGCAGCGCGCCCCGGCTGCCGCCGTCTCAAAGGCCGCCGTATCCTCCTTTTCCGGGAAAAGCGCCACATTCATACCGGACAGGCATTGCATGATTTCCGCTGTTTTTACATTGCCGCAGGCTACCTTTACGCCCGCTTCCCACGCCGCCTGAGCCACAGCCTCATTTCCCGACAGCAGAACCGCTTGCTCTTTTTGCATCGCCCATCCTCCAAACCCAACCGCAAAGCTCTCGTTTATGCATTCAGTATAGCACATTTATCCAGGGTTGAAAAGTCGGAGGGAATGGCCTTGTCCATTCGGGGACAGACTATCCGGGAAAGTTGTTTTGCAAAGAAAGGATGCGTGTGTATGTCCGTAGGGATGATTCTTCTGGTAGCGGCGGCCATTCTGGTATTCTTTGGCGTGGCCCAGCGGGTGCTGGACAAGCTGGCCCTCAGCGACCGGGCGGCGCTGCTGCTGATTGCGCTGATGTTTTTGGGCACGCTTATTCCAAACATTCCTTTGGGGATGGTGTCCGTAAGCGTTGGCGGGGCGCTGATACCGCTGGGCATTTGCGTGTATCTGCTGATTCACGCCGGAACCCCGAAGGAAAAATGGCGCGCCATCGGCGGCGCGGTGCTGACCGGCGCTGCGGTTTACGCCCTGTCCCGTCTGCTGCCCGACGAGCCGGAGCGAATGGCCATTGATCCCATGTATCTGTACGGGATCACCGGGGGCGTAGTCGCGTATCTGCTGGGCCGTTCCAGGCGGGGCGCGTTCATCTGCGGCGCGCTGGGAGTAATGCTGGCGGATATTGCCACGGCCATCGTCAACTGGTCCGGCGGCGTTGACCAGACGCTAGTGCTGGGCGGCGCGGGAATCTTTGACGCCATCGTCATCAGCGGCATTCTTGGCGTTGTGCTGGCAGAGCTGATGGGCGAACTGTTTGAGCGTATCGCCCGGGGAAGCCGCGCGCCCCGGCGCAGCGCCATTCAAACGCCGGTCAAACACCAGAAGGAGAAGTGATTGAAAATGAAAAAGAAAATTTTGCCGCTGCTGTTGCTTCTTTGCTGTCTCCTGCCGCTGTGCGCCCTGGCGGATAGCGACGATGTGTACCAGATTACCGACTCCGACGGCCAGACCCTGACCTGGTACTGCGGCCCCTGCGAGCAGGGGGACGAATACATCAGCGGAGACAACCGGCACTACCGCATTGTATCCGTAGACGAAGCCAACCACACGGCGGCGGCGGAATACCTGGGCACGGCTGATCTGCCGGACGTTTCCTGGCTGGATATGCAGGCCAGCCAGCCCGTCAGCGCCATGGCCCAGCGAAAAATCGCCCTGTACTGCACCCACAGCGATGAAAGCTATATCAAGGGCGACGGCACCCAAAGCAGCGAAAAAAGAGGCGGTATTTACGATGTTGCCAAAGCCTTCGGCCAAAAGCTGGAGGACCTGGGCGTGACGGTGGAGCGCAGCGAGGAGACCCACCATCCCCACGACGCGGGAGCCTACCGCCGCAGCAGACAGACCGCCGTCTCCCTGCTGAAAAGCGCGCCGGACGCTATCTTTGACCTGCACCGGGACGGCATTCCGGACCCGGATGAATACGCCGTTACCATCGGCAATGAAAAAATGAGCAAGGTGCGCCTGCTGGTGGGCAAGGGCAACCAGAACAGGGACGCGAACCTGAGCTTTGCCAAGCAGATCAAGGCCGTAGGCGATAAAATCTATCCGGGGCTGATTAAGGACATCTACATGGGCAAGGGAACCTACAATCAGGACCTTGCGCCCCGCAGCGTGCTGCTGGAATTTGGCACCCACACCCTGTCCAAGGAACGGGTGCTGGCCTCCGCAGGCCCCATGAGCCAGGTGGTTTTTAAAGCCCTGTACGGCGGCGTGACCGGGTCGGCCGGCGTCAGCGATACAAACGGAAAGGCAGCCCAAACCACGGAAGGGGCGGACAAGGACAACACCGGGGCCTCCTGGGCTATCTGGCTGCTTGTGGCGCTGGTCCTGGGTCTTGGACTGTTCGCCCTGCTGTCCACCGGCGGCAACGGCGCGATGGGCAAATGGGGCCGCAGCTTCCGCGAGATGACCGGCGGCCTGTTTGGCAAAAAGCCCAGGTAAGGCGCGGGGCGGTTTTTGGCTTTTCTTCTTTCCAAAAATGTGGTATACTGATAGCAGGCAAGGTTTTGCACTGTAAACCAAAGGAGCTGGAAACGTGTTTACGCCCAGATACCAGAATGACCAGACCGATCTGCTGGTCCGTTCGCTGCTATCCTTAGAAACACCCGAGGAAGCGTACCGCTTTTTGGAGGATGTGCTGACCATTCAGGAAATGAAGGCCATTACCCAGCGGCTGGAGGTGGCGGTCATGCTCCGCGGCAAGGCGACCTACCAGGAAATCGTCCGCCAAACCGGGGCGTCCACCACCACCATCGGCCGCGTAAACCGTTCCCTGCAATATGGTGCGGATGGATATAACCTGATTCTTAGCCGCATTGAGCCGGAAGTACATAAGGAGAAGTAGAGGCAACTATGAATTTGGAAGGTTTGAATCTGGAACAACGCAAGGCGGCGGAAACGCTGGAAGGTCCGGTGCTGATTCTGGCCGGAGCGGGCAGCGGCAAAACCCGCGCCCTGACCTACCGCATCGCCAATTTGATCGATCACGGCGTGCAGCCCTGGCATATTCTGGCTATTACCTTTACCAATAAAGCGGCCAAGGAAATGCGCGAGCGCGTCAGCGCGCTGGTGGGCGAAGCGGCGGACGACGTATGGGTCAGCACCTTTCACGCCATGTGCGCCAGAATTTTGCGCCGGGATATTGAAAAGCTGGGCTATACCCGCTCCTTTACCATTTACGACGAGGACGACCAGACCAGCGTGCTGAAGGAACTGTACAAGCAGCTTGGCATTGACGATAAACAGCTGAGCATGCGGGAGGCCAAAAGCAAAATCAGCGATGCCAAAAACCGCCTGCTGGGCCCGGACGAATGGTTTCAGCAGTCTCCCAGGGATTTTCGCAGCCAGCAGTTTCACGACCTGTATGTAGCCTACGAGCATAAGCTGCGCCACGGCAACGCCCTGGACTTTGACGACCTGCTGGTGCGCACCCTGGAATTGTTTGCCGACCATCCGCCGGTCCTGGAAAGCTACCGGGACAAGTTCCGCTATGTGCATGTGGACGAATACCAGGACACCAATTTTGCCCAGTACAGTCTGGTGAAGCTGCTGACCCAGAAAAGCCGCAACCTGTGCGTGGTGGGCGACGACGACCAGAGCATTTACGGCTGGCGGGGCGCGGATATCCGCAATATTCTGGACTTTGAAAAGGATTACCCGGACGCTGCCGTCATCAAGCTGGAACAGAATTACCGCAGCACCGCCAACATTTTGGACGCGGCCAATCAGGTCATCGCGCACAACGAGGGCCGTATGGAAAAATCTCTCTGGACGGAAAGCCCTGCCGGGGATCCCATCAGCCTGTTCTGCGCCGGGGACGAACGGGAGGAAGCCGCCTGGATTTGCGACCGCATTCGTCAAAAGCAGCTGGCGGGCACCAAATACGGCGACATGGCCATTTTATACCGTTCCAACGTGCAAAGCCGCGTTTTGGAAGAAATGCTGGTACGCGCCGGGATTCCCTACCGCATTTACGGCGGCGTGCGCTTCTACGACCGCAAGGAGGTCAAGGACATTGTGGCCTACCTGCGCTGCGTGGTCAACCCGTCGGACGATGTAAGCCTGCGGCGCATCATCAACCAGCCCAAGCGGGCCATTGGCGACAGCACCATCGGCGAACTGGTCCGGTACGCCGCCAAAAAGGAAATGCCGCTGTACAGCGCCCTGGTGGATGTGCCGGACACCCTGTCCGCCCGTCCCCGCAAATGCGTGCTGGAATTTGGCGAACTGATGAACGAACTGGTTTTGTCCCGGGAGGACATGGGCGTCAGCGAATTTGTAACCTGCCTGCTGGAAAAAACCGGCCTGAAGGCCCAGTACGAGCGGGACCAGTCCGACGAGGGCAAGGACCGTCTGGAAAACATTCAGGAATTTTTGGGCGCTGTCAGCGAATATGAATCGGGGGCCGAAAATCCCAGCCTGGAGGATTATCTGGAAAACGTGGCTTTGGTGTCCGATCTGGACAACGCGGAGTTTGGCCCCAACGCCGTCACCCTGATGACCATTCACAGCGCCAAGGGGCTGGAATTTCCCATCGTGTTTATTGCCGGTATGGAGGAAGGTGTGTTCCCCAGCGGGCGCAGCATTCAGGACCCGGAAAAGCTGGAGGAGGAACGCCGCCTGTGCTATGTGGCCATTACCCGTGCCCGCCAGCAGCTGTCCCTGAGCTACGCCGCACAGCGTATGCTGTACAATCAGGTCAATTATAATGCGCCCAGCCGCTTCCTGAAAGAAATTCCCAGCCGTCTTCTGGATGACCGGTGGATCAGCAAGCGGGAACGCAACTTCCCCGGCGTAATGGAAAGCTACCAGCATCCCGTCCCCAAGCGGGCTCCCCGCCGCAGCTTTATGGAGGGCGGTCACGGTCTGGGCGCAGGGCAGAAAGCCCTGGGCATCGCCGGGCTGCAAAAGGGCTTTACCCCATCCGCCGCCGCCAGCGTACCCCAAAGCGCCGTTGCCTCGCTGTTTCAGCCGGGCGACCGGGTCATGCACCGCAAGTTTGGCGAGGGCAATGTGGAGGAAATTCGGGGCAGCGGAAGCGACGCACGCATTGTCATCAGCTTTGTGGCCTATGGACAAAAGGAATTTGTGTTGGCCATCGCGCCAATCGTAAAGGTGAATGAGTAATATGAAGAACCAGCAAATGCGCGCCCTGGTGGACGAACTCAACCGCGCGTCCGTTCTTTATTACACCCTTGGCAGCAGCCCCATGAGCGACGCCGAGTGGGATCAAAAATACAATACGCTGCTGGCGCTGGAAAGGGAGTCGGGTATGGTTTTGCCCGACTCTCCTTCGGTTCGGGTAGGCGCGCCGCCGCTGCCGTATTTTGAGCAGCACCGGCATATCAGCCGCCTGTGGAGCATGGACAAGGTGCAAAGCAAGGGCGAGCTGCTGGACTGGCTCAGGCGGACGGAAAAGCTGCACACCCAGCTGAACGACGGCCGAGAGCAGCCCCTGCCGCCTCTGAAATACGCGGTGGAATACAAGCTGGACGGGCTGACCATTAACCTGACCTATCGGGACGGTCAGCTGGTGCAGGCCGCCACCCGCGGAAACGGCGAGGTGGGCGAAGGCATTCTGCCCCAGGCGCGCACCATTCGCTGCGTGCCCCTGTCCATTCCCTATCAGGGGCTTTTGGAGGTGCAGGGCGAATGCATCATGCGGCTCAGCACGCTGGAGGCCTACAACAAAACCGCTGACGAGCCCTTAAAAAACGCCCGCAACGCCGCGGCGGGGGCCCTGCGCAACCTGGACCCCGCCGTAACCGCCAGGCGCAGGCTGGACGCTTTCTTTTACCAGATTGGCACCATTGAAAACCCGCCCTATGACGATTTGGACGGGATGCTGGCCTTTTTGGAGGGAAACGGCTTTCCCACCAGCCACTACGAGGCGCACGCCGCCACCTATGAAGAAATCTGCAGCCGCATTGACGCGGTGGAGGCCAAGCGGGAATCGCTGGACTTTTTGATCGACGGCGCGGTGGTGAAGGTATGCGACCTGGCTACGCGCCGCGCCATGGGCAATACGGAAAAATTTCCCCGCTGGGCCGTGGCCTATAAATTTGCCGCTGAGGAAAACGTGGCCACCCTGCTGGACGTTACCTGGGAACTGGGCCGCACCGGCAAGCTGACCCCGCTGGCCCACCTGACCCCCAGCGAAATCGGCGGCGTTACCGTCAAGCGGGCCACCCTGAACAATTACGGCGATATTCAGCGCAAAAAAGTGACGATCGGCTGCGAGGTATGGATTCGCCGCAGCAACGACGTCATACCCGAAATTACCGGCCGGGTGGGCGAAGCGTCGCCCAATGAAAAGCCTATTCTGCCCCCCACTCACTGCCCCGCCTGCGGACAGCCCCTTGTGGAACGGGGCGCGAACCTGTTCTGTCTGAACCGGCGCACCTGCAAGCCCCAGGCCGTGGCCCGGCTTGCCCATTTTGCCGGACGCAACGCCATGGACATCGATACGTTTTCCGACAAAACCGCCGAGCTTCTGTACGACGCTTTGGGGGTGCGGGACTGCGCCGACCTGTATAAGCTGACGGTTAACGATTTGCTTGTTCTGGACGGTTTTCAGCAAAAGCGGGCGGAAAATCTGGTGGCCGCGCTGGACAAAAGCCGTCACTGCACCCTGGACGCATTTCTGTTTGCCATTGGCATTCCCAACGTAGGCCGCAAAACCGCACGGGATCTGGCGGAGCATTTCGGCAGTCTGGAGGCGGTGGAGCAGGCGACTCAGGAGGAGCTGACCGCCATTCCGGATGTGGGCGATATTGTGGCCGCCAGCGTGGTGGAATTTTTCAGCTTCGCGGAAAACCGGGAAATGGTGGAACGCCTGCTGGCGGCGGGCGTGCATCCGGAGCATGAAAGCAACGCCCTTTCCGATGCGCTAAGCGGCAAAACCATTGTGGTAACGGGCACCCTGCCCACTCTGACCCGGGAGGAGGCGGAAAAGCTGATTGCCCGGCACGGTGGCAAGCCGTCCGCCAGCGTCAGCAAAAAAACCGCCTTTGTGCTGGCCGGGGAAAAGGCGGGCAGCAAGCTGACCAAAGCCCAAAGCCTTGGCATTCCCGTCATTGACGAAGCCGCGTTCCTGGATATGCTTGAGTAAAAGGAGAGATTTGCGTGAGCCGGCAGGAAGCGATCACCCAATACCAACAAGCCCTGAAGGCAGGCCAGAAATGCTACCGGGATCTGGTTCACCGGGGCCTGTACCCCTATCCCCATGTGCTGGATGAAATTCTGGACGATTCCATGGTTGCCCGGCGGGTGGATTTGGGCATTCTGGATATTCCGGCTGAACGGATTGTGGGCACCCGATACGCGGGGCGGCGCAGCGCCTTCGCCGCAAACTTCATGCCCCTTCTATCCTCGGAAACCGAATTTGCCAGCAAATGGATCAACCTGTGTGAAAGCGCCCTGAACAGCGGCATCCGGGACGCTGTGACCTGCTGCGAATATCTGGGGCGCTTTTATGTGCAGGAGGGCAACAAGCGGGTCAGCGTATCCAAGAGCTTTGACTCCCCCACCATCAGCGCCCATGTGACCCGGCTGGTGCCCGTGCGCACCCGGGATACCGCCATTCAGGTTTATTACGAGTTTATGGACTTTTTTCAAAAAAGCGGCACCTACTGGATGCTGTTCAGCCAGCCCGGCAGCTATGCCAAATTGCAGGCGCTGCTGGGGTACGATGCGGACCACGTCTGGACGGTGGAGGAACGCAGTCAGTTCAGCCTGGCCTATATCCGCTTTCGGGAGGCGGCCCTGCGGCTGACCCATCCGGAGGCGTTTGAGGAAATCTGCGACGCCATGCTGGTATGGCTGCAGGTCTACTCCATGGACCAGCTGCTAAACGCCACCCCCGCCGAGCTGGTTCGCACCCTGACCGCGATCTGGCCGGAGGTGCAGGCCGTTCGCCAGCCCGATTCCATTGAGGTAAGCACCGCCCCCCAGGAAGCCAACGTGGGCCTGCTGAACCGGCTTTGGCTGCCCAGCCATTTGAATGTGGCGTTTATTAACGAATACACCCCGGAGGAAAGCACCTGGATCAGCGGGCACGACCGGGGCCGTCAGTACCTGGAAAGCGCTTTCCCCAAGGAGGTGGCGTGCCGCACCTACCTGATTCCCCCAAACGGCGACGCGGAAGCCGTTATGGAACAGGCCATCGCGGAAGGGGCTCAGGTGCTGTTTACCACCACCGCCCCCCTCATTGCCGCCTGCCGCAAAATCGCCGTGAAGCACCGGGACGTGCATATTTTAAACTGCTCCGTATCCATGCCCTATCCGGGCGTGCGCACCTATTACAGCCGCATTTACGAGGGCAAATTCATCTCGGGCGCCATTGCCGGGGCCATGTGCAAAAACGACACCATCGGTTACATCGCGTCAAATCCCATTTTTGGCGTGCCCGCGGGCATTAACGCCTTTGCCCTTGGGGCTAGGCTGACCAATCCCAACGCCCGCGTGCTGCTGAAATGGTCCTGTGTGTCCGCCGACCCCATTCAGGAGCTTTTGGACGCCGGGGTGGATATCATTTCCAACCGGGACGTTCCCGGCCCCGCCCAGTCGGAGGATACCTGGGGCCTGTGTCAGCTTCAGCCGGACGGCAGGCTGCTTTCCCTGTCGTCTCCCTATTGGAATTGGGGAAACTTTTACGTCAAGCTGGTGGCCAGCCTGCTGCATGGCGGCTGGGAGGAGGCCGACGACAGCGCCAAGGCCGTTAACTACTGGTGGGGCATGAGCAGCGGCGTGGTGGGTGTGCATTTGTCTGAAAAATTGCCGGAGGGCGTGCGCCAACTGGCGCAAATGCTGCGCCGGGCCGTTATCGACGGCGCGATTTTACCCTTCCACCGCTTTATCCGCGCGCAGGACGGAACCCTCAAAAGCGAAGGCTCCCACTTCTTCTCCGCCGAGGAGCTGCTGCACATGAACTGGCTGTGCGACTATGTGGACGGGTCTATTCCCGCCTATGACGAATTGCTGCCCATGGCCCGGTCCATTGTGCGCCTGCAGGGCATTTACCGGGACGAACTGCCCGTAGAAAAGGATGGAATCCTGCTATGAAAATACTGCTGCTTGCCGATAAAGAAAGCGCCTACCTGTGGGATCATTACGAACCGGGCAGGCTGGACGGCATCGATCTGATTTTGTCCTGCGGCGACCTGAAGGCCAGCTACCTGTCCTTTCTGGTAACCATGTCCTCCGTGCCACTGCTGTATGTACATGGAAATCACGACTGCAATTACGCCATACAGCCTCCGGAGGGGTGCGACTGCATTGACGACAAGCTGGTAACCATAGGCGGCCTGCGCATACTGGGCCTGGGCGGCAGCCCCATGTACAATGGCAACAAGCATCAGTACACCGAGGAGCAGATGCAGCGGCGCATCAAAAAATTAAAATGGCAGATTCAGCGTGCCGGCGGAGTGGATCTGCTGCTGACCCACGCCCCCGCCAGGGGCTACGGCGACGCCGAGGACCGGGCTCACCGGGGCTTTGAGTCCTTTGTACAGCTGCTGGACACCTACCATCCCAGGTACATGGTTCATGGGCATGTGCATATGAATTACGGCATGTCCATTCCCCGCAGGCAGCAGCGGGACGGCACCACCATCATTAACGCCTGGGACCGTTATCTGCTGGATACCAATCAGCCCTGATTCTTTTACAAATGGTACGCCCACCAATGTATTGCTTCCCATCCAAAAATCGGTTATAATGCCTGTAACAAGAGGTAAAGGAGGATTCCTTCATGAAAAACCGTCTCATCCGTGCAGCGGCGCTGCTGTGTATGCTCACCCTGCTTCTTCCCGCGTGTGCGCTTGGTTCCAGCTACATGTATGTCAAAACCGCCAACGGCAAAAGCCTGAACATGCGCGAGGATTACAGCACGTCCGCCGAGATTATGACCTTTATTCCCTACGGGGCCAAGGTTGAGGTGATTGAGTTTCTGGAAAGCGACTACTGGGCCTATGTACGCTACAACGGCTACTATGGCTACTGCATGACCCGCTACCTCAGCTGGGACAAGCCTTCCTCCAGCGGCGGCGGTTCCTCCTCCAGCGGAAGCAGCGAATCCTTTAAATCCTTCCAGCGGGTGCATTATGTGGCTTATGTGAATCCCTCCACCCCTTCCGGCTATGTGAACATGCGCTGGATGCCCAGCAAAACCGCCGCTGTGGAAGCTGTGTACCATGCGGGCGACACCCTGCTGGTGCTGGCGGAGACCCGCAGCTGGTGCCAGGTTTACGATGAAGAACAGGGCGTATGCGGCTTCATGATGCGCAACTTCTTAAGCCAGAAATAACAGATTCATTGGAGGTAACAACCATGATGAAACGTTTGATTGCTTTGGTTCTGTCCGCTATGCTGCTGTGCGTGCCGCCCATGGCCGGGCTGGCGGAAAGCTATACGCTGCTGAAGCTGGATGATACCGGCCTGACCATTACCCTGGAAACGTCCGAAGCTGTGGATTTGCAGTTTGAGCAGGATATGCCTGCCGGTACAGCCCGCGTAACGGTGGTCAGCGCCGAGCATGCGGATGTGGTCATCTCCATGATGCCGTCGGAGCTGTACGCGGGCCGTTCCATGGCGGATTTGTCCGAAGAAGAACGTGCCGACCTGATGGAAACCGCCGGTATGCAGTACGAGGCTCCCACCTTTACCGTAGACACCACGCCGGATGGAAACCAGTACATTCATGTTTGTTCCAACCAGGCGGACGACATTGACTCGCTGTTTACCATTTACAAGGGCTATTTTGTAGAGCTGATGCAAAGCCGCCCCGACTTTACGCCCCTGACGGAGGAGGACGAGGCCTTCTGCTATTCGCTGCTGCAGGGCATTGAATTTGCCGAATAACCCAGCCACGCGCCCAGCAAAGAAACGGTTTCAGTCAGAGGGACCCCAGCCCCTCTGGCAATTTCCGGAAAAGGTTTTCAGTTTGAGCCCAGCCTCCTATTGGAGCTGGGCCCAGACTGTCGAAAAACCCCTGGGAGGTATCGGAGGGCCGCAGCCCTCCGATTTTGGTTCCGAAACCGGCGGCGTGTACGTCGGTTTCGGCTGCCTTGCGCAGCAAGGCTTTCCTTACGCTCTTTGCCGCCCGGCGAGCCGCAGGCGAGTAGGCAAAGAGCGCGTCCCGTCAGAAAAGATCGTCCTCTGGCGAGCTTTTTTGACGGCCTGTGCCCAGTCTCCTATTGGATCTGGGCCTTTTTTTCATTACAGATATCTGCCGGTAACGCTGGCCGCGTTGCACGCCAGCTGCTCCGGGGTGCCGCAGGCAACAATGGTTCCCCCGGCCTGACCGCCTCCGGGACCCATATCAATCACATAATCCGCGTTGCGAATGATGTCCAGGTCATGCTCAATCACAATCACCGTCGCACCATGGTCAATCAGGGTTTGAAACACCTTCAGCAGCACCTGCACATCCAACGGATGCAGGCCGATGCTGGGTTCGTCAAACAGAAAGACGGAATCCTCCTGGGTTTTGCCCAGCTCCCCGGCCAGCTTCAGCCGCTGGGCCTCCCCACCGGACAGGCTGGGGGTTTCCTCGCCCAGGGTCAGATAGCCCAGGCCCAAATCCTGTAATACCTGTAATCTTTGCGCGACAGCCTTCATATCGCCGCAAAATGCAATGGCGGACTGAATATCCATGTCCATCAGCTGTGGAAGCGAGCAGACCTGTCCCTGCCGATTGGTCAGCGTAACCTGCTCCGCGGCTTTGGCGTAGCGCGACCCATGGCAATCCGGGCAGGGAATCTCCACGTCCGGCAAAAACTGCACATCCAGGCTGATAACGCCCGTACCATCGCAGGAGGGGCAGCGCAAACTGCCCGTATTGTAGGAAAAATCACTGGCCTTGTAGCCCTTTTCCCTGGCAGCCGAGCTGCGGGCATAGGCTTTGCGCAATTCGTCATGCACATTGGCATAAGTGGCCACCGTGGACCGCACGTTCATGCCGATGGGCGTTGCGTCAATCAGCTTTACATGGCTGATGCCGGGGGCCAGCACGGTTTTAACATGGGACGGGAGCTTTTCGCCTTTGGTCGCCGCGTCCAAAGCGGGGGCCAGACTTTCCAGCACCAGCGTGGTTTTGCCGGAGCCGGACACGCCGGTCACCACAGTCAGCCGCCCCTTGGGAAAGTCCGCCTTCAGCGGCTTGACGGTATGAATCCGATCCGTTTCCAGATGGATGCCGCCCCGGGCAAAAAGCGCGTCGGGATTCAGCGCCGGACGGACCCGCCGCCGGGCTTTTTCGGACAGGAACGGACCGATTTGGGACGCCGGGTTATGCTGAATCTGCTCAATGGTGCCCTGGGCCATTACATGCCCGCCGCCCGCTCCTGCCTGCGGCCCCATTTCAATCATCCAGTCCGCTTCTTTCAAAATCTGCGTGTCATGGTCCACCAGAATCACAGAATTGCCGTCCCCCACCAGATCCCGCATCACCCCGGTCAGCCCCGCGATATTGGAGGGGTGCAGGCCGATGGACGGCTCGTCCAGCACATACAGCACGCCGGTGGTGCGGTTGCGCACAGCGCGGGCCAGCTGCATCCGTTGCCGCTCGCCGGTGGACAGGGTGCTGGCCGCCCGGTCCAGCGACAGGTATCCAAGGCCCAAATCCATCAGCCGTTTCGCCGCGGTCAGAAAGGAATCGCAGATGCTTTGCGCCATTGGCCGCATGGCCTGCGGCAAAGTGCCCGGCACGGCCCGCACCCAGTCCGTCAGCTCATCCAGCGTCCTCTGGCAGGCCTGATCCAGCGTCAGCCCATGCACCATGGGCCAGCGCGCCGCCTGACACAGCCGGGTTCCTCCGCATTCCGGGCAAACCTCCTGCCGCAAAAAGCGCTCCACCCGCTTCATGCCCTTTTCATCCTTGACCTTAGCCAGGGCGTTTTCCACCGTATAAACGGCGTTATAATAGGTAAAGTCCAGTTCGCCCGCCTGATTGGTATTTTTGGC